>CAZEGL010000005.1:0-90764 GCA_964512295.1 uncultured Muribaculaceae bacterium
CCCCCTATATGTGGGTTTTATGGGGATGCACGGCAATATAGCTTCCAATGTAATGATTCAGGAGGCCGATCTCATTATTGCAGCAGGAATGAGGTTTAGCGACAGGGTAACCGGCCACCTCCCCTCCTTTGCTCCAAAAGCAAAAATTATACATATAGATATAGACCGTTCCGAATTCGACAAGACAGTCAAAAGTGATCTCCACCTGCATGGCGATGCCGCCACAATTTTATCTGCCATCACCCCAGAGAGGGAGCTTCCAAAAAGAGGGGAGTGGCTTCTCTTTATGGAAGAGAAGAAGTTGTTGGAGCGGGAGTTGGTAATAGATCCTCTTTTTAACCAAAAGGGTTCCAATAGAATCACTATGGCTCAACTTGTAGATAAGGTAACCTCTATAAGTAAAGGGGATCAGGTTATAGTTACCGATGTGGGGCAGCATCAGATGTTTTGTGCCCGATATTCAAAATTTAGCAGAGGGAGAAGTTTAATCTCCTCGGGAGGGTTGGGCACCATGGGTTTTGGCCTCCCTGCTGCAGTAGGAGCCAAAGTTGGAGTGCCCCATAGAAGAGTGGTGGCAATATTGGGCGATGGAGGCTTTCAGATGACCCTACAGGAGTTGGGCACAATAGTACAGAGCGGGATAGATTTAAAAATAGTGGTGGTAAACAACTCCTATTTGGGGATGGTTAGGCAGTGGCAGGAGCTCTTCTTTGAAAAGAGATACTCCCATACAGAGATAGTCAACCCCAACTTTCCTCTACTTGCAAAAGCCTACGGGATAGAGTCGGCACAAATAAGCCAAATTGGAGAGTTGGATAGTGCTATTGAGACTATGTTCAACCACCGGGGAGCATACCTTTTAGAGGTGGTGGTAGAGAGGGAAGAGAATGTATTCCCAATGGTCCCTTTGGGAAGTTCAATTGAAAAAATGATATATAACTGAAAAATATTAAATGTTATGAAAAAAGAGTACATAGTTGTTGCAAGTGTCAACGACAACATTTCGGTTTTGAATAGAATAACGGCAACCTACATTAAGAGACATCTAAATATAGATTCGCTCAATGTCTCCAACTCCTCTAAAAAAGGGGTAAGCAATGTTCTTATCTCCTGTGTAACCACTAAAGAGGCTATGGAGCAGATAGTTAAGCAGATCGGCAATATGATAGATGTTCTTAGTGTCCGTTTCTATCAAAGTGCATTACAATAATTGATTAAAAAATAGAGTAAAATGGCAAAAATTAATTTTGGAGGGGTAACCGAAAATGTTGTTACCCAAGAGGAGTTTCCTTTGAAAAAAGCGTTGGATACTCTCAAAAACGAAACAATAGCAGTATTAGGATATGGGATACAGGGCCCCGGGCAATCGCTCAATCTGCGAGATAATGGATTCAATGTAATTGTTGGACAGAGAAAAGAGAGTAAGACTTGGGATAAAGCGGTTAAGGATGGATGGATACCGGGCGAAACTCTCTTTGAGATAGAGGAGGCGTGCAAAAGGGGGAGTGTAATACTCTACCTGCTATCCGATGCGGGGCAGATAGCTCTATGGCCTACAGTTAAGCGGCATCTCACCAATGGGAAGAGTCTCTGTTTTTCTCACGGGTTTGGAATAACTTACAGCGACCGCACAGGAATAGTACCTCCCAAAGATATAGATCTCTTTTTGGTAGCTCCAAAAGGGTCGGGCACCTCTTTAAGAAGACATTTTTTAGAGAAGCGGGGGATAAACTCCAGCTTTGCGGTAGCCAACGACTTTTCGGGGAGAGCCCACCAGAAAGCGGTGGCAGTTGGGATTGGAGTTGGATCGGGCTATCTCTTCGAAACAACCTTTAAAAATGAGGTTTACTCCGATCTTACCGGTGAGCGGGGAACATTAATGGGAGCAATCCAAGGGATCTTTCAGGCACAATATACTGTTCTAAGAGAGAATGGGCACTCCCCCTCGGAAGCTTTCAACGAAACTGTAGAGGAACTCACCCAAAGTCTAATGCCTTTGGTGGCAGAGAATGGAATGGATTGGATGTATGCCAACACCTCTACAACTGCACAGCGTGGAGCTTTAGATTGGTGGCGTAAGTTTGAAGAGGCTACACTCCCGGTATTTAGAGAGCTCTACTCTAAGGTGGCATCAGGCCATGAGGCTCAGCTCTCTATCGACTCCAATAGCCAAAAGGAGTATCGTGCCAATTTAGAGAAGGAGCTGGCCCAACTGCGGGAGAGCGAATTGTGGCAGACAGGTGCAGCGGTTAGAGAGCTCAGACCCGAAAGAGAGAGGCAGAAGAGTTAAATTAAGTACAATGGCATACTATCCAAGATTGGAAGAGATAGAGGGGGCTTATACCAAACTACACAACATAGTAGAGAAGAGCCCCCTTATGCACGAAAGAGGACTCTCCTCTACATATGGTGCAGAAATTTTATTCAAAAGGGAGGATCTCCAAATAACCCGCTCCTATAAGTTGAGAGGAGCCTACAATAAAATATCCTCCCTCTCAAAAGAGGAGATCAAACGAGGGGTTGTATGTGCCAGTGCCGGCAACCATGCCCAAGGGGTGGCCTACTCCTGTAAAGCATTAAAGATAAAAGGATATATCTTTATGCCCGAAACCACCCCCCGTCAAAAATTGGAGCAGGTAAAGCTCTTTGGTGGCCAATATATAGAGACAATATTGGCAGGCGATACCTTCGATGCCGCTTTTGAAGAGGCTCTCTTCTTCTCTAAAAAGGAGAATAGAAGCTTTATCCACCCCTTTAACGATTCCAAAATTATAGAGGGGCAGGCAACTATTGGATTGGAAATTTTAGAGAGTTGCAAAGAGCCAATCGACTACCTCTTCCTACCTATTGGAGGGGGAGGGGTAGCTTCGGGGGTGGGTTCTCTCTTTAAGATGCTCTCTCCCTCAACCAAAGTTATTGGTGTAGAGCCGGCAGGAGCTGCAAGTATGAAACTCTCTCTTGAGCGAGGAGAGGTTACTGAACTCCCTGTAATAGATAGATTTGTAGATGGAGCTGCGGTAAAAAAGGTTGGAGAGCTCACCTTTAAAATATGTAGTAGGGTGTTGGATGAAACAATAGCTGTTCCCGAAGGGGCGGTATGCTCAACTATATTGGAGATGTACAACAAAAATGCTATTGTATTGGAGCCGGCCGGAGCTCTAACAATAGCTGCTTTAGAGCTCTATGCCAAGCAAATTAAGGGAAAGAGGGTGGTTGCTCTGCTTAGTGGCGGAAATAACGATATTGGCAGAACCGAAGAGATTAGAGAGAGAGCTCAACTCTATCAAGGGGTAAAGCACTACTTTATTGTGAGGTTTCCTCAGCGTTCGGGCGCACTGCTCTCGTTTGTAAGAAATGTACTGGGCCCCAACGACGATATCACCCACTTCAGCTACTCTAAAAAGACAAATCGTGAGAAGGGGCCGGCTCTAATAGGGGTAGAGCTCTCCAATCCAAAAGATTTGGAACCCCTTATCAATAGAATGATAAACCACAATTTTATCTATCAATATATAAACGACCAACAAGATCTTTTTGAGCTGTTGGTATAGTTATTAAAAGGAACCTCTCTTTAATATCTCTACAATGCTCTCTGTCTTACCATTAGAGAAAAAGTGAATTAGAGGAGCACCCTTTTGAAGCAACTCCCTACACTGTCCAACTGCCCACTCAATCCCTATTTCGCGTACCTGTTGGTCTGTTTTAGCCCGCTCTACCTCCCTTACCAATTGGTTGGGTAGATCTACTTTAAACTTATGGGGAATATTGTTGAGTTGTCTTTTTGTGGAGAGTGGTTTTATTCCTGGCAAAATAGGTACCTCTATCCCCTCCTCCCTACACCTCTCAACAAAAGAGAGATATTTTGTGTTGTCAAAAAACATCTGGGTTATTATGTAGTGGGCCCCCTGCTCCACCTTCTTTTTAAGATAATTTAGATCACTCTCCATAGCGGGCGACTCTATATGTTTTTCGGGATAGCCAGCCACTCCAATACAAAATGATGTAGGGGTATGGTATTGGCATCCGCTTGCCAGATAGTTGCCACGGTTCATCTCTGCTATCTGGTGCACTAACTCCGATGCATAACGGTTACCCTCCTTTTCGGGGGTAAAATAGCTCTCACCCGCAACCGGATCACCCCTGAGAGCCATAATATTTTCTATCTCTAAAAAATTTAGATCAATTAAAAGGTTTTCGCTCTCAACCCGCGTAAAGCCGCCACATAGCAAATGTGGTACAGCATCAATCTTATAGCGGCTCTGGATTGCCGAACAGATCCCTACAGTACCGGGCCGCCTCTTAACCACTCTCCGCCTGTAGTTTCCATGATCTGTCTCGTAATATTGAGTCTCGTTTCGGTGCGAGGTTACATTAATAAAGGAGAGGCCATACTCCACCAATGGATCTATCGCCTCAAAACTCTCTTTTATCCCTTTACCCCTTAGTGGAGGGAGTATCTCTAAAGAGAAACCGCCCCTTTGTGGATTGGAGATATGATCTATAACTTTCATCTTAAATAATATGTTGGGTTAACCATTTTTTACTCTCCTCCCGGCAACACCCCATTTGTATAGAGTAGCTTTGTAGCTGCTCCCTATCTATAAGCCCCACCCCAAAATAGCTGCTGTGGGGGTGGAAGAGATAGTAGCCACAAACCGAAGAGGTTGGAATCATAGAGAACCCCTCTGTAAGGGTTATGCCCAATTTTTCTCTGCTATGCAGTAACTGCAAAATCAATTTTTTTGCTCTATGGTCGGGGCAGGATGGATAGCCGGGTGCAGGTTTTATACCGGTTGGCCACACCCTCCTATGGAGTGCGGTAGAGGCAGCATCTGTCAAACGGTGGGCAAGCGACTCAATTAGAAGAGGTGCCAAACCGTCGCTATTAATTTTAGACTCCACCTTTATAGAGAAGAGTCCTACCATCCCGCCACCTCCCTTTGGTGGAACAAAGTCTGAAAGAGAGAGATTGTGCCCACCCTCTCTCTTTATCTTCTGCTGCCTTAGGGTAGGTACTTGAAACTGCTCTCCATCTAAACTCTCTATCACAATGCACTCCTGTTGGGTAGAGAAGGCAGGATAGATGGCATATAGCGCTTCAATCGAAAAGTTGTGATCGCTTAGTAGTGCTTTCGACTCTAAATCGGGATCTACCCCCCACAATTTTACATACTCCCGCCAATCTATATATTGGGCAACATCAGAAACCGGTAGGGTAACTTTTGTAACCGGAGTGGCCTTTGGAAGTGGTATCCCCTCCCAATCTAAGAGTAGCCTATTTTTTCGGGCTTCCTGTAGCGAGAGAAGCTCTCTCTTCTCTTTGCGCCCAAGATATTGATTTACTGCTCTTTGATACTCTTTTGCCACCTCTCGCTTAAAATTGTTGGAAGTGGTAGGTGTGGTCAACTCTGCTACAGTAGTCACCCCAACCGATGCATCGGGAACATAGATTACCGAACCACTATATAGTGGAGCAATATTGAGTGCAGTATATATCTTAGAGGTGGTTGCTCCACCTATCAATACCGGAATAGAGACTCCCCTGCGGTTCAATTGGGTTACCACATCAATCATCTGAGCAAGAGAGGGGGTTATTAGACCACTCAAGCCAATAATATCGGGTTTTAGCGAGATAGCACTCTCTACAATCTTAGCGCTCTCTACCATTATCCCCAAATCGACTACTCTATATCCGTTACAGGTAAGGAGAGTTGCAACTATATTTTTTCCTATATCATGAAGATCGCCCCTAACTGTAGCCAATAAAATTAATGGCCTCTTCTCTTTACTTTGGCCATTGGAGCTTCTACCCCCTTCATAGCTCTCTAAGTAGGGAGTGACAATGGAAACCGCCTCCTTCATTACCCATGCACTTTTGATAACTTGCGGCAGAAACATCTTCCCCGAATTAAAGAGTGTTCCAACCTCTCTCATCCCCTCCATAAGTAGCTTATCTACAATATCATTCCCGGAATACCCCCCCTCTAAAGCCTCCTTGATATCTCCCTTTAGATGTAGTGAATCGCCCTTTACAATTGCAGTGGCAAGACGCTCCTCTACTCTCGTCTCTCTTTGCCTATCACCAATCTTCAACCCTTTTGTTGCAACTGCTGCCCCTTTGGTGTTGCCATTTTGCGTAGCAATCTCAATAAGCCGTTGGGTAGCATTCTCATCTCTGTTGAATAGAACAGCCTCTATAGCTGTCACCAATCTCTTCTCTATAGATTGGTAGGGTATTAAAGCTTGGGAGTTGACAATGGCAATATTCATCCCACTCTTTATG
The DNA here is from genome assembly GCA_964512295.1 of uncultured Muribaculaceae bacterium. Lineage (GTDB taxonomy): Bacteria > Bacteroidota > Bacteroidia > Bacteroidales > UBA932 > Bact-08. The sequence goes on from CAZEGL010000005.1 coordinate 6,284, forward strand.
GCATGGTAAAGAAAGATGGAGTGCATAGAATTTCTAATATAGTTATTGCCCCTAAAAGCAAAAGAGAGATTACTCACTCCACCGGCAATACCACACCCTGGAAGATTCTTCTTAATCCATTTGGCTGCTCTAAAGAAGTTGAGAGCACTCTCTCTATGCTCCTCCATACCGGTTGCAACAGGAAAAACATTTGTATCAAAAATTATATCCCTATTTTTAAAACCTCCCTTTTGGGTTAAAAGGGTAAAGGCGCGCAGGCACACTTCAACTCTTCTTTCAAAGGTGTCGGCCTCTCCCCTCTCATCAAAAGCCATCACCACCACTGCCGCTCCATATTTTCTAATATTTACAGCTCTCTCCAAAAAAAGCTCCTCACCCTCCTTTAGAGAGATAGAGTTTACTACCCCCCTCCCCTGCAGCAGTTCGAGTGCTGCCCGTTGCACTTCCCAGTTGGAGCTATCTATCATTATAGGAACTTTTGCTACTCTGGGATCGGATCCTATCATCTTAATAAAGCTCTCCATCTCTGCTACCGAATCTAACATTGGGTCGTCTGTATTGATATCTATAGCCATTGCCCCACCCTCTACCATTTTGCGGGCAATCTCTACCCCATCGCTATATCTTCTCTCTCTAATAAGATTTAAAAAATTTCTTGAACCTGCAACATTGGTTCTCTCCCCAACTGTAATTGGCCCCAACTCCGGTGTAGCAATAAGTGGGTCTAATCCCGAAAGAAGCAGCACCCCTTCTCTTGCCTCCTTGGGCATGCTCTCTACCCCATCTGAGCAGAGAGCAGCTCTTCTACTTTTTTTACAACTCTCTACAACTTTGGCTATTTCAGATATGTGATTGGGTGTGGTGCCGCAACACCCTCCAACAATATCTACCAATCCCTCTTCTAAATACTCTTTGATGTAGGAGGCCATAATTTTAGGCGTTTGGGAGTAACCTCCTGTTACATTGGGGAGGCCGGCATTTGGATGGGCAGAGAGTAGTACTTCGCTCCCCAAAATCTCTAAGGCACTTTTAGAGAGAGCTCCAACCCATTGTTTTAGCGATTCGGGACCAAACGAACAGTTTAAACCTACACTAAAGAGAGGGTGGTGAGAGATAGAGATTAAAAAAGCCTCTATACTTTGGCCACTCAATAATCTTCCCGACTCTCCCGAAATGGTTGCCGAAACCATAATTGGAACTCTTCTCCCACTCTTTTCAAAGAGTAGATCTATTGCATAGAGGGCAGCCTTAGCGTTGAGAGTATCATAAACCGTCTCTACCATAAAGGCATCTACACCACCCCTAAGTAGTGCTTCGCATTGTGGAAGATAGGAATCTACCAGCTCCCTAAAGGTTATGGGCCTTGCTGCAGGATTCTCTATATCTGTACCAATAGAGGCCGATTTGCTGCCGGGGCCCAATATGCCGGCAACAAAACGGGGCTTGGAGGGATCTTTTTTGCTATACCTTTTTGCCTCTTGCACTGCAATGGTTGCCGCTGCATAGTTGATCTCCTCCAATTTGCTCTCTACACCATACTCCCTAAGAGTAATGGCATTGGCAGAAAAGCTGTTACACTCTATAATATCGGCACCCGCCTGCAAATATTGGGAGTGTATTGCAGATATTATTTGGGGATGGGTTAGATTGTAGAGATCGGGGAGCGGCTCCCGCTGGGAAGAGGGTATCTCTTTTTCTACCTCCGTTCCCATAGCTCCATCCAAAAGGAGAGCTCTATTGCATGCCTCATTTTTTAAATAGCGTTCCAATTTTTAACTTTATAGATACTGTTGGTATTAAAGTTACAATTATTTTTCTTATGAAAAATAAAAATATTTTTGTCACTCTCTTACTTCTTCTCTCCTTTTTGTGGATAGGGGAGCTCTATTCTCAAACCTTTAGAGTAAAAATTGTTAAAGTTATTGATGGCGATACCTTTACGGCTCTCAATAGAGACAAGCTTCTCTTGAAGTTTAGAATGTATGGTATAGATGCCCCGGAGCGGGGACAACCTTTTAGTAAAAAATCGCAACAGGCATTGGCAGCTATGATTGACGGTAAAAGAGTTAAGGTGACAGTTGAGAGCAGCGACCCTTGGGGAAGGTTTGTGGTAAAAGTTCAAAGAGGAAAAATTAAAGATGTAGGAGGGGAGCTTTTAGCTCAGGGGTTGGCTTGGCACTATAAGAAATTTGACACCTCTCAAGAGTATAACAATTTAGAGATAGAGGCAAAAAAGTTGAAACGAGAGCTCTGGAGAGATCCCAATCCTATCCCCCCATGGGAATGGAGAAGAAAGTGACAGACTGAACCACAACTATTTGACTCTACCTTTTGATAGAGATTATAGTAATTGATTTAAATTGTCTATTTTTATGGCTAAGAGAGTTTTTACCTAAACTATTTGGCTCTATGCCCAACCGAAAGAGAGAGAGAAGAATTTTAAGGCCGCCAAGGGTGGAGGGCTTTAAACCTTTTGGGATTCCCCGAAGAGAATTGGACTCTATCTATCTTCTTTTTGAAGAGTATGAAGCTATCCGGTTGGCAGATTACGAGAGGTTGACCCAAGAGGAGGCTGCAGTTCGAATGGGAATTTCAAGACCTACATTTACCCGTATTTACGACAAGGCACGAAAAAGTGTAGCAGCCGCATTTGTAGAGAGTAAGATGATTATTATTGAGGGGGGGAGCTACATAACAGATGAGAGATGGTACAGATGTAGAGATTGTCACTCTACCCTTTCTCACTCTAAAAAAAAGGAGACTCTAAAGGAGGTTGAGAATTGCGACAACTGCGATTCGGAAAACATCCAACCACTGTGAAATCATAGTAACTATATACCTATAAATTAGTGCGTTATTAAAACTTCACGACTTTGGACCATTTTTATTGCAATGGTTGTTCTCTCTTTTGCGGTACTCGGCTATTATGGCTACGATATCTATCGGGAGGCACCTCCCATCCCTACTATTGTCACCTCCGAAGAGGGAGAGATTCTATTTACTGAAGATCAAATTAGAGATGGGCAAAATGTATGGCAATCTATGGGTGGCCAACAAGTTGGCTCTGTATGGGGGCATGGGGCCTATCTTGCCCCCGACTGGTCTGCCGACTGGCTCCACAAAGAGGCGTTATTTATTTTGGAGCAACTCTCCCAACAGGAGTATGAGAGGAGCTTCAACCTACTCAACCTCGAGGAGCAGGCCTCTCTTAAAGTTAGATTGCAGAAAGAGCTTCGAACAAACAGCTATAATGCTCAAACTGGAGAGTTGACCCTATCGGCAGTTAGAGTAGAGGCTTTTAGAGAGATCTCTTCATTTTATAAGGGACTCTTTATGGATGACCCCCAACTAAATGAGTTGAGAGACTCCTACTCAATCCCTCCAATGAGCATCAAAGATGAAGTGAGAATGGATCATATGAACTCCTTCCTCTTTTGGGCCACTTGGGCCTGTGTAACCAATCGCCCCGGAAAAGAGATCTCCTACACCAACAACTGGCCCCACGAAGAGTTGGTGGGGAACACCCCCGCGGGAGCTTTGTCGCTTTGGTCCGGCTTTAGTATAATTGTTCTTCTTTTGGGGATTAGCCTATTGGCATTCTACTATGCCTCCAACAGAAATGAGGGCAATCTAAAGGTAAGCTATCCTAAAAAAGATCCCCTCCTCTCTTTTGCCCCAACCCCATCTATGAAAGCGACCCTAAAATATTTTTGGGTAGTGACTGCGCTAATTCTGGCACAGATTGGGCTGGGGATTATTACGGCACACTACGGTGTAGAGGGTAATAAGCTTTATGGAATAGATCTTACAAAACTTCTACCCTACTCCATCTCTCGAACTTGGCATCTTCAGCTCGCTATTTTTTGGATAGCAACCTCATGGCTTGCTACGGGACTCTATATGACTCCAATTATTGCAGGAAAAGAGCCCAAGTATCAAGCCTTTGGAGTCCATTTTCTATTTGGAGCGCTCCTACTCATTGTGGTTGGCTCAATGGCCGGCGAATGGTTGGGAGTTATGCAAAAATTATCGCTAAAGATAAACTTCTGGTTTGGACACCAAGGATATGAGTATGTAGATCTTGGGCGATTCTGGCAAGCCTTCCTCTTTGTGGGACTACTCATTTGGCTCTTTTTGATGGCAAGGGGAATTGTACCGGCACTTAAACGAAAAGAGGAGAGTAAGGAGCTCCTTATTCTACTTCTGATATCGGTAATAACAATAGCACTCTTCTATGGTGCAGGGCTTATGTGGGGCAGACAGAGCCACCTCTCAATAGCGGAGTATTGGCGCTGGTGGGTTGTACATCTTTGGGTAGAGGGCTTCTTTGAGGTCTTTGCAACTGTTATCTCTGCTTTCCTATTTGTTAGGCTGGGATTGCTAAATATAAAATTTGCAACTACTGCGGTACTCTTCTCAACAATTGTCTTTTTAACAGGAGGAATCCTTGGAACTTTTCACCATCTCTACTTTTCGGGTACCCCCACAGCAGTTTTGGCTTTAGGCGCCTCCTTTAGTGCCTTGGAGGTGGTACCGTTGGTTTTAATGGGTTTTGAGGCATTTAACAACTTTAGCCTCTCTAAATCGACCGATTGGGTTCATAGATACAAATGGCCAATATACTCCCTTATAGCTGTAGCTTTTTGGAACCTTGTGGGGGCCGGGCTCTTTGGTTTTCTAATCAATCCCCCTATTGCCCTCTACTTTATGCAGGGTTTAAACACCACCTCTCTACATGGCCACACCGCCCTCTTTGGGGTTTACGGCATATTGGGAATTGGACTGATGCTATTTGTACTTAGAGGATTGAGTGGGAAAGCTGTATGGAAGGAGACTCCCCTTAAAATAACCTTCTGGTCGTTAAATATTGGGTTGATGCTTATGGCTCTACTTTCGCTACTCCCGTTGGGGGTTGCCCAAACGGTAGCAAGCATCAAACATGGCTTGTGGTATGCCCGCTCTGCCGATTTCCTTAACCTAAATTATATGCAGCTGTTTGTATGGCTCAGAATGATTGGCGATGTAATCTTTGGAATAGGGGTGCTATCGCTTGCATGGTTTGTAGTTGGGCTTAAAACCGGATGGTCTATTAAAAAAGAGGAGGAGATTTAAAGAGGCCACGGCCAAACTACTATTTAGAGTGGGCCTAATTCAAAAGCAGATTCAAGAACTCCTCTATTGAGAGCCCAACAGCTCTTATCTGCTGAGGAATTAGGCTCATCTCTGTCATACCGGGAACGGTGTTAATCTCTAAAAAATAGGGGTGGTTGTTGCGTACTATATAATCTATCCGTACAAATCCTTTACAGTTGAGGTATCTATATATTGAATGCGAAACCTCAATAATTTTATCTCTAAGCTCATCATCTATTGGAGCGGGGCATATCTCATCGGAGGCTCCAAGATATTTAGCTTCGTAGTCGAAGAATTGATTGTGGGGAATTATTTCAGTTACAGGGAGTTTAAGAATATCGTTAAAAACACCATTTGTAACCTCTCTACCCTCTATATACTCCTCTATTAAAATTGCACTATCCTCTTTAAATGCATAGTCGATTGCAGTGGAAAGCTCCCGGATACTCTCTACCTTAGAGGCTCCAAAACTACTCCCCCCATTATTTGGTTTGACAAAAAGGGGAAGCCCCAATTTTTTAACAATCTCTTTGGGGTCATAAGGGTCGCCCTCTTTCAGATAGAGATCTTTTGGCATAGTAACTCCAAATCCCCTCAAAAAGGATTTACAGGCATATTTATTAAATGCCAACAGGGCAACTGCTGCCGAACTTGTGGTGAAAGGGATACCAATCATCTCTAAATAGGCCTGAAATAGTCCATTCTCTCCCGGAGTTCCATGGATCATAATAAGAACTACATCAAATTTTACTCTCCTTTCTACCCCTCCATCTCTATTTGGAATTGAGAAGGAGAAATCGCTCTTCTCTATTGGGTATCTAACCAAATTGGGATCATTTAGATCTGCAAATAGGGGCAGAACATCCCATTGGGCACCCTTTATCAAAACCTCCCACACCTCATACCGGGTGGTATCTATATGTTTGGCTATATGTTTGGCACTCTTAATTGAGATCTCATACTCAGACGAGTCTCCCCCATAAACTAAAGCTACTTTCTTTCTCATCTACTTAGGCTCCCCTTACTCTTTTTAAAAGAATGGATCTATCCTTCTTGAAGGAGCCTCTCTATTAAGCTCATCGTCAGAGCCCGTACAATCTAAGTTTACCTTAAAATCGGTTGGGGGGATAAATTGGTCGAAGGGGGTTATTTTAATATTTGGAGAGTCCAACACCTTCTTCATAAAGAGTGCCCATATAGGTAGAGCCATATTGGAACCTCCGCCCAACGCCAAACTTTCAAAGTGAATCTGTCTATCTTCGCCTCCAACCCATACGCCGGCTGTCAATTTTGGGGTGAAACCAATAAACCATCCATCGGACTGATCGTTTGAGGTTCCTGTTTTTCCCGCCATAGCTCCCTCTAAGCTGTATCGGTAACGCAATCTAACTGCGGTGCCCTCATTTACTACCCCCTGCATAAGGTTAACCATAAGGTATGCAGTATGGTTGCTAATACCCTCCCTCTTGCGGGTGGTAAAATCTCCTAAAATATTGCCCGACCTATCTTCAATTCGGGTAACCATCATAGGCTCAACAAAGACCCCTCTCCCCGGATAGGTGTTGTAGGCACCTACCATCTCGTAGAGAGAGAGATCGGCAGGGCCAAGGCATAGAGAATAGACTGGATCCAAGAAGCTTTTGATCCCCAATTTCCGGCACATCTCAACCATAGCTTCAGGGCCATATAGCCTCATAAGATAGGCAGAGATATTGTTGCTGCTCTTTGTTAACCCCCACTTAAGAGTAACATTGAGTCCTATCCACTCTGCCCTATCGGTACTTTCGGGGGTCCAAGAGTCGTCGCCAATCTGAAATGTTTGGGGAACATTTACAACACGGTCGCAGGGGGTCATCCCCTCCTGCATTGCCAATGTATATAGAAATGGTTTAATAGTAGAGCCCACCTGTCGTTTGGCCTGGCGCGCATTGTCGTACTTGAAGAAGCGGTAATCGGGCCCTCCAACATAAGCTTTAATATGGCCCGTTACCGGCTCGATAGCTACCAAGGAGCCTCTTAAAAACGATTTGTAGTGGCGGATAGAGTCGTTCGGAGAGAGAAGTGTATCTACCCCGGCACCACTTTTCCAAGTAAAGACTCTCATTTTTACCGGCTTGTTGAAGCTCTCCCTTATCTCTTTTTCGGTTGCTCCGGCACTCTTCATATTTCTATAGCGGTCGCTCCAACGCCTTGCCTGATACATAATTTGATCTATAATCTCTTTAGGGGTGTCGTGTGCAAAGGGGCGTTTTGCACTCCTTCTTATCTCTCTTGAGAAAATAGGCTGGAGATCTTTGCTCAGATGCTCCACTATCGCCTCTTCGGCGTAGCGCTGCATTTCGGCATTTATTGTAGTGTAGATCTTTAGCCCCTCTTTATCTAAACTATATTTTGTACCGTCGGGCTTTAAATTTTTGTTGAGCCAACCATATAGAGCATCATCTTGCCAGAGGGTAGAGTCGGCGCTATAATCTTCTCTATTTTTATAAGAGGAGCGGCGGGGCTCCGATGCATTCATAGTTCTACGGAGCATATCTCTAAAATAGAGAGCCAAGCCACTATTGTGGTCTTGGATGTTGTATGAAAGTTCTATAGGTATTTTGACAACAGAGTCATATAGACTCCTCTCTAAATATCTATATTTTCTCATTTGAGCCAATACATGATCTCTTCTGCCCAAAGAGAGTTCGGGATTAATCTTGGGATTGAAGCGGGTGGGCTTATTTATCATACCAACCAATAGGGCCCCCTCTTCAATTGTAAGTTGCGAAGGGTGCTTAGAGAAGAAGGTTGCCGATGCAGCTCTAATTCCATAGGCGTTACTTCCAAAGAAAACTGCATTCATATACATCCCTACAATCTCATCTTTGGTGTAGTTGCGTTCCAATTTTACAGCAGTTATCCACTCTTTAAATTTAGAGACCCCCAGTTTGAAAACTTTTTCGCCTATAAAGTTGGTTTGGGCAGTGTCGCGTGGAAAGAGAGTTTTGGCAAGTTGTTGAGTAATTGTACTGCCACCACCGCCAGAGCGGGTTTTTCCCAATAGAATAGATTTTACAACAACTCTTCCTAAACTTTTAAAGTCGATCCCCGAGTGTCGGTAAAACCGGGCATCTTCGGTAGAGACAAGAGCATTTACCAAATGGGTAGGAAGATCGCCAAAATTGACATAGGAGCGGTTCTCTAAATGGAATGTATTGAGTATCTCTCCCTCCTCCGAAATCAACTCTGTAGCAAGGTTGCTCTGAGGGTCTTCCAACTCTTCAAAAGAGGGTATGTTGGTAAAGAGACCAACCGAAAGAAGCGCCAAAAAGAGTAGTATGAAAGGGGCAAAAAGCACTATCCAAAATAATCTGCGAACTCTTTTTTTCTTTTCTACCGACATAATATTTTCCCTTTTTAAGAGAGATTAAAAGTCAAAATTAAAACTTAAATTTTGATTTTGGGCTATTTTATAATTTACTTTGTACTATTATAATGAGATGAGGATAATGATAGAAAACTTAGTTATTGTTGAGTCGCCGGCTAAAGCCAAAACTATTGAGAAGTTTTTGGGTGAGGGATTTACTGTAAAATCGAGCTTTGGACACATAAGAGATTTGTCTAAAAAGAACCTTGGGATAGATATAGAAAATGGTTTTGAGCCCCACTACACAATAAGTGAAGATAAGAAAAAAGTTGTAAGCGAACTTAAAACTGTGGCAAAGAGGGCATCTACTATTTGGTTAGCCTCCGACGAAGATCGTGAAGGAGAAGCAATTGCATGGCATCTAAAAGAGGCATTGGAGCTGAGCGAAAGCAATACCAAAAGAATTGTCTTCAATGAGATAACAAAAGATGCAATTGAACATGCTATCTCTAATCCCAGAAAAATTGAAACCAACTTAGTGATGGCTCAGCAGGCCAGAAGAGTGTTGGATAGGTTGGTTGGTTTTGAACTGTCGCCCGTACTTTGGAAAAAGGTTAGACCAAAGCTCTCTGCCGGTAGAGTGCAGTCGGCAGCGCTCCGTTTAGTAGTAGAGAGGGAGAGGGAGGTGCTCGCTTTTGAGGCAAAATCACAATATAGAGTAGTTGCCCAATTTATACCTAATGGGGAATCCCAAGAGAGTATGGTTGAGGCGGAGTTGGATTGTAAATTCGAAACAGAAGAGGAGGCTATTGCACTATTGGAGCGTTGCAAGGGGGCCTCATTCAAAATAGAGGAGATTGAAGAGAGAGAGGGTAGCCGTACTCCACCCCCCCCATTCACCACCTCTACACTACAGCAGGAGGCTTCAAGAAAATTGGGATTTTCGTTAAACCAAACAATGCGTTATGCCCAATCTCTATACGAAGCGGGTCATATAACCTATATGCGTACCGACTCACTGAACTTGTCTAAGCTCTCTTTAGCTGCTGCAAAAGGGGCCATCACAGAGCTTTATGGGGCAAATTACTCCAAGGTTAGAAATTTTAAGACTAAAACAAAGGGGGCACAGGAGGCACACGAGGCTATCCGCCCCACCTATCTCTCCAATCAGACGGTAGAGGGAACAGCTCAAGAGAAGAAGCTATATAATCTTATTTGGAAACGGACCATAGCGTCGCAGATGTCCAATGCAAAATTGGCTATAACAAAGATAGAGATCTCCTCTCCCAAACTACAAAACAGTTTTATAGCAACAGCGGAGCGACTTATCTTTGACGGTTTTTTAAGGGTATATAGCGAAAGTAAAGAGGATGAGGGCGATAGCCAAGAACTTGCCACCACCCTTCCACAACTCGATATTGGGCAGATAATGGATCCTATTGCCATTAAAGCGATAGAGAGATTTAGCCAAAAGCCTCCCCGATATAGCGAAGCCTCTTTGGTAAAAAAATTGGAGGAGTTGGGTATAGGGCGCCCTTCAACCTACGCCTCTACAGTCTCTACACTACACCAAAGAGGGTATGTAATAAAGGAGAGTCGCCCTGGAGAGAAGAGAGAGTTTAAGGAGCACACTCTAATGGGCAACGAAATTTCTCTAAAGGTTAAAAGCCAAGTGAGTGGAGCCGAAAAGGGGAAGCTCTTTCCCGAAGATATCGGCATCTTGGTAAACGATTTCTTAAGCGAAAATTTTTCTTCCATTGTAGATTATAACTTTACGGCAGAGATTGAGGCTCAATTCGATAAGGTTGCCGAAGGCTCTTTGGTGTGGAATCAACTGATAGATAAATTTTATCGTCCCTTCAACAAATTGGTAGAAGAGACTCTAGCACAAACCAAACATGCCACATTAGAGAGGGTGTTGGGTAAAGATCCCGTATCACAAAAAGAGGTGATAGTTCGAATGGGCAAATATGGGCCATTGGCTCAAATTGGCTCTGCCGACGATAGCGATAAAAAATTTGTCTCTCTTGCCAAAGGGCAGCTAATTGAGACGATAACGCTCCAAGAGGCTCTCAAACTATTTGAGCTCCCCAGGGTGGTTGGCAGCTACAACGACCAGGAGATAGTTTGTGCAATAGGGCGGTATGGCCCCTATTTAAGATATAAGGGGAAGTTTATTTCATTGGGCAAAGAGAACGATCCCTACACTATAAATGAGCAGGAGTCGATCGATTTGATTGAACAATATTTTGAACGGGAGAGAAAAAAGGTGATCCTCTCCCTACCAAAAATAGGGGTAGAGGTTCTAAATGGAAGGTACGGCCCCTATATCAAGCGGGGAAAAGATAATTTTAGAATTCCTAAAGGGATAGAGGCAGAGGGGCTCACAGTAGAAAAAATAGAGGAGATTATTGAAAAACAGATTGCAAAAAAGAGTAAAAAATAGCTGTTATAATTACAGTTTATTACTATATTTGTTTAAAATAAATAATTCTCTTCAAATATGACAAAATATCAGATTGATCAGATTGACCAGAAGATACTGTCGTTCCTTATTAAAAATGCAAGAATGCCTTTCTTAGAGATAGCACGGGCATGTAACATTTCAGGAGCAGCTATCCATCAGCGGGTAAAGAAGATGGAAAATTCGGGCATCATTACCGGTTCCAGATTGTTAGTCAAACCTCAAGCGATAGGGTTGAATGTTTGTGCGTTCGTTGGCGTTAGTCTCTCACACGGAAACAGATACACTCAAGTTATAGAGGCGCTCAAATTGATTCCCGAAGTGGTAGAGTGTCATTTTATAACCGGGAAACATGCTCTAATGCTTAAAATCTATTGTCGCACCCACGACCATCTGATGGAGATTTTAATCAACACCATTCAAAATACCCCCTCTGTGGAACAGACCGAAACATTTATATCGTTAGATCAAGCAATTGAACGGCAGGTGTGGGTAAATAATATAGAAGAGAGTCCCGCTAAAGCGTCAAAGCGTTAATAAGAGTTTGTGCCAAGAGCAGATCGTCGCTCTCGGTTATCTTTATATTGTGCCTCTCGCCATTGGTAGTGGTAATTTTAACACCCAATGGCTCAACCACCGAAGCGTCATCTGTAAATGAGGGAAGATAGGGTTGGCTGTACCCTTCGATTAAAATTTCACTCTTAAAGAGCTGGGGAGTTTGAACCATCAGATAGTTGGCCCTATCTACCCGGCTGCTCCCCCCTCCAACCTCTTTTACCCTTATAGAGTCTACAGGTTCCAATACTGGGATAAGGGCATCGCACCCCTGAGCCAATTGAAAAAGCCTCTCAAGATAGGAGGTGGCAACTAAAGGTCTAACAGCATCGTGAACAGCTACTATAGAGGGTTTTGAAACTTTCTCAAGTGCACTTTTTACCGAATGGAATCGAGTTATTCCACCAGAAGCCAATTGGTGTCTAAAGTTGTAATTATGGCGAAAACACCACTTTTTCCACCACTCTTTGTAATTTTCGGGGAGCACCAATATTATATGGGGAGGGCTCTCCATAGCCAAAAAGCGGTCGATTGTATGAACCACTATGGGTTTTCCACCAATCTCTATAAATTGTTTGGGAAGCTTCGAACCCATCCTTCTCCCCTCTCCACCTCCTACAATTATTGCATATAACTCTCTCTCCATCTAAAGTAAAGCTACAAAAAGGGATTACAATTATTAGACAAAAATAGGGATTAATTGCATATTTTAGTAATTTTGGTCTCTTATAAGAAGTGAAAATAGATGAAAGAGAGAGTAATAAAAAGAGCACTGATTTCGGTTTTCTCCAAAGAGGGGATAGATAAAATTGCCCATAAACTTCATAGTGCCGGGGTAGAGATACTCTCTTCGGGGGGGACAGCCAACTTTATCTCTTCGCTTGGAATACCGGTAGTGCCCATTGAAGAGATTACATCCTACCCTTCAATCTTTGGAGGGAGGGTAAAGACTCTACACCCTAAGATATTTGGGGCAATACTTGCCCGTGGTGATAGTGCCTCCGATCTTGAAGAGATGAAAATTTACGATATAGAGAAGATCGATTTGGTTATTGTAGATCTCTACCCTTTTCAAGAGAGTGTAAATTTAAATTTATCTCACCCACAGATAGTTGAAAAGATAGATATTGGAGGGGTCTCTCTAATAAGAGGTGCTGCAAAAAATTACAACGATCTTTTGGTAGTCTCCTCCCGGGAGCTCTATCCAAAACTTTTAGAAATTTTAGATAATCCCAAGGGCTCTACTCTTGAGCAGAGGGCACTTTTTTCTGCTTACGCCTTCAATCTAACCTCTAAATATGATGCCGATATCTTTCAATATCTAAATGACCTATCTCTTAAAGAGGGCAAAAAGGAGGGGGTAGTAAACTCGATTGAGCTCCGATATGGAGAGAACCCCCATCAGAAAGGGATCTTTATTGGAAATGAAGAGAGCCTACCCAAACAGCTGCACGGCAAGGCTGTCTCCTATAACAATCTATTGGATATAGAGGCCGCTATAGAGCTTATAGCAGAGTTTGAAGAGGGGGCCGCTGTAGCAATTTTAAAACATACCAACGCCTGTGGCTGTGCGGTGGCAGATAGTGTTGTAGAGAGTTGGCAAGATGCTCTTAGGGCCGATCCTGTTTCGGCTTTTGGGGGTGTAATTGTCTCCAACGCCACTATAGACCAGGAGTGTGCCGCATCGATAAATAAGATCTTTTTTGAAGTTATTATTGCTCCACAATATACCAATGGGGCATTGGAAATTTTAAAAGAGAAGCAAAATCGCATTATTTTGCAAAATAGTGGCCAATTGCGCAGCAGATATAAGTACCGTTCTCTCTTGGGTGGAGAACTTAGAGAGGAGAGCGATTTCAAAAGCGAGAGTGCCCATGAGGTTAAAGTGGTTACCCATTTAGCTCCCACCCCCGCTCAAATGGAGTCGCTTCTATTTGCAAACAGGGTGGTAAAGCATCTAAAATCAAACGCTATTGTTATAGCAAAAGGGAGGATGCTATTGGCAGCCGGAGTGGGGCAAACCTCCAGGGTAGATGCTCTAAACCAAGCTATTGAAAAGGCCAAACGATTTGGGTTCGATTTGCAGGATGCCGTTATGGCATCGGATGGCTTCTTTCCCTTTGCAGATTCGGTAGAGATTGCCCATCAAAATGGAATTAGAGCAATAATACAGCCCGGCGGTTCTATTAGAGACAATCAATCGATAGAGTTCTGTAACCAAAACAAGATTACAATGGTAACCACAGCAATTAGACACTTTAAACATTAAGGAGTACCACAACTTTAAACACTTAATAGTACCACATATTTTTAATTTATTCCCTAACCTTACCTTATAAAGCCTATGGCACTTTCATTTCTAACACAGGAGATCGCAATCGATTTAGGCACGGCCAACACAATTATCTTAATGAACGATAAAGTTATCTTAGACGAGCCCTCTATCGTAGCAATAGACCAAAATAGCGGACAGCCCATTGCCTTTGGGCAAAAGGCCAGAATGATGCATGGAAAGACCCATGCCAATATCAAAACCGTTAGACCTTTACGCGATGGGGTAATTGCAGATTTCAATGCTGCCGAACAGATGCTGCGTGGATTTATAAAACAGATCAATTATAGAAAATCTATATTTACCCCCTCTTTAAAGATGGTAATCTGTATCCCGTCGGGGAGCACCGAAGTAGAAATTCGTGCCGTTAGAGACTCTGCCGAACATGCAGGGGCAAGAGATGTCTATCTTATTTATGAGCCTATGGCTGCAGCTTTAGGAATTGGATTGGATGTCGAAGCGCCAACCGGCAATATGATTGTAGATGTTGGGGGAGGAACTACAGAGATAGCTGTAATCTCTCTTGGAGGGATAGTTGTAAATCAAAGCATAAGAGTTGCAGGCGATATCTTTACAGATGAGATTCAGCAATATATGCGTCAGCAGCACTCAATTAAAATTGGAGAACTTACCGCCGAAGATATTAAGATGAAGGTTGGTGCTGCTCTAACAGAGATGGAGGAGTACCCCGAACCCTATATTGTAAGAGGGCCCAATCTAATGACCGCCCACCCGGTAGAGGTAGCTGTAACAAGCCAGGAGATAGCCCACAGTATAGACAAATCGATTGCAAAAATAGAGGCCTCAATTATTCAAGTATTGGAGCAGACCCCTCCGGAACTCTACTCCGATATTGTTAGAAATGGAATTAATATTACAGGAGGAGGGGCACTGCTGCGGGGATTGGATAGACGGTTGACCGAAAAGATAAATATTAAATTTATAGTGCACCAAGATCCTCTACTGTCGGTAGCAATTGGAACCTCTTTAGCTTTGAGAAATTCAGAAAAACTCTCTTTCCTTAAGAGATAATTTAAATGAGGAGACGACTTCCATTAATAAAGTATTTGACAACCCTCCTCCTTTTCCTGTTTTTGGAGGGTTTGTCGCTCTTTTTAATTACACAAAACAGTCTTTATCAAAGAATTAGATTACAGGCCCTATCAATCGGAGCAGTAGAGAAGGTTGCAAAGCTAAATGCCGATATTCGCCACTACACCTCTTTGGCAAAGAGCAACGCTCTTTTGGTTGAAGAGAATCTCCTCTTAAGGAATTTGTTGCAAAAGAGCGGTGTAGCCACTGCCCAAAACTATCCTACCTATCGCCCCCCCCATTCCAACCTCTCTCCACTGCAATTCTCTTTTCAAAGTGCAAGAGTTCTCTCCAACAGCACCAATAGATTGAACAATTTTTTTATATTGGACAAAGGGGAGAGAGATGGCGTAGAATCGGGTATGGGAGTGCTCTCTACAAAAGGGGTTGTGGGGGTGGTAGAACATGTTACGGAGCACTTCTCTATGGTCACTTCTCTTTTAAATATAAATCAATCTATTAGTGCCAAGGTACTTCCATCGGGTGCCTTTGGAACTCTAAAGTGGGAGGGTGGCAATCGGCGATATGTTACATTAAAAGAGATTCCACACCATATAAAGATCGAGATTGGAGATACCGTAGCAACCAGCGGCTACTCATTAATTTTTCCTGCAAATATCCCTATTGGGGTAGTTGATAAATTTTCACTGGAGGGGGGAGCGCACTACAATATAGAGGTAGAACTGCTTCAAGAGTTCAACACCCTAAACTTTGTAAATATCATTACAAATCATAATAAAAGGGAGCTTGACTCCCTCAATTCAAAAATTGAGAGAGATGGATAGAAAGAGGGATCGATATATTTATATCCACTTTTTGGGAGTGCTCATACTACAGTTGGTACTCTCCAAAATTCTCACTTTTGGCCCCCTTCTTCTTATTGCCCTCTACCCTATCTTTATAATTTCGCTCCCCCCAAACTTCTCTACCAAAAAGCTGTTGTGGTGGGCTTTTTCAATTGGAGTGGCTGTAGATCTCCTATCGGGGAATATTATTGGCTTAAATAGTGCGGCGTCGTTGGTATTGGCACTCTTTAGAAATAATATTTTAAGAGCCTTCTACACAAAGGGTGAGGTGATCTCACTCTCTTTTATTAATATGCGGGATTTGGGAGTTATACGATATAACAGTTATGTAGCACTCTCGCTCTTGGTGCATCACTTGGCCCTACTTCTTATTGAATCCTTAACCTTAAGCAGTTTTGCACACCTTCTTTCAAGATTGGCAGTAAGTGTTTTAGTGAACCTTGCTATTGTATCGACTATAGAGTATGCAATATTCTATAGGCGAAGTGCATAATTATTTCAACAGTTATAGAAGATGGCATTAGGTTCAAGGAGAAAGCAAAATATTGTATGGGTAATTTTGGCAATTGCATTTATCTATCTGCTAAAACTGCTTCAGTTGCAGATTATAGATAAGGAGTATAAGATTACTGCCGAAAACAACGCTTTCCGATATGTGGTACAATACCCTCCACGAGGTCTTATTTTAGATAGAGATGGCCGACTAATAGTCTCCAACACCAACAGCTACGATATTACCATCACTCCAATTGAGGTTAAAGAGTTCGATACCCTTGCCCTCTGCTCTCTTTTAGATTTAGATCCCAAAATGGTCAAAGAGAAGTTGAAGTACTATAGAGAGAATAAGAGAAAAATTGGATATCAGAGCTTTCCATTTGTAAAGCAGCTCTCTGCAGAAAGGTACTCCTACTTTCTTGAAAAGGAGCACAACTTTCCGGGATTTAATGTGATAACCCGTACAGTTAGAAATTACCCCTTCAAAGGTGGAGCAAATCTTTTAGGATATATTACCGAAGTAGATTCTGCCAGTTTGGCTCGCGATTCCCACTATAAATTGGGAGACTATACAGGGCGAACCGGTATTGAACAATCTTATGAAAAGCTCCTTAGAGGAGAGAAAGGGTATCAAATCTACTATCGCGATGTACACAATAAACTACAGTCTAACTTTGCCCAAGGGAAGTACGATAAAGCCTCCATTCCCGGAGAGGATATAACCAGCTCTATAGATGCCCCGTTACAGCAATATGGAGAGTATCTTTTAAAGAATAAAGTTGGCAGTGTGGTGGCTATAGAGCCCTCTTCGGGAGAGATTTTGGCATTAGTTACAGCTCCGGGGATAGAGGTAAAGCAGCTTGCAAATATAAATAGAGAGTACGCACAACTTGTAGCAGACCCCTATAAACCTATGTTCAACCGTGCAACAATGTCGCCCTACCCTCCCGGCTCGGTCTTTAAAGTGGTAAATGCTCTAATTGCACTTCAGGAGGGGGTAGCGCAAAAAGAGAGTAGGCACAGCTGTTTTGGCCGTTACAATGTGGGTAAAGGGGTAGCGTGCCACTCCCACTTCTCTCCTGTAGATCTCCCTCAATCTATAATGGTCTCCTGCAACACCTACTACTGCATACTATTTAGAGCAATTATAGATAATCCTCACTACAACAGCGTAAGAGAGGGGTTTGAGAGATGGCGCCAATTTGTTGAAAGTTTTGGGTTTGGGAAGCCTCTTGGTAGCGATCTCCCGGGAGAGCAGGGGGGAACCCTCCCTTCGTCGGAGGGGTACGATAAGATTCACGGCTACAACCGGTGGCGCTCCCTCTCTATACTCTCTCTTGCTATAGGGCAGGGGGAACTTGGTACCACTCCCCTACATTTGGCAAATTTGGCCGCCACCATTGCAAATAGAGGATACTACCACACTCCCCATCTTATTAAACATCCTTTAGACTCTCTTTTAGAGAGTCGTTACAATAGACGCCACTACACCTTGATAGATACCACCCATTTTGAAGCTGTAGTTGAAGGGATGTCGCTTGCAGTCAACTCTCCCGTGGGCTCTGGAGCAACAGCTACAATAGCAGCAATACCCGGTATTGAGGTGTGTGGCAAAACCGGAACGGCACAAAACCCACATGGCCGAGACCATTCGGTTTTTATAGCCTTTGCACCAAAGGAGAATCCTAAAATTGCTATTGCAGCCTTTATAGAGAATGCAGGATTTGGAGCCACTTGGGCTGCTCCAATCAGCTCTCTAATGATAGAGAAATATCTTACAGGAGAAATTTCACGCCACTATTTAGAGGAGCGGATTACCGGTGCAAACTTAATGGGGGGTGTGCCCCACCCAAGATAATATAAATTGAGATGACTCCATTTAATCTATATAGAAAATTGGACTGGTGGCTGATAGTACTCTATCTGCTGCTCACTGCAGTGGGGTGGCTCAATATATTTTCGGCAGTCTATGACGAGGGGCGGGCAACTATTATAAGTTTAGGTTCAAAGGAGGGGATGCAGCTACTGTGGATTACAATCTCATATATAGCAGCCTTTCTTATTATCTTTATAATCAATCCAAAGATCTATAGCTCAACGGCTAAGATTCTCTACTTTGGTGCAACGCTTCTCCTCTTTGCCACAATCTACATTGGAACCGAAGTAAATGGATCAAACTCTTGGCTCAACTTGGGCTTCTTTAGATTTCAGCCTGCAGAGTTTTCTAAAATTACCACATCGCTACTTTTGGCCTCTTTATGGAGCCGATATGGCTTCTCAATTGAAAATAGGGCAAATAGGAGAGCGGCATTGGCAACAATTTTTATTCCGGCACTCTTTATAGTGTTACAGAAAGAGAGTGGAACAGCTCTACTCTATAGCGCTTTCTTTATTACCCTCTATAGAGAGGGGATGAGTGGATGGATAATCATATTGGGAGCTTTTGAGGTAGCTCTTTTCCTACTCACTGTAGCAATCTCTCCCTTTGTTGCAATTTTAATTCTTTTGGGCACCTTAATTACATTTAGAGCCCTTATAGGCAAAGAGCCTCTAACCAAATCTCTCCTTCCGCTACTTGCGCTCCCTCTTCTCTACTACTCCAAATATTTGGGCAATCTCAATTTTTTAAAAGAGTTGGCTATAGATGAAGAGCTCTATCTTCTAATTGCATCTACTCCGCTACTGCTGATACATATTATAAAAAGTTTTAAAAGTAGAGCAAAACAGATGTGGAGAGTAACTCTAATATATATGCTCTCGCTTCTTCTGATTTTTGCTGTCGATTATATATTCGACAACATCTTAAAGCCTCATCAAAAGGTGCGGATAGAAAATTTGGTAGGGGTAAATGTAGATTTAAAAGGTGCCGGATACAATGTCTTTCAATCTAAAGTGGCAATAGGTTCGGGCGGAATGGCCGGTAAAGGCTTTTTAAAAGGGACCCAAACAAAATATAACTTTGTACCCGAACAGAGCACCGATTTTATATTTTGTACAATTGGAGAGGAGTGGGGCTTCTTGGGCTCCCTCTTTGTAATAGCGCTCTTTTTGGCACTAATAGTTAGAATTTACAACCTTGCAGAGAAGCAGAAAGATATCTTCACAAGGGTATTTGGATACTCGCTCGCCTCTATTTTGGCTCTCCACTTTATAATAAATATAGGGATGACCATAGGGGTAATGCCGGTTATAGGAATCCCACTACCATTTGTAAGCTACGGGGGTTCCGCCCTACTAAGCTTTACCCTCTTCCTCTTTATATTTATACGATTAGACCTAGATCGGTGGCGCTAAGGGGGTCTTCTTCAAATTGCTCTTCGCCATTTAAAGGGTTCAGATAGAGTAGTAGAGTCCCTTTTTTACAACTCTCCCCCACCTCAACCTCAATAGAGATCACCTCTCCATCGAAAGGGGCCAATAACACATTTTGCATCTTCATCGCCTCATAGGAGAGTAGTGGAGTAGATTGGGTAACCCTATCTCCTACTTTAACATCAATAGAGGTTATGGTGCCCGGAATTGTGGAGTGGATCTCCCCCCTATCGGGGCGTTTCCACACCTTCCGCTCTTTGAACTTTGTGGTCAATTTGGTCTTATATATTCTCGCCTTCGGAAAAATTTGCAACTGTTCTAAAGGGTCGTTGGAGAGTTTTTTATTGCTCATAATTGGGTAGATCAAGATTAAAACGGTGGAATTCCATGTTTCTTTTCGGGACGACTAATTTGCTTGTTTACCGAAACTTCAAGAGCGTGGCGTAAAAATTGACGACTCTCTTTGGGGTCGATAACCGAATCTATATATCCCTTAGCTGCAGCTACATAAGGATTTGCAAACTTCTGCTTATACTCTTCAACCTTCTCTCTTCTTACACTGTCGGGATCGTCTGCCCCCTCTATCTCTCTTCTAAAGATAATATTGGCAGCCCCCTCGGGCCCCATCACTGCAATCTCTGCCATTGGCCAGGCAAAGACAAAATCGGCTCCAAGATGGCGGGAGTTCATTGCAATATAGCCCCCTCCGTACGCTTTTCTTAAAATAAAGGTGATTTTGGGTACTGTAGCTTCACTGTAGGCGTATAGTAGTTTGGCTCCATGACGAATCACTCCGGCATGCTCCTGATCTACCCCCGGAAGATAGCCGGGAAGGTCTTCAAGGGTAACAATAGGGATGTTGAAGGCGTCGCAGAAACGAATAAAACGGGCAGCCTTATCGCTTGAATCGCAATCTAAAACCCCAGCCAAAACCATAGGTTGATTGGCTACAAATCCAACCGTTCTTCCATCTATCCTACCAAAGCCTATCACTATGTTGGCAGCCCACAACTGCTGAACCTCTAAGAATTGGGAGTTGTCGGAGAGAGCCTTAATTACATCTCTAACATCGTAAGGTTTGGTGGGATCGTCTGGAACAATTTTATCTATCTTGTAGCTCTTTAGGGGCTCTGCAGGAGGCAGACAATTGCAGTGGCACCGATTATTGAATGGAATATAGGAGAGAAGCTCCTTAATTTGTGCAAAGCACTCCTCTTCGCTCTCGGCAAAAAAGTGGGCATTTCCGGTAACCTCGCTATGTACCCTCGCTCCACCCAAAGACTCCATATCTATCTCTTCGCCCAATACCGATCTAATCACCTCCGGCCCGGTAATAAACATCTTAGAGATCTTATCTACAACAAAAACAAAGTCGGTAAGAGCGGGAGAGTAGACTGCCCCTCCGGCACAAGGGCCCAAAATAATAGAGAGTTGCGGTATCACTCCGCTCGCTAAGGTGTTGCGGTAAAAGATATCGCCGTAGCCGGCCAAAGAGTTTACACCCTCTTGGATTCTTGCCCCTCCGGAGTCGTTTATACCAATCAGGGGGATTCGCATCTGGAGCGCATAATCCATAATTTTTACAATTTTTCTGGCATGCATATAGCCCAGCGAACCTCCTGCAACTGTAAAATCTTGTGCATAAATAGCCACAGCACGACCGTTTATGTTTCCTGTTCCAATCACTACTCCATCGCCCGCCAACTCTCTCCCCTCCATTCCAAACTCTCTCGCTTCATGCTCAATAAAAAGGTCATACTCATAAAAGGAGTTGGGATCCAATATAAGATTGATCCGCTCTCTGGCAGGAAGCTTGCCCATAGCAATCTGTTTGGCTATAGCTTTTTCTCCGCCTCCTTTGCGTGCTTTAGCCGTACGCTCTTGCAGTTCAGACATCTTTCTCTTTAACATATTCATTCTTGGCATTATTTGTGAATTTACAAACATATCAAAATATTTTTATAGGCAAACTTTAACTATCTTTGTCTGTTTACATATAAATAACAACTTAATAAATAGCGATTTATGTCAGTAGCTTTTATACACCGGCACAACGGTCCGAGTGAAAGTGAAGTAAAAGAGATGCTCCAGGAGATTGGAGTGGAATCCCTTGAACAACTCATTGAAGAGACTGTGCCAAACGATATCATTATAGATAAACCGTTAGATTTGGATGAAGCGGTTACAGAACAGCAATATTTAACCTCTCTTAAGAAGATGGTCTCTCAAAACCAAGAGTTTAGATCTCTGATAGGGATGGGTTTTTATGGCACTGGAACACTTCCTGCAGTAATCAGAAATATTTTTGAGAATCCGGTATGGTACACCTCCTACACCCCCTACCAATCCGAAATATCGCAAGGGCGGTTAGAGGCTCTTCTAAACTTTCAAACAATGGTTTCAACCCTCACCGGGTTTCAGATGGCCAACAGTTCAATGTTAGACGATTCAACCGCTGCTGCTGAAGCGGTGAGAATGATGTATGAACTGCGTTCGAGAGAGGCACAGAGAGCCAATAAAAATCTACTTTTTGTAGATGAGAATATCTTCCCGCAGGTACTTGCTGTTATAGAGACCAGATCGGAGCCTATAAATATTGAGATAGAGATAGGTAAGTTTGACCAATACAATTTTAACGACAGATGCTTTGGTGCAGTTCTACAATACCCGGCTGCCAATGGCGATGTTCGAGACTATTCCAAATTTTGTGAAGCGGCCCACCAAAAAGGAATTTTAGTAACAGCCGTTACCGATCTTCTCTCATTGGCTATTTTGAAAGAGCCGGCAGCTTGGGGTGCCGATATAGCTGTAGGGACAACCCAACGCTTTGGATTGCCTATGGGCTTTGGTGGCCCCACTACAGGGTTTATCGCTACCCGCGAAGAGTATAAGCGACATACGCCGGGCCGTATTATTGGCGTTTCGGTAGATAGATTGGGGAATAAGGCGCTGCGGATGGCCCTACAGACCCGCGAACAGCACATTAAAAGAGAGAAGGCTACTTCAAATATCTGTACAGCAAGTGCATTGATGGCAACTATGAGCGGTATGTATGGTGTATACCACGGCCCCGAAGGGCTTAAAGAGATTGCCAATACCATTAGAAGGTATACCACCGTAGTTGCAACAGTTTTGGAGCAGAATGGCTTTAAACTTGCCTCAAAAGAGTTCTTCGACACTTTAGAGGTTATAGATGTAGATGCCTCTGCGGTAGAGAAGAGAGCCCTTGCTGCAAAGTACAATCTCTTCTATCCTACCCCAAGGAGCGTCCGCTTCAGTTTTGATGAACTCACAGGGTGCACAGATGTATTGAGCCTGCTCTCCTTCTTTGGAATTGAGGTAAAAGAGTGTCCTAAAGTTACACATAGAGCTCCAACTTTAGCCCGTACAACAACATTTATGCAGGAGGCTACCTTCAACAAGTTCCACTCAGAAACTGAACTTATGAGGTATATAAAGAAGTTGGAGAGGCGCGACCTCTCTCTAACACACTCAATGATACCTTTAGGCTCCTGTACTATGAAGCTAAATGCTGCAGTAGAGATGATGCCTATGAGTTGGAGCGAACTGGCCTCAATACACCCCCTTGTTCCCAAGGAGCAGGCAAAAGGCTATTTAGATTTAATTGCAGAGGTTGAGCGCGATCTTGCTGTTATTACAGGCTTCGATGCCTGTTCGTTACAACCAAATTCAGGTGCTGCCGGAGAGTATGCCGGGCTTATGACAATCCGGGCCTTCCAACACGCCAATGGCCAAGCAAATAGAACCGTAGTACTTATCCCCACCTCTGCCCACGGCACCAACCCTGCCTCTGCAGCAATGGCGGGAATGGAAATTGTATTGGTAGCGTGTGACGAAAATGGCAATGTAGATATTGAAGATCTTAAAAAGAGGGCGCAGGAGCATAGTAAAAATCTCTCTTCAATTATGATAACCTACCCCTCTACCCACGGAGTGTATGAAGAGGGAGTAAAGGAGATTTGCCAAATTGTCCACAACCACGGAGGTTTAGTCTATATGGATGGGGCAAATATGAATGCCCAGGTAGGGATAACAAATCCCGGAGTTATTGGAGCCGATGTTTGCCATCTCAATCTCCATAAAACCTTTGCCATACCCCACGGTGGTGGTGGCCCGGGGATAGGCCCCATCTGCTGTACCAAAGAGCTTGCCCCCTATCTCCCCTCACATCCATTCGACACAGAATCTAAAAGCAAAGGGGTAAAGGGTGTAAGTTCGGCCCAATACGGCTATCCTATGGCACTACCGGTAACCCATGCATATATTAAACTGCTTGGCGCAAGCGGACTAAAGAGAGCCACCCAGATAGCAATTTTAAATGCCAACTACATTTCGGTAAAACTGAAAGAGCACTATAAAACCCTCTACACAGGTAAAAATGGGCGGGTAGCACACGAATCTATTTTAGATTTAAGAGGATTTAGAAGAGAGTATGGAGCAGATGCGACAGATGTTGCAAAGAGACTTATGGATTATGGATTCCATGCCCCTACGCTCTCATTCCCGGTAGTCGATACCCTTATGGTTGAACCTACCGAAAGTGAGTCTAAAGGAGAGATTGATCGCTTTATTGAGGCGATGGTTTCAATAAAAAGGGAGTGCGACCGTATTAAAGAGGGAGAGGTAGATTCTACCGACAATCTTTTGAAAAATGCTCCCCACACCGTAGATGAAGTTAGTGCCAACGAGTGGAGCCATCCATACAGTAGAGAGGAGGCTGCCTTCCCCTTAGAGTGGATTAGAGAGAATAAGTTTTGGCCACGCGTTGCCAGAGTAGATAATGGCTACGGCGACCGAAATCTTATGTGTAGCTGCGAAGGGTGGATAGAAGACTAAATGACTATAACTTAAAGAGTTAAAAGATGTTTTTTATTGGATTAAGCGAGAGGAGCACTGCCCTATTTGGGGTGGTTGATAAAATTTATCGACTCCTTATAGAGTGGGGAGTCTCTCCCTCCTTGGCCAATATCTTCGATGAGGTGATCAGCCTGGCACTCCTCTTTATTTTGGCTTGGTTAGTCAACCTCTTTGCTAAAGTGGTACTCTACCGCCTAATAGTTAAATTTGCCCACTACACAGCTGTAAAGTGGGACGACAACTTTGTAAAACATGGGGTGCTCAAGCAGTTGGTGCGTATATTCCCCTTAGTAGTGGTAGCCGCAGCTGCACCTATTGCGCTACGGAGCCATTTGGGGGTAACTATACTTCAGAAGGGTAGTCAAATTTTAATTGTCTATACCATTCTCAAAGCGGTTGGAGGAGCTACTCGAGCCCTTTCGGAGATCTTCTCTACATCAAAGGAGTATGCCGACAAGCCCCTAAAGGTAATTTTTCAGGTTATTGCTGTAATAGCATACTTTACAGGGAGCATTGTGATTCTTAGTATTTTAATCAATAAGAGTTTCAGTGCCCTCTTTGCAACTTTGGGAGCCTCTATGGCAATATTGATGCTTATCTTCAAAGATAGTATCTTAGGTTTTGTTGCGGGGTGGCAACTCTCCCTCAACGATATGGTTCGCCCCGGCGACTGGATTACCATGCCAAAGTACAATGCCGATGGAGATGTAGAGGATATAAGCCTCTACTCAATAAAGGTGCGAAACTTCGATAAAACAATTACCACTATCCCCCCCTATGCGTTGGTGAGCGACTCTTTCCAAAACTGGAGGGGGATGCAGGAGTCGGGGGGTAGAAGAGTAAAGCGCTCTATTTTAATAGATATGCACTCAATTAAGTTCTGCACTCCTGAAATGTTAGAAAACTTTAGTAAGATAGCTTACCTAAAGGAGTATATAGAGAGAACAGAAGAGGAGATTATCCAATACAACTTAGAGAGTGGAATAGACAACTCTGTTTTGGTTAATGGTAGAAGACAGACCAACATTGGGGTATTTCGTGCCTATCTTACAGAGTATCTAAAACGCCACAATATGGTGAGTAAAGAGCTCACTGCAATGGTTCGCCAGCTGCAACCCAACGAGAAGGGGATTCCCTTGGAGCTCTACTTCTTTATTTCAGATAAGAATTGGGTATCCTACGAAAAGATTCAGGCAGATATTTTTGACCATGTGATGGCAATAGTTCCAATATTTGAGTTGACCATTTTCCAATTCCCCTCTAATGTACCGCTAATAATAGATCAAAATTAGAGGGGCTCTACCCACTCAATCTCCACTCCTCTTCGCTCCATTCTTCTAAACCAAGTCATTTGCCGTTTTGCAAATTGGCGAATTGCAACTGCAAGAGACTCCTTCATCTTCTCAAACGAAATCTCCCCTATAAGATAGAGGGTAACAAACTTATACTCCAAACCATAGTAAATAAGCTCTTGTGGAGTAACTCCACCCTTTAGCAGAGACTCTACCTCCTCTACCAGCCCCTCCTTAAGCCTCTGTTCCAATCGGTAATCGATCCGCGCAATCCTCTCCTCTCTACTCACTTTTATACCAATAAAGCGGGTTGCAATGGGAGGAAATTGACTCTCTCCCCTCCCCTCTGAATGGAGCGCTATCTCCAATGCTCTAATCAACCGTTTTCGGCTATTGGTATCGGTGGTGTTGTGTAGAGGCTGCAACTCTTCCAACATATTAATCAACTGAGCATTGCTATGACGCTCCAACCTCTCCCGTAAAATTGGATCGGGAGCAACCTCGTGAAGCTTGTACCCTTGTGTGGCGGCCTCTATATAGAGTCCGCTTCCACCGCAGAGGATCGCTTTTTTACCGCGAGAGAGTATCTCTCTATAGGCACTATGAAAGTCTCTCTGATACTCAAAAATATTGTATCGATACCCCGGATCTACAATATCAATCAAGTGGTAGGGAATCTCTACACCATCTATAGTGTAGTCGGCCAGATCTTTCCCGGTTCCAATATCCATCCCTCTATAGAGCTGTCTGGAGTCGGCAGAGATAATCTCTCCACCTATATCAAGAGCGAGCTTTACAGCATATTTTGTCTTTCCCGAAGCGGTTGGTCCCACCACCGCAATAAGGCTATTGTCCTCTTTTACCCTATCTTTCTGCTTCATCTCACAAATTTAGCTTAATTTTGAACAGTTTTATTGAGATATGGCAAAAGTAAAAAGTAGAGTAGAGATTAAAAATAGAAGAGCCTCTTTCGATTATGAGTTTGTAGAGAGCTTTACAGCGGGGATTGTACTTACCGGAACAGAGATAAAATCTATTCGAGCTGCTAAAGCATCACTTGCCGACTCCTACTGCTACTTTGTAAATGGGGAGCTCTTTGTAAGGAATATGCATATTGCCGACTATTGGTGGGGTTCATTCAATAAGCACGAACCAAAGAGAGACCGAAAGCTGCTTCTAAACAAAAGAGAGTTGCGCCGGCTCTTTAGGGGCTCTCAAGCAAAAGGGATGACCATTGTTGCCACCCGCCTATTTATTGCCGAAAGTGGCTATGCCAAACTCAATATCGCCTTAGCAAAGGGTAAGAGGGAGTATGACAAGCGGCATACTATAAAAGAGAAAGATTTAAGAAGGGAGATGGAGCGCAATTTGTAGTCAAGAGCCTTCTACCCTTGCTGCCGGCACCCGCTTTATGTAACCCCACACAATAAGTGCTACACCCCCTAAGATAAATGGAATACTAAGGAGCTGCCCCATATTCAACCCTATTTGTTCTATCATTTGGGTCTCAAAGCCAACCTGCGGCTCCTTTACATACTCTATAAAGAAGCGTGCACCAAAGATCCCAATTAGAAAGAGTCCAAAGAGAGTCCCCTTCTTCAGTTTGGGCAATCCTTTCCAGTAGAGCAGCATAAGAGTAATAAAGGTAATCAGATAGGCGGCTGCCTCATATAGTTGGGTGGGGTGTTTTGCCAACACCTCTCCTCTATTTACAAAGATAAAGCCCCAAGGCAGATTGGTTACAGAGCCATAAATTTCGGAGTTCATCAGATTGCCCACCCTTATTAGGGCCCCTGCAAGAGCTGTTGCAATCCCTATCCGTTCCATTAGCCATAAATAGTCGAAGCTATGTCTCTTTCCATACTTTTTAACAAAAAACCAAATTGCAATCAATATAGCTATTGCGCCACCGTGACTTGCCAATCCGCCATGCCAAACCTTTAAAATCTCTCCAGGGTTTGCCAAATAGTATGCAGGCTCATAGAAGAGGCAGTGGCCCAACCTTGCCCCTACCAAAGCAGAACCCAAAAGAGTATAGAGGAGCGGATCCAAAAGGGTATTGGGAAGAGCCTCCCGAGCAAAAAAGCGCATCATAAGGTAGTACCCTATAATAAAGCCTGAGACAAAGAGGATACTGTAATATCTTAGGGTAATGGGGCCAATTGAAAATATTTCGGGAGAGGCTGCCCACCTAATTGAAAGAGAGTATAACATAACAATCGATTAATTGAACAAAGATAGTATTTGTTCTCTATAGCTCTACCCTTGCAAAGTGGCTCATCTCTAAAATTTTCCCAAAACTATCCTCTAAAGTCAATGTTCCATATTGTGATTTGCCCGCCTTCGAAGGGGCAAGAGCCTTCCTTAAAAGGGTATCTGCTATCTTAGGAGTATAGCCCGTAGTGTAGAGATTAAGAAGAAGAAAGGAGTTTTGCCGCTCCAATAGAGCTGCTACAAGAGAGAGTAATCTATCGATAGACTCTTTCAATTGCCACCGTTCACCCTTAGGGCCCAATCCATAGGCGGGAGGGTCTAAAATTACTCCCTGATAGCTCCTTCCTCTTTTAACCTCTCTCTCAATAAATTTAAGAGCATCCTCCTGCACCCAACGGATATCTTCAAGAGAACTTGCCTCCATATTGGCCTTGGCAAGAGCAATAGTTTGTCTTACCGACTCTACATGGGTAACATCGGCTCCAGCGCACTTTGCTGCAAGGGATGCGCCCCCTGTATATGCAAAAAGATTGAGGATAGAGGGGGCTCCCCTCCCCTCCACTCTATTGCGCTCCATTATTTTATTCACCCTTTTATAAATCCAACTCCAATTTGGAGCCTGTTCGGGGAAGAGCCCTATCTGTTTAGAGGAGCCCCTCTTCAACTCCATTTTAAAAGAGCTTCGCTCATCTAAGCGATACTCCACCTGCCATTTAGAGCCATTAGGTGTAGAGGCCATCTCCAACCACCTCTTTTTACTTAGGGTAGGTCTCAAAAGAGCTTTCGATTCGGACCGTATAATATATTGGGTTCCAAAGCGCTCAAGTTTTTTTTCGCCACCGCAATCGATCAATTGATAATCGTTCCAATCTGTAACTCTCTCTTTTAGATACAAGAAATTAAAATTTTAAAAGTGGTCAAATCGACTCTAAGGTAGTTATATTGCTTCTATATTGCTATTTTTGAGGAGAAAGAGAGATAGAAATTATATATTTTTTAATATGCAACAGATTGATAGTTATAATTTTAAAAATAAAAGAGCTCTAGTTAGAGTAGATTTTAATGTACCTCTTGCAAAAGATGGTACCATAAGTGACGACACCCGTATTAAGGCGGTGCTTCCAACTCTCTCTAAGGTGTTGGAGGGGGGGGGAAGTGCAATTGTTCTATCCCATATGGGGCGCCCTAAGGAGTTCACTCCCAAACTATCATTGAGTGTTGTAACCCCTCTTTTAGAGAGCTATTTGGGGGTTAAAGTTCTATTTGCCCCCGACGCTATGGGCAAGGAGGCACAAAGCCTTTCGGCTTCTCTAAAGGAGGGGGAGCTGCTCTTGTTGGAGAATTTGAGATTCCATAAAGAGGAGGAGGGTAAAGAGTGCACTCCTCAAAATATTGAGCGCTTTACCAAACAGCTCGCCTCTTACGGAGAGTGCTACATTAACGACGCTTTTGGTACTGCACACCGCGCACACTCTTCAACTGCACTTATTGCCAAATACTTCCCACAAGACAAGATGTTTGGTACTCTTATGGAGCAGGAGATAGAGGCATTGGAGAGGGTAGTAAAGAGCCCCAACCGCCCTGTAACAGCTATAGTTGGAGGTGCAAAAATATCTACTAAAATTAAGGTTATTCAAAATCTTTTCAACTTCTGCAACCACATTATAGTTGGCGGTGCTATGAGCTACACCTTTATTAAGGCACAAGGGGGCAAGGTGGGAGAGTCGCTATATGAAGAGGAGTATCTATCGCTTGCCCTCCAAATTTTAGAGCGGGCAAAAAAAGAGGGGGTAAAACTCCACTTTGCAAAAGAGTCTGTAGTTGCCCAGAGAGTTGAAAACGATACTCCCTCTAAAATTTGCAACAGCTTTGAGATAGAGCAGGGGTGGATGGGAGTAGATGTTGCCCCATCTGCAATAGAGGAGTGGAAAGCGGTGTTGGAGGGCTCTAAAACAGTGTTGTGGAATGGACCTGTAGGAATCTTTGAAATTCCCAATTTTGCACACGGCACCAATGCAATTGCACAAATCCTTGCAGAGATTACCCAACAGGGCGCCTACACCTTAGTAGGAGGCGGAGATTCGGTTGCAGCCATCAAGCAAATGGGTTTTGGAGATAAGGTAAGCTATATCTCTACAGGTGGTGGGGCTATGTTGGAGTATTTGGAAGGGAGAGTGCTCCCCGGAATTGAGGCGATAACTTCAAATAGTTAGACAGTCATTATTTCACTCTCTTTCTTAGCTAATATCTCATCTACCCTCTTATTGAATAGATCTGTCTCTTTTTGGATATTAGCCTCCCCATCTTTGGCAACATCTTCCGGCATCCCCTCTTTCTGAGATTTTTTAAGTAGTTCCACCCCTTCACGGCGAGCATTTCGAATACTGATTTTTGCAGTCTCGCCATCGCCTTTTGCTCTTTTAACCAACTCTTTACGCCTCTCTTCTGTAAGAGGAGGAACATTGATTCTAATCTGTTCCCCATTGTTTTGGGGGGTAAATCCAATATTGGCTGCTAAAATTGCCTTCTCTATTATAGGTATTAGACTCTTCTCCCAAGGCTGTATAATCATAGTTTTAGCATCGGGCGATGTAATACTTGCCACTTGGCTGATAGGTGTAGCATTGCCGTAGTAATCTACCATCACATTGTTGAAGAGTGAAGGATTTGCCTTCCCTGCTCTATAGGTTTTAAGCTCTTCCTCTAAGAAGAGGATTGAGCGCTCCATCTTATTTTTGGCTGATTCAATAATCTCTCTCTGTTTGGCAATGTCCATAATTTAAAGGTTAACTGTTTATCTATCTGTTTAACTACGATATGACCGTTCCAACCTCATCTCCGGCCAATATCTTTGCAAGATTGCCTCCGCTATCCATATCGAAGACCACTATAGGGATTTGGTTTTCACTGCAAAGAGTAAAGGCTGTCCTATCCATTATCATTAGGTTTTGATCTAAAGCCTCTTGATATCCTAATTTTTGGTACTTTATAGCATCGGGCCACTTTTCTGGGTCTTTATTATAGACTCCATCTACTCTGGTCCCTTTCAAGAGTGCATCTACCTTTAGCTCTGCAGCCCTTAGTGCACTTGCAGAGTCGGTAGTAAAAAAGGGATTGCCGGTACCTCCTGCCAAAATAGCGACACCTCCGCTCTCCATAAAGGCTAAAACCTTATCCCTTGAATAGAGGGTGGCAAAAGAGTCCATTGCTGTTGCTGTAAAAACTTCACTCTTTACACCCTGCTCTATAATTTCGGTTGATAGGGCAATGGCGTTTATAACTGTGGCCAACATACCCATTGAGTCTCCCTTTACTCTATCGTAACCGCTCTCTACCCCCGACAGCCCTCTAAAGAGGTTGCCTCCTCCAATAACTACAGCAACACGGGTACCGTTTTTTACCACCGAAACAATCTCTGAGCTGTAACGGGAGAGGATTTTTTTATCTATCCCAAAGCGACTCTCGCCGGCGAGACTCTCTCCACTTAGTTTTAACAATATTTTAGGGTATAGAGCCATTCTCTCCTCTCTGAAAACCGTTTATATAGTAACAAAAATAGCCAAATATTATGAAAATAGCAACCAACGACCTATCTTTGTAATTCTATATGAAATTCAATTTATCAATCTTAAGTTTAGTTTATAATGGGTAATATCTTAACATCAAGCGTGGGTAAAAAGATTGTTATGAGTCTTACAGGGCTCTTTTTAATCCTCTTTTTGGTAATCCATCTCTTGGCCAACTCTGCCTATCTGTTAAACGAAGAGGCTTTTGATGCTGTTATTCAATTTATGGGAACACCTTTAGTGGTAGCTATGGTTCCGGTACTCGCTTTAGGTTTTGCATTACACATTATCTTCTCTATCTATTTAACAACAACAAATCTTATAGCAAGAGGGAAAGAGAGATACAAAGTTGCCAATAAGGCAGAGACCGACTCCTGGGCATCTAAAAATATGTTTGTTTTAGGGGTAATTGTCTTGGGCGGGCTTGTTATACATCTCACACACTTTTGGGCCAATATGCAATATCCCCAATTTTTTGGAGGTGAAATTCAGGATGCCAACAGATTGATGATTCAAACATTTGGCAATACTCCCATCTTGATTCTCTATTTGGTATGGTTTGCAGCTTTGTGGTTCCACCTTACTCATGGCTTCTGGAGTGCATTCCACACTATTGGAGCCAACAATGCAAAGTGGATTGGAAGATTAAAAGTTATCTCCTACATATATGCTACTCTTATATTTATAGGATTTGGCACAATTGCAGTTTATGCCCATCTAAAAGCTATAGGAACAATTTTGTAATTATAGAGTCTGAGATAAAAAGTTTTAGGGGAGCTATTCTATAGCTCCCTTTCTCTTTTATAATAGTGCCATGTGAAACCAACTGCCCCAACTGCTCTGTAAACTCCTCTACTTGGGCGGCAGTTAGAGAAGAGGAGTGTAGTTCTCTCTCTAACTCTTTGCAATCCAACCCCTTTACACTCCTTAGTGAAAGCATCACAACTTCATTGAAATGATCTACTGCAGAGAGCCGCTCGTAACCAAAAAGGCGCTCCCCTCTCTTCCACCCCTCTATATAGTTTGATATACCCTTTAAATTCCACTCCCTTCTATCATCAATAAAAGAGTGGGCTCCAGGACCAAATCCAAAGTAGGGTGTAAAATTCCAGTATGAACTGTTGTGCTGCGACTCTCTACCGGCAAGGGCAAAATTGGAGAGCTCATATTGTATAAATCCCGACTCCAACAGAGTGTTGTGAAGTACTCTATATTGCTCATAGGCGCTATCGTCATCGGTTGGAGTATATAGCCCCTTTTGATAGTGGCGATAGAGGGGTGTCCCCTTCTCTATGGAGAGTTGATAGGCAGAGATATGTTCGGGCGAAAGTTCTAAAGCTCTTTTTAAATTATATTGCCACCCCTCAATAGAGAGCTTCTCAAATCCAAAAATAAGATCTATAGAGATGTTGTTGAAGTGCGCCTTGCGAAGATGATTAAACGACTCTATAGAGCGCTCAACACTATGGCGTCTATTCATCCACCTTAAATGCTCATCTATAAAAGATTGTACCCCAAGCGAAACTCTATTGAAGCCAATCTCTTTCAATTGAGTGGCATACTGGGGGGTAACATCTTCGGGGTTAAGCTCTATTGTAACCTCTTTTAGTTGAGAGGGGTAGTGTTGCGCAACTCTCTCCAAAATTAAGGCAAGCTCCTCTATGGTAAGAAGAGAGGGTGTTCCACCTCCAATATAGAGGGTATCAAAAGTAACTCCATAGCTGCCAATAAGAGCAGCTCTCTCCTCTATCTCTCTCAGAAGAGCTCTAACAAAAGCTCCACTCTTCTCTACCTGAATAGATGAGAAATAGTCGCAATATGTGCAAAACTGGGCACAAAAAGGGATATGTATATAGAGTCCGGCCAAGCGAAGAGTGGTGGCGTTACACTATCTCAAAAGAATCTCTGTTGAACCCAAATGGCTCTCTTCTGTATAGATATCAATGGTATAGACCCCCTTCTTAAATCCCTCTACTCCGGTAAAAAAGATACAAAGTTCCAACTCCTCTCCTTGATAATCAACCTCTCGTGCAGAAGAGTAGCCCAACTGCTCTCCCGCGAAGGAGAAGAATTGCCCGGGATCTTCGGTCAATAGTGCCCCTTCGGGACTCTTAACCCTTAAATATACCATCTTTAACCCTTTGGCGGCAATTGGATTCTCTACCAAGAAGAGACATGTTCTAAATTTGACCACTCGGCTACTCCTATTACTCTCTTTAGCCGAAGCATTTAGAGCAACAGCCGAAAAGCCGCGCCCCTTTACAACTGAGCCCGCCTCTACTTTTTTACCCAACTCCTCTGTTGTAGAGAGCAATTGGTCGTACCGTTTACGCGATTCGGTAGCTAAAGCTTCTGCTTTGGCTGTCTGTTGGCGCAGAGCAATATTGAGTGTGTTCAATGAATCGATTTGCACAATATATCCTCTCATAATAGATCTGAGAGTCCCCAACTCCTTCTCATATTGTCTAATTTTTGAACGATTGGTAGCCTCTGTCTTCTGAACTCTTTCAATAAGCTGCTCAACCTTCTCCCTCTCCAAATCTAATCTCAAATTTAGAGTATCGTTTGTGGTAGTGAGCGAATCATACTCATCTCTCAACTCAATCATTTGGAAGGTGAGTTGATCTTTCTCAATTGTCAATTGATCTATAACCCCTTTTCTGTCTGTCCACAACCAGGTGAGAATAGCACCAAGAGCAACAGCAACAACAGCAAGAGCAATAACTAAAATTTTTAACTTTTTATCGTTTTGCATAACAAGAGCTCTATAATAGTTTTTTTAAATATATGTTCCAAAACACTAAGTTAAACAAATCTACTAAATTGAAATCGAAAAATTTATAACTTTGTCTAAAGATTATAACACTATTAGAAAATGGCAGAAAAGAGTAGTTTTAAAAAATATTTGGTAAGATCTCTCAAATACCTTCTCTATCTATTGGTAGTTTTAGCTCTTATTGTGGCTCTCTTCTCGCTTCTCTCTCAAAAAAAGTTCGACTTCTTTAATCTCTTTAGGCCGGGAACAGGATGGCAAATGGCTCTCTTCCTTATTGTAATCTCTATAATTTACCCCTTCTTTGGATATATCTCAAAGAGAATCACCCTAAATAGAGAGTTTTCACAGGAGCGTTCCAAAATAGTTGAACTCTTTGAGCGATACAATTATAGAGTGGAGTGTGAATTGGACGGCAATATCTCCTTTTGCCACAAGTCTGGTTTTATACGCCTTCTAAGGAGCTACGAAGATCGGATAATAGTTACCCCCGAAGAGAATACTATTAAATTGGAGGGGGCAAGAAGAGATGTTATGCGGATTGCCCGAACAATCGAATATATGTTATCTAAAGAGGAAAATTCAGGTGGAGTGGTCTAAATAGAGCTCCTCTTCCCAAGTGGGTTCAACAATCTCTACCCCTTTTCTCAATCTAAAGGAGAGATATTTTATTGCTATCCCCTTTGCGCTAAATAGGCTCTCATACCGTGTCTTTACAGATAGAGTGGCATTGTCGCTACCCACCTCGCCTTCGCCATAGAGGTTCTCTGTAGAGTAGAGAATTTCTACTCCACTCTGTTGCAACAGAGCAAGAGTGTAGTTGTAGAGATAGCCGCTATCTGTTTTAAGATGAACCACCCCTCCATCTTCAATAATATTTTGATACCTCTTAAGAAATAAAGAGGAGGTGAGCCTCTTCTTTGCCTTTCGCACAAAGGGGTCGGGGAATGTGATCCATATCTCAGAGACCTCGTTGGGGCCAAAGATAGACTCTATAAATTCAATCCTAAAGCGGGCAAAAGCGGCATTTGAGATGGCCTCTTCCTCTACTGTACGGGCTCCTCTCCAGAGGCGTGCACCTTTAATATCTACCCCTACAAAATTTTTATTGGGATAGAGTTTGGCCAAAGCTACAGTGTACTCTCCTCTGCCACACCCCAGTTCCAATACAATTGCTCTATCGCTCTTAAAAAAGTGGCTGTTCCACCTCCCCCTCATTGGGTGTTCCCTCTTAAAAAGCTCTTCAAAAGAGGGTTGTATTAAAGAGGAGAAGGTTAGGTTCTCTTCAAATCGCTTAATTTTATTTTTTGCCATAATCTCTTTTCTCTACAATAACTGCTGCTCCTCTTTTTGGAAGAGGGTAAAAGGAGTTGAGGGAGATGGTAAAATTCCACTCCCCCTCTTCAGAAAACTTAACATCTCTACGGTAGGGCCAAAGCCAATCTTTCCAAATTCCGCTCGCTATACTTTTGGCCCCTACCCCCTTTTCAATAAAAGGGAGTTGAAGGGTGTCGCAATATTTTACCCCCCCGGGAGTAACAACTGTCAAGAGTATAGGTAAGGGAGCTCCACTCTCTTTAGATAGAAGCCTAACAAAGAGATAGAGATTATAGTACTCTGTAGTGTCTGTAACTATATAGCTCTGTTCGAAGTGGTATCTGCCAATCTCCCTCCTGCTCTCCCTGCAGGCTGTTAAGGAGAGTATTACTAAGATTAGAATGGGGAGTAGTGCGCTACACCTCGCCCTTTTTGCCCCTCTTCTTAACATTTGTGCTCCTATTCCTCTTTTTTGTTCTACTATTGCGTTTCACTTTTTTAGAACCGGTACCTTTAGAGTTGGAATCGAAACGGGAGATGCTCTCCTCCCCTTCGCCACTTAAAAATTCATTGGAAGGGGGCTCCTTTACAGGAGTAAGATCATCTACCTTAATCCCTTTACGGTTTAGCTCAATAATCTCCTTTACCCGTTCAATATCTATTGGAAACATATTAATCATATTCCCCTTCTCATATGAGAACCACATAACTCCACGAAGGGTATCTCTCTTAACCAAATAGGCATCTCCCTGCTTACTTTCGAGAGGGGCCGAAACATTTGGAATTTGTGAGTGTGCATCTAAGTAGGTAGAGGCTTCGTAGTTTATACAGCACTTCAACTTACCACACTGTCCGGTGAGCTTTTGTGGGTTGGTAGAGAGATCTTGGGCTCTGGCACTATTGGTTGTAATCGATTTAAACTCCGACATATATCTTGAGCAACAGAGTTCCATTCCACATACACCAATTCCCCCAATTCTACCGGCCTCCTGCCTCACTCCAATCTGCTTCATCTCTATCCTAATTCTAAACTCTTCGGCATAAAGCTTTATGAGCTGTCGGAAATCTACCCTCTCGTCGGCAATATAGTAGAAGATTGCTTTAGTGCCGTCGCCTTGAAACTCTACATCCCCCACCTTCATATTCAAATTAAGCTGTTGTGCAGTTTTTCGTGCCTTTATTAAAGTTTGATGCTCCCTTGATATGGCAGCGTGCCAACGGTTAAGATCGGCAGCTTTCGCTTTTCTAAATATCTTTTTAAAGTCGTACTGCTCTACAGATATATTGTTTCTTTTCAGTTGTCTATAGAGTAACGGTCCACACATAGAGACAACCCCTATATCGTAACCGCTTGCAGCTTCTACAACAACAATGTCGCCACTCTCTATCTTCTGGCCGGAATCGTTTTTATAGTATAGTTTACGGGTATTCTTAAATCTCACTTCGTAATACTCCTCTGCATAGGGAGAGGGTATTTTCTCCAACCAATTGTGTACCTTTAGCTTACAGCAATCTTTCTCAACAACAAATTGGAACTGCTCCGAAGACTCTTTTACTGTAGAGATACCCCTTTCACAGTTGCACTCTTTATATATAATATCATCCATTCTCTTAGGTTTACTTCAAATATAGATAAAATCTATTACTTAAGTCGGCAAATAGATATTTGGAATTTACATTTCTATTGAGATCTTGGAGCGCCTCCTCCATAAGCTTATACCCTCTAATTAGTTGATTGGATTTAATCTTTTTCGACCAATATTGGAGTTCCTTCTCTTTAGAAGGGGGAAGTGCGGTTGCCCCATCGGCACCGGCAGAGAGCACTATTATTGCCCTAATATACTCAATGGAGTAGCTCAAAAAAAGCTTCTGCTCCTCTCTTCCCATTTGTGCAACTCTCTCTGAGAACTCCAATACTTTTGTGAGCTCTCTCTCTATAGAGCCCTCTAAAAGCGCTTTTAACTCCCTCTCATAGGATGCACTATTTTCTGAATATTTAATTAGCTCCACTACTCTACTTAGTGAGCCTCCACTCACTTTGGCCAAACTCTTTGCCTCTTCGCCACTCAACCGGTACTTCTGCTCTACCTCTGCCTCCAATATAGGGAGCTCTATAGGGGGTACTCTTATCAATTGACAACGGGAGAGAATGGTGGCCAACAGCTTTTCTGGACTTTGAGAGACCATAAAGATATGGGTGGCCGAAGGGGGCTCTTCAAAAAATTTTAGAAGACGGTTTGCCGCCTCTCTGTTCATAGTTTCGGGCAGCCACATAATAACACATTTCTCTCTGCCGCCATAGGAACGCAAATTCAATTTGCCCAATAGAGAGGAGGCCTCTCCTACGCCAATAAATCCCCCCTTACTCTCCAACCCAATCTCTCTACTCCATTCGGCGGGGGTAATATAGGGGTTGGCAATAAAAGCCTCCCGCCAGGGGGCTAAAAAAGGGTCGGTAAGGAGTCGCTTTTCACCTTTTATCTTCCCTCCGCTATTGACAGGAAGAGAGAAGTGTATATCGGGGTGAGACAACTTTTTTATAAGACGACAATTTTGGCACTCTCCACATGAATCCTCCTCCCCTCTGTTGCTGCACAAAATATAGGTAGCCAAGGCAAGCGATAGAGGAAGCGCTCCATAGGTAGGGGCCTCAACAAATAAAAGAGAGTGGGCAACCCTCCCCTCTTTTACAATATTGATTAGTTCCCTCTTTAAACTCTTCTGCCCAATAATCTGCGCAAACTGCATCTCTCACTCCTATTACCAAATTGACTATTGAAAATCGGCACTACAACAGATATTGTAATGCCGACAGAGATAGAAAGAGTGTCAAACACCCCTCCATCAATTACACTTAAGTTCTGTTTTCACTTTATACTCCGCTACCTGCTTGAAAGTGGGATCGTTCAAAAGTTGTTTGTAGTAGCCACACGCTTTTGCTTTGTCTCCCTTTCCCTCAAAAGAGGTTGCCAAATTGTAGAACATATTGTTTTTATCTTTAGCGGCAGGATCTAAAGAGAGATAGCTCTCTATAGCTGCAATTGCTTCGTCATATTTTTTAAGCTGTACACTTGAGATACCCAAAAGTTTAAATCCCATAGGAGATTCATTGTATTGGTTGGCCTTTATGGCATTTTGAAATACACCGTTCCAATCTTTTGTTCGAGTTAGAGCTGCAGATTTTTTAAGAAATATAGTAGAGAGTTGGCGAGGTGCATTTTGTGTTTCGCCAAGTTCAATCGCTTTTTCTAAACAGGAGATAGCACCCTCTTCGTTATCCATCTTAAGGAGTGTGAGCCCTTTTCTAAAGATTGCATCGCTATTGGTTGGATCTATCTCAATCAGTTTGTCAAAGGTAGTAATTGCCTCATTCAATTTTCCACTATTGAGAAGTTTGGAGCCGCTTGCAAAAAGGAGCTGCTTTCTAAGTTCGGAAACCTCTTCTATAACCCCTTCAACATTACTATTGGTAGCAGATGATGCAGCTTTAGAGAGCTGTTTTAACGCCTCATCTATAGAGCCGTTGGATGCAAGCTCCTTACCATAACGGAGATGAATTTGTGGAATAAGTGGAATAATAGCATCTTTCAAATTCTTACCCTCTTCACCCATCTCCTCGGGCCCCAGCAGCGCCAAAATTTGGAGAGCTTTATTAAAAGATTTGAGAGCTACAGGGTACTCCTTGTTATTTAGAGCAACAGCTCCGGCATTGTAGGTATCGGTGGCGACTGCCAAGTCTTGGCCAAAAGCCACTCCAAAAGAGGTGATTGAGAAAAAGGAGATGGCAAAGATTTTTCTAACAATGTTCATCTTATCAGTTTTTTGGTTTACAAAATGGGAAATAGTTTAAGACAATGCGAATTTAGTAAAAAGAGAGTCGGTTAACAAAATAATAAACTTAATTTTAATAGTTACCTTTGAAGGTATTAATATAACACCAATACATATGCGTAAATATCTATATTCGCTGCTACTACTCCTTTTTGCCCTTAGGGCAGAAGCGCAGATGCCTCAAAAATTACCCTTAGACTCACAAGTTAGACACGGTAAGTTGGAGAATGGTTTAACCTACTTTGTAATGAAAAATAGCGAGCCTAAAGGACAGGCAGAATTTTATATTGCCCAAAAAGTAGGTTCAATTTTAGAAGAGGAGGAGCAGAGAGGTTTGGCCCACTTTCTTGAGCACATGGCCTTTAATGGAACAACTCACTTTCCGGGCAACACCCTAATCTCCTATTTGGAGAGTATAGGTGTGCGCTTTGGTGCAAATCTGAATGCCTATACCGCCGTAGATCAAACTGTATATAATATTTCGGCCGTACCGGTAGAGAGAGAGGGGGCTATAGACTCCTGCCTCCTTATTCTTCACGACTGGTCAAATGAGCTGCTCCTTCACGAAGAGGAGATAGATAATGAGAGGGGAGTAATTAGAGAAGAGCTTAGAACACGAAGTAATGCCCAAATGAGAATGCTCGAGACTCTTCTACCCGAAATTATGGGGGGGAGCAAATATGGCCATAGATTACCCGGAGGATTGGTAGAGGTTATAGATAGCTTTACCTATCAGGAGCTTCGTGACTACTACGAAAAGTGGTATCGCCCCGATCTTCAAGGAATAATTGTTGTTGGAGATATAGACCCCGAAGCGGTAGAGGAGAAGATAAAAACGCTCTTCTCACCTATCCCTCTACCCGCAGATGTAGCCGAAAGGGTGTCGTTTGAGGTTCCCAACAATAAAGAGCCGATAGTGGTTATAGCCTCCGACCCCGAAGCTCTCTCTACCAATATCAACCTGATGTTCAAAAAGGAGCCTATGGCTGCAGAGATAAGGGGAACTGTACCCTCTTTAGTCTTCAGCTATATCAACACCCTTGTAAATAGTATGCTAAATACAAGGTTTGCCGATATTATACAGAAGAGCAACTCTCCATTTACAAGAGCGGGCTCTTCATATGGCGAATTTATAGTGGCCCAAACCAAAGATGCATTTTCGGTAAGTGCCATTGCAAAAGAGAATGGGATAGAGCTCGCTTTGACCGCATTGGTTAAAGAGCTTGAGAGAATGAAACGGTATGGCTTTACCCAATCTGAACTGGATCGTGCGAAAGCGAACTATAGTAGTGCTATAGAGCGACTATACAACGAAAGGGAGAAGCTTAAAAACAACTTTTTCGTAGAACAGCTTCTAAACTATTTTCTAACTCAAGACTCTTTCTGCGGGGTAGAGTGTGAATATCTTTTAATGAAAGAGATAGAGCCCCTTGTAACTTTAGAGGAGATTAACCGCTACGCAACATCGCTTGTTACCAACGAAAATATGGTGCTTGCCCTAATGATGCCCGAAAAGGAGGGGGTTGCAATCCCCACTGCCAACCAACTTCTCTCTACCTATAGTGCTGCACAGATAGAAGAGGTTGAGGAGTACAAAGAGGAGCTTTCCGATGCTCCACTAATTGAGACTCCCCCTGTTGCAGGCTCTATTGTTAGCCAATATGAAGAGCCTGTAAGTGGAGCAAAGGTATGGTATCTCTCAAATGGAGCAACCGTTGTAGCATTGGAGAGCGATTTTAAAAGCGATGAAATTCTCTTTAGCGCAAAGAGTAAGGGAGGCTACTCCCTTATAGACCCCACCTATTTGGCCACCTCTAAGTTGTTGTCTAATCTAATCTCTGTTGGTGGAGTGGGCAACTTCAGCAACTCTCAGTTAAGAAAAGTGCTTGCAGGAAAGAGCGTCTCTTTAAAATCTTCTGTAGGGCTCTATAGCGAAGGGATTGGAGGGGCTACTACTCCAAAAGATATAGAGACCTTTATGCAGATGCTCTATCTCTCCTTCACTTCAATTAGAGAGGATAGGGAAGCGTTCGACTCTTGGTTGGAGAGAGCTCAAGTAGAACTGCAAAATAGTGAAGCAAATCCTATGACCACTTTCAAAGACTCCCTGCAGGCTGCTCTATATGGAGGAAGCGAATATGCCAAGAGAGTAGACCACAATATGTTGCAATATGTAGATTATCAAAAAGCTTTAGAGCTTGGGAGAGAGAGATTTGCCAATGCAGCCGATTTTGTCTTTATTTTTGTTGGAAACATTGAGCAAGAGCAGCTTAAGGAGCTTGTTAAGAGCTATATTGCCTCTCTACCTTCCAATAGATCAGAGAGAGAGGATTGGGCTATAGTAGATTACTCCTACGCCCAAGGGAAGATAACTAAGGAGTTTGAGCGGGAGATGCAAAATCCAAAATCTTCGGTCTACTCAATCTATACCGGGGATATGGAGTATAATGTAGAGAATAGGCTACTCACTACCGTCACCTCACAAATTTTAGACCTTCTCTTTACCCGTACTATTAGAGAGGATGAGCAGGGAACTTATGGGGTGGGAGTACAGATGAGTTTAGATCTCTATCCCAAAGAGGAGTTTATTCTACTTTTCGGTTTCGATACCGATGTAAATCTCAAAGAGAGGCTGCTCAAAAGAGCCTATACAGAGATAGATAAATTGGTGGCTGAGGGAGTTTTAGAGAGCGACTTCAACAAGGTTATAGAGTATCTCAATAAAACCTATACCCAAAATCTAAGAGAGAATCGATACTGGTTATCGTTTTTAAGCAATAGGTATCTCTTTGGCAAAGAGATGCACAGCAGCTATAAAGAGAGTTTAGACTCAATCACCACCGATAAACTAAATAGCTTTATTAGAGAGATTTTCTCTACCAAAAACCATATAGAGGTTATTATGAATGGGGTGTTGCCCCAAGAGAAGAGATGAGATACAATTCAATCATCGAGATAGATAATTTTTTAATCGCATCTGAAATTTTTACAGAGTACTTCATCTGTGATATTGAGAGGTGCCATGGCAGCTGTTGTTTAATTGGCGATAGTGGAGCACCCCTACTCCCCCGGGAGTGCTCTATTATTGAGAGCCAATTTGAAAACTACTCTCCCTTTTTATCTCAAAAAGGGAGAGAGAGTATCAAAGAGAAGGGTTTTTGGGTGGTTGATATAGAGGATGAAGTTGTAACCCCTCTAAATGGCACTCAAGAGTGTGCCTACGCCATATTCGACAAAGAGGGCAACTGTTTTTGTGCTCTTGAAATTGCCCACACCAATGGGGCAACAACTTTTATGAAGCCACAATCGTGCAGACTCTACCCTATACGGTGCTCCAATCTCTCGAATGGTATGACAGCACTCAATCTACACCGTTGGAATCTCTGTTCGGAGGCCTTTGTAAAAGGTAAAAGAGAGGGGGTAAAGGTCTATCAATTTCTTAAGAATCCAATCATTGCCGCTTTTGGTGTAGAGTTATACCAAAAGATGGAGATAGCAGACAGCCATATTAAAGAGGGTAAAATAGGGTAAGCTACTCCACCCGCTCCTCTACAAAGTGGGTAATTCTCTTCAACCTCTCTTTATGGATAGAGTCCGTTAGAGGTAGAAGAGAGTCTCTTGCCCTGCCGGTATAACGAAACAGCTGCTGCTGTGCTTTAGCTACTCCACTGTACCTCTCTACAAAAGAGAGAGATTTTTCTACCAAAAGCGACTCCTCTACATCTTCTTGAGCAATAAAACCAAGCAGCTCTTCTCCCTCCTCTTTTGGCCCCTCTTCAAGTGCACACAAGAGAGGCAGAGTAAGTTTTCTCTCTCTAATATCTGAACCCGGCAATTTTCCGGTATCTAAGTGGGGCGAGTAGTCGAAAATATCATCTCTTATTTGAAAAGCTACTCCCAATAGATAGGCATAGTTCTCCATCGCCTCAATCACCTGCTGGGATGCTCCCGAAGAGTAGGCTCCTCCGGCAATAGCTGCAACAAAGAGTGAAGAGGTCTTTTTCCCAACAATATTAATATAATCTTCCCGGGTGGTATCTAACGATTGAGATTTTTGAATTTGAAGAAGTTCCCCTTCGGAGAGCTCTTGAACGGCAGTTGAGAAAAATTGAATCAGTTTGAAATCTTTACGGGAGAGAAGCAGAAGAATAGCCTTCGATAGCCAATAGTCGCCCATCAATACAGAAGAGGCTGGAGAGTAGAGCGATTGTACCGTTCTATAGCCTCTCCGTTGCGGAGCATTGTCGGCCACATCGTCGTGAAGAAGTGTTGCCGTATGTATCATCTCTACAACTGCTGCACAAGTAAGAGTGCTCGCTGCAACAGTGCCGCACGCCTTAGCCGAAAGAAGGGCAAGCACCATTCTAAGTTGCTTACCCTTAACCCCATAGAGATATTGATTGATTGAATCTATCAACTCTACATCACTACGCAGAGAGGTCTCTATTAGAGTATTAACCTCCTTAAGATTAGACTCTAACGAGAGTTTTATCTTATCTATAGTCATCAAAAGAAGAGAGCAAGCGAAACTTGGAACCCCTCCCTTTTGGCATCGCTAAACGATATTCCACTTATGGGATTGGCACCGGCCTCCTGAAGAGTACCAAAGCCCCAAACATACTTACCCACAACTTGAACTTTCCAAAAATCAAAACCCACTCCCAATCCGACTCCATAGTCGATTCTATTCAAATCTTTCCAATCGGCATCTATCAATATTCCATCTTTTTGGAGAGCATAGGAGAGATAGGGTGCCGCAACAATATAGGGTTTGAACAGTA
Source organism: uncultured Muribaculaceae bacterium (assembly GCA_964512295.1). Taxonomy (GTDB): domain Bacteria; phylum Bacteroidota; class Bacteroidia; order Bacteroidales; family UBA932; genus Bact-08. The sequence goes on from CAZEGL010000005.1 coordinate 50,474, forward strand.
GTAGATCCAAGCCCAATTGGAGATTTAGCGGAAGAGTAAGATAGTCCATTGTAATAGAGTTCTCTGGAGTATTGGTCATCTCGCTCTGTTGTCTGGCCAATAGTAGATCGGGCTGAATAGCCAACCCAATTGCAGGGATCCTAAATTGTGCAGTAATACCTGCATGGTACCCCAGTTTACTGCTCCACATCTCATTTACATTTGTAGAGAGATCTTTGAATGAGTTGAAGTTCAATCCTCCCTTAATTCCAAACTTGGTTTGAGACCAACCAGCGGTTGTAATAAGGAGCAGTGAGAGAATAGATAGTAGTGAAAACTTTTTCATCTTCTTAAATTTTAAGTTCACTATAGCGATTGAAGTTTAGAGAGAATTGCAGATTTGGTTGTAGAGCCAACTATTTTCTCTTTCAACTCCCCATCTTTAAAGAATAGAAGAGTGGGAATATTGCGGATCCCATATTTTCTTGGCACCTCCTCTCCTTCATCTACATTATATTTTGCTACTACAACCCCCTCTCCCAATTCAGAGGCAAGCTCCTCCATTATGGGGGCAATAACTTTACAGGGGCCACACCAAGGTGCCCAAAAATCTATAACTGCAGATTTGCCACTCTCTAAAACAATCTCTTTAAAGTTAGTATCTGTCAACTCAATAGCCATAATCGAAATAATAAATTTGTTAAAAACTTTTCCCTAAATTATAAGATTTATCTAAAACTGCCAATTTTTGTTACAATTATACCAAAGAGTTGGCATCCCATACAAATGCTCTCAAACCCTGGTCGTCTGCCCTACTATCCAACTCTTTGAGCGCTTCGGCCAAAGGGGCAACCTTCTGCTCCTCTACAATAGCCACAATTGCAATGTTTTTAGCGGGCCAAGCGTGGCTTCCAAGATGGGGTTCGCCTCTATGGCTCCCCCGTCCCATAACATCTTCCCATTGTGTATAGCCTCTAATATTATGTTTATCTAAAATTTCTGACACCTCTCTGGTGTGCACCTGATTATATACAATAAATAGAGCTTTCATAAATTTTTTCTTTAATTGATTTTAACCAACGCCTCTTTAAGCCTTCTCTTTCTCTCTTTTTTGATAGTTCTGGCGTGAAGTGAGGTGTAGAAGGTGGGAATTACCGCCAATGTTAAAATTGTAGAGAGTGTAAGACCTCCAATAATAGCTATCCCCATAGGTTGCCAAATTTCGGAACCCTCACCCAGCCCCATAGCCATAGGGGTCATACCTAAAATAGTGGTAAGGGTGGTCATAAGTACAGGTCTAAGACGCGATTTCCCCCCTTTGGCAACCGCATTTATCACACTCATTCCCCTCTCTTTGTTTAGGTCGATATAGTCTATAAGGACTATCCCATTTTTAACTACAATCCCAACCAACATAACAGCCCCTATTAAGGCAATTAAACTTAGAGAGGTGTTGCTAATCCAAAGGGCAAAGAAGACCCCGGTAAAGGCAAATGGAAGCGACAACATAATAATAAAGGGTTCTCTCAACGACTCAAACTGCGCCGCCATTACAATATAGGTTAGAATGATAACCAAGATCAAGAGTACAAACATATCTTGAAAAGATTCCTGCTGCTCCTCATATGAGCCGGACATCTTTAATGCCACCCCAGAGGGTAGAGTCAATTTGTCTGCCTCTCTTTGAACATCTTTTGCAATATCGCCCAAGGCCCGCTTATAGATTGCACCACTTACCTTTACCCTCCTCTCTCTATCTAACCGCTCAATAGAGGGTGGGGTAAAATCCTCTACAACTGTAGCAACTTCACTAAGCCTAATAGCTTTCCCCCCATTGTTGTATAGAGTTATAGATTCAATATCTTCAATTCCCCCTCTAAATTTGAGTTGATTTTTTACTACAATATCGTACTCTTCGCCATCTTCTCTATATTGAGATGCAATAAGACCGTTTATGCGGTTTCTAACAGCCGAAGCTGCGGTAGTGAGGTTAAGGTTGTTTAGGGCCAACTTCTCTCTGTCGAACTCTACCTTCAGTTGCGGAATAAAATCTTCACGGCTCACCTTAACATCTCTCACCCCCTTTGTCTGCTCCATTATTTTTACAATTTGGGCTGCCACCTCTCCGGTGATATCCAAATCGTAACCCAACACATCCATCTCTACATTATTGCCACCGCCGCCCATCCCAGTACCTCCGCCGGGGATAACTTCATAACGGTAGATTTCGGGAATTGCAGAGAGGTCGTTACGCATTTGGTCGGAAATTTCAAAAATAGAGCTTTCTCTCTCTTTTTTATCTTTCAATCTAACTGTTAGAGAGATTAGATGCGTTCCGGAACTCCCCATAGAGAGAAAGAGATTGGAGCCGTCCGACTGCCCCATTGAAGATTGAATAATTAAAATTTCGGGGTAGCGCTCCATCCACTTGTTGTAAAGATAGTTGTTTAGCACTCTCGCCTTCTCTACCCGAGTACCCACCGGAAGTTCGACAGTCACAGATATTCTGGAGTTGTCGCTCTCTGGGAAAAAGTCTGTTCCAACTTTGCTAAGAAGTAGGATACTAAGAAGAAATAGGAGAGCAGAGCCGCCCAAAATTAAACTTCTGTTGCGAAGACTAAATCTCAGGAACCTCTCATACCCTCTATCTAAAGCGTCCAAACCCCTTTCGATAGGGGCGTAGAAGAAGGTAAAAACTTTACCCCGTTTTGGATCCTGCTTAAGCATAAAGGCACTCATCATTGGGGTTAGGGTAAGGGCGGCCAAAGTAGAGATAGAGATAATTATGGTAACTATCCAACCCAACTGTTTAAACATAACTCCTGCCAGCCCCGAAACCATAGTGAGTGGGAAGAAAACGGCAATAATAGTTAAGGTAGAGGCAACTACCGCCACCGCCACCTCATTTGTAGCGTAGATTGCCGCATCCTTCGGTTTTGTTCCCCGCTCAATATGGGTAGTTATATTTTCGAGCACCACTATAGCGTCGTCAACCACCATTCCTATTGCAATCGAGAGAGAACTTAGAGAGATGATATTTAGTGTATTACCCGTAGCCATTAGATAGATAAAGGCGGCCACAAGGGATACGGGAATAGTTAAGATAATTATAAAGGTTGCCCTCCATCGTCCTAAGAAGAGGAGCACCACAATCATCACAAAGAGTCCGGCCAATAGAACCGTCTCCGAAAGGGAGCTTATACTCTTTTTAATAAAGTCTGAGGTATCTATAACAACTTCCAATTCCACCTCTTCGGGTAGCCCTGCACGAATAGAGGGAAGCTCTTTGTTTATCTTGTTGGCTATATCTACAACATTGGAGCCCGACTGCTTTTGAACCACAATCATAGCCGAAGTTTCGCCATTGGTAAGCACTTCGGTAGCCCGCTCCTTCAAAGTATCTTTAACTACTGCAACATCCTTTACAAAAATGGTACGCCCCATAAAGCTGCCAATAGCCAACTCCTTAATTTGACCGCTTGAGGTAAATTCACCGTCGGTTTTAACAGAGTAGGTTTCAGATCCAATATCTATATTGCCGCCGGGAATATTTCGATTCTCCATGGCAATAACCCCCGCCAGCTGTTCTACCGTAAGATTGTAGCCATCCATCTTCTTAGGGTCTATCAACACCTGAATCTCCCGTTCGGGAGCTCCCGAAATATTGACAGAAGCGACTCCATCAATTCTATTGATAGGATTTGCCACCCTCTCTTCCAACATTTTATAAAGCCCTTGTACATCGCCTGTGGTTCTTGCCGAAAGAAAGAGTATGGGCATCATACTTGAGCTGTACTTGAGGATAACAGGGCTCTCTATCTCTTTTGGAAGAAAGTTTTTTAACATATCTATAACCGAACGGATATCGTTTAGAGATTCGTCCATATCGGTTCCATACTCAAACTCTATAGTAATTAAAGAGATATTATCTTTAGAGGTAGAGGTTATCCGCTTTAAATTTGAGACAGTACTAAAGCCTGTCTCCAACCGTTTTGTAATATTTTGCTCTATATCGGTTGCACTTGCCCCCGCATAGGTGGTCATAACAGTAACGGCATTGAGCTCTATTTCTGGATAGAGATCAACCGAAAGGCGCGAAAAAGAGAAGAGACCAAAGATTACTATAGCCACAAAAATTAGGGCTGTAGTGATAGGTTTCTTTACTGAACTTTCATAAATCTTCATAATTTCTTCAATCTAAAAGATTATTGGAGAGAGAGATCTACTCCCCCCTCTACGGGGGTTACTTCCATACCCTCCCGTAGTCCGGTAAAGCCCGCAACTACAACTTTTTCGCCTATAGCCACCCCCTCCAACACCTCATATATATTACCAATTCGCCGCCCCAACTCAACCTTTCTATAGGCAACTCTATCACCCTCCATAACATATAGATATTTACTGTTGGTCCCCGGCTGTTTAACAACTGCAATATCGGGTACCACCACTCTTGAGCGGGAACCAAAATTGATATATGCTCGAGCAAACATCCCCGGACGGATAAGGCTCTCTCTATTTTCAATTCTAACCTCTGCGCTAAAAGAGCGGGTCATTGGATCCATTGTTGGGTGAATTAGCACAACCCTACCCATGAATTGTCTCTGTGGGTAGATATCCAACTCCACCTTAACCGGCAGCCCAACCTTTACCTGCGGAAAAAACTCCTCCGATATATTTACCAATATCTTCACCGGGTCAATCTGCATAACAACCAATATAGGCTGTCCAACTGCAAGATCGCCGTCGTCGAAGTTACGCATAGCCACAACTCCATCTATTGGTGAACGCAACTTAGTATTCTTGGCAATATTCTCTAAGTTTTCACTCATCACCTCTACCTGTGTTTTGAGCTGTTCATACTGTTGTTCAGATACTCCTCCCACCTTGTAGAGAGCCTCCATCCGCATTAGATCGTTCTGCAGATTTGTCAACTGTATAGAGAGTTGAGAGTGGTTGATATCCTCCATCTCCACCAAGAGATCTCCTTTTTTCACCCTGTCGCCAACATAGGCATAGACCTTTTCTACTCTTTGGGCAGCGGCACTGGAGATGCTGTTTTTAACCATAGGCTCTATATTGCCACTAAATTGGTAAACCTGTTCAACATCTCTTTGGATAACCTCTTCCACTTTTACCTTATGTACTTTAGAGACCTCTTTTGCGCTCTCCTGCTCTTTGGGAGAGCACCCGGCCACCAATAGGGAGGCAACTGCCAAACCTCCAAACCACCTCTTAATAATTTCTCTTTTCATATATCAATTGTTATAATCTCTTTTATTTATTGACTATCTCACCTCCAATAATTTTTTTGTACTCGGTTTCTGCTTTTATATAGCTGTAGATAGTTTGATTCATATTGAGCTGCGAATTGGTCAATGCCATTTGGGCATCGTTCAATTCCAATAGAGTGCCTCCCCCCGATTGATATCTACTTTTAGCTATCTCATACCCCTTTTTGGCCTGTTTTACCGCCAACCCATCCGACTCCAACTGCAATTTGGCTCTGGATAGTTCGTTAATCCAATTTTTGAGGGCCAATTTGAGATTGCTCTCTACCAGCTCTCTCTGGTACTTAACCTGCCTGATACCTGTTTTAGCCTGCCTCTCTTTCATAGAGATAGAGAGTTGGTTGAAGATTGGAATTTGGATAGAGAGGCCAACGGCAACGGAGTTAACCCACTTACTATTGAAGCTAAATTGTTCGGTTTGCGACTGTAATTGATAATTTGCAAAGCCGGCTAAAGAGGGAACTCTCTGCGATCTTATCAGTTCAAAACTTTTATTGAGCCCCTCCAACTGTAAATCTATGAGTCTAAGGGTAGAGTTGAGTGCTAAAGAAGAGCCCTCTTCGGGTAAAGGGGCCAAAAGGGAGTCTCTATATTGCCCTATGCTCCCCTCCAACTCAATCTCTACTCCCAAATCCAATGAGAGCAGAACTTTAAGTTGCATTTTAGAGAGATCCAATCCATTTTTAGCCTGCTCAATAGCCGGTAGAATATTTCTAACCGCAACATCTGAACGGATATAATCATATTCAGAGGCCAACCCGTGTCTATACATCTCCTCTATATTGTCTGCCACCTGCTTAGCATTATTATAGCTCTCCTGTAACACCTGTAACGACTCCTCTACCATCAGTACTCCATAGAAGGAGTTTTTCACTTGGGCAATCAGCTCTATCTTCGCTTCGCGGGCACTCTCTAAAGCTTTTTGCAACTCCAATTCAGAAAGCTGGATGCTCTTCAAGAGGGGGAGCGACAAGAGTGGCAGCTGCATAGTTCCCGTTAGGGCATAGCTGTGGGTAGAGCCCACCTCCATTTTGCCCCCCGGGAAAAAATCGGAGAAGAAGACCGGCTTCAAAATATTGTTTACATACTGCGCATTGGCTCCAATTTGGGGGAGGAGTTTATACCAATTCTCTTTTTTTGCCCAATCTACCCGCTCTACATCGCTATCTGCCACCTTTACACTTAAGTTTCTGTCTAAAGCGAGCTCGACAGCACCCTCAAGAGTGAGTTTCAAACTCTCACCCATAGCAGAGGGGGAATTTAGGATAAGCAGAACCACTATTAGTAGTGGTAAAAGAGAGGATCCTACTATTTTACTTCTATATAACTTCATCTCAATTTGAAATAAATTAACTATTTACATTTTTTTCTATTTCGGCAACTCCCAATTCTGTACAGAGCCCTCTTATATAAGAGAGCACAACTTCTCTAAAAATTTCTTTACGGGAATAGCCCCCTAAGAAGGTAAGTTGGCGCTTTTCGCCAAAAGCAGAAATTTCCATAAGTAGATCTACAAATATCTGAACATTTATCTCCTCCCTTATTATCCCCTCCCTCTTTCCTCTTTCAATAAAATCGTTTATCATAAATCTATGAAAAGAGAGGAGATTGGCTGTAAGGTTTTTATAAACCCCATAGTGATACCTCTTCAGCTCATTTAAAAAACTATTTTTCCAAGTAAAATCTTGCTCCGCATGATCTTTATGAATCTTACAAACTATCTCAATTATATTTAAATCCAATTTTTTATACCTCTCTACCGCTTCGGCCATCTCCTGTTGCATAAAGAGAAGCGACTCTTCCAAAAGAGCATCTTTACTCTCAAAAAGCTCATATAGAGTTCTTTTAGAGATTCCATTGGAGAGAGCAACATCATCCATTGTAACCCTCTTACATCCCACTCTCTTAAAGAGCTCTACAGATCTCTCTACTATCTCTCTTTTCAATTCCATTCTTTTATAAATTGGGGACAAATATAGAGCAACAAAACTAAATAAACTAATTTAGTTTTATAATTCTCTACTTTTTCTTTAGTAACTTTGTTAGAGAAAATTTAAACCTTATGTATACAAATTTTAAAGAGCACTTGAAACGAGAGCTTGCAACAATAGAGTCTGAAGGACTCTTCAAAAAAGAGAGGAGTATAGTATCTCCTCAACACTCTACAATTACAATCGAGTCCGGTAAAGAACTCCTCAACTTTTGTGCCAACAACTATCTTGGGCTCTCCAACTGCCGCGAGCTTAAAGAGGCTGCAACAACAGCACTCCACGAGCGGGGTTATGGGGTCTCTTCGGTTCGCTTTATCTGTGGAACGCAAGATCTCCACTTGGAGCTGGAGGAGAGGATCTCCAAATTCTTTGGGACCGAAGCTACAATTCTCTACGCCTCCTGTTTCGATGCAAATGGTGGTCTATTTGAACCACTTCTTACCCAAGAAGATGCAATAATCTCCGATGCACTCAACCATGCATCTATTATAGATGGAGTTAGACTCAGCAAGGCTCAACGCTATAGATACTCAAATGCCAATATGGAAGAGTTGGAGAGTGCTCTTAAAATTGCAATGGCTCAGCGATTTAGATTAATAGTTACAGATGGGGTCTTCTCTATGGATGGAAATTTGGCCCCTTTAGATGAGATATATCGCCTTGCCCAAAAATATGATGCAATGGTGATGGTAGATGAGTCGCACTCTGCAGGAGTAGTAGGGGAGAGGGGAAAGGGGAGCACAGAGATCTTCAATCTTATGGGTAAGATAGAGATTATTACCGGTACTCTGGGCAAAGCCTTTGGAGGAGCAATAGGGGGATTTACCACCGGAAAGAGAGAGATAATTGAGATGTTGCGACAACGGTCGCGCCCCTATCTCTTCTCAAACTCTATTCCACCAATGGTAGCGGCGGCAGGAGTGAAAGCATTCGATATGTTAAGTGAAGATAACTCAAGATTAACCCGGCTTCACACCAATACCACCTATTTTATTGATCGGATGATAGCTGCAGGATTTGACATCAAACCCTCACAGAGTGCTATTTGTGCAGTTATGCTTTATGACGCAAAACTCTCTCAGGAGATTGCATCAAGAATGTTAGAAGAGGGAATCTATGTGATAGGTTTCTACTACCCGGTTGTTCCTAAAGGAGAGGCAAGAATAAGGGTTCAGATAAGCGCTGCACACACAATGGAGCAGTTGGAGAGGTGTGTAGATACCTTTATTAAGGTTGGGCGGGAGTTCAATATTATAAATAAAGAGTCTTAGTTTGAAGTGGGAGACTCTTCATTTTTTGTCGCCTCTCCACCGGGAATTGTGGGAAATTCAGGAACACTTTGAGCGGGAGCGGAACTCTCTATCCTCTCCTGAATAACGCTCTGCTTTTTAACACCCGTAGAGACAAAAGCGGTTGCCAAGACAGAGAGAGAGATAATTACAATTGCAAGAATCCAAGTTACCCTCTCTAAAAAATCGGCAGTTTGTCTAACTCCAAAAGCTTGATTTCCAGAAGCGAAATTGGCTGCCAATCCGCCACCCTTAGAATTTTGAACCAATACAATAAGGGTCAATAGGATGCTGGCAATCACTATCAATATTGCAAGAAATGTATACATAACATTAACTCTTTTTTCTCTTTACCTCTTCAATAAGAGAGGCAAAGTAACTCTTTTTTTTGGGATTTAACAAAATTAGTTTTGAATAGACCTCTAACGCCTCTTTATAGTAGCCCTGCTCGGAGTAGATGGCAGCTAAGGTTTCGGTATAGCAGGAGATATCGTCCAACAGCCCCTCTGTTTGGGCACTATCAAGTTCTATAATTGGCTCCCTCTCTTGCGAAGAGGCAATAAATGTACTCTTGAGAAGTGAGGGATTTTCAGAGATATAGTTATCTACCGGATTGTCGCCATTCAGTTCTACGCTATCAAAATCGTTGTGGCTAAAATAGTCGGAACCTACAACAACTCTAACCACCCTCTCTTCCTCTTGATGTCCAAAACTTTTTCCAAATTCCAAAAGTGGCTCTTCCCTCTCTCTCTCTACCACCTTTTGGTTGCTCTCTTCAATTATACTATCGGCCTCTCCACTATCTATCTTCTCTTCAAGTTGTCCTCTCCCCCCCTCTCTCCCCTCTCTACAGAAGTAGAGCTCCTCTCTGGAGTATATTCGGGTTGCAACTTTTTTCAAATAGCTTTGGGCCCCTTCGGGATCGCTCTCTACAAGTTGTAGATAGCTATCTAAAAAACCTATAGTGTACCAAGGGTATCGCGATATCAGATAATCTAACTGCAAGAGGGTCAGCTGCTTCATATCTACCAGTTTGCAACAGTATCGTTAAAAATCTGTTCGGTGAGCTTTTCAACAATAGCATCTATCAGGGTTCCTTCAACTGCGTCTAAAGAGCTTGTAGAGGGAAAATCTTCGAATGCCGCATATCGTTTCTCAAAATTCTCTTTGGGATATTTGTGATTTGAAAAGCTAATCTTAACAGTTACAGTAAGTCTATTTTGAGAGGCAATCTCTTGGGCTGTTACAGCTATAGCAGTAGATTCGTAACCGGTAATCTCTCCCTCAACCTCTAAATCGCCCTGGTCGTTAACCAATTTAAGTTTGGTTTGCCGCCTATACTTCTCCTTTAACGCCTCTGTTAAAGCATTGCTAAGCTGGGGATTTACATGTAAAGCCCTATTCTCTATAGTGGCAACCAAAATAGATAAGACATCGGGAGCTATTGAGGTGCCGGAGAAGGAGTAGATGCCACACCCCCACAAGGTAAACAGCAGCAATATATATATTATAGCTCTTCTCATAGAGAGATATCAAGTTCTTTAATTTTTCTATATAGGGTACGCTCCGAAATGCCAAGCTCCTCGGCTGCCGGCTTCCGTTTGCCGCCATGTCTCTCTAATGCAAGGCGAATAAGCTCTTCATTCACTTTTTGGATAGAGAGCGTTGCGGGGGGCTCCTCCTCCAACTCTACAGCAGAGGTCTCCTCTATATTTTGAAGTAGCTCCCTATCGGATGAGAGAGAGGGGGTAGCAGAGGGGGTAAAGGGTTGGGTTGAGCTCTCTACAATCTCTTTAAGTCGTGCAACCTCCTGTCTTAAACTATATATAGCGGAGTAGATTCTATTTCTCTCTCTGCTGTAATCGTCACCCATAAAATCCTCTCTTCTCATTGGAAGATTGCGGCCACTCTCTATGGGCAAATATTTGTGCAGAGCATCTGCATCTATCACTCTTTCCGGCTCTAAGAGAGAGAGCTGCTCTGTAACACTCTTGAGCTGCCTAACATTGCCCGGCCAGCGGTAAGAACTTAACAGTTCGATAGCATCGGGGGTAAGAGTAACCTTGGGCATTGAGTTCCTTTCGGCAAAGTCGAGAGCAAATTTTTTAAAAAGAAGATGTATATCTTCATACCGCTCTCTTAAAGCGGGTATTGTAATTGGAACAGTATTTAACCTATAGTAGAGATCCTCTCTAAATTTATGTGACTCGATCGCCCTTGCCAAATCGATATTGGTTGCGGCAACCACTCTTACATCTGTCTTCTGCACCTTAGAGGAGCCCACCCTTATAAATTCCCCCGACTGCAATACCCGCAAAAGTCTTGCCTGTGTAGATATGGGGAGCTCTGCCACCTCATCTAAAAAGAGAGTACCGCCGTTGGCCTCCTCAAAATACCCTTTTCTGTTTTCGACTGCACCGGTAAAAGCTCCCTTCTCATGGCCAAACAGTTCGGAGTCTACTGTCCCCTCTGGAATTGCACCACAGTTTATTGCAAAGTATTTATTGTGCTTCCGCACACTATTGGTGTGAATAACTTTGGGGATCACCTCTTTTCCTACACCACTCTCACCCATAACTAAAACAGTAAGATCGGTATCGGCAACCTGTAGAGCTATCTCAAGTGCTCTATTTAAACGGGGATTGTCCCCAATAATATCGAAGCGCGATTTGACTCTCTCTAAACTCATATAGACAAAAATATATAAAATTTATACCTTTGAAAAATAATATAGCACAATGAAGTTTCTTGCAATTATTCCTGCCCGCTTTGCATCGGTACGGCTACCCGGTAAGCCGCTTATAAAAATTGGCGGAGTTACTATGATTGAGAGGGTATATAAAAGAGTAGAGAGTAGAGTAGAGAGGCTCTTTGTTGCTACAGATCACCCGGAAATTATTAGAGAAGTTGAGCGATTTGGTGGAAAGGTAATCTCTACCTCCTCCCACCACCCCAACGGCACCTCGCGAATCTTCGAAGCGCTAACCAAGATAGAGGCTGCAGAAGGGGTACAATATGACTATATTCTAAACATACAGGGCGACCAGCCCTTTATTGAGCCCTCCCAGATAGAGGAGCTAAAGAGTTGTTTTGAAGCAGGTACCACTCAGATTGCAACACTTATGAAGAAGATAGAGAGCCAAGAGGAGCTAATCAACCCCTCCATTCCAAAAGTAGTGGTAGATTCTCAAAATCAAGCCCTCTACTTTAGTAGGGCGCCCATTCCCTATATTAGAGATTTGCCCCAAGAGAGGTGGCTCGATCACCACCATTTTTATAAACATATAGGGGTTTATGGATTTAAACGAGAGACTCTAATGGAGATTGCCTCCCTCTCTGAAGGGGAGTTGGAGAGTGTAGAAAAATTGGAGCAGTTGAGATGGATGGAAAAGGGGTTGAAAATCACTCTAAAAGAGAGTTTTTATGATACTATCTCCATCGATACCCAAAAAGAGTTAAATTCTTTGAAAGCAAAAGGTTTAATTTAGGTGATTTTTTAACTTTTTTATATATTTGCGTCTATCATACCACTTTAATTGAAATAACTATTTAAAATATTCGTAATGAAAAAGAATGTGTTTAAAGTTTTAGCTGTTGCTATAGCTCTCTTTTCTATTTCGGCCTGCTGCAGCCCTTTGCTGATGGTGCAGAATGCGAAATTGATAGATGCTAAAGGCAATCCACAAATTTTGGAAGTAGTTGCCGATAAGATCGAAGCAAACTACACAATGGATTTTCCTACCTACTATTTCCATCCCGACGCTATAATGGAAGTTGTACCGGTATTGGTTTACAAAGGGGGAGAGGCAGCAGCTCCTGCACTTAAGCTACAAGGAGAGAAGGTGTTGGATAATTTCCAAGTTGTCCCCAATTCAGGAGGCCAGGCAAATGGCACTGCTCTTTTCGACTATAAACCGGGAATGGAAAACTCCCGCTTAGAGCTCCGCGCCTATCTTTTAAATAAAGGTAAAAAGATAGCACTCCCAGCACCCTATCCTATTGCCGATGGTGCTATTACCACCTATAAGTTGGTTAATACCAAAGGTGAAAGATCGCCTCTACAGGCAGACAACTACTCCGAGGTTGTTAGAGAGCATAAAGAGACTCAGTTCCTATTTAACATCAATAGCGACAAGGTTTTAACCAAAGAGCTTACCAAATCGGAAATTAAAGAGTTCCAACAATTTCTTACCAACTTGGCCAACGACAATCAGAGAGTTGTTAAGGGTACAGAGATCATAGCATACGCTTCCCCCGAAGGGCCTATCAAACTCAACACCAAACTCTCTCAAGGAAGGGGAGATAATGCCAAAAAGGCGTTGGAGAAGATTACCAATAAAGAGCCTTTGGTTGGGCCTATTACAGTAACTTCAATTGGTGAAGATTGGGATGGTTTCCAAAAATTGGTTGCTGCCTCCGATATTAAAGATAAAGACTTAATCCTTAGGGTTCTCTCTATGTATAGCGACCCTGTTGTTCGCGAAAGAGAGATTAAGAATATCTCTATGGTCTATAAGATTCTTGCCGACAAGATTCTTCCCGAACTAAGAAGAGCAAGAATGGTCACTTCCATAGATTTCAACAACTATACCCCCGAACAGTTGGTAGAGCTTGTAGGTCAAAATATAGATCAGTTGGATGTAGAGGCTCTATTGCGTGCAGCCACTCTAATTAAAGATTGGGATACCAAAGCTACTATCTACAAAAAAGTTGGAGATAAATTTAACGACGACCGTGGTTACCTAAATCTCGCTTCAATTGCATTGGCAAAAGAGAAATTGGATGTTGCTAAAAATGCATTGGCTAAGGTTTCAAACAAAACCACCCCTGTATATTACAATAGCGCCGGTATAGCAGCTCTTCAGAGTGGCGACTACTCTACTGCAGCTACTCTATTTGCCAAATCCAACTCAAAAGAGTCTAAGGTAAATAGCGCAACTTTAGATATCTTAAATGGAAAGTATAGCGAAGCGGCCTCTAAGCTTGCAGGTACCAAGAGTGAAAATGAGGGACTTGCCTATATCTTAACCAATCAATTGGATAAGGCCTCTCAAGCAATCACCTGCAAATGTGCCGATGCTGCATACTTGAGAGCTATTATTGCTGCCCGTAAAGGAGACAAAGCAGAAGTTGCAAAACAGCTTGAGATTGCCTCTTCAAATAGTGCTCTTAAAGCGCGTGCAGAGAGCGATATCGAATTTGCCAAGTATCGTTAATCGATTTCTCACAACAACTATAACAGAGGGGCTGCCAAAATTTGGCAGCCCCTCTTCTCTATTATAACAATAGCAATTCGATCAATCCAATTTCAAAACAGCCATAAAGGCACTCTGAGGAACCTCTACATTACCAACTTGACGCATCCTCTTCTTACCCTTCTTCTGTTTCTCTAAGAGCTTTCTCTTTCGAGAGATATCTCCCCCATAGCACTTTGCCGTTACATCTTTTCTAACAGCCTTTACTGTCTCTCTTGCAATAATTTTTGCCCCAATGGCCGCTTGTATAGCTATATCGAACTGCTGCCGTGGTATTAGCTCCTTCAACTTCTCACACATCTTCCTGCCAAAATCGTAGGCGTGATCTCTGTGAATAAGGGTAGAGAGTGCATCTACATGCTCTCCATTGAGTAGAATATCCAATTTAATAAGATTGGCCTCTCTATAATTGGTAAGATAGTAATCAAACGAAGCGTACCCTTTAGAGATAGATTTCAATTTGTCGTAAAAATCAAATACAATTTCCGAAAGAGGCATATCAAAGTTTAACTCTACCCTATCGCTTGTAAGAAAATTTTGGCTAACCAAAACTCCCCGCTTATCTAAGCAGAGCTTCATAATAACTCCAAAGTACTCCGACTTCGATATTATTTGAGCTTTAATATATGGCTCTTCTATTTTATCTATAGTGGTTTCGGCAGGTAGCCCCGAAGGGTTATGAACCTCTACAACTTCGCCCTGTTTTGTATAGACATTATAGGAGACATTGGGAACAGTTGTAAGGACATCCATATCAAACTCTCTGTAGAGCCTCTCTTGAATTATCTCCATATGTAAAAGTCCCAAGAAGCCAACTCTAAAGCCAAATCCCAAAGCTAAAGAGGATTCGGGTTCAAAGACCAAAGAGGCGTCATTCAACTGCAACTTCTCTAAAGAGGTGCGAAGCTCCTCGTATAGATCGGCTTCAACGGGGTAGAGCCCGGCAAAGACCATTGGCTTAACCTCTTCAAACCCTGCAATAGAGCTACTGCAAGGCCTATCGATATGGGTAATAGTGTCGCCCACCTTCACCTCTTTTACACTCTTGATACCAGAGATAATGTAACCCACATCTCCTGCCCTCACTTCGTTGGTGGCAACCAGCTTCAATTTCAACTTGCCAACCTCGTCTGCCTCATACTCTTTTCCGGTATTAACAAACTTAACTTTATCTCCTTTACGAATAACTCCGTTTTTTACCTTAAAGTAGGCGATAATTCCTCTAAACTGGTTAAATAGAGAGTCAAAAATAAGAGCTTGCAACGGTTCATCTACAGAACCTGTGGGAGGGGGAACTCTATCTACTATCGCCTCCAACACCTGCTCTACACCATCCCCCGTTTTGGCACTTACCAACAAAATATCTTCATCGCTGCACCCTATAAGATCAACAATCTGCTCCTTTACCACCTCAATCATTGCACTCTCTACATCAATTTTATTTAAAACTGGGATAATCTCAAGGTTGTTTTCTATAGCAAGATAGAGATTGGAGATGGTTTGTGCCTGTATTCCCTGTGTGGCATCTACCACCAAAAGTGCCCCTTCACACGCCGCAATTGCACGGGAGACCTCATATGAAAAATCTACATGGCCAGGGGTATCTATTAAGTTTAGCGAATAGTTGGTTCCATTGTGTAGATAGTCCATCTGAATCGCATGACTCTTAATGGTAATCCCCTTCTCCTTCTCCAACTCCATCGAATCTAACACCTGGCTATCCATCTCCCGCTCTTCTACCGAGTGTGTACTCTCTAATAGTCTATCGGCTAAAGTGCTTTTACCGTGATCGATATGTGCGATTATACAAAAATTTCTAATGCTCTGCATACTATCTAAATAGCTTATTGACAACCTACAAAGATAAAAATAATTCCAAAATTATAAGTTTGTCGCTATCTTTACGCAGTTAGAAAATTTTCCAATCACACTATATGGAACAGAAATATGGTTTAGAGGCAATCGCCTCACAAGTTAGAAGAGACATCATTAGAATGGTGTACAACGCCTCTTCGGGGCATCCGGGCGGCTCTATGAGCAGTACCGATATTGTAGTTGCTCTCTTCTTTAAAGAGATGAAGCACTCCCCAAAAAATTGGAGGCGCGATGGAGTTGGAAGCGATCTCTTCTTTTTGTCGGCAGGGCATATGTCGCCTCTCTTTTACAGTGTCTTGGCCCGTTCGGGATACTTTCCCCTCTCCTATCTTGCAACATTTAGAAAATTGGGGTCGCCACTTCAGGGACACCCCTCAACCGATCAGGGGCTTCCGGGAATACATATAGCTTCAGGCTCCTTAGGGCAGGGATTGTCGGTTGCAAATGGTGCTGCCGTTGCCAAAAAGATGAATGGCGAAGAGAATTTTGTATATGTCCTTTTGGGCGATGGTGAATGTCAGGAGGGGCAGGTGTGGGAGGCGGCACTATTTGCTGCTCACAACAGGCTCAACAGATTGATAGCTATAACCGACTGGAATGGGCAGCAGATTGACGGCAGAATAGATGATATAATGGGGATGGGAGATTTAACAAAGAAGTGGGAGGCCTTTGGCTGGAGCTGTAGAGAGGTTGAAGGGAACAATATGAACTCCCTCTTACAAGCTTTGGAGTGGGCAAAGGGGGCTGTTGCCGATCCAAGGCCCAAAATGCTCCTTCTAAATACCACTATGGGAAAAGGGGTAGATTTTATGGAAGACGACAACCGCTGGCATGGAGTGGCCCCATCGGAAGAGCAGTGCAGAGCAGCATTGGAGCAGCTGCCCGAAACAATAGGAGATTTTTAAATATGAGAAAAGAGTATATCAATTTAGGCAGTAAAGATACCCGCTCAGGATTTGGTGCGGGACTATTGGAATTGGGGCACAGCAACCCAAAGATAGTTGCACTCTGTGCAGACCTCACAGGCTCTTTGAAGATGGATGCTTTTGCTAAAGAGTTTCCAGAGAGATTTATTCAAAGTGGAATAGCCGAAGCCAATATGATGGGGGTAGCTGCAGGTTTGGCCCTATCGGGGAAGATCCCTTTTGCCGGCACCTTTGCCCAATTTGCCACAGGGAGAGTCTATGATCAAATTAGACAATCTATAGCCTACTCCAATACCAATGTTAAAATTTGTGCTTCCCATGCAGGTATAACTTTGGGCGAAGATGGCGCAACACAT
Organism: uncultured Muribaculaceae bacterium; assembly: GCA_964512295.1. Taxonomy (GTDB): domain Bacteria; phylum Bacteroidota; class Bacteroidia; order Bacteroidales; family UBA932; genus Bact-08. The sequence continues at coordinate 67,433 of CAZEGL010000005.1, forward strand.
CAGGCGATGGAAGATATTGCCCTAACCAGGGCCCTCCCCAACTTTACTGTAATCAACCCTTGCGACTACAACCAAACAAAGGCGGCCACTATAGCTGCTGCACAACACAATGGGCCTCTCTATCTAAGATTTGGACGACCTTCGGTTCCCAACTTCACTCCAGAAGATCTCCCTTTTGAGATTGGCAAAGCGCTCACCCTACGAGAGGGAGGAGATGTTACTATATTCGCTACCGGCCACATGGTTTGGCACTCATTAGAGGCTGCCAAAATTTTAGAGAGTAGAGGAGTTGATGCCGAAGTAATAAATATACATACCATTAAACCTTTAGATATAAAAGCTGTCTTACATTCAGGAGCAAAGACCAAAGCTGTGGTAAGTGCCGAAGAGCATTTGATTGCCGGGGGAATGGGAGAGTTGATCTCTGGAATTTTTGCTCGTAACAATCCACTACCCGTTGAGATTGTTGCAGTTGACGATAGCTTTGGAGAGAGTGGCAAGCCCGGCGAACTTATGGAGCTCTACGGATTAACAAAAGAGAAAATTGTAGAGGCAGCAGAGAGGGCTCTCCAAAGGAAAATGAGATAATTTAAAAATCTCCAATGGATGATAAAGAACTTCTAAAACTTTATAAAGAGAATAACCATTATGGTTTCAACCTTTTAGTTGACAAATATAGCGAAAGGCTATATTGGCATATTAGAAGAATGGTACTCTCACATGAAGAGACCAACGATATTTTACAAAATAGCCTTATAAAAGTTTGGAAGTCACTATCTAAGTTTAGAGGAGAGTCAAATTTATACACCTGGTTATATAGGATAGCCACCAATGAGACTCTAACCTTTTTAAATAAAAAAAAGAGAGCCTCTTTTTTCTCGCTCAGCGACAACTCTAGGGCTATTGAAGAGGCTGTTGCATCGGATCCCTACTTTGAAGGGAGCGAGATTGAAAGGCGCCTTAGGGAGGCAATTTTAAAGTTGCCCGAAAGGCAACGGGCAGTCTTTACGATGCGCTATTTTGAAGAGCTCAAATACAACGAAATATCGGAGATATTGGGTACAACGGTTGGATCGTTAAAAGCTTCGTATCACCACGCTTTTAAAAAAATAGAGCAGGAGTTGAAAGAGAGCATTTAATCCTTTTTACTTTTTAAGAGTCTAATAGTTATGATGGAGAAAAGATTTGAAATAAATAAGATGGGAGAGGAGAGCGGGTTTAGAAAAAACCCCTTTACTATACCTGATGGCTATTTCGATACTCTAAAAGAGAGTGTTGCCAATAAGATTGCCTATAAAGAGAGATTCTCCCTATGGGAGATAATAAAACCACAATTGGCTTTAATCTCTACCTTTGCTGCAATCTTTCTCTTTGGATATATTGCTATATCTATAGTTGGCAGTAAAATGTGGGGAGAGAGAAGAGATAGTGAGAGTGGCACTCAACTCCTTTCACAGGAGCTGATAGAGGCACGGGAGTTTTTCTTAGAGCCCCGTACAATTGATTTTCTCAATGAAGAGCAATTCTCAGTTAGTGAAGGAGAGCAGGCACCCACCCTTGAGGAGCTTATTGCCTATGTAGAAGATAATTTCGATTTAGTAACCCTCTCCTCTGTAGAGTTTAAATAAGTACCATTATGAAAAAGTATATTACCCTTTTTACCCTCTCACTCCTCTGGAGCACCACGCTCCTCTATGGTCAGCCGCCAAAATTTGTACGCGACTCTGCAACGGTAATGGTTCAGGGGCGTAGGGGAGGAACCCAACAACGGAGCCAGTGGTCTAATCAGATGCAGACACAAAAGATAGCTTTCTTTACCAACGCCCTATCGCTCACTCCAAAAGAGGCAGAACTTTTTTGGCCTCTCTACAACCAATATTGGGAAAATCGTCAAGAGAGAAATAGAGAGATGCGCCGTCTATTAAACCAGCTCTCCTCCAAAGGAAAAGGTGCCAAAGAGCTTTCACAGCAGGAGATAAAATCTATGTTGGAGAGCTATGTCCAGATAGAGAGCACCTACGGGAGTATCTCTAAAGAGTATCTGCCCAAATTTTTAAAAATTTTATCTCCCGATAAAGTGGCTAAGATGTTTAGAGCAGAAGATGAGTTCCGTATGGAGGTAATGCAGATGCTTCGAAACAGGCGATTTTCAAATCCTGAAGGAGACTAACTTAGGGTTAATATAGGTTTGCCGGTAGATTAATCTATCCCTCCAATAGGGGGTGAAGATAGAAGTTGCCCACCAAATCTATATACTCTTTAGTAAAACCTCCAGTTCTCCCTCCTATAGAGAGTGTAGAGTGCTCCACAATGTGGGGCTCTCCTTTTTTTATCTCTAAAAGAGATCTAAAAAAAAATTTACTCTCTCTACTCTTTACACGGCACTCCCTTACCAAAGAGAGCCCGGTTCCGCTCTCCTTACAATACTTTAAAGAGGTGGTATTAAGCAGGTTCAATACCCTCTCTGCCTCTACGGTAGGAAGTATAAGGGTTAAAATTCCTCCCGGCTCTAATAGAGTATTGGAGATAGTGAGCAGACTCTCTAAGGGGAGCGTATCGTTATGTCTTGCTTCTCTCTTAGCCTTTGACCCCCCCTTTAGAGAGCGGGTAAAGTATGGGGGATTAGAGATAATAAGATTGTAGCTGCCGCTCCCCTCTTCATTTGCCATCGATTGCAAAGAGAGATGGTGTGCCTGCATACTCTTGCTCCATGGAGAGTTGCTAAAATTAAGAGCACTTTCGCTAAAGGAGTGGTAATCTATATCTATCCCCTCCACACTAAAATTTTTGGTAGTAGTGGCAACTCTTTGGGCTATTATTAGTGCAATTACACCTGTACCGGAACCAACATCCAACACCCTAACTCCCCCTTTAGTAGAGGGATTGGGAAGTGAACTCCATGCTGCCAATAGAATAGCATCGGTGTTCACCTTCATTGCAGATCTCTCGTTTTTTAGAGAGAACTCTTTAAAGTAAAAAGTTCCCATCGCCAAGTTCCATCACACGATCGCTCTTAGAAGAGAGTTCTCTATCGTGGGTTACAACTACAACTGTAACCCCAAAGTGATCTCTAATCCGGTTAAAGAGTTGATGAATCTCAACTTTTGTTGCACTATCCAAATTGCCCGAAGGTTCGTCGGCCAAAATTACAGAGGGGTTGTTTACCAACGCTCTTGCAATTGCCACCCTCTGCTGCTCTCCGCCGCTCAACTGTGAAGGTTTGTGATGAAGCCTGTTAGAGAGGCCAATGTGGGAGAGAAGTTCAGTTGCTCTCTCTTTGGCAGCTTTAAAGCCCCTCTTGGCAATCATTGCCGGAATAGCAACATTCTCTAAAGCTGTAAATTCGGGCAAAAGGTGATGAAATTGAAAGACAAAACCAATTTGACTATTACGAAAATCTGCCAAAGCATTAGAGGAGAGCGAGAAGAGATCTTGCCCTCCTATCTTTACACTTCCTGAATCGGGTTTAGAGAGAGAACCTAAAATTTGAAGTAGAGTAGATTTACCGGCTCCACTGGCCCCAACTATACTTACCACCTCCGACTCCTTAATCTCTAAGTTTACCCCCTTCAAGACCAATAGATTGTCGAACGACTTAACTATATTGTTGGCAACAATCATTGCTCTTAGTCGTCACTTTCGGTCTCTTCGTACTCCTTGAGAAGTCTCTCCTGAATATCGGCAGGCACCTGCTGATAGTTGTTAAATTCCATGGTAAAGGTGGCCCGCCCCGAAGTTAGAGAACTCAATGTTGTAGAGTATTTATTCAACTCAGCCAAGGGAACCTTCGCCTTTAAAATCTCAAATCCCTTAGCGCTGCTCATCCCTTCAATCATTGCCCTTCTATTTTGAAGGTCGCTCATTACATCGCCCATACAGTCGCTGGGCACCATAACCTCAACAGAATATATTGGCTCCATAATCTTTGGACCCGCCTTTTTAAAGGCCTCTCTAAATGCATTTCTTCCGGCCAACTTAAAGGAGATCTCATTTGAATCTACAGGGTGCATCTTACCGTCGTACACATAGACTCTAATATCGCGGGCATAAGAGCCGGTCAAGGGCCCCTCTTCCATCTTCTCCATTATCCCCTTTAAAATTGCCGGCATAAAACGGCCATCTATCGACCCCCCAACAATACAGTTGTAGTACTCCAATTTCCCACCCCAATCCATTGTATACTCCTCTTTGCCACGGATACTCAAAACCAACTCCTTGCCATCTACTTTAAACTTATTGTTTTCTGGTGCCCCATCATAGTAGGGTTCAATTAACATATGAACTTCACCAAACTGACCTGCACCCCCCGACTGTTTCCTGTGACGATAATCTGCAGCTGCAACCTTGGTTATAGTTTCACGATATGGAATCTTGGGATTGAAGAGGTTTACCTCCAATTTATGGGTATTTGTCAGATGCCATTTTAAAATATTGATATGGTGTTCCCCTTGGCCGCTCAAAATAGTCTGTTTAAGCTCTTTGGAATACTCTACTATAATTGTAGGATCTTCCTGATGGGCACGGGTGAGTATCTCTCCCAACTTTTCGTCGTCTTTCTCCTGCTGCGCTTTAATTGCAGTTCTAAATTTAGAAGGGGGGAACTGGATAGCTTCAAACATCCAATCTTTATTGGAACCGTTTAATGTATGGTTGGTTTTTACAGACTTGAGTTTAACAGTGCATCCAATATCGCCCGCCACCATCTCGCTCACCTTCTCTTTCCTCTTTCCAACTACTGCATAAAGGGCAGAGATTCGCTCCTTGGAGCTATTTTGCACATTTTGAAGATCGGCCCCTTCGGTAACTTTACCCGACATCACTCTAAAGTAAGAGACCTCTCCCAAATGTTGTTCAATGGCAGTTTTAAAAATAAAGAGTGAAGTTGGACCGGCAGGATTACACTCTACAACAGCTCCATCTGTGAGCTTTTGGACTGTTTTATCGGGGGTTGGTGCAGCCTCGATAATGAACTCCATCAACCTCTTTACACCAATATCCTTTTTGCCCGAAAGGGTAAAGAGGGGCATCACTTCGCCTTTTGCTATACCTACAGCCAAACCCTTCATAATCTCCTCTTCGGAGAGTTCGCCATTCTCAAAAAATTTCTCCATCAACTCTTCGTCGCTTTCGGCCGCCATCTCAATAATTGTTTGGCGATACTCTTCTGCCTGATCCATAAGATTTGCAGGGATCTCCTCTTCTACACGGGTTCCGTTATCATCTGTAAAGGAGTAGAGTTTCATCTTCAACACATCTACAAAAGAGTTGAAAGCCAATCCACTCTCAACAGGAAACTGGGCCACCACCACTTTACTGCCAAATGTCTGCTTTAGAGAGTCTAAAGAGGACTCAAAATTGGCTTTCTCATGGTCCATCTGGTTCATAGCTATAATAAGAGGCTTAGAGTCTGCTTCGGCATAACGCGAAAAGATCTCTGTTCCCACCTCAACCCCCTGCTGCGCATTAATCACCATAACACCCAAATCGGTAACTTTAAATGCAGAGATAACACCACCAATAAAGTCGTCGGAACCGGGAGTATCTAAAATATTTAGTTTATGCTCCATAAATTCGGTGAACATCAACGATTGGTAGATAGATCTTTGATATATCTGCTCAATCTCTGTATTGTCGCTCACTGTTGTTTTTGTCTCAACCGAACCACGGCGATCTATCACTTTACCTTCGAACATCATTGTTTCGGCAAGGGTAGTTTTACCCGATTTTGTACTACCCAGCAGCACAATGTTTCGAATGTTGGAGGTGGGATAAATTTTCATCTTTTATAATTTAATTAGTTATCAATTACTACTTTATCAAAAGCTGTCAAATTTATGAAAAAAAATGGTAATTGACAATTAGCTGTTGCGCTCTCTCCAACTCTCTTAACGAGCCAAAGCCACAATAGCGAAAGAGCTTACGGTAAGGTATCCCCTCTCGCATAAAAATAGAGGCGTGTTGCACCCTATAGAGAGAGATAAGTTGTTCGATAGTATAGCCCACCTCTTCCAATAGAAGTGAATTTAACAAATTTAGTCTCAAACCGCACAGTTGGGCTACAACCCTCCCCTTTGTAGCGCGGGAGAGATAGATTCCACTTTGAAGCAGCCTATCTACCACCTCTAAAGCATTACAATCTCTTTTACAATAATTTTTCATTTTTTATTTAAACCTAAGGTAAAGACTAAGAATAGACAAGCTTTAGCGGCTTCTTTATCTTTTTTTATTTTTATTTTATCTTTTTTTGAGTTTTCTATTGAGCAAAAGAGGCTTTACCTCACTTTTAGCACTTTTTGCTATTATAACGCCTCAAATGTTAGCTCTATATTTGTTTTAGGATGGAGATTGGAGAAATTAGTCAACGCCTTAAGAGTGCCCGATTAAATAAAGGTCTCTCAAGAGAGTCTCTAAGTGTTTATGTGGGGCTTTCAGAGAACTCCTATCGCGATATTGAAAATGGTAAAACAAGATTGTTTCATCCAAAACTTAAAGAGATTGCCAAGCAGTTGGATATCTCTATGGAGCATCTCTTTTTTGGGAGCTCGGCCACTTTAGAGAACGAGCAGATTCTTAAAGAGTCTATTGAGAAATATGGCAAACAGATCGAAGAGTTGGAGTTGGAACTTGAGATAACGAAAGCCCTTTTAAATACAGAGAGAAAAATGTTAAAAGAGCGGGAGGCTACCATTATAAATATTTTAGGTGTTATCGAAGAGAAAAGAGGAAGTTATTGATTTTTGACCCCAATATTTCCTATATTCGGGGTTCAAAAACCTATTCTATAATGGCAGAGAGAAAGATTGTGACACGGGCACCACTACTTCAATTTTATAAAGCCCACTCCATTGAGGCGGGTTGCGACGAAGCGGGTAGAGGCCCATTAGCGGGTCCTCTCTATGCAGCGGCTGTAATTTTACCTCCCAATTTCTCACTCCCTATGTTAAACGACTCTAAAAAATTGAGTGAAAAGAGTAGAAATATTCTTAGAAAAATTATTGAGAGAGAGGCACTCTCTTGGGGAGTAGGGGTGGTTTCGGTAGAGGAGATAACAGAGATTAATATCTTGAACGGGGCTATTTTAGCTATGCATAGGGCACTTGAGAAGTTGAATATTGAACCGGAACATATAATTGTAGATGGGCCACACTTTAAACAGTACCGCTCCACTCCCCACTCTGCTATTGTAGATGGCGATTCAAAATATGCCTCAATTGCAGCAGCCTCTATCTTAGCCAAAACGCACAGAGATCAATATATGGTTGAGTTGGCAGAGCAATATCCCGGCTATGGCTGGGAGAAGAATAAAGGGTATCCAACTAAAGAGCACAGAGAGGCTATTGCCCGCTTGGGGGTTGCACCGCACCATAGAACCTCTTTTAAATTGGGTCTATAGCCCAACTTTTGAAGAGAGCTCCACTTCAAGAAGCTTTGCCGCCTCTTGAGCTTTTATGGTCAAAAATCTCTTTGCAGATGCTATTGCCATATTTTTATTGGGTTCAATTTGGGATATAGAGAAGAGCTGCTCAACCCCTGCACTTTTAAGCTCTTGGGTAGAGAGCCGATTCTCTCCACACACCACCCATACCCGTTTCCTATACTTTGTTGCCAATTGCAGAACCCCTTCGAGCAACTTTCCATAAAGGCTCTGCCTATCTACCCTCCCCTCACCGGTTATAATAAGATCTGCCTCTCTAATACGATTTTCGACATTTGCAATATCAAACAGAAGGCGCCACCCGCTCCTAAGCTTTGCATTTAAAAATAGAGCCAAGGCATACCCTATCCCCCCTGCAGCACCTGCCCCCTTAACCATGCTTAAATCTCTTCCGCTCCACTCTCTACAGCGATAGGCAAAACTTATCACCCCCCGCTCAAGTTCCTCTATCATTTTAGCGTTTGCCCCCTTTTGTGGCCCATAGATACGGGTAGCCCCCCTCTCTCCAAAGAGAGGGTTCTCTACATCACAGGCTACCTCTATCTGCAACTCTTTTAAATAGTCGGGTCTATCGCTATCGTCTATTTGTGCAATCTCAATTAAATTGGCACCGGATAGGAGCTTACCCCTATGAGAGGGAGCTACAAAGGTAGCATCTCTACTTTTGATTTGGTTGCCGGCACTGTTGTAGAAACGAAATCCAAGGGCAGAGAGCATCCCTATCCCAACATCGTTGGTGGCGCTCCCTCCCACTCCCAATAAAAACTTCTTAAAGCCTTTACAGGCAAGTGTATCAATCACCAATCCAAACCCATAACTGCTGGTAAGAAGAGGGTTGCGTTCAAAAGGAGAGAGCCTGCATATACCGGTAGATTGCGCCATTTCACATATTACTCCACTACTGTAGAGAAGAGCCTTAACCGCTACATCTCTTCCCAAAGGATCTATGCTCTCTATAGGGATGCTCTCCCCTACACAGTGCTCTATCACCTCTAAAGTTCCATCGCCCCCATCTGCCATAGGTATCTCTACAATCTCTACCTGGGGCAGGTGGGAGAAAGCCTCCGCTACTATCGAAGTCACTTGTGATGCAGTAAGGCTTCCCTTAAACTTGTCTGCCACTATCGCAATCTTATAAGGTGCCATTATAATCGGTTATGCAGGGAAATAATTAACTTTGCACTAATTTAAGTAAAGTTATCAATAGTAATGAAAAAATTTATTCTCGCACTCTCATTGGCACTCCTTCCATTTGCCCCTTTAAAGGGTGACGAAGGAATGTGGCTACTACCCCTTATAGAGAAATTGAATGTAGAAGGGTTAAAGAAGTTGGGTTTTTCGTTAAGCGCCAAAGAGATCTACAATATAAACAGCAGCTCTCTCAAAGATGCAATTGTCCACTTTGGAGGGAGATGTTCTGCAGAGATAATTTCGGAACAGGGGCTCGTTTTAACCAACCACCACTGTGGCTATGGAACCATTCAGAAGCTTAGTACCGTAGAGAACGATATGTTGCAGAACGGCTTTTGGGCTATGAGCAGAGAGGAGGAGATTCCTGCTCCGGGCCTTTTTGTTATATTTTTAGAGACGATAACCGATGTTACCCCACAGATTAATAAGGCTCTAAAGAGAGTCAAAGATATTAAGGGAAGAGGAGAGAGGTTTGAAGAGATTAAAAAGCAGCTGGTGGAGAAGGCCGAAAGGGAGAGTGATGGAGTAACAGCTACCCTCTACTCTATGTATGGCGGGAACAGCTACTATCTAATAACCACAAAAAGATACAACGATATCCGTTTTGTTGGAGCTCCCCCCTCTTCAATTGGAAAATTTGGAGGGGAGGTAGACAATTGGATGTGGCCTCGACATACAGGCGATTTTTCGCTCTTTAGAGTCTATGCCGACCAGAACAACAACCCTGCCGACTATTCGCCCTCAAATCGCCCCTATAACCCTAAGAGAGCGCTAACAATATCGCTTAAGGGGATAGAGGAGGGAGACCCTACCCTTATGTTGGGATATCCCGGTAGAACAAACCGCTTTTTAACCTCTAAGGGGATTGAAGAGAATATTGCAACCAATAATATCCTAATTGAGATGAGGAGGGTTCGCCAAGATATTTTAACACAAGAGATGTTAAAAGATCCTAAGGTGAGGCTCCAATACTCTTCTAAGTATGCACAATCCTCCAATTTTTGGAAAAAGGCCACCGGTATGAATGAGACCTTTGTAAAACTCAATGTTGTAGAGCGGCGGGCAGAGCAGGAGGCTCAATTTCAACAGTGGGTAATGGCAAAAAGGGGACGCATAAAAAAATATGGTTCCGTATTGGAGGGGTTGAACTCCATTATAGAGGCAAGGGCAGAAATATTGATGGAGCTGACAGCTCTCCAAGAGGCCCTTATTCCAATTGAGACAACCCTTATAGCAGGCCACTTTGCAAACCGCGCAAGTGGTAAAATGGTTAGGGTTGCAACAGCCCTTCACGCTCTTAGAGGAGGAGTAGAAGAGTTTTATAAAGATTACTCCCCCAGGGTAGATAAGGAGGTTGCAAAGGGGATGATAAAGGCTTATATGGGCAGGGTTGCACCCCAAAAGAGACCCACTATCTTTAAAGTTATAGAGGATAATTATGGGGGCGATATAGACTCTTTTGTAGAAAAGATCTTTAAAGAGTCCAATTTCACCTCTTTAGAGGGTGCCAAGAGGGCCATAAAGAGTAGTGAAATTGCCGCCAACGATTTGGCAGGAGCTATGGGGCAATCTATTTTTGAAAAAATTGCCACTCTGCAGAGCGGGCTAATAAAATATAACCAAGAGTACCAAAAGTGGCATAAGCTTTTTATTGCAGGAAGATTGGAGATGAACGATGGAGTAAAGCTCTACCCCGATGCAAATTCCACTATGAGAATGAGCTATGGAAAGATAAAGAGCTACTCCCCCCGCGACGGGGTAAAGTACAACTTCTACTCTACCCTTACAGGAGTAATGGAGAAGGAGATTCCCGGCGACTGGATGTTTGAAGTTCCACAAAAATTGAAGGAGTTGTATAATGCAAAAGAGTGGGGCCAATATGCCAACAGCAAAGGGGAGCTTCCCGTAGCTTTCATAAGCGACAACGACCTAACAAACGGCAACTCCGGCAGCCCAATACTCAATGGAAAAGGGGAGTTGATAGGATGTGCCTTCGACGGCAATTGGGAAGCGATGAGCGGCGACATACTCTTTGAGCCGGTACTACAGAGATGTATAAGTGTAGATATCAGATATATCCTCTTTATTATCGAGAAGTTTGGAGGAGCAAAACATCTTATAGATGAAATGGATATTGTAAAATAGTTTTAACAGAGCAGTTATGGATATAAAAAGTATAGAAGAGAGCCTAAAAAAGGTTATTCACCCCGAAAAGGAGGAGGATATTGTCTCCCTTGGGATGGTTGAAGAGATAAAATTTGAGGATGGAAGGGTAAAATTTAAATTGATCTTCCCCTCTCCAGACCCCCTCTCCACCACAATTAAGAGAGAGTGCGAAAGGATTTTAAGAGAGAGTTTTCCCAACCATCAGTTTAAACTCTCAATTATGGAGTTGGTTAGAGAGAGGAAATTTAAGAAGAGAGCACATCTCAACTTAGATCAGCAAACATTGGCTCATGTAGATAAGATAATTGCTATCGCTTCAGGAAAAGGGGGAGTGGGCAAATCTACCCTCTCGGTAAATTTGGCTATTGCATTGGCTAAAGCGGGATATAAAGTTGGGTTGACCGATGCCGATGTATATGGGCCATCGATTCCTAAAATGACTGGAAGCGAAGAGTATAAGCCCATGATAGATGACTCTTCGGGTAAAGATCTAATTCTACCTATGGAAAAATGGGGTGTAAAGTGGATCTCTATAGGCTATTTTGCCAAGCCCGAACAACCTATGATTTGGAGAGGCCCTATGGCAAGTACCGCTTTAAAACAGATGGTACTTCAAGTTGCTTGGGGAGAGTTGGATTATCTCTTGGTAGATCTCCCTCCCGGCACGGGCGATGTCCATATCTCTTTAGTGAGCGATATCCCACTCTCCGGAGCAGTTATAGTGAGTACGCCACAATCTGTAGCCTTGGCAGATGTAGAGAAGGGGATAAATATGTTTATGGCCGACAGTGTTAAAAAACCAATCTTGGGGTTGGTTGAAAATATGGCCTGGTTCACCCCTGCCGAACTTCCAAACAATAGGTACTATATCTTTGGCAAAGATGGCTGCAAAGAGGTTGCCCAAAAATATCAACTGCCAATATTGGGAGAAATTCCTCTAATACAATCTATTCGAGAGGGGGGCGACGATGGGGAGCCCATAGCATTGAGCGATGGAGAGGATGGCAAAAGCTTCCACGCTTTAGCCCAAAGAGTAATAGAAGCTGCAGCAAAGTTAGAGAGTTAGAGAGCTTATTGATTATACTTTAAGAGCCTCCGCCTCCAGCGATCTTTTGCATATTGCTGCAGATCGGCTGTAATGTCGCGCTCATCCATAATCTCCAAGCCCAAAATTGTTTCAATAACATCTTCTAAGGTTACAATACCTTCAAAGCCGCCATACTCATCTACCACAAGGGCTATGTGCGCCTTCTCTTCCAACAGCTTCTCCCAAAGGATTGTGAGCGGCTGAATATTGGGAACAACTGTTATTGGGTGCTTTATTTTTGCCAATTTTTGGGAGAAGTTGTCGTTGGCCATACTCTCTACCACATCTTGTCTAAAGATAAAGCCGGTAATCTCTTCGGGATTATTGGGGGTGTGTAGAGGAATTCTGGAGTAGGGGCGATAAGCCTCTCTCTTATAAAACTGCTCTATGGTCATCTCCTCCGAAGCGCTTTCAACAACAACTCGGGGAGTCATAACCTCCTCAACTCTAATGCTTTTGAGCCTAATAATATTTTTTATTATCCTACTCTCGTAAATATCTATTATCCCTTCACGGGCTCCAATTTCAACCATTTCAGAAAACTCTTCACGGCTTACTGTAGAGCCTTTTTTTGCCTTGCGGGTAATGAGCCTCATAAAGAGTTCCGATACCTTTACAATTGGGAAGGTGAGATAACTCATCACTGCAATAGAGTAGCCTACAAATGGGGTTAACCCTCTCCAGTAGTTGGCTCCAACACTCTTGGGTAAAATTTCGGCAAAAAAGAGAATTGCCAAGGTGAGCAGCGCCGATACAACCCCAAAGTAGGAGTGGCCAAAAAGCTTGGTCGCTTCTGCTCCTACTCCTGCAGCACCAATGGTGTTTGCAATAGTATTTAAAGATAGTATTGTGGAGAGCGCCCTCTCCATATTCTCTTTATGCCTCTTAAACAATATAGCTCCCCTACTCCCTTCATTCACTTTAAGAGAGACAAAAGAGAGGGGGGTAGAGAGCAGCACCGCCTCATTTATAGAGCATAAGAAAGAGAGAAGCAGTGCAGAGATAAAAAAGATTAGAAGCAGTAACATAGAGCTTTCACTTAAAGCTTTACCCTAAACTTAGAGAGGCGTCCATCTAACATTGAGGGGGGGATCATGGTCTTTATAATATCTACCAACTCATTTATAAGCCTCTCTTTCATAAAATCTTCACGAAAGGCAAAAGAGACCTCTCTCCTTGGCTCATCGCCTGCAAAGTACCTTAAATTTTTCCGCTGCTTGGCAGTGAGCGAGGGTATATGGAGTTCCGGTATAAGTGTAAAACCTCCATTGGCATCTACCACCTTAATTAAAGTATCGATACTGCCGGCCGAATAGTTTTGAAATGAGTCGCTCCTCTGTTTGCAAATATTTATCATCTGATTTCTAAAACAGTGCTCCTCTTGAAGTAGCCACATATTTGGAGAGTCCAAATCCTCTATCTCAATTTTGCTCTTACTATAGAGTTCCTCTTCACAGGGGGAGAGATAGACCAAAAATCTCTCATAAAATAGAGGAAGTTCCAAAATATCGGGTTCATTTAAGGGTGTAGCTAAAATAGCAAGTTCTAAATTGCCACTATTAAGATCGGCAATTATTTCGGAAGTTCTACACTCTAATATAGAGACTTTAAGACTCTTAAGGTTGTTACGAACCCCTTCAAATAGTGGAGGTACTATATAGGGGGCCAATGTGGGAATTATTGCCAAATGGAGCTCCCCTTCAATGGTATTCTTTACCGATTGCGATATCTCTATAAATTTATTTAGCTCCTGTTCAATCTCTTTGGCCTGTTTTATTAGGCGTTTGCCAACAACAGTGGGTTCAATTGGGTTTTTACGACGATCAAAAATATCCAACTCCAACTCCTCCTCCAATTTTCTAACCATCATACTTAGAGTGGGCTGAGTCACTCCGCAATGTTCGGCAGCTTTAGCAAAATGTCTAAATCTCTCTACCGCAATAATATACTCTAACTGCTGAATATTCATTGTTTGGGTGGTAAAATCTTCATTAGAGAGAGCTCTTCCAACTGCTTATCGTCAAGAACAGAGGGGGCATCCAACATCACATCTCTCCCGGAATTATTTTTAGGAAAAGCTATATAGTCTCTAATAGTGTCATCCCCTCCAAAAAGGGCACAGAGCCTATCCAACCCAAATGCTATCCCCCCATGTGGAGGAGCCCCATAACGGAAAGCATTTAGAATAAAGCCAAACTTCTCATCTATCTCCTCTTGAGAGTGTCCTAAAATTTCGAACATCCTATTTTGTATAGCCGAACTGTCGATTCTTATAGAGCCGCCACCTATCTCACTCCCATTTAAAACAAAATCGTAGGCGTTGGCCAATATCGAAGAGAGCACTCCTCTATCGTTGCTTTTAAGCTTATCAAAATCTTCCTCTTTTGGAGCGGTAAAGGGGTGATGTTTGGCATAAAATCTTGAAGTTTCGCTATCCCACTCCAAAAGGGGAAAATCATAAACCCACAACGGTTTATAGTTGGAGGGGTCCCTCAATCCAAGGCGGGAAGCCATCTCTATACGAAGTCTGCCGAGCGCTTGGAGGGTCTCCTCTCTATCTCCTGCTAAAATTAAGATAAGATCACCTTGAGAGCCCTTTAGCTTCTCTACAATTTTGAGCAGCTCTTCGCAACTATAAAATTTATCTATAGAGGATTTTATCTGCTCCTCAACCTTTATATATATCAGCCCCTTAACACTCTTCTCTGCCCGTTTGAGCCATTCGGTAAGTTGGTCTAACTCCCTCCTACTATAGTGGGCCGATTGGGGAACAGCTATTGCTCCAACAAAAGGGGCTGAGTCGAAAGGGGGGAAGTTGCGCCCCGATAGAAGATCGATACTTTCACCCTCTTCACCCCCCTCTTTAAGAGCTTCAATCTCCATCCCAAAGCGGAGATCGGGCTTATCGCTTCCAAAACGGCTCATAGCCTCTCTATAGCTAATCCTTGGAAACTCCCCATCAATCTCTACCGAGAGCACCTCTTTAAAGAGATAACGCATCATCCCTTCAAACAGCTGCAAAACATCTTCTCTCTCTACAAAAGAGAGCTCACAATCTATTTGGGTAAATTCGGGTTGGCGGTCGGCCCTAAGATCCTCATCTCTAAAGCATCGTACAATTTGAAAGTAACGGTCGAATCCGGCCACCATAAGAAGCTGTTTAAAGGTTTGGGGGCTTTGAGGTAGAGCGTAGAACTCTCCGGGGTTCACTCTCGATGGAACCACAAAGTCTCTTGCACCTTCGGGGGTAGATTTAATTAGAGAGGGAGTTTCAATCTCTAAAAAACCTTTTTGATCTAAAAATTTCCTCACCTCAGACGAGATTTTATGGCGCAACTCAATAGCTCTCTTAAGTGGGGGGCGACGAAGATCCAAGTAACGAAACTTTGCCCTTAACTCCTCCCCTCCATCGCTCTCCTCTTCAATTGTAAAAGGAGGTATAACAGATTTATTAAGCACATTTATAGAGAGTAGCTTAAGCTCTATATCGCCTGTAGCTATTTTACTATTTTTACTACTTCTCTCTTCAACAATCCCCCTTACCGACACCACAAACTCTCTTCCCAACTTCTCTATCTCCTCTCTCAATTGTTGAGAGGAGTTTTCATCTACCCTAAGCTGGGTAACTCCATACCTATCCCTCAATTCAATGAAGGCAATACCCCCCATCTTCCTCACTCTATGAATCCACCCTGCAAGTTTATGCTCCTGCCCAACATTTTCAATCCTTAATTGACCGCAATTTTTTGTTCTATACATAATAGCTTCCTATCCTATACTCTATCTATATTTTGCCGCTTCAACCAATACCTCTCGAATCTTCTTTACCCTATTGGCATCTGAAGGGTGGGTACTAAAAAATTCGGGGAGTTGGCCTCCACTCTTGTTTTGACTCATTCTCTCCCAAAAGCCGGGAGCCACATTTATATCGTATCCTGCCATAGCCATAAAGATCAACCCCAACCTATCTGCCTCATACTCATGCTTGCGAGAATATGGCAACATTACACCAAGTTGTGAACCTAAGCCAAAAGCGAGCTCAAAAATAGCCTGCTTCTTTTGATCGGCACTCCCAATAAATTGTGAAATTACCTGGCCCACTGTACCAACCACCATCTCTTGGCTCATCCTCTCATTCCCATGTTTCGCTACAGCGTGGGCAATCTCATGCCCCATCACAACCGCAACCAAATCGGCACTATTTACCAACGGCATAATCCCCTCATAGAAGAGAATACTTCCGTTTGGAAGACAGAAGGCATTCACTTGGGAACTTTCAAGCACATCGAACCTCCACCTTAGCCCTTCAAGAGACGATGTTAGACCATTGGCACGGGCATATCTCTCAACAGCAGAGGTGAGTCTAACTCCAACCTCATTTACAACCTTTTGATAGGCACTATTTCTACTGCTCCTATAAGTTCCCATTATTTGCGAATAGGTTTGATTGCTTAGGGAGGTCAATTCGCCGTCGCTAAAGAGTAGAAGTTGCTTTCTTCCTGTAATAAGTACACTACCACAAGCATAAAGAGAGAGAAGTAGAGTGGCAACAAGCCAAAATTTCAATGTTCTTTTGCCCATATATCCTATATTTTTAATAAAAATAGTGAAAATATTATTAGTATAGTACTCTAAAGAAAAAAGAGCCCTAAAGGACTCTTTTTAAATAGGGTAGAGAGAATTAAAATTGATATCGGTCTCCTTCGGAGAGGATTCTTATATTAAAGGCGGGAGCTTCACTACTATTTAGAAGATTTAAAGGCTCATAGATTAAGATTTTACTCTTACCCACCACCTCTAAGGAGCTATTTGGAAATACAATAATAGCGGTACTCTCATCTATTCCAATTCCTCTTTGTGTAGGATTGCTTAAAAGCTGGGAAAAGAGTCGGTTGGCACGCTTGCGGGCCAAAAAGTGTTGATCTATAATAATGTTCTCTAAGAAGCCAAATCCTTCGACAGTTTTAACTGTCCCTTTCTCAATTCTCGAGAATTTATTTTTAGGATTGGGAGCATTAAATTCGGTACCGGTAGGCATTAAACGCCCCATTATAGAGGCACCTGCACTAGTTCCACCAACTACTCCACCCTCTTTGTAAATCTCCTTAACTCTTTTAAGAAGTTCGCTCTTACCCATCCATCTCATCAACTTGGCCTGGCTTCCACCCGGAAACCAAATTACATTGGCCTCTTTGAGCATCTTTAAGTTCCTGGGAGAATCTACCTCATTCTCTTCGCAAAGAATTACGCTACAGGAGGCAGCTCCAAGCTTCATCATCCTTTTTCTTACAGTTTCGCCCGCCTTTTGGGGATCTTTATTGGCAAAAGGGATTACAACCACATGCTTCTGAGCAGCCGGCTGTAGATCCAACATACGCTGTACCATCTGCTCGCTCTGTGCCCCTCCACCAACAATAAAGAGATGCCCTTTTGCATCTACCTTTTCGGGAAGATAAGATTGGGCTGTAGCATTTGTGCTAAAGGATAGTAAAATAACAGTCGATAGAAGTAAAATAATTTTTCTCATAATTTTTGACACCTTTCTTATTTAAAATTTATAGCTATCACCTTCGGAGAGGATTCTCACAATAAAGGACTCCCCCTCCCCCTCTTTTTTATTGTGTAAATTTTGTGGTTCAAAAACCAAAACCCTACTCTTTCCAATAACATCAAAAGTGGCGTCGGGCTTTACAATAATAGCGGTACTCTCATCTATACCCAAAGCCCTAAGAGTGGGGTGCTTTCTTAGAGCGGCAAAGTTTGCGGTAGTTCGTTTTCTGGCCAAATAGTGTTGATGCACATAGATATTTTCTAAAAAGGCAAATCCTCTTCCTGTGGGCATATAATCTCCCATAATTGAGGCACCGGCACTCGAACCGCCAACCACAATGGTACCCTCTTTATACTTCTCCTTTATTCTTTTTAAAAGTTCACTATCTAACATCCAGTCGGAAAGTTTCTTTTGATGACCACCGGTAAACCAAACTACATTAGCCTTCTCTATCAGTTTTAGATTGGCTTTGCTATCTACCTCTCTCTTCTCACAAATAATTTTATCGTAAGAGTCTACACCATATTGCATTATCAATTTTTTTACCGCTTTATCTGCTGTTTCAAAATTCTTATTGGCAAATGGGATTACAACCACCCTCTTCTTCCCTTTACCGGCCAAATTGAGATATTGCTCAACCATCCGGTAAGTTTGGGCACCTCCTCCAACAATGTAGAGATAACCTTTAGCATCTATCTTTTGCTCTACATAACTTTGCGACCATACAAATGGAGCACTCAATAGAGAAAGAAGGGCAACCAACAAGAGCCTTTTTGGAGTCAAAATTCTCTTCTTCATTTTATAAATTTTATTATTTGAAATTATAACTATCTCCTTCAGAGAGTATTCTAACAATAAACGAGTCTCCCTCTCCACCCGCTTTCAAAGAGAGATCATATGGTTCAAATACCAAAACCTTACTCTCTCCTATCACTTCAAAAGTGCTGTTGGGCTTTACAATAATAGCTGTCTTCTCATCTATCCCAACTCCTCTTAAATTTGGATAGTCCAAAAGGGCAGAAAAGAGGCGGTGGGTTCTTTTACGGGCAAGATAGTGTTGGTGGACTATTATATTTTGAAGAAAGCCAAAACCTTCGCCCAAAGTGATTGTTCCCTTAGCTACCTGAAGCAATTTATTTGGGGGGTCGTCTGGTCCTACAACTGTACCACTTGGCATCAGCCTGCCCATTATAGAGGCTCCGGCACTGCTGCCACCAACAACTCCCCCTTGGCTATATATTCTCTTTACACTCTCCAACAGCTTGGTATTCAACATCCAATCTGCCAATTTTGCCTGCTGTCCGCCGGTAAAGAAAACAATATTGGCACTCTCTAAAAGCTTAAGGTTTTCGGGAGAGTCTACCTCCTCCTTTTCGCATACTATAACATGGGCACTTTGGGCTCCCAACTCTAAAACTCTATTTTTAAAGAGATCCCCCTTTTGGGCAAACTCCTCTAAGTTTCTTCCGGCAAAAGGTATAACCACAACCCTCTTCTCTCTATCGCCTACTAAAGAGAGAAATTTTTGCAACATATACTCCGGCATATCGCCTATATAGGTTCCACCCTCTATATAGAGGTATCCTTTAGCCTCTACCCTCTCCTCTAAAAAGGGTCTATCTGCTCTATTTTGGGCACACCCTATAGTTATTAAGGAGAGTAGCAGAGGAAGCAATAAAAGTTTAACTTTTTTCATAATAGTTTAAAATTTATAGATATCGCCGGGCGATAAAATTTTTACTAAAATTGCAGGAGCTTCATTTGGAGTTGTTAGATTTAAAGGCTCATAAACCAACACTTTCCCATCTCCCAACACTTCAAAACTACTGTTGGGTTTAACCATAATAGCTGCAGGTTCGTCTATCCCTATCCCTCTCTGGGTAGGATTGTCTAAAATAACTGAAAAGAGGCGATTGGCTCTCTTTCTAATTAAGAAATGTTGATCTATTATAAAGTTTTGTACCATTCCAAAACCCTCAATTACTTCGATTTTACCCTGCTCTATAGTGGTAAATTTCTTCTTGGGATCGGTTGTTCCAAACTCTATCCCGGTGGGCATCAAACGCCCCATAATAGAGGCTCCGGCGCTGGTACCGCCAACGGCACCACCACTTTTATATAACTCTTTTACCTTTTTTAAGAGTTCGCTTTTACCCATTCTTCTTGCCAATTTTTTTTGACTTCCACCTGTGAAGTAAACCATTGTGGCTTCACTTAAAAGCTTTAAATTTTCAGGAGAGTCAACTTCGGGATTCTCTAAGCTAATTATTGTGCAAGAGGCAACTCCGTGCTTTAGAAGATATGATTTCATAGCCTCCGACGATTTTTCTGAGGGGCTTGCATAGGGAATTATCACAGCATTAATTTTACCCTTTGGGGCAACAGCAATAAAATCTTTAGCCATCTGGTCGTTCATTGGGGCACCGCCATGTATAAAGAGATGACCTTTAGCTTCAACCCTCTCTTGCAAATAAGATTGAGCATTTAAAGAGCCAAGAAAGAGTTGGGCAACAAATAAAGTTGAAATAAGAATTAGTCGTTTCATTATAAGAAATTTTTGAACCAATAAGAGTTTGAAAGGTGTAAAGATATTCAAAATTAAAACTTCTATCCTAAAAAGAGAGCTATTTAACTATATTTGTAGATAACAATTGATGAGGCACTCTCAGTTATGCCTAATTAAGCGATTATGAAAAATTATCTCGATCTGTTACAAAGGGTGATGGATGAAGGCACTCCAAAAGAGGATCGTACTGGAGTTGGAACTAAAAGTATATTTGGCTGGCAGATGCGATTCAACCTCTCTAAAGGGTTCCCTTTGGTTACAACCAAAAAGGTGCACCTTAAATCTATAATCTATGAGTTGCTTTGGTTTCTTAGAGGAGATACCAATATAAAGTATCTGAACGACAATGGAGTGACAATATGGAACGAGTGGGCCAACGAGAAGGGGGAGTTGGGCCCCGTTTATGGAAGTCAATGGAGAGATTGGAAGAGAGAAGATGGCAGCTCTATAGATCAAATATCAAATTTAATAGACTCTATTAAAAACTCCCCCGACTCAAGAAGACATATTGTTACCGCTTGGAATCCGGCTCAGGTTGAGATGATGGCACTCCCCCCCTGCCACGCTATCTTTCAGTTCTATGTTGCCAATGGTGCTTTAAGCTGCCAACTCTATCAGCGAAGTGCCGATCTTTTTCTGGGGGTCCCTTTCAATATAGCCTCCTACGCACTGCTCACTATGATGGTGGCACAGGTGTGCAACTTGAAGCCTGGAGAGTTTATCCACACCCTTGGCGACGCCCATATATACAACAGCCATTTCGATCAAGTCAAATTACAGCTCTCACGGGAGCCGCGCCCCTTACCTCAAATGGAAATTAACCCCCGGATAGACTCTATCTTCCAATTTGACTATAGCCACTTTTCCCTTGTAGGGTATGATCCCCACCCTGCAATTAAAGCGCCCATTGCAGTTTAATAACAGATGTATGAAAAGTAGAATAAATAGTGAGAAGCCCCATATCTCCATAATAGTTGCAGTATCTAAAGAGTGGGCAATAGGTAGGGAGAATAAGCTTTTGTGGCATATACCCCAAGATTTACAATATTTTAAAAGTGTTACTCAAGGGCATACTGTAGTTATGGGGCGAAAAACCTGGGACTCCATTGGGCGCCCCCTACCCAATAGAAGAAATATTGTAATCTCAAGATCTACCACCCTCACCCTCCCCAATACAGAGATATATCCCTCAATTAATGAGGGGATAGCTGCTGCAAAAGAGAGCGAAAAAGAGGAGATCTTCATAATTGGTGGCGGCTCTATCTATAGCCAAGCGTTGGATATAACCACACGGCTCTATCTTACAATTGTAGATCAAAGTATCCCCAATGCCGACACCTTCTTTCCCAAGATAGATTTTTCGCAATGGGAGATAGTTCAAGATGAGATGGTTGAATATGGCCGCCGTATGCTTCTGGTTCGCTCGCTATAATCTATAAGTGACCCAATCTTTAACTATAAGCGACATTATCTAACCCATCTATAGAGTGATAGACAGAATCTTTTAAACTATAACTACTCTTTGGTTGTTCTATAGTTATAATCGAGCAAAATAAGAGTAATAGTATGAGACGCGCGCTATACATAACATTTATGATTGTACCCCTCTTTTTAATGGGAAACAATCCAGACAAAATTTTAGATATAAACAGTAAAACAACCAATAGAATGAAAACCTTAAATAAATTTGAATTTCCACAATTGCCTTACGCCTATGACGCTTTAGAGCCATATATAGACAAATTGACTATGGAGATACACTATAGTCGCCACCACAAAGCCTATTTCGACAACTTTGTAGCTGCCATTAAAGGAACCGAATTGGAGAATAAAACAATTGAAGAGATTTTTGCTTCGGTTGCGAAACACTCTCCCGCTGTTAGAAATAATGGAGGCGGCTTTTACAACCATGTGCTCTATTGGGAGAGCATGAGCTTAAACGGCAGTAAACCTTCTGCCAAGCTTGCAGCAGCCATAGAGAAGAGTTTTGGCTCAATCGATGAGTTTAAAAAACAATTTGGCGATGCCGGTAAAGGGCGCTTTGGAAGCGGATGGGCTTGGCTTGCAGTAGATAAGGAGGGCAAACTCTTTGTCTCTTCTACTCCAAATCAAGATAACCCCCTAATGGATGTGGCCGACAAAAAAGGGACTCCCATACTTGGAATGGATGTTTGGGAGCACGCCTACTACCTTAAGTATCAAAACAAACGCCCCGACTATGTTGAAGCATTTTGGAATGTAATCAACTGGGCCGAAGTTTCAAAAAAATATGATGAGTTGGTTAAATAGTTGAAGGTGACTTGTCACCTAAAAAGGGAGGGTGGTGCTACCAAGCACCACCCTCTTTTATTAAATTCTTTTAGGAGCTCAAAATAGAGAGCTCTTCTTATCTCTATTAACGGTCGGCCTCCCACACAATACAGCGGGCGGCATTGCCGAAAGCTCTGTTGTAACCAAGAGAGTAGTTGGCAAAATCTACTTCATTCGCCTTTATAGGAAGGCATCTTACATAGAGGAGCTGGTCGTCGCCACTTCCACTCGAACTTCTGGTAACCGAAGTTACATAGGAGTACAATCTAACATTATTGATAGTTCCATTTGAACCGGCAAGATAGCCGGTTGTAGGGAACCACACATCGGGTTGCATAAGACGCCCCAATACATCTGCAGACTCAGCACCGGCAGGGTAGGTGGGGAAATTATCTGCAGTCAAAGCTCCAAATGCACTATTCCCGCCACCTTCAACTGTTGTTATAGAGCCATTTTCGGGAAGTTTAAACCCTTTAGGGCAGGGGTCGTAGATAGTTTTGCTATCGGCCTCCCATATACCCGCCGTGGTGTTGGCAAGCATCCAGTGTGTGCCGGCATACTTTGGATTATCTTCTGCCTTAATAAAAGACATTGGGTGTTGAACGGCCCAAGGGATAGTACCCCCTACATCGGCACCTGTTCTATTGCCAACCCAACCAGAGGGCGATGTGGTCATAACAACATTGGAGGTAGAGCTTCTATCCCAATAGGCATAAGTACCGCCTACAAAGGGATCTTTTCTTCCCCACTGATACATAAGCCCTACAGATCTGGGATCGCCTATAGTATTGCTTCTGGCTCCAAGGTTCCTATCCATAATAAGTTGAGTAGTGGGGCCTTCAGAGATATCATGGGTTTGGCCGGCGTAGTCGCTTATCCAAATATGCCAACTCCATAGATACCCTTCATTGTTGGCAGGCTCAATAGGATTAAAGTCGTCGTCGGCCAACTTAACACCAATAACCGCATTACCATAGGGATATTCAGCCTGATAATCTACCTTAAACTCAACCATTGCATCGGGGC
>CAZEGL010000006.1:0-87935 GCA_964512295.1 uncultured Muribaculaceae bacterium
TACTCTTTAGTACTTTTGGTGTACTTATCTTTCAAATTTTCAAAGAACAAAAAAACTCTCAGCGAGTTTGGGAAGACAAAGATAGATAACTTAAAATTCAAAAACAAATAATATCAGCAAATTTTCATATGTTTGATAGCCTAAAGAGAAAAAACAAATAGGCAACAGTAGAGTAGCCAATTAAAAAATAGTTCTATAAATGATTGAGATTCAGAGAATACAACAGGAATATTACAACAAGATTGAAAACGACGGGAGGGCAAAAATCGAAGAGGTAGAAAATTATCTTAAAGGATTAAATATAGAGTATAAGATCTGGTATCACCCAGCACTACCAACAATAAAGGAGGTATTGGAGTTTTGGGATGAGATGGATGGGGCGCACTGCAAAAATCTCTTTTTTAGAAATCATAAGGGGAATAGACACTACTTAGTGATAATTGAATGCCACAAAGATTTAGAGATAGCAGCTTTAGAGAGGAGATTAAAGGAGGGAAAACTCACCTTTGCTTCGCCACATAGATTAGAGAAGCACTTAGGGGTAAAAGGGGGAGCAATTGGCCCTTTTGGACTATTAAACAATAGCGACAAAGGGGTTATCCTCTTTATTGATACCGATCTTCAAAAGGAGGAGCGGATTAGTTTTCACCCAAATGATAACCGCGCCAGCATTTCACTCTCTTTTAAAGATTTTATCTACTACTTGGAGGAGAGAGGAAATCTCTATCACTTTATATAGTAGAGTAGTAATAGCAACAAAAAGAAGTGAAAAAGCCCTTCAAACTAATTTGAAGGGCCTCTATAAAAAACTTAAGGATAAATTTTACTCCTCTTCTTTACTCTCTTCTGCTTCGGGGAGCTCTTCTGCCTGTGGGCTCTCCTCTACCTTTTCGGGGGCAGACTTAGTTTCGGCAACACTCTCTTCTACAGAAAGTTGCTCCTCTTCAGGGGTGCTCTCTTTGTTAAGATCGCTTACCTGATCGCTCTTATTAACGGTACTCTCTACCTTTGGAGCATCGGCTTTTTTCTTAGAGCGCCCTCTACGGGTGGTACTCTTCTTACTCTCTGAAGCGGTTGCACTCAAGGCTGCTTCATTAAAATCTACCAATTCTATAAGGGCCATGTCGGCTCCATCACCTTTACGGAATCCTATCTTCAATACTCTTGTATATCCACCGGGGCGATCGGCAACTTTTGGGGCCACTACTCTAAAGAGTTCTGTGACTGCCTCTTTTTGTTTAAGATAGGCAAAAACTGTTCTACGGGAGTGGGTAGTATCATCTTTTGATTTGGTAATCAATGGCTCAACATAGATTTTAAGAGCTTTTGCCTTTGCTTCGGTGGTCTCTATCTTTTTATGGAGTATTAGAGAAGAGGCCATATTGGCCAACATCGCTTTGCGATGGCCGCTTTTTCTTCCTAAATGATTAAATGCTTTCCTATGCCTCATTTTTTAACTCTTTCTTTTCAATATTATATTTTGTTATATCCATCCCAAAGTGTAAACGGAACTTCTCCACTACACTGTCAACTTCTGCCAACGACTTTTTGCCAAAATTCCTAAACTTCATTAGATCGCTCTTTTGTAAAGAGACTAAATCTGCTAAGGTATTTACTTCTGCAGCTTTCAAACAGTTGAGCGCCCTTACCGAAAGTTCCAAATCGCCCAATTTTGTTAAGAGCACATGTCTAACCCTAAGAGACTCCTCATCCAACTCATTGCTTTGAGACTTCTCTACAGAGTCGAAGACAATCTTCTCATCTGAGAATAGCATAAAGTGATAAATTAAAATTTTCGCAGCCTCTTTAAGAGCATCTTTTGGATGGATCGACCCGTCGGTAGAGATCTCTAAGTTTAGTTTGTCGTAGTCGGTCTTCTGCTCAACACGCCACTTGTCAACTGAGAAGTTAACATTCTTAATGGGTGTAAAGATAGAGTCTATGGGTATTACACCAAAAGGTGCATCTTCTGTACTGTTCTCTTCGGCAGGGACATACCCTCTTCCTTTATTTATGGTGAGCTCTATATTTAGAGATACAGAGGGCTCCATTGAGCAGATATGCAGTTCGGGGTTTAATACTTTAAATGCCGAAAGCTGCTTAGAGATATCTTCGGCTATAAATTGTTGTTTCCCCGATAGCTTTATGGTAACAGTCTCAGACTCTTCACCTTCAAGCATAAGTTTAAATCTAACCTGTTTTAGATTCAAAATAATATCTACAACATTCTCAATTACGCCGGGAATAGAGTCGAACTCGTGATCTACTCCACTAATTTTAATAGCCGTTATGGCATAACCCTCTAGGGATGATAAGAGAATTCTTCGTAATGCATTTCCTATAGTGGTACCATAACCGGGCTCAAGGGGACGAAATTCGAAGCGGCCGAAAGTATCGGATGCTTCGTGCATTATAACCTCGTCTGGCTTTTGAAACGCTAAAATTGCCATTCTATAAATTATTTAGAGTATAACTCAACTATTAACTGCTCATTGATTGCCTCGGGCACCTCATCTCTTAGAGGTAAATTGAGAAATTTCCCACTCAAAGAGCTGTTGTCCCACTCCAACCAAGGGTATCTCTCCCCTCTACCGGTAAGACTCTCTCTAATCACCTCAAGCGATTTGGATCTCTCTCTAACCCCAACAATATCACCAGGCTTAACTTGAGCCGATGGAATATTACAAACTTCACCATTGAGAAGAATATGGCGATGGGTTACAAGCTGACGGGCAGCTGCACGGGTAGGTGCAATACCCAAACGGAACACTATATTGTCTAATCTCGATTCCAATAGAAGGAGAAGATTTTCACCTTTACGCCCCTTCATCCTTGAGGCTTTGTCGTAAAGATTTCTAAATTGTCTTTCGAGAACTCCGTAGGTATATTTCACCTTCTGCTTCTCTTTAAGTTGAATTCCATATTCAGAGACCTTTTTTCTCTTCTTCATTAAGCCGTGTTGGCCGGGAGGATAATTTTTCCTCTCAAAACTCTTATCTGGTCCAAAAATAGGCTCTTCAAATTTTCGAGCAATTTTGGTTGTTGGGCCTGTATATCTTGCCATACTAATATCAAAAATTAAGATTCAAAAAACTCTATGTTTAGACTCTTCGCCTCCCTTTTGGGCGACATCCATTATGGGGAATAGGGGTTACATCAATGATTTCTGTAACTTCAATACCTATACCATGAATAGTTCTTACAGCAGACTCTCTTCCGGCTCCAGGCCCTTTAAGGTAGGCTTTAACCCTCCTAAGACCCATATCGTAAGCAACTTTTGCACAGTTTTCTGCTGCCACCTGAGCAGCATATGGTGTATTTTTCTTGGAACCTCTAAAACCCATTTTTCCAGCAGATGACCAGCTGATTACTTGGCCTGTAGAGTTTGTCAATGCAATAATTATATTATTAAAGGTAGAGGAGATATGAGCTTGCCCATATGTATCTACCTTAACCACTTTCTTCCTAGTTGATGATCCAGTTTTCTTTGCCATGATTGTTAGGTACTATTTAGTTGCTTTTTTCTTATTTGCTACCGTCTTCTTCTTACCTTTACGAGTTCGCGCATTATTTTTTGTCGATTGCCCTCTAACAGGAAGACCAATACGAAGACGGATACCACGATAGGAGCCTATATCCATCAATCGCTTGATGTTCATCTGTACAATTGAGCGCAACTCTCCCTCTATTTTGTACCCCTCTGCAATAGTTGCCCTAATTGCTGCTATCTGGTCGTCATTCCAATCTTTCACCTTGGTATTCCAATCGATACCATTTTTGGAAAGAATTTGTTGTGAAGAGCTGCGACCAATACCGTAGATATAGGTCAACCCTATCTCTCCTCTTTTATTTTTCGGTAAATCTACTCCGGCTATTCTTGCCATAATTTATCTAACTCTTTATTTGTTTACTAAAACTTATCCTTGACGCATCTTAAACTTGGGATTTTTCTTTGAAATCACATAAAGACGCCCCTTTCTCTTAACTATTTTACAATCTTCGCTTCGCTTTTTGATTGATGCTCTAACCTTCATTTTCTTCTTCTTTACTCTATTTATATCTGAAAGTAATTCTTCCTCTTGTCAAATCGTAAGGTGAGATCTCTACACGAACTTTGTCACCGGGCAAAATTCTAATATAGTGCATTCTCATCTTACCTGATATGTGGGCAATAATCACATAACCATTATCTAACTCTACCCTAAACATAGTATTGGGTAGTGCTTCAATAATAGTTCCTTCCTTCTCTATAGCTTTCTGTTTTGCCATTCACTTTTTATTTTAACTCTTTGTCTCTTCTATAAATTTAAATGTCGATAATAATTTGGGAGTGTTGTTTTCAACTGCAACCATAAGTTCAAAATGGGCCGAATTTTTACCATCTTGGGTAGTGAGTGTCCAACCGTCATCTTGAAGTATAACAGCTCTACCCCCCGCATTAATCATGGGTTCGACACAAAAAACCATCCCATTTTGCAACTTCTTTCCTACTCCTCTATTTCCAAAATTAGGAACTTCGGGCTTTTCATGCAGTCTCTTACCAATACCGTGGCCTACCATCTCCCTCACCACCGAAAAACCTGCCGCCTCTGCGTGGCGTTGTACCGCATAAGAGATATCGCCTACTCTATTCCCTCTTACACTCTGCTCCAACCCTAAATATAGCGACTCTTTGGTAATTTCCAGCAATCTCCTATTTTCTTCACCTATCTCCCCCACCGAAAAGGTGTAGGCAGAGTCGCCATAGAAGCCTTTATATTTGGTACCACAATCGATTGAAACAATGTCTCCCTCTTTTAAAACATAGTTGGAGGGGAAGCCGTGTACTATCGCCTCATTCACCGAAATACACAGTGTATATGGGAATCCACCATAGCCGAGAAAAGCAGGCTCTGCGTCATGATCGCGGATAAAGGTCTCTGCAATTTTATCGAGTTCGATGGTTTTAACTCCCGGGCCGATATGTCTGCCTACTTCAGCCAGCGTTTTAGATACTAAATCGCCATTAAGCTGTAGCAGTTCAATCTCCTCCTTGGTTTTAAAACTTATCATCGTTTTCAAAGAACTTATAGCCGGACTACATTCCAGAGCGTCCTTTCATACGCCCGGTCTTCATAAGGCCATCGTAATGTCTCATCATTAAATGGCTCTCAATTTGTTGTAAAGTATCCAAAATAACACCCACCAAAATGAGGAGCGAGGTTCCGCCGTAAAATCTTGCAAACTCCTGGCTCACTCCTAAAAGCGAGGCAAAAGCGGGCAAGATGGCTATAATAGCCAAAAAGATAGAACCGGGAAGTGTAATTCTGGACATTATATTGTCTAAATATTCGGCTGTCTTTTTTCCTGGTTTAACACCGGGAATAAAACCTCCGTTCTTTTTCATATCCTCTGCCATCATAGTGGGGTTCACTGTAACAGCTGTGTAAAAATAGGTAAAGGCAACAACCAAAAGTCCAAAAAGGAGATTGTACCAGAAACCCATAGGATTTGTAAGGGTAGCTACCAGCCCTCTTGTTGCATCGAAGCTGGAAAAAATAAGGGGAAACATCATCAATGCTTGGGCAAAAATAATAGGCATCACGCCGGCGGCATTGATTTTTAATGGTATATATTGACGCACACCCCCATATTGCTTATTGCCAACTATTCGTTTTGCATATTGTACAGGAATTCTACGGGTGCCTTGAACCAAAGCAATAGTAGCCACAAAAACAAAGAACAGAATTAAGAGCTCTGCCAACAACATAAGAAGGCCACCACCGGTAGTTTGGTTAATCCTTGCACCACCTTCGGCAATAAGGGCAAAAGGGAGACGGGCAATAATACCCACCATAATAATAAGTGAGATCCCATTCCCTAAACCGCGATCGGTAATTCTCTCCCCCAACCACATTATAAACATTGTACCGCCAATTAAAATAACGGTTGCAAAGAGGTTGTAGGTAAATCCTTTAAATAGAAAAGCTTCGGCAGGGAGTTGCAAATGCAGGTTGGCCATATAGGCGGGACCCTGTAATAGAAGAATGGCAATAGTAAGGTATCTGGTCCACTGGTTCATCTTCCTTCTTCCACTCTCCCCCTCCCTTTGGAGCTTTTGGAAGTAGGGAATCATAATTCCCAAAAGCTGTATTACAATAGAGGCAGAGATATAGGGCATCACTCCAAGAGCAAAAATTGAGGCGTTTCCAAAAGCACCCCCCGAGAACATATTTAAAAGACCCAAAAGTCCCTCTCTTGCTTGGCTCTGTAAATTTGCCAACTGGGTGGGATCTATCCCGGGCATCACTACAAAACTCCCCAATCTATATATTAAGAGCAGCAAAAGGGTGTAAACTATCCGACTTCGGAGCTCCTCTATCTTAAAGATATTAGTTATGGTCTCTATAAGTTTTTTCATCTCTTGGTTAAATTACTATAGCTTTTCCCTCTTTAGCTTCGATTTGTGCAATTGCTGCTTTAGAGAAGGCGTGTGCAGAGATCTCCAACTTGGAGGTCACCTCTCCCTGAGCCAAAACTTTAACCTTATCGTTACGGGAGACTAACCCCGACTCTATAAATAGATCTAAAGTTAAAGCCTCTACCTCAAGGCGATCGGCCAACTCTTGAACCATTGAGAGGTTGAGCACCTTATATTCCACTCTATTGGGGTTTTTAAATCCAAATTTAGGCACTCTTCTCTGCAGGGGCATCTGTCCACCCTCAAAACCTCTTTTTAGGCTATAGCCCGATCTCGATTGCGCCCCTTTATGGCCGCGGGTAGATGTGCCTCCACGGCCAGAACCCTCTCCTCGTCCAATCTTTTTGGCATTTTTTACGGAGCCTTTAGCCGGTTTTAAATTATGCAGTTTCATCTCTCAATTCAATTATTTGATTTCTTCAACTTTAACTAAGTGGGCCACTTTTTCAATTTTGCCCTTAACTACAGGGTCGAGTTCCAACTCTACAGAGTGGTTCACTCTACGAATACCCAAAGAGGTCAAATTGGCAATCTGTCTCTTGGTGGCTCCACACTTACTTTTTATCTGAGTGATTTTCACTTTAGTCATTCCTTTTCTCTCCTATCCGTTAAACACTTTTTGCATTGGGACTCCACGCAATCCGGCGATGGTATAGGCATCTCTCATCTCCATTAGTGCAGAGATAGTAGCTTTAACCAAATTATGAGGATTGGAAGAACCTTTCGATTTTGCAATAACATCTTTAATTCCAGCCGATTCAAATACAGCACGCATAGCACCGCCGGCATTTACACCGGTACCTTCGGCAGCAGGCTTCATAAAGACTCTTGCACCACCATATTTTGAGCTCTGCTCATGGGGAATGGTACTTTTGTTGAGTGGCACTCTTACCAAATTCTTTTTGGCATCTTCAATTCCTTTAGCAATAGCAATGGAGATCTCCTTAGCTTTTCCCAATCCATAGCCAACAACGCCATTTTCGTCGCCAACTACAACAATTGCGGCAAAGGAGAAGGTACGCCCCCCTTTAGTCACTTTTACCACTCTTCTTATAGCTACCAATCTATCTTTAAGTTCAAGATCGGTGCTCTTTACTTTTTTAATATCTCTATCTCTCATAATGGACAATTAAAACTTAAGACCACCCTGGCGGGCAGCCTCTGCCAAATTCTTAACTCTTCCGTGGTATAGGTAACCTCCTCTATCGAATAGTACACTCTCGATTCCCTTCTCAAGAGCTTTCTTGGCAGCTAAACCACCTACTATCTTCGCCACCTCTATTCCCGATTTGCCTTTACACTCCTCTACAATCTCTTTATCGGTAGAGGATGCAGAGGCCAATGTTACACCACTGATATCGTCTATAAACTGAACATATATCTGTTTATTGCTTCTAAAGAGACTCATTCGGGGTCTCTCTGCACTACCGCTAATCTCTTTGCGTATGCGCTTACGGATACGCGCTCTTCTCTCTATTTTTGTTAAAGCCATAATTATACTACTTTATTATTTAGCACTTGCAGATTTGCCCGCTTTACGACGAACACTCTCTCCAACAAACTTGATTCCTTTACCTTTATAAGGTTCGATTTTGCGTAATGATCGCAATTTGGCAACCACAGAGCCAAGTAGCTGTTTGTCATGGCAACTCAATGAGAGGATGGGGGGTTGCCCTTTTCTCACCTGCTCTGCTTCGGCTTTGACCTCATCGGGGAGCATAAAATAGAGATCGTGTGAAAACCCAAGGCTCATTACCAATAAGTTCCCTTTTACCTCAACCTTAAACCCTACCCCAACAAACTCCAATCTAACTTTGTAACCTGTAGATACCCCAACAACCATATTATTTACCAATGAACGGTATAGACCGTGAAGAGAACGGTGTCTGGGTTGATTGGTAGGGCGGGTGAATGAAATAGAATCTCCATCAACCGAAATTTCAATATCGGGATCCACCTTTTGGGTGAGCTCACCAAGTGCTCCTTTAACCCTAACAACATTGCCGGGTTCCACTTTAAATGTGACCCCCGCCGGAAGAGTTATAGGTGATTTTCCTATTCTTGACATTATCTATAATTGAATTAAATTATTAATAGAGATAGCAGATAACTTCACCTCCAATATTCTCTAATCTAGCCTGCTTATCGGTCATCAATCCTTTTGAGGTGGAGATGACAGCAATCCCTAACCCATTTAAAACTCGTGGAAGTTGAGAAGCTTTAACATATTTTCTCAATCCGGGACGGCTAACTCTAGCAATCTTTTTAATTGCCGGCTTCTTTGTAACATTATGATACTTAAGGGCAATCTTAATAGTGTTGAAGGGGCTCCCCTCAACCAATTTGTAGCTCAAAATATAACCCGCCTCATGGAGGATTCGGGTCAACTCAAATTTCATTTTAGAGGAGGGAATATCAAGCACTCTATGGCCCGCCATAGTTGCATTCCGCACTCTTGTCAAATAATCTGCTATTGGATCAGTCATTTTTAATTTTTTTTACAATACAACACCTTAAAATTGGTGTCCGATATCCATTACTATACAATCTATTATTTTACCAGCTCGCCTTACGAACGCCCGGTATAAGTCCTTTAGAGGCCATTTCGCGGAACTGAATCCTACTTATTCCAAACATACGCATATAACCCTTTGGGCGCCCGGTGATTGAACAGCGATTGTGCAATCTTACAGGGCTCGAATTTTTTGGCAACTTATCCAAAGCGGCATAATCGCCCGCCTCTTTAAGTGCCTTTCTCTTCTCTGCATATTTGGCAACCATTCTTGCACGCTTAACTTCCCGTGCTTTCATCGATTCTTTAGCCATTCTCTACTTCTTCTTACAATTTATTAAATGCTTCTACTTTTTGCCCTTTTTAAAAGGAACTCCAAACTCTTTCAGGAGGGCATACGCCTCTTGATCGCTGTTGGCCGAAGTGACAAAAGTTATCTCTAATCCCATTATTTTTACCACTTTGTCTATGTCGATTTCGGGAAAAATAATCTGCTCTTTGATACCCATTGTGTAGTTTCCTCTCCCGTCCAACTTCTCGCTTACACCATTAAAATCTCTAATTCTGGGAAGTGAAACGGCAATTAGTCGTTCGAGAAATTCATACATCTTAATATCTCTAAGAGTAACTTTGGTGCCAATTGGCATCCCTTTTCTCAACTTAAAGTTTGATATATCTCTCTTAGATACCGTTTGGACTGCCTTTTGGCCAGAGATGGCTGTAAGTTCCTGCTGGGCAACCTCTACCAATTTTTTATCTTGTGTGGCCGCGCCAACTCCCTGATTTAGAACAATTTTTTCTAGCTTGGGAACCTGCATAATTGAAGTGTAACCAAACTGCTCCATCAACTTGGGGGCTATTTCGTTCCTATACATACTCTTCAATGTTGGTATATAACCGGAAACTTTGGCCTGTCCTGCTCCTTTTTTTGCACTAACCACCTCTTTGGTGACCTCTTTTTTACTCTTTGCCATTATTTAATCTCCTCCCCCGATTTTTTTGAATAACGGACCAATCTATTATTCTCTCCAATTCTTCTACCAATACGAGTTGGCCCCCCTTTTACAGGATCTACCACCTGAAGATTGGAGATATGAATAGAAGCCTCCTGCTTTATTATTCCTCCTTGAGGATGTTTTGCGCTGGGCTTACTATGTTTGGAGATCATATTGATCCCTTCGACAATAGCTCTATCTTTAGCTTTAATTACCTCAAGAACTCGACCGGTTTTCCCGCGATCGTCGCCGGCGTTGACATAAACCGTGTCGCCCTTTTTAATATGTAGTTTCTTATTCATCTCTATGTAGATAATTATAATACCTCTGGGGCAAGAGAGACAATTTTCATATAGTTCTCCCGAAGCTCTCTCGCTACAGGACCAAATATGCGGGTTCCTCTCACCTCCCCCATATTGTTGAGCAACACACAAGCGTTGTCGTCGAAACGGATATAAGAGCCGTCGGGGCGACGAATCTCTTTTTTGGTGCGAACTATTACAGCTTTTGTAACAGTACCTTTTTTTGTTTCACTGCCCGGCATAGCACTCTTGACAGTTACCACAATTTTATCCCCTATCCCTGCATAACGACGGCGCGTGCCACCCAATACCCGGATGCACAACACCTCTTTTGCACCGCTGTTGTCGGCTACCAATAATCTAGACTCCTGCTGTATCATCGTTATTTTGCTTTTTCGATAATTTCAATTAATCTCCAACATTTGGTTTTACTCAATGGGCGAGTCTCCATAATTCTAACGGTATCTCCCTCATTACATTCGTTCTTTTCGTCATGAGCAACAAATTTGGAGGTTTTCTTAACAAACTTCCCATATAGTGGATGCTTCACCTTACGGTTTACGGCTACAATAATGGATTTCTCCATTTTATTACTCACCACTACACCCACTCTCTCTTTACGAAGATTTCTATCCATAATATCTCTATTTCTCTATATTATTTTCCATTTGATGCAGGATGGTAATCATTCTTGCCAACAGCTGCCTTCTCTTTTTTATCTTGGATGAATCCTCTATAGGCGAGACAGCATGGTTGATTTTCATTTGTGCCAGTTTTGCTCTCTCTGCTCCAATGCGCTCTTTAAGATCGCTTATAGACAATTCGCGTATTTCAGTTGCTTTCATCTTTATCTCTTAATTGCTATTGATAGTCTCTACGCACTATAAATTTTGTGACAATGGGCAACTTTTGGGCAGCTAACCTAAGCGCCTCTTTTGCCACCTCCAAGGGTACCCCCTCTGCCTCAAAAATGATTCTACCGGGGGTTACAGGAGCAACAAATCCTTCGGGTGCCCCTTTTCCTTTTCCCATTCTAACTTCGGCGGGCTTTTTGGTATATGGTTTATCGGGAAAGACCCTAATCCAAAATTTTCCCTCTCTCTTCATATGTCGGACTGCAGCCTGTCGCGCAGCTTCCAACTGTTGTCCTGTCAGCCAGCACGACTCTGTAGCCTTAACTCCAAAAGAGCCAAAGGCAAGCTGATTCCCCCTTTGCGCCAATCCTTTCATCCGCCCCTTCTGCTCTCTTCTGAATTTGGTTTTTTTTGGTTGTAACATTGTTTTAAACTATTTATTCAACAATAAGTGCGCTAACAATTCTCTATTTTTCTTATTTTGGACTGCAAAATTTGAAGGTTAATTCCCTAAGAATCCGAACAATAGACTAATCAAGAACCAATTTAGCGGGTTGCAAATATACCAAAAAAATTAAAGGTGCAAAAGAAAATGCCCTTTTTTTACATCTTTTGTTGCTCTAAAAACCTAATAAAGTTCCCTCCCCAAAAAAGTTCTATCTCTTTTTGGGAGTAGCCTCTCTTTAAAAGTTCTACAGTTAGATTTTTCATCTTATCAGCACCATCGAGATCTACAACCCCGCCACCACCGTCAAAATCGGTACCAAGCCCCACATGTTCAATCCCTACCAAGTTTTTTATATAATCTATATGGTCTGCCAAATCAGAGAGAGAGACCTCATTTTTTGGCTTATCGGAGAGGAAAGCGGGAACAACAGCAACTTGTATCAATCCCCCTTTTGAAGCGATAGCTTTAATCTCATCGTCTCTAAGGTTTCGGCGATGATCCTTTAAGGCTCTTACTGCAGAGTGGCTGGCCATTACCGGTGCACTACTCTCCTCTATAACATCAAAAAGAGTTTCGGTAGAGGCGTGTGAGAGGTCTATAATAATTCCCAAACGGTTCATCTCCCTCACCACCTCTTTTCCAAATTGTGAGAGTCCATTATATTCGGGACCAAGAGGATCGCCGGAGGAGTCGCATATATTGTTATTTGAGTTATGACATAGGGTTATAGCTCTAACTCCCATATTCCAAAATAGCTCTAAATTGGAGAGGTCATCCCCTATTGCATAACCATTCTCAATGGCTAACATTGCAGAGATATTTCCCTCCTTCTTATTCTTTAACAGCTGTTGAGAGTTGTGAGCCAACTCTACCCCAGACTCCATCTCTACAAAATTCTTAAATCGCTCAAGCAGCTTAATGGTAAGCTGAGTAGCGGAATCTAAGGAGTGCTTGTCCCGCCCCCTCTGCCTTAAAAAAACAGCAAAAAGAGAGGCATCTAATCCGCCCTCTCTCATCTTATCAAAGGTAATCTGATCTATCCTCATTCTTGTTTTTGCCCTCCTAAGAGAATCATTCACATAGAGTGGGGAGTCGTTGTGAGTATCAATAGTAAACGATTGAGAGTGAATTTTATCTGCAATCTGCATAACTCTCTCTTCGCTACTCCTCTCACCACAAGCAGAGAGTGAGAGAAGTAACAAAATTAAAAGAGATGGTAAAATAAAAAGAACTTTTTTTATATAATCACTATTAAATTTATCCATTATTTATCAATTTTAATCCACCAACCCATCTTTTTCGCCAATAGGATTATAAGCGCAGAGAGGAGCAGGAGCCCTAAAAGGAGCCACACCCCATATCCATTAATAAAGAGAATTGGTACAAAAGTTATTAGTGCAATCTCTACCGGTGCAATTGGAAGGTAGGCCATTGCATAATCGTCTATAGCCTTACTTTGAGATTTGGGATCTACCACCCTCAAAAGGGCAATTCCCATAGCCATTGTTCCGGTCCACCACCCCCAGGCGAAGATCGATCTCTCAAACCAGAAGGTTTTAGCAAGCCTTCTACCCAAATAGAAAGTGATTACCCACACAAGCGCTATACCCACCAAAATAAGGACAATCAAGGGGAGAGCGTACTTAACAACAACCTCCAACTTAATAGAGGCAACCCCAAAAGCTACTAAAAGATCGGTAAAAGCGCTACCCAATTTGGCCGTTTGGCGGGGGCAGATATAATCTGTAACAGAGGTTGAATCAAATATCTTTTTAAGTAGAAGACCGGCAATAAAGGCGGCCGAAAAGACAGGTATCTCCAATTTTGGATTTAGAGATTTAACCCCTTGGCTCATCAAATAACCAAGATAGGCTACTACAAACACAAAAGCGAGATGAAAAGCGAGCGAATCTATAGATATTGACGAAGTAGTTTCGGAGCCGGCATCCTCTCTACCCTCTGCAGGAATCAACCCGGTTCTAAGTTCAGAGGGGAGATCTTTAAAGTCGGTTATAAAGGCGGTCTCCTTTCTGTGGGCTGCCCTCTTAATTAATATTAGCCCCATCACAATAGCTACAACTACCCCCACCGTAGCGGTAGTCATACCTAAACTGCCCGCCTCATCCCAACCCAAATTGGTAAAGGCATCTCCAAGGGCGGCAGCAGTTCCGTGCCCCCCATAAAAACCTGTAGAGAGCATAACTCCAAAGGCGTCGTGCAGCTGAGGCCAAATAAATTTTAAGACAAAAATACCAAAAAGGCCAATCAAAGACCACTGTAGAAACATTCCCAATTGAGCATACGCCCACATAGGACCAACCCTTTTAGAGACCTCCTTAAAGGTAAATTTTGGCGATGATAGCGGTAGTGAACCAAAAACAAGAGCTATCAAAACAGCCGAATAGGTTGCCAAATATTGAGAGAAGGGGAGCCATCCCAAGCCATTGGGGCCAAGTAGAAGACCTAAAAACCCCGCTATTAAAGAGGGAGGAATAAATAGTTTTTGAACCACTTTAACTTTAACTCTAATTAACTTCCCAGCTAAAAGAAGTAAGAAAATAAGCCCAAGATCTTGGAACATTATCCAAGGATTGTACAAAATCGTCTGCATACTCTTAAAATATTAGATTCATGTAGATTCATGCCCATTTAAGCACCTAATTTAAATTGTCAAAGAGTCAAAGGTAGTTATAAAATTGCGAGTAGAGCCATGTTTCTCTTTGTAAATTAGGAAAAAAAAAGATTACTTTGTTTTCTTAACTCAATTGTAAATAGAGAAAATGGCAAAATTTAAATCCCACTCTTTTATAAAATTTCTTGCACTATTGTTAGTTGCGCCCCTCTTTTCAACTACACTTCAAGGGCAGGATCCTCTTTTAGATATCATTGAAAAAGAGCTATATAGATACAAAGAGGAGCTCTCCAAGGAGTCTTTGGCCCCCTATTTTTTAAGCTGTAGAGTAGAGGATGTCACCTCTACCACCATTAGCGCCACCTTAGGGTACCTTACCAACTCCTCAAATAGCAGAATTGTTGCTCTTCTTCCCGAAGTGAGGGTAGGAACCCCCCAGTTCGACAACTTTCACAACAATGCAACCGGTGCCCCACTACCACTCTTTTCGGCCCCGGAACCGATACTACTCCCCTACGACAGTAAAACCGGCGAAAGTGCCATCAAACAAATTTTATGGAATGAGGTGATGAGTCGCTATCGCTATGCGGTAGCCAACTACAACCGTCTTACCTCATCGGCAGTGGCAGGTTCAAAAGAGAGCGACAAGTCGCCCGATTTCACACCTGTCAAGGCAGAAAACTACTATCGCCCACCCCTACAGATTTCTGATGTAATAATGGATATCCCAAAAGAAGAGGGAAGAGCTAAAAAATTATCTGCCACTTTTGAGAAGTATCCTCAAATATTGGAGGGAAATCTTCTAATAAGACAAAAGATAGTTAGAAAGAGTTTTGTCTCTACAGAAGGGAGTAAAATAGCCCACAATATAGTTCATAACTCTCTAATGGTAAGAGGTATGGTAAAGGCCGACGATGGAATGGAGCTTCCTCTAATAAGCTCATATTTTTCGTTCGATAAAGATTCCCTACCAAGCGACCAATTTATAGAAGAGGAGATAGAGCAGATGGCAGAGAGGTTGATAAAATTAAAAAATGCACCTGTAGTACAGCCTTACACTGCACCTGCACTCTTATCGGGCTCTGCAGCGGGAGTATTCTTCCATGAAATTTTTGGCCATAGGATAGAGGGTCAGAAGATGAAGAGCGACAGCGACGGTCAAACATTTAAAAAGATGGTTGGAAGAGAGGTTCTTCCAACAACTTTAAGTGTATATGACGACCCTACCCTCACTTTTTACAACAACACCGATCTTAGCGGCCACTATAAATTTGATGATCAGGGGGTAGCAGCAGAGAGAGTTGTAGTTGTAGAGGATGGAGTGTTAAAAAACTTTTTGATGACCCGTACTGCAATAGAGGGGTTTCCCCGCTCCAATGGCCATGCACGGGCAGAGATTGGGTACGACCCCACCTCCCGTCAATCCAACCTAATTGTGGAGAGTTCCGACCACAAAAGTGAAGAGGAGCTACGCCAACTATTAATTGCAGAGATAGAGCGGGAGGGGAAAGAGTATGGCTTCTTCTTTAGAGAGGTTACCGGAGGGTTCACTATAACAGGCCGCAGTACCCCAAATGCCTTTAATGTTACACCCCTGGAGGTTTATAGGGTTTACCCCGATGGTAGAGAAGACGAGTTGGTTAGAGGGGTAGATCTTATTGGAACTCCACTCTCTATGTTCTCCAATATTATTTATGCGGGTGGTAAAAGCGAAACTTTTATAGGCAATTGCGGCTCTTTATCGGGGTTTGTTCCCGTTACAGCCACAGCGCCGGCAATTTTGGTAAATAAAGTTGAACTTCAGATGAAGCCTCGAGCCAGATCGCTCCCCCCAATATTAAAAAGACCCTTATAGCAGTAACCAAAATATAAACAAAATTTGAGATGATCAGAAAAATAGCACTATATATAACTCTCTCCCTGTTGGCTTCATCTGCTCTTTGGGGCCAAAAGAGTGAGGTTGGCAAACTGCTCTTTAGGGCAATGGAGAATGAAGCAAAGCGAGGATTAGACTCTCTAAAAATAGGAGACTCTCCAAAACCATTCTATATCAGCTATGCCATTACCGACAAAGAGCTTCTAAGAGTTGAAGGGAGATTGG
Organism: uncultured Muribaculaceae bacterium; assembly: GCA_964512295.1. Lineage (GTDB taxonomy): Bacteria > Bacteroidota > Bacteroidia > Bacteroidales > UBA932 > Bact-08. The sequence continues at coordinate 16,305 of CAZEGL010000006.1, forward strand.
GAGCCATTCTCTACTCCAACCAACTTCCAATTAGAAGGAGTCTCTCTACAAGAGTATTGGTAGGCTCACACCAAAATAGCAATCTAATCAATTTTGGAACTCAATTTAGAACCAGCTATGCCACCATAGAGAACAGCTATCCCCAATTAAGGCGCGATCTATGGGAGAGTGCCGATTTGGCCTATAAAGAGGCTGCTACCCAGTTTAGGCAAAAGAGGGGAAGTGAGAGTAGAGAGAAAGGGTTTCCCGATTTTTACCCCCAAAGCGGTAAGATCTCTTTTGTAGAGAGCTACGACACAATTAGATTCAATAGAGCGGAGACAGAAAAAAATGTTATAGAGCTCTCCTCGCTCTTTAAAGAGTACCCTTCAGTTGTAGAGTCTAAGGTTACCTATAGAGGCTCTAATAGCTATTACTACTTCTACGATACAGAGGGAAGCAAATTCAACCAACCTGTAGGGGTGGTTGCTCTTATTATAGATGCAACAATTAAAGATAACCAGGGAGTTATACACAAAGACAAATTAGAGTATATAGCCTCTTCTCCAAAAGATCTTCCTCAAATAGAGAGGGTAAAAGAGGAAATTAGAGAGATGGTTGCATCACTCCAAGAGTTCTCCAATGCCCAAGAGATAGACGAATTCTACTCCGGCCCCATTCTCTTTGAAGATAGGGCAGTTGTAAAACTCTTTATGGAATCTCTTTTTCTTAAAAATGGAGTTGTGGTTAAAAGAGACAATATAGCCTTAAGAGGAGGAGGAAGAGTTTCAAAAAAAGTTGACAAGTCGCTACTCAACAGAATGGGAAAGAAGGTAATTGATACTAAATTATCGCTCTACGACCTCTCCCATCTTGGCCAATATAGGGGCAAAGCTATACCGGGCCACCTTAAAATAGATGCCGAAGGGGTTGTTAAAAATGAGCCTTTTACAATTATAGAGAGAGGGCTGCTAAAGGGGGTGTTGGGCGATCGTATGCCTGCCGACAGTGGTTTTGTTCCCACTGGAAACTTAAGGTACGATCTTTTACGGGGAGAGAGCAGCTATACAATACTCCCAACCTATATAAAAGTTGAGGGGGAGAGGGGTAAAAGTGCAAAACGAATTTATAAAGAGTTCCTACGCCTGGCAGCCTCCGAAGGATTGGAGTATGCCTATATAATAAGAAGTTACCCTCTATTAAGAGAGGATAGCGCACCAAAAATATATAGGGTAAATGTTAAGACAAAAGAGGAGGTAGCTATAAAGTCGGCTGCCCTTTTGTCGCAAATTAACCTTAATTTATTAAAAAGTGTAAAATATATAGCAGCTAAAGAGAAAAGTTATAGCTTTTTGTATGATTATCTACCTTTTTTTATAACTTTACCTTCAGCCTTAATTATATCAGATGTAGAATTGAGCCGCCTAAACCTTGAACGAGAGAGCAAAGAGCTCATCTCAAATCCATTAGTTAGACAATAGTCACTTATTATTTCTTAATTTTTTAAACTATGAAAAGGATACAACTGCTAATTTTCCTTATCTGTTTTGGGTTTGTATCGACAATGCAAGCCCAAACCACACAAAAGCTGTATTCAATCAAGGGTGTAATCTATGAACACGGCACCAACACCCCCATTGAAATGGCTTTCGTTACCCTCCCCGACCTCAACTTATGGGGAACCACCAACTCCAAAGGTGAGTTTACCATAAATAGGGTTGCTGGAGGCGAGACCAAAGTTGAAGTTACCTGTCTCGGTTATCAGACTGTCTCAATGGTGGTCAACATAACCAAAGATGTAACCAATTTAACTTTTAAACTAAAAGAGGAGAACCTTAAGATGGAGTCTGTTACTGTAACAGCCCAAGAGGTGAGGAGTGCCGTAAATACCTCAACCAAAATGGAGCGACAGGCAATTGACCACCTTCAGGTTATCAACCCCACAGATATTATGAGTCTGATGCCGGGGGGGAGAACTGTAAATCCCAACCTTATGACCCAAAGTATCTTCTCTGTTAGAGGTGGCGACGGCAACGGCTCTTTTGGAACTGCTGTTGAAGTTGATGGTGTTAGGCTCTCCTCCAATGCCAACATCTCCAACACTACCGGGATCGACACCAGGAACTTGGCTACCTCAAATATTGAATCTATAGAGGTAATCACAGGAGTTCCTTCGGTGGAGTATGGCGATATGACTTCCGGTATGGTTATTATCCAAACCAAAAAGGGGCGCACCCCCTTCAATCTAAATGTGTCGCTCAACCCTACCACCAAGCAGGTGTCGCTTAGCAAGGGATTTGATCTACAAAAGGAGAGGGGAATACTCAATATAAACGCAGAGTATGCACACGCCTTCTCAAACCCTGTTTCTCCCTACACCACCTACTTTAGGAATGGATATGGGGTAAACTACTCAAACACCTTCAACCGTACTGGAAAGCCTATACAGCTCAATGTAAATTTGGGAGGAACATTAGGGAGGCAAGATGCCAAAACAGACCCAGATGCCTATCGCGACACATACACCAGCAAAGAGGATAATGCCCTCCGTTTTGGAACCGGCTTAAATTGGTTGGTAAACAGCAACTGGCTCACCAATCTAAGTTTAAATCTTTCGGCAAGCTATAAAGACGACTACCAAGAGGTAAACGACTACTACTCCTACGCCACAATCAAACCTGCGGTTAACAGTATGGAGAATGGTTACTTTGAGACCAACTATCTTCCTCCTCAATTTTACAACCTAAAGATGGTAGATAGTAAAACGCTGAGCGCTAGAGCAAACCTCAAAGCGAATCTCAATAAAAAGTATGGCGAGGTGCTCAATAAAATCAAAGCGGGTATTGGATGGAATACCAGTGGCAATATAGGAGCGGGAGAGGATTACCAATTGGATCTCTACCCAGATGGGTACCGCCCACGCCCCTATACCGATATCCCCTTTATCCACAATATAAATGCCTACTTAGAGGATAATCTCACCCTCCCTATTGGTAAAACTTCACTCACCCTAATTGGTGGAGTGAGGGTAGAGAGGACAGTTATTAAAGATATGGCTTACGAAAAAGCTATCTCTGCCTCTCCCCGTTTTAACGGTAGATATACACTTGTAGATAAAAGGCGCAGCAAAGATCTTATTCGCCACTTGAGTGTAAGGGGTGGATGGGGAATAATGGAGAAGCTCCCCTCACTAAACACTCTATTCCCTATGGATAAATATAGAGATATTGTAGTTTACTCTAAAAACTACACCTTTCACGGTGAACCCAACCAATATTTCTACGCCGCCAATACCAAAGTCTTTAGAGATTTTTTCAACCCCAAATTGGAGTGGTCGAGAAGTAGAAACATAGAGGTTGGTTTAGATGCCAACATTAGAGGTGTAGATATTTCGGTAGTCTATTTCAACAACAAAGCGCTCAACCCCTACATTACCGAAACTTTCCACGAAAAATACGAATACAGGAAAACCGACGAAACACATGAACTCCCCCTTGACCCCATCTTTAAAATAGAGCCCCAGAGCGGAGATATCTATGTAAGGCCGGAATTAGATCCCAATGGATGGGAGATTATTCCAAAATCGGTAGAGGATGCCATCTTTATTCCAAATGCGATGCAGGCAAATGGAGAGCCCAGCACCCGTCAAGGGGTTGAGCTTACCATCAACTTTGGAAAGATTGATGCTATTAGAACCTCATTCCGTTTAGATGCCCAATATTCACATACTAAAGCTATCTCCGAAAGGATCAACTCTTCATACGCATCGGGGCCACACTCTACTCTACCTGTAGGTGACCAACGCTCCTATGAGTTTTTGGCCTTCTACCTTGGTGGAACAGGAAGAAATGTCACCTATAACGGCGAGTGGAGAGATGGTATGACTGCCAACTTTACAGCCACTACCCATATCCCCGAAATTAGAATGACAGTATCGCTAAGAGTTGAGGGGACAATCTTCAACCGTTCGCAAGTGCTTACAACCAGAGATGGAGAGGAGTGGGCCTACCTTGTTGGGGAGGATGGAAGAACACCCATACCGGGAACAGTTTACGGCCAGAAGGATCACTATACCGGAGTTTGGCCTGTAGAGTATATGGGTCTTGATGGTGTAAGACACCCCTTTACCCAAGCTGAGTTTGATGATCCTCGATTTGCAAAAATGATTGGTCGTTCCAATACAACCTATCGCTACGCACTTGATGGAAACTGGTCGTACTTCTTTGCCAATATAAGCTTAACCAAGGAGTTGGGTGATCACGCTTCACTCTCATTCAATGTAAACAACTTTACAAAGAGCAACCCTTTTATAAGAAGCTGGCAAACAGAGATAAGCACCTCCCGCGGGATAAGCTTTGCATATGGTGCAACCCTTAGAATTAAATTTTAAATCTTAGAGCAATGAAAAAGATATTCAATATAACATACCTCTTTCTCTTTGCACTCCTCCTACTCTCCTGCCAAGAGCAGTTGACCGATTTGGGTAACTACAACCCCTATATTGGAGGAAGCAAAAAGGTAACAGTTACTCTCGAATACCCGGAAGGGTTTGAATATGAGGCTAAAGCTGGAGTAAAAATTACAGTGGCAAACCCTGTTACAGGTGGTAGATACGATTTTTTAACCAATGCATCCGGTAAAGCTACTATAGATCTACAGCACGGTTTCTACCGTCTATCGGTTACCGACAAGGGAGCCTCTATAGCGGGGGCTATTCCAATCTTCAATGGCGGAATAGACCAGATGAAGGTTATAGAGAGCGAAGAGGGCGATGTAAATTTGACAATTCCTCTCACCCTCTCGTACGCCGGGCAAATTATTATAAAGGAGATCTACTACAGAGGGTGTCAAGGCCCCGATGGGAAGAACTTCAACTACGATAAATATATCTCCTTTTACAACAATAGCGACCAGATTGCCTACTTGGATAGTGTCTGCTTTGGAGTAGTAGAACCTTACAACGCTCCTAATAAGCAGGTTCCTTGGCTTTCGGCAGAGAACCCCGATCAAATTAGAGATACTATCCCCATTATTGAGGCTGTTTGGCAGTTCCCCGGAGATGGCTCTACATTTCCTTTGCAGCCGGGCGAAGAGGCTATTGTTGCACTAACGGCAGCGATAGATCACACTATTTTACGCCCCAACTCTGTAAACTTAGATGTGCCGGGCTACTTTGTCTGTTACAACCAGCGCTATACCAATCCCAGCTATCACCCCTCTCCCGGACCAAATTTGAGCGGAAGATGGCTCGATCTACTTTGGAAAGAGGGACCGGCAACTGCTTACCCATTTTCGGTATCGTCGCCTGCCCCTGTAATCTTTAGAATACCCGAAGTGGGAGCACATGAATTTGTAAACAATCCCGAAAATAGAAGCAGAAAGCCTGGAACCACCACAGCCACAGAGTATGTAATGATCCCCTACTCGTGGGTATTGGATGGGGTGGAGTGCTTCGATGCTACAACAAAGTTTAAGCGCTTCCCCAATAGTATCGATGCCGGCTTTGGGCTGCTTAATACAGCAGGACAGGGTAAAGTGCTTCACCGCAGAGTTGATACAGAAGCTACAGCCGAAGCGGGTGGTAGAGTTGTATATATGGATACCAACAACTCCGAAAATGATTTCGAAGTGAGGGATGTAGCATCAATTAAAGTTAACTAAAAGTAAAAATCACGACTATGAAATTACAAGTTAAATATCTATTTGCATTAACTGCATTGGCTCTCTTTTCGCTGGTTTTTACTTCACCGGCAACAGCTCAAAAGGGAGAGGTGCAGGAGAAGTGTCTCTATCACTTCGACGACCTTCAGAGAAAACAGACCTGGACCGACAGTTATAACCCTGCCGGATTGGGGCTTATAGACTTCAACAGCTCCTCCTTTATGGAGGCCTATATGGGCTCCGGTAAAGGAGATTTTGTTAAATATTACGAACCAAATCAAAGCTTCAACTTTGGTTTAAGGACAGCCTCCTACACAAAAATTAAAAAAACCACCTTTTTTGGAGAGATCGACTACAACAACTTCAGAGGCGAAAATATGGCGTGGTCGGGGAATATCTATCCAGAAAGATATCTTATGGGTGTAGGTAATGATGTAGCTGCCCAAAAGAGGAAGGAGAGTTATAAGTTGAAGGGTGGTTTAAGTGTACCAATATTACCCAAACTCAACTTTGGACTTCAGGTTAACTATGAAACAGCAATGATGGCCAAAAGAAGAGATTTGAGACACCGTACCGACCTATTGGACTTTGAAGCTATCACAGGGCTTCTATACAAGGCCGAAAAATTTAATCTTGGAGTTAGCTACCACTACCGTAAATATTATGAAAATGTGGTCTTCTCTAAAATATCTGATGAGATAAATGTATTCCAAGGCTATATCTTTAAAGGTCTCTTTTTTGGTGTATTCGATCGTTGGGATGTTAGAGAGATGGATCTCTCCCGCCCCTTCTTAGATGTAATTCAAGGTCTATCGGGCCAAATTGAATATGTAGAGGGGGGCTTTAGACTCCTTAACGAATTTACCTATAAGTATCGCGACGGCTACACAGGTTCGGGGCTTGAGAAGGCTTACTCTCAAAATCTTGCCTCTATCTTTGAGTATAAGGGAAGTGCTCAGCTTGAGTCGGGCAATGTAAGACACTATCTTAAGGTGAACTCTCTCTATAGCGACGGGGTAAACTACGATAAAATATCTACCGTAGAGGTGATTGGGGGGCTAAATGTAGATGTGCAGTATGGCCGAAATAAGATCTTCAGTAAAAGAAGCTTCGACTTCAATGCACTCTATGAACTTGCTATTGGAAGGCACAAGTGCAGCCCGGAGTGGAACTTGAGTGCCGGTTACACACACTACGCCCATATGGCAGTAAGTTCCCTCACTATCCCCTTCTACCTAACACAGAGTGTAAAGGTCAATAGTGGCTTTGCAAAGGTCAATAAGAACTTTGTCTTCTCTAAAGGTATGGTGGACCTCTCCCTAATGGGAGGGTACAGAGAGGGTAGCGGTACCCGTATAAAGCTTGAAAACTCCAACACATCTGCACCATTTGTAGCAGATGATATTCTATTGGAGCAGAGAGAAGATCTTCTCAATCGCGAATTTGAGTATCTAACTAAAGGTAGGGCATTTGGTGAAGCGGGGCTAAGAGTTTCAAAATTTGTAACCTCTAAAAACGCTTTAGGGGCGCTCTATTTAGAGGCAAAGTACTCTTTAGTTCAGGCTCAAAATATCATTTATCATGCCGGTAACGACTCTCAATTCATCTCGTTGGCATTGGGATACTCGTTCTAAAGAGAGTTCTTTATCTATTAAATTTGGGGAGGTGGGTTGCCTCCCCTTTTTTTTTGGTCTAAAAATTGAGAGTAGAGAGATATAGCCCCCTTAATTAGAGTATGAGTAGAGTTTCTGCCGTTATATTGTATTTAATATTGTCGCTTGTTGTGCTACCTCTCTCTGCACAAAGAAGAGTTGTTGCAGAGAGTCAAAAGGTAGATGAGAGCGACACCCTCTATCGGATGCCTTTAAAGGAGCTCTACTACTTCTCTTGGGATAAGCTTAAGAAGAGAAAAAGGGAGTGGAGGGAGTTCTATAGGTTGGTTTACAACTTCAAAAGGGTTTACCCCTATTCACTTATGGCAAAGGAGAAAATTTTAGAGGCCGACAGAGTGATAGCCACCTCAAACTTTACAGCCAACCAACGGGAAAAATTTTTAAAGAAATTTGAGATAGAGCTCTTTAGGGAGTTCGAAAAGCCGCTTCGAAAACTAACAATATCACAGGGGCAGCTACTGTTACTACTTATAGATAGAGAGGTTGGAGAGAGCTCCTACTCTCTTATAAGGGGGTACAGAGGGAGAGCGGCAGCCGGGTTCTGGCAGGGTATTGCTAAACTGTTTGGCTCCGATTTAAAGAGACCTTACGATAAGTTTGGCGAAGATAGGGTGATTGAGGAGTTGGTTCAAATGTACCAAAGGGGCAATTTTGAAGCGCTATACTTCTCAATATTCAATTAGGCATACACGCCGCATCTCCCCTCTTCCACTCAATTTTGTCTTGGTAGGAGTTATAGACCAAATATTGGCACCCTTCAATCCACTCTCCAAGAACAAAGAGCTCTCCCCCCTTTGGGGTGGTTGTACTGCCTGGGGCATGAAGATGGCCAAAGATAAAGTAATCCACCCCGTTTTGCCTCTCAAATAGAGAGGCTCTCTCAACCATTGTTCTGCTCATCTCCTCAAAATTGCCTTTAATGCCCCGGCTTAACCTATTGTGATTAGACCATTTAGATGCAATAGCAAATGCCCACCGCGGGTGTAGGGCGCTAAAGAGGCGTTGAAGTACCCTATTTTTAAAGATTTTTTTTAGAAAAAGGTGTGAACGGTTATTGGTCAACTCGTCGCCGTGGGCAAGACAAAACTCTCTTCTACCAATCTTTACAATAGTCATCTCCTCTAACAGTTCTACTCCAACCTCCTCTTGAAGAAAGTTGTAGAGCCACAAATCGTGGTTTCCCCGAATAAAGTAGAGTTTAACCCCTCTATCGACAAGAGATGCCATCGCTCCCAATGTTCTGGTGAAACCTTTGGGAATCACAAATTTATATTCGTACCAAAAGTCAAATATATCACCCAGAAAATAGATAGAATCTGTCTCTGTGGGGAGTGAATTTAAGAATGAGGCAAAGAGTCTCTCTCTCTCTCTGGGGTTGAAAGATTTTAGCCCAAGATGTACATCGGAGATAAAATAGTGAAGATTTTTTTTAGAGTGCTCCATATTGAACAAGAAGTGAGATTATCCCTACAACCGCACAGTAGAGGGCAAAGGGCCACATTTTGCTCCGCCTTACCAACTCAAGCACCAGTTTGGCTGCAAAAAAACCAACTATAAAGGCTGTCGCAAATCCTGCCAAAAGTGGTAAAAGACCTACACTATTGGATGCCTCGCCCAACTCTCCCCCCACAATATTTAAAAAACTCTCACCCAAGATGGGAATTACCACCATTAAAAAAGAGAATTTGGCCACCTCTTGGCGGCTTACTCCAGAGAGCAAACCGGCAGATATGGTAGCGCCCGAACGGGAGAGCCCTGGAATAACAGCAAGAGCTTGAGCCACTCCAATAATAAAAGCGTTCCCAAATGTCAAGCCTCTCTTCCTCCCCTCTATCCTCTCTGAAAGCAGCAACAGAAGAGCAGTAACCAATAGGGCGGGGCCTACAATGGCGAGCCCCTCTCCAAAAAGAGACTCTACTCTCTCCTTAAAAAAAACTCCAATAATAAATATTGGAACCATCGATATAGCTATCTTTAATATATAGAGAGTTTGTGGATTGAGTTGAAATTTAAAGAGCCCCTCAAACAGTTGGTAGATCTCTTTACGAAAGAGCACCAAAATAGCCAATGAGGTTGCAGCATGAAGAGTAACCTCAACTATTAGCTCACCCTCTTCAATACCAAATAGCTCCCTTGCTAAAAGAAGATGACCACTGCTGCTTATGGGTAGAAATTCAGTAAGGCCTTGAACCACCCCCAAGATTATACACTCAACTATAGTCATCTCTCACTTTTTGGAATGTAGAGCAGGGCAAAAATCTCTATTGCAAATCCCGCTAAAATAAAGAGGGGTGCAAGAGTGATTCGCCTAAAGCTAAAGATCTCCTCTTGGGGAAAAATATTGGGATCTTCAGTTCCCCCTCCACTCATAAGTATAAATCCGATTATCAACACTATCACCCCTATAACTATATATAGAAAATTTTTTTTAGGGAGTGCAAAGTTGGTACTCTTAATTGGTTCTCTCATTTTTAATTCATTTTTTAATAGTAGATATCTTCTCTACCCATAGAGATTAATCTGTTGGCAATAAAGTATGTGCTTATTAAAGCCAATAAGACTCCAACAGCCGGAAGAGCTGCCAAAAGCATCAAGAGTAGGTTAATATCTACAATTGAGACTATTTCGGGCAACACTTTAACCACAAAGGAGCTTAGCAACACAAGTGCTATAAGAGAGAGGAGAGAGGCAAAAAAGCCTTGCCATACCGCTCTAATTAGCAGAGGTTTTCTAATAAAGGAGCGTTTTGCCCCCACCAATTTCATTGTATAGATTATTGCCCTTTTAGAGAAGAGGTTGAGTCTAACAGTGTTGTTGATTAAGACAAAAGAGATAAATAGAAAAACTATTAGTAGCGTGATAAGAAAATAGCTCCCCCTCTCCATATTGGAGTTTATCACTTCTACCAACGACTCCTGATATAGCACCTCTCTCACCTCTGCCATCTGCTTTAGCCTCTTATCTACAATCGTTAGTGAATCGGAGGCGGTGTACTCCGCTTTAAGAAAGAGCTCTATTGAAGTGGGGATTGGATCGACTTCAAAGAGCTCTAAAAATTTTGGCCCTAAAAGCTCTACCATCTCCTCTCTCCCCTGCTCCTTGGAGATATAGAGAGACTCTTTTATAAATGGGAGTGTAGAGATAGTGTTATAGAATGAGAGTGACTCCTCCTGTTCAATATTCTCGCTTAAAATAAGGGTAACTTTAATGTTTTCACGAAAATAGTGGGAGACCCACTTTGCATTGAGTGCCAAAAGTGCTGTTATGCCGGCTAAAAAAAGGACCAATGCAATACTTATCACCGAAGAGATATAGGATTGCACCAATCTTCCAGAAAGGATATGTCTCTCTTTTCTTTTCATTGTATAGAGAGTTCAAATATAGTAATAATGTCCAATTAAATTAATTTTTGCTATCTTTGTAGGGTTGTAACCTTTCAATATTCAATAAAGTAAGTATAAAATGAGAGATCCCATAAAGGTACTCTATGTAAGTTCCGAAGTATATCCCTATCTGCCTGAATCCACAATTTCCAATATTGGGCGTTACCTTCCCCAAGGTGTACAGGAGAGAGGAGGTGAGATTCGCCTCTTTATGCCACGCTATGGATTGATCAACGAAAGGCGCAACCAACTTCATGAAGTGATTAGACTCTCTGGAATGAATTTGGTTATCAACGATACAGATCACTCCCTTATTATTAAAGTCTCCTCTATCTCTGCTGCTCGGATGCAGGTCTATTTTATAGATAATGAAGAGTATTTTTCTCGAAAGTTTATTTATGGCGATCCTGAAACCGAACCCTTTTTTAAAGATAACGACGAAAGAGCTCTCTTCTTTGCAAAGGGTGTTTTAGAGACAGTAAAGAGATTGAGATGGAAGCCCGATATTATCCATATTCAAGGTTGGTTCTCCCATTTCTTACCTCTATTTATAGAGAAGATGTACTCCAACGATCCTCTATTTTCCCACTCTAAAATTATACTCTCGCTCTATAACGAAATGTTAGATTCAAAGCTCTCTTCGGATGTCGCTTCAAAAATTGTCTACCCCGCCATCAAGAGTAAAGAGTTAACACTACTTTCAGATCCCACACTGCTCAATTTGGCAAAATTGGCTATTAAACATTCGCATGCAGTTATAGTAGGAGAGGATCAGCTCAATTCGGAGTTGAGCAAGTTGGTAGAAGAGAGTTCGATACCATCTTTGGGCTATATAGATACCCATCAAGAGGAGTCGAACTACATAGAGGAGTATCACAAATTTTATCAACAAATTATTACAGAGTGATGTCTTTTAGACCATTGGGTAGAATCACAATTTTGCTTTCTGCATCTTTTCTCTTTTTAGCCTCTTGTATTGAGAGCGATCGTACTATAGGCTCAAATTTTCTTCCGGAAGACTTTAATTTGGAAGTTGGTATTGCCCAATTTCCTATTGCAGTAGAGATGCGGCTTGCCGATAGCCTACAGACCGATTTTCCTAACTATATGACTATCGGCTCTTTCTACGAGCCGCCATTTGGATCTGTCACCGCCTCTACAGCTTTTCGTATAATTCCTATGAAACAGGGGCAAACTTTTGGCGATGCGCCAATTGTCAAATCTATAAAGCTCTCTCTTGCTGTAGAGAACAGCTCCTATTTGGAGCCCGACCAACAATTTATACCTCAGAATTTTAGAGTTTTTGAGTTACTAAAGGATATTGATACCACAACTCTCTACAACAACTCATTTTCCCACTCCGATTTGAGTACCCAATCGATTGAGAAGGGAGGTAATATCTTTTTTGGAGGAGACTCTTTGGTAATAGAGCTCTCTCACCAATATGGCAATAAATTGGTTTCGGTTACCCAAGAGGAGAGCGACTCTCTTAACCTCTTTGTAGAGAGATATAAGGGACTATATATTACTTGCGACCCTGTAGAGGGGGAGAGTAAAGGGGGCAGACTTAATCTTACACTACCTACAAACATCTATTTATCTCTCACATATAGACATATAGATCAAGAGAATAGTATCGATAGAGATAGCACAATCAGCTACTATATATCTGAGAATCAGCCATTTTTAAATATTTATAACCACAGTTCTCAAAATTTGGCAGAGCAGGAGCCTGGAGAAGATCTCTATATAGAGGGGTTGGCAGGTGTAAGACCTTTTGTAGACTTCAATAAAATTAAAGAGAGTATAGAGTCTTGGGCAGAGTCAAACAGCATAGAGCCCGACCGTTTAGCTGTTCTTAAGGGCGAACTTCGTTTTTATTTCGACTACCCACACGACTATAGAGAGTTAAACAGCTTTCCAACACAACTCTTTTTGGCAACACGCAATCCCGGCCTCTATGAGAGTGTTAGATATGAGCCGATTACAGATATCTCATTTACATCCGATAATGGAATTATCAACCGTTCTTTGCAGTACTACTCTTTGAATATAAGTTCATATCTACAGAGAGTATTGAAGGGGCTCTCGCCCGAAAAAATGGAGGGCTATCTTACCCCAATATATCAAAGTAGCGACTACTACTCCGGAGCCACCTACTACAATGTACAGAACTACCTCTATTATAAAGCTCTTTTAAAAGGGCCACAATCGGATAGAGCTCCAAAGCTTATCCTTACCTACTCGGTAGTACCATAATATTTGGATATAAAAATATTTGGATACAAAATAAAAAAAGAGGGTTGCTTTAAGGCAACCCTCTTTTTAATATTATAAAAATTAGCTTTTTAAATTTTCTTAAATATAATAGAGGAGTTGTGTCCTCCAAAGCCAAAGGTGTTGCTCATTACAACTTTAATATCGGCCTTTTGTGCCTTATTGAGAGTAAGGTTTAAGTTGTAATCTATCCCGGGATCTTCGTATTGGAAATTGATAGTGGGCGGAACTATCCCGGAGTTGATTGAAAAAATAGAGGCGAGCGCCTCGACAGCTCCGGCTGCACCCAAAAGATGGCCCGTCATAGATTTGGTGGCACTAATATTTATCTTAAATGCGTGCTCCTTAAAGAGTGATTTGATTGCTTTCAGTTCTGCTATATCTCCTAAGGGTGTAGCTGTTCCATGTACATTAATGTAATCTACAGAGTCTAAGCTAAGTTGTCCATCTTCCAAGGCAAGCTTCATCACATTTATAGCTCCCAACCCTTCGGGATGTGGAGCTGTAATATGGTATGCATCGGCACTCATACCTGCTCCCGCAACTTCGGCATAAATTTTTGCCCCCCTTGCCACTGCGTGCTCATACTCTTCAAAAACAAGAATGGCTGCCCCCTCTCCCATCACAAAGCCGTCTCGGGTTTTGTCGAATGGACGGGAAGCTGTAGCATACTCATCGTTTTTGGTGGACATCGCCTGTGCAGAGTTAAACCCTCCAATACTTGGAATGGTTATACCCGCTTCTGAACCTCCGGTAATAATAAAATCGGCCTTACCCATCCGTATAGTATTGAATGCGTCAATCATTGCGTGGGTAGAGGAGGCACAAGCCGACACAGTGGAGTAGTTTGGTCCTCTATAGCCGTATTTCATTGAGAGCATACCCGGTGCAATATCGGGTATCATTTTAGGAATAAGGAAGGGGCTGAAACGGGGTTTCTGATCGCCTTTAGCATAGTCTGAAACCTCTTGGTACAGAGTCTCTATTCCCCCTATCCCAGTTCCTAAAATTACCCCTATCCTATCAAGGTTTTCGATAGCGGGGTCAATTTTGCTCTCTTCAATAGCTTGAGCTGCAGCTATGAGTGCATATTGGGTAAATCTATCCAATTTACGCACCTCACGCCTGTCAAACCCAAACTTTTCCGGATCATAATCTTTTATTTCACACGCAAATTTAGTCTTAAAAAAAGTGGTATCGAATCGGGTTATCATATTGGCACCACTCTTCCCAACACTAAGATTGTTGAAATACTCTTCAACACTATTTCCTATAGGATTTATAGTACCAAGTCCGGTTACAACAACTCTTTTCAGTTTCATAAATTGAATGTAAAGTAGATTTACTTACTACTCTCTTCGATATATTTTATAGCATCGCCTACTGTTGAAATTTTTTCGGCTGCTTCATCGGGGATAGTAAGCTCAAAAGCTTTTTCAAATTCCATAATAAGCTCTACAGTGTCTAAGGAGTCGGCTCCAAGATCATTTGTAAAGTTTGCCTGATTGGTCACTTCAGACTCTTCAACGCCAAGTTTGTCTACAATAATTGCGGTAACTTTTGCTTTAATGTCTGCCATAATAAAAATAATTGGTTAATAAATTTCTCCTCTGTTTAAAAATTACGAAAGAGAGTGCAAAGAAAAACAAAATTAATTAGAAAACAAATTCTAAAGAATGTGAAAATATAAATAACTAATAATCTTACTACTAAATATCAAGAGTGTAATAATAGCAAAATAGCCGATAACCACTAAAAACTCTTAACTTTGTCTTCTTATTTAAAACCGGGTTAAATTTTTTCATAAAAAGAGATGGAAAATATCAATATCGCCATATTTGCATCGGGTTCGGGAAGCAATGCAGAACAGATTATCAACTACTTTAAATCGGAGGAGTATCTAAATAGAGTGGCAGCCAGCAGAGGAGAGAAAAGGATAGAGCTCTCTTTTGTACTATCCAATAGAGGCGATGCTAAAGTTTTAAAGCGTGCCGAAAATCTGGGAGTAGAGAGTATAATAATGGAGAGAGAGGAGTTTGAGAGAGAGGGAGCGCTCCTTCTACTATTGAAAAGAAGAGCTGTCCATTATATTGTATTGGCCGGGTTTCTTCTAAAAATACCTCTATGCGTGGTTGAAGAGTATAGCAACAAAATTTTAAATATCCATCCCGCACTTCTTCCCAAATATGGAGGTAGAGGAATGTATGGTATAAATATACACAGGGCAGTGATTGAGGCAGAAGAGAACGAGAGTGGAATTACTATACACCTTGTAGATGGCGAGTATGATACCGGGCCAAAGCTCTTTCAAGCAAAATGCCCTATTGAAAAAGGAGAGAGTGCAGAAAGTTTAGCCCAGAAGGTTCACCATTTGGAGTGGAAGCACTACCCTTATCAGATATATCGCTATATTATAGATAGAGAGAGAAGAAAAAAATAGCGTAATGATTTGTGAAAATAGTCGATTTTAGAGTATTTTTGTATTAAATCATAAGCTATGATAACATTACTATTAATCAATATTCAAAAAATGAGGCAAAAATTATCGATTATGTCAGTTATCGCCGCACTTATAGCAACTGCCTGCTCTACCGGTGAGGTAGGGAGTGAGGGAGCGACACCCATTGGAAAGAGCAATATCACCGTAGAGGGTGGAGTTATGACCCCAGAGGTGATGCATAGTATGGGAAAAGTGAGCGACCCACAACTTTCGCCGGATGGTAAAGAGATACTTTATGGCGTTACCTATACAGATATAGCAGAGAATAAAAACAATAGGGAACTCTTTATTGTTGGCATAGATGGCTCTCAAAGGCGCCAAATAACCTCTACCGCCAAGAGTGAAAGCAATGCCCGATGGATTGAAGGGGGAGAGGCTACCCTTTTCCTCTATAATGGAGAGCTCTGGAGAGCAGATAGAGAGGGTAAAAGGCGGCGCAAAGTGGGAGAGTATGGGGGAGGAATAGAGCAGTTCAAACTCTCTCCGGATGGAACTAAAATCTTATTTGTCTCAAATGTCAAAAGCGCTCAAAAGGGGGTTGATATTTGGCCCGATTTAGAGAAGGCAACAGGGAGGATGATTGATGATTTGATGTATCGCCACTGGGACCACTTTGTAGAGGAGATACCCCACACCTTTGTAGCCAACTTCAATGGCACTTCTCTCTCAAACATTAAAGATATTTTGGAGGGTGAGCCATATGAACTACCCACCCTACCCTTTGGGGGGGTAGAGCAACTATCGTGGAGCCCCAACGGAAAAGAGATCCTCTACTCCTGTAGAAAAGTTACCGGTAGAGAGTATGCCTACTCCACAAATACAGATATCTATCTATACAATATAGAGAGTGAAACCCATACCAACCTCACCGAAGGGATGATGGGTTACGATACCCACCCTATCTTCTCTCCAAATGGAAAGGAGATAGCATGGATTAGCATGGAGAGGGCTGGTTTTGAGGCCGATAAAGAGCGTCTATTTATAATGGAGTTAGAGAGTGGTACAAAAAGAGAGTTGACAGCCAACTATAAATATAATGTAGAGTCGCCGGTTTGGAGTGAAGATGGATCGACGATATATTTCACCTCCTGTGTAAATGCACTAAAGGGAATATATAAGGTAGAACTTGACTCCGGTGAGATTACCAAGGTAGCCGAAGATGTGGTAGATTTTGGTGCTGCAACTTTGGCCGGCGATAAAATTATTGCACTCTACCGCAGCATCTCTTTGCCCGACGAGATTGCCTCTATAGATATAGCAACAGGAGAGTATATCAATATAAGCAATGAGAATAGCCACCTTCTTTCACAAATAGAGATGGGAGAGGTTCAAGAGAGATGGGTAACTACAGTGGACAACAAGCAGATGCATATGTGGGTACTCTATCCCCCAAAATTCGACCAAAATAAGAAGTATCCTGTACTACTCTTCTGTACCGGTGGGCCGCAAGGGGTGTTGAGTCAAAACTGGTCTTATAGATGGAACTTCCAACTTATGGCTCAACAGGGTTATATAGTGCTGCTCCCAAATCGTAGAGGAACAACGGCATTTGGCCAGGAGTGGACAGATCAAATTTCGGGCGACTATATAGGGCTCAATATGCAAGATTACCTATCGGCCGTTAAGGAGATCCAAAAAGAGAGTTATGTTGGAAAGATAGGGGCAGTTGGAGCAAGTTACGGTGGGTACTCCATCTTCTATCTTGCAGGGACACACAATGGAATTTTTGATGCATTTGTGGCCCATGCCGGCATTTTTAACCAAACCCATATGTATATGACCACCGAAGAGCTCTTCTTCCCCCATTGGGACAATGGAGGGGCACCTTGGGACAACAACCCTATAGCTAAGAGACATTACAGCAACTCTGCCCACACTTTGGTAAAGAATTGGAAAACACCAATTTTAATAACACATGGCGAGTTGGATTATAGAGTACCGGTAGATCAAGGGATGGCCGCTTTTAATGCTGCACAGGCGTTGGGAGTTCCTTCTGAACTTCTACTCTTCCCAGATGAAAACCACTTTATTTTAAAACCGCAGAACTCTATACAGTGGAATAGAGTCTTTTTCCGCTGGTTAGAAAAATGGCTTAAAGAATAGAAACAAAATATTTTAATTAGATGAAAAAAACAGCATTTACAATAGCTCTACTAATGGTAGTTCTATCGGCCTTTTCTCAAAAGAGGGCTCTCGATCATTCAGTTTACGACAGTTGGAAAAATATGGGAAGCTTCTCTATGAGTGACGACGGGAAGATTCTCTCTTATATGGTACGGGAGCAGGAGGGAGATACCTATTTTGAAATTTTGAACACCTCTACTTTCAAAAAATTTAAGGTAGAGAGGGCGGTTAGAGCCCATCTTACACCAGATGGCCGCTTCTTAGTTGGGATGATTAAACCCCACTACGCAAAATTAAAAGAGGCGAGAATAAAGAAGGTTAAATTCGACCAACAACCCAAAGATACTCTTGGAATATTTGATATTGCAAAAGGGGAATTGCGGCGAATACCCAATGCTAAAATGCACAAATTGGGGCGTTATGGGAAGGAGTTTGTTGCATATCGCACTACCCCACCTACCGACACTTCCAATAAAAAGAAGAGCCCTCCTCCTAAAAAGAAAAAGGATGAGGGGGAAGATTTAATAGTTTATCACCTCCCAACCGGCAACTGCGATACCCTTAAAGCTATCTCTGATTTTAACTTCACATTGGGTGGAGACTCCCTCTTTGTAGTTAGAAAAAGCGACCCAAAAGATAGTACCCTTCAAAGCGGACTATTTATGTATCTCCCTAAAACAAAGGAGCTAACAACAATCTACCCTCTATTGCCAAAGCAAAATGCAAGAATGCCTGTGGTGAGTGAAGATAATAGCGATATTGTTTTTTATGCCAATTTAGATACAACAAAAAAGAGTAAGGAGTCGGTCTCTATACTCCACTATAGAGAGGGGTATCCCCAAGCAAAAATTATTCTTGACGACAACACCCCCGGTGTAGAGGAGGGGTGGAAGATAAGTTTAAACAGAGCTCTTATAATAAGCAAATCGGGAAAACGGCTTCTATTTGGCATCTCTCCCACCATGCCTGAAAAAGATAGCTCTATTGTGGAGTCGGAGATGGCCAAGTTGGATATTTGGCACTATCAAGATCCCTATCTGCAACCCTCACAACTGCTCAGTCAAGATAGAGAGAGGAAAAAGTCATACCTATGTACAATCGATTTAGATGGGAAGTCGCCTTTTGTAAGACTCTCTACCGATCAGTACCATATTGTAACAATACCTAACGGTAGCGATGCCGATTGGGGCTATTCGCTCTCCAATTGGGAATATAGAATTGAGAGTCAGTGGAGCTCCAATCCCAGAAACGATCTCTATGTAGTTGATGTAAAGAGTGGCAAGGCAACTCTTCTTTTAAAAGATCAATTTATCTCTTTGGTTCACCCCTCGCCCAATGGAAAGTATTTGGTTTGGTATAACAATTTAGAGAGAGATTGGTACTCCTACACAAGAGCCACCGGAGAGATAAAAAATATAACCTCCAATATAGGAGTCTCCTTTGCCAATGAGATGCACGACACACCCCAACTCGCCTCCTCTTATGGAACAGGAGGATGGCAGGAGGGTGAAGGGTATATCTATCTAAATGACCGTTACGATATTTGGAAGATAGATCCCTCCAACCAAACTGCTCCTGTAAATCTTACCAATGGAGATGGGCGAAGAGATAAAGTTACCTATAGAATAGTTAGATTAGAGCGCATGCTGCTCCCCCCCGGCACACCCGGTGTTAGAAAAACCCCTTTGGTAGATGGTGAACGAATCTACTTCTCACTCTTTAACAATATAACCAAAGAGAATGGCTATAGCTACAAAGAGACAAAGAGGGCAAACTCCCCTATGGTAAAATGGGTAGAAGAGCCTGCCACATTTGTCTATCTCTACCGTTCGAAAGATGGAAAGGTTATTACTTATGTCAAGCATAATTTTGAAAATTCGCCAAATCTTTGGATAACCAAAGATAATTTCAAAAGTCAAACTCAATTGACCGATATCAACCCACAGCAGAGAGAGTATAACTGGGGAAGTGCGCAATTGGTAAAGTGGAGAGCTGTAAACGGAGAGGAGCTTAATGGAATTTTATATAAGCCCGAAAATTTCGATCCTACCAAAAAGTACCCTATGATTGTCTATTTCTACGAGACCTACTCCCACTACCTACACTACTATAGAGCACCGGCTCCCAGTGCCTCTACTATCAATATCCCTTTCTTTGTAAGCAACGAATATTTGGTATTTGTTCCCGATATCCACTATCAGGTAGGGCAGCCCGGCAAAAGCGCCCTAGATTGTATAGTACCGGGAGTGAAAAAATTAATTGGCGAAAATAGCTGGGTAGACCCCCACAATATTGCCATTCAGGGTCAAAGTTGGGGAGGATATCAGGTTGCCTATATGGTTACCCAGCCTCAAGTATTTAAATGGAAAGCTGCCGGAGCAGGAGCCCCTGTAGCAAATATGACCAGTGCATATGGTGGAATCCGTTGGGGTTCGGGTATGGCAAGACAGTTCCAGTATGAACATACCCAAAGTAGGATAGGAAAAGATCTTTGGAGCGGACTATATCTCTATCTTGAGAACTCCCCTCTATTCTTTGCCGATCGAGTTGAAACTCCTCTTCTAATAATGCATAACGATCAAGATGAGGCAGTTCCCTGGTATCAGGGTATCGAATACTTCAATGCTCTTCGTAGATTGGAGAAACCGGTGTGGATGTTACAGTACAACAACGAGAGTCACAATCTAAGGAGCAGAAAAAATCAAAAAGATTTGAGCATAAGATTGGAGCAATTTTTTGATCACTATCTAAAAGGGAAACCTATGCCGGTATGGATGGAGAGAGGGGTTCCTGCCACTTTAAAAGGGATCGACTGGGGATATCAATTGATAGAGAAATAAATTTTTATTGCAAATAGTTTAGTCGTTTTGTTAGGTTGAGTGCTATATATATAAACAACTTAATAAAGTAAAATTTTAACCAATGTCATTACCCATTATTAAAGTAGAGAATCTTTCTCACAAGTACACCGTACAGTGGGCCATTAAAAATATTGACTTTCAGATTAATGAGAGTGGTATTTATGGTCTTTTGGGATCCAATGGTGCAGGTAAATCCACAATAATGAATATCGTATGTGGGGTGTTAAAGCCCACCAACGGAGAGATCTTCATTAAAGGGATCAATATGCGTGAGGATCCAATTGAGGCTAAGAAGTATATTGGCTTTTTACCCCAACAGCCCCCTCTTCTGCCGGAACTCAATATTCAAGAGTATCTTGAGCACTGCGCCAATCTCAGACGCATCCCCTCTAATAAGGTTGCTGAGGCTGTAGATGAGGTCTTAGAAAAATGTACCATATCCAACTATCGAAAGAGGTTGATTAAAAACTTATCGGGAGGCTTTCAACAGCGGGTGGGGATTGCTCAAGCAATTATCCACAAACCCGATTTGGTAGTTTTAGATGAGCCAACCAATGGATTGGACCCCAATCAAACCATTGAGATAAGGGGATTGATTAAAGAGATAGCAAAAGAGCGAACCATCTTAATATCTACACACATATTGTCTGAAGTGCAGGTAACCTGCGATCATATCAAGATGATTGAAGAGGGCAAGATGGTATTTTCCGGTACAGTAGGCGAATTTGACAACTATATTGTACCCGATACTATTTTTGTCTCATTGGCAGAGGCTCCGGCACTATCGGAGTTGGAGAAGATACCTGGAGTTATACAAGCTCTCCACTTGGAGGGGAGTGGCTATAGAGTTAAGTTTGCCGATGCCGAAGAGGCTATAGAGAACATTGTAAAAAGCAGTGTTACAAATAACTGGAAGCTAAATGAGATTCGAGTTGAAAAGAGCTCTATGGATACCATTTTTGCTGAATTGTCAAAAAAATAACACCTTTCAAAGATGAAAATGATTTATAAAATAGCAAAGACAGAGTTAAAGACACTCTTTTACTCTCCTATCGCTTGGCTCATCTTAATTGTATTTACCATACAGTCCAGTTTGAGTTTTATGCGGGTTTTAGACAGTTCGGTAACTCTACAAGAGTTGGGGCGTGCCCTCCAAGGAATTACACACCGTGTCTATTCGCACCATAGAATAGGGCTCTTCACTACCATACAGCAATATCTATACCTCTACATCCCCCTCCTTACAATGGGGCTAATGAGTAAAGAGATAAGTTACGGCTCAATAAAGCTGCTCTACTCCTCTCCAATTAAAAATAGAGAGATTATTTTGGGCAAATATTTGGCAATGCTCTTCTACTCGTTAATTATTGTGGGTATCCTCTTCCTCTATGTTCTCTATGGAACTTTTACAATAGAGAATATGGATTTGGCACCCGCCCTTACGGGACTCTTAGGGATGTTTCTTCTAATATCGGCTTACGCCGCGATTGGTCTATTTATGTCGAGCCTCACCTCTTATCAGGTGGTGGCGGCAATTGGAACTTTGGCAATCCTTTCACTACTCAACATGGTTGGAAACTTGTGGCAGGAGATAGCTTTAGTAAGGGAGATAACCTATTGGCTCTCAATAAGGGGGCGTTCTAATGAATTTATTTCGGGATTAATCTGTAGTGAAGATGTACTCTATTTCTTAATAGTGATAGCACTATTCCTCTCGTTAGCTATAATTAGACTCAATGCACACCGCCAAAAGACAACATTTGGTAAGACCTTCTCCAAATATGCAGTTGCATTTTTTGTAGCACTCTTTTTAGGATACTTTAGTGCAAGACCTAAATTGATGATCTATCACGACTCCACCAGAACAAAGTCCAACACACTCACAGAGAACAGTCAAAATATTTTAAGTCAACTCAACGAGAAGGTTACAATAAAGACCTACTCCAATATTCTTGACCCATACTACTACTTGGGGCTTCCAAGAGGAGAGATGACCGACCTGAGGCGTTTCCGCCAATATCTTCGTTTCAAGCCCGACATGAAGCTTAAATATTACCGCTACTACCACGCAACAGAGAATCCCAGTTTAGAGAAGCGTTTCCCAAATATGACAGATAGAGAGAGGATGTTGGAATTTTCCAGAGTTCTCCGTTTAGATAGCGCAATATTCAAAAGCCCCGAAGAGATAGCAAAATTGGAAGATCTTCAGCCCGAAGGGTACCGTTTTGTTCGCACCATCATTACAGAAAGCGGTAAGAAGACCTTCCTAAGAGTCTTTGACGATATGGAAGTTACTCCATCGGAGGCCGAAATTTCTGCCGCATTCAAACGACTTGTAATGCCTCTTCCCCAGGTTGCCTTTCTTACCGGACACGGCGAAAGGAGCAGCGGCCGTTTAAGAGATAGAGACTACAATAAATTTGCACAGGAGAAGCCCTTTAGATATTCACTTATCAATCAAGGTTTCGACTTTTCCGACATTGAACTTAACCAACCGGTACCTCAAGAGATAGATATCTTAATAATCTCCGATTTGCGTTCACCTCTTACACCACAAGAGATGGAACTTTTAGAGAACTATATAGATCGCGGAGGCAACCTAATTGTTGCCGGAGAGCCCTCTTCAAGGGAGTATACCAATGCCATACTCGCGAAATTTGAGGTAGAGATGCTCCCGGGAACAGTGGTTAGGGAGAGCGAAAACTATGCTCCCGATTTTATGGTAGGGATTCCCACCAAGGAGGCGGGTGAGATGATCTATTGGATCAACACAATGGTTAAAAAAGATTATGTCTTGAGTATGCCCTCTACCGCAGCGTTAAAGTATAATCCCAATGGCCCCTTCTCAGTTATGGAGCTCTTTAGGGCAGAGAGTGAGGGAAATATTTGGAACGAGACAGAGAGTACCAACTTTATAGATGGCCATCTGACAATCAATCCTAAAGCAGGTGAGGAGAGTCTAAACGATGCACCCTTGGTAATTGCCCTTAATCGAACAATAAACGATAAGGAGCAGAAGATAATTGTTCTTGGAGATGCCGACTGTATAAGCAATGGGGAGATAGGGATGCGTAGAACCGGAGTCTCTTCAATGAATTACAACTTTATTATGGGGGCTTTCTACTGGCTTTCAGACTTTGAAGTTCCTATAGATGTAAGGCGTCCACCCTCAATAGACAACAAGTTGAATCTCACTTTAAGTGGTATTACCAAAGCGCGATGGAGCTTTGTTGGAGTAATTCCTCTCTTACTATTGATAAGCTATCTCACTATTTGGATCAGGCGTCGCCGCCACTAATTGAAACTTATTTGGCAGCAGGGATCCTCACATAGAGTATCCCTGCTTTTAAAATTTATCCTATGATATTCAAGGCCGATAGGCAAACAAAAGAGGATTTGGGGATATTCCCTTCCGGTAGAGAGAGTTCCATATACGATCTCTTCAATCGAACTCAATCCAACGGAGGTTCCAAACTACTACGGGGAATGTTTGACCACCCACTCTCCAATATAGAAGAGATAAATAGAAGAAGTGCACTAATTTCTCTTCTTGCAAAAGAGGAGATAGAACTTAAAATAGAGAGTGAAAAGTTTGATTTTGCAGAATTTTATCTAAGTAATCAAGATCAACGCACCCGCATTAGGGGCCATAAAGATAATTTAGAAAGAAAATTCAATACCCTCATTGGTAGCGATCAAAACTATATCCAAATAAAAAAAGGGGCGGAGTCGCTTGTAGATATTTTTCACTTTGCCATTGGTGTTGTAGAGCTGCTCTCAAATTTAAAAATTGGAGAGGAGCTTAAACCATTTATCCAACTCTTCCAAAACCTCATAGATAAAGAGGAGTTTAACCCAATTAAAGAGTTGATTGCAGGAAAGAGGCTCAACTACGCCCAGCTTGCCATCTGCGATAACATTTTTCGTTTTAATTATAGAGAGGATATTGGCCAACTGCTTACCCTTATCTATACATTAGATCTCTATATTACAGTTGGCAAAATTGGAAAAGAGCTCAACTTCAATTACGCCCAAGCCGACGATAAGGTAGAGCCTCAAATTGAGATCGATTCTCTCTTCCACCCAATGGTAAAGGGTGCCATCTCCAACTCTGTAAAGATAGAGAGTCAAAAGAATGTAATTTTTCTAACTGGAGCCAATATGGCAGGCAAAAGCACCTTTATGAAGTCGCTTGGGATTGCCATCTATTTGGCACATATGGGATTTCCGATACCGGCAGCATCAATGAATTTTTCGGTTATGGAGGGGCTCTTCACCACTATAAATCTCCCCGACAACATTGCCATGGGGTATAGCCACTTCTATGCCGAAGTGATGAGGGTGAAGAGAGTTGCAGAGAGTTTGAGCCGCTCCAAACGGATTTTTGTAATCTTCGATGAGCTCTTTAGAGGAACCAATGTAAAAGATGCCTATGATGCTACCGTAGCTATTACCAAAGCATTTGCCTCTATTGCAAACTCTTTCTTTATTATCTCTACCCACATTATCGAGGCGGGTGCAACACTCGACAAGAGTTGTAAAAATATCAATTTTCTCTACCTTCCAACAGTGATGGAGGGGAATAGACCCATCTATACCTATAAGCTTTCTAAGGGAATTACTGCAGACCGCCACGGTATGCTCATAATTAATAACGAAAATATCTTAGATATTCTAAATAGTTGAAATGCATTTTAATGTAGATAAGCAGACGCTCCAAGAGCTAAATTTATTGGGCCGTTATCGCCCCGACTCAATCTTCTCTATCTTTAACCACACTGTAACAAGGGGGGCGACAACTCTTTTAGAGCAGCACTTCAACTCTCCTCTGTCGGAATCCCACTCAATAGAAGAGCGCTCCAATAGATTTCAATTTTTCTATAAAAACAGTTTTACTCTTCCATTCAGCTCCAAAGAGTACGACTCTACAGAGCAATATGTAGATAGTGCCAGTGCAACCAATCCACTCCTCTTTCTATTTACCAACATTAAACAGAAACTATTCTCGGTACTCTCTATAGACAAAGAGCATTTAGAAATTGTTAAAGAGCAGAGAGAGAGTGTTAAAGTTATAAAAGAGTTTATTGAACTGACACACTCCATTGCCACTAAAGAGAAAAGCGAAGAGCTTCTTATGAAACTCTCCAATATCAATCAAAAGAAGAAGAGAGATCTTTTAAAGAGATTAGAGCAATATAACCCAACCGACAATAGCTTTATCAACTTCTTAAAACTTGATTATCTGCTTAGGTATAAGAATCTTACATTAGTCAGAGAGATATTGGAGTCAATCGAAGAGGTAGACCTCTACATAACAGTTGCCCGCGTTGGCAGAGAGCGCCAATTCAACTTTGCAAAACTGCTTCCCCAAGATGAAAATAGAGTAGAGGTTAAAGGAGTTTACCACCCCTCTATACCCAATGCAGTCTCAAATGATCTTCTCTTCAACCAAGAGAAGAATGTACTATTTCTCACCGGTGCCAATATGGCGGGAAAATCTACCCTAATGAAGGCCTTTGGTATCTCTATCTACTTGGCACATATGGGGTACCCTGCACCTTTTAGCTCTATGGAGTTCTCTCCTGCTACCGGACTCTCTACCTCAATCAATGTTGCCGACAATTTGGATATGGGGTATAGTCACTTCTATGCAGAGGTTGTAAGGGTAAAAGAGATAGCCCTTAAAGTTGCAGAGAACCGAAGAGTGATTGTTATGTTTGATGAACTCTTTAAGGGGACAAATGTCAAAGATGCACATGAAGCGACGGTAAAGATAACCTCTGCTTTTGCCAAAAAGAGAAGATGCAGTTTTATTATCTCTACACATATAATGGAGGCGGGAGAAGAGCTGACCAAGAGTGAAGAGAGTATAACCTTCAAATTTCTACCCTCAACTTTAGTAGGGAGCCAACCCAAATACAGCTACCTGTTGCAAGATGGTATATCCGACGACAGGCATGGTATGACAATTATTAAAAACGAGAAGATAGTTGAGATTATAGCAGGGGATCTATAATCTCTTTACATAGCTCCTGCTCTCTTACAAACTCTCTCATTATTGAGATTCCTCTTCTCTTTTGCGATCGCACAGTGCTGGGTGCCCTATTTAACTTAGAGGCAATATCTACAGCCGAAAGACCGTTGAGTAGGTGGGAGAATATCTTGCGGCACTCTATTGGAAGTTGGCCAAGAGATTGATCGAACATCTCCAACAGCTCACTATTTAGATCCCAAAAATTTTCACTCCCCTCTTGTGCAATCTGCTCTTGGGCAATTGGCCCATACCCAATAAAGCGTCTTCTTCTTCGTAAAGCAGAGAGAGAGCGGTTTCTTACCCCTTTAAAAAGATAACCAAGAAGTTGCGCCTCATGCTGAAAGGAGGCATTCCCTTGCCACAGTTCAACCACAACATCTTGAATAACATCTTCGCCATCCGATTGACAAGGGAGAAAATGGAGTGAATAGTTAAGAAGATTACTATAGTGTCGTCTAAAAAGCTCTTTAAAAGAGCCCGGTTCTCTTTGGTTTAAAGAGTCTATAAAGGGAGATTTGCTACTCATTTTCAACCACCCTCCATTGGGTTCCCTCTTTAGTATCTTTAATTTCGATACCCGCTTTTGTTAAATCGGCCCTAAGCAAGTCGCTAACTTCAAAGTTTTTTTGAGCTTTAGCTTCATCCCTAATCTTTAACACAATATCTACCAAACTGCCAACTAACTTATCGTCTCCCACACTACTCTCCTCCTCTACCACACCCAATATCTCAGTTAAGATCAGATTAAAGAGAGTATCTAAATTCTCCCTATCTTCAAATGTAAGTTGCAATTTACCCTCTTTGGCCAAATTTATCACCTTCAAAGCGTCGAAAAGTTTGGCTACGGCAATTGGCGTATTGAGATCGTCACACAAAGCTGTAAAGCTCTCCTCTGCCAACAGAGCTAGCTCCTTAGAGCCCTTACCCTCTACAAATTTAAGAGATTTATACTCTTTTGCCCCCCGAATCAATCTTCGATACCCTTTTTGAGCAGCTGCAAGAGCGTTATTGCTAAAATCCAAAGTTCCTCTGTAGTGTGCCTGTAGTATAAATAGACGGACAGCCATAGGAGAGTATGAACTCTCTAATAGTGGATGTTTGCCAGAGAAGAGCTCTTCGAGTGTGATAAAATTGCCCAGCGATTTGCCCATCTTCTGACCATTGATGGTAATCATATTGTTGTGCATCCAATAATTTACCCCTCCATCACCACGAGAGGCGGTGTTTTGAGCCAATTCGCACTCATGGTGGGGAAAGAGAAGATCTATTCCTCCGCCATGGATATCGAACCTATCGCCAAGATATTTGGCACTCATTGCTGAACACTCAAGGTGCCACCCGGGAAACCCTTCGCTCCAAGGAGAGGGCCACCTCATTATATGTTCGGGTGCCGCTTTTTTCCAAAGGGCAAAATCGAAAGGAGAGCGTTTATCTTCTTGCCCCTCAAGCGCTCTTGTATTAGAGAGCATATTATCTGGAGTGCGCCCCGAAAGACGCCCATAGTTATGTTTTTTTTGATACTCCTCTACATCAAAATAGACAGAGCCGTTGCTCTCATAAGCATAACCCTGTTTCAAGATAGAGTTTACCAATGAAATCTGTTCGGTAATATGACCGCTGGCCCGTGGCTCAATAGAGGGGGGGAGTGTATTTAACTGCTGCATGGCATGGTGATAGCGCAATGTGTAATGTTGCACAACCTCCATAGGCTCCAGCTGCATCACTTTAGCCTGCTTTAGAACCTTATCCTCTCCATTGCCCAACTCCTCTTCAAGGTGCCCGACATCAGTAATATTTCTAACATATCGAACCCTATACCCTATCTCACGCAATAGCCGAACCAATATATCATAGGTTATTGCAGGGCGGGCATGGCCCAAATGGGGATCACCATAGAGAGTTGGTCCACATACATAGAGTCCCACAACTCCCGGAGTGATGCTTTTAAACAGTTCTCTCTCTTTAGAGAGGGTGTTGTACAGATAGAAATTTCTCATGGCAACTTTTGGAACAGTAACATAGTACAATTGGGCAATAGGTTCCAAAAGTAAAAAAAAAAAACTACACCTCCGAATTTCCCACCTCTTTCACAGAGAATGCCAACACCTCATAGCCCTCTCGCTCCACACCACTTTTAGTAACAAATTTAACCTGCTTCAAAGTTCCTCTCACCACTAAAAAAGCACCTCTCTTAACCACTTCTAAATTGGGAGTACTCTTACCTTCCCACACTACAACATTGTGCCAGGTTGTCTCTTCTACAGGCTCCCCCTTTCTATTTTTAAACAGTTCATTGGTGGCAAGGGAGAAACGCATAACCCTTCCGCCATCCTCTAATGTTGTAATTCTGGGCTCTCCACCCACATTTCCCTTGAGTTCCACTCTATTTACACTCTTTCTCATAGATTATAATTTAAAATTCAAACGAAATAACAGAGAATTAAGGGATAGTGGAGTAACAATTGGAAATAGTTTTATTAGTAAAGTAAAAGCTATTGTTAAGAAGAGAAATTCTGCTATATTTATAGTTGGATCACTCAACCCATCACTCATTCAATGAATATCTAAACTCTCTCCATTATGAAAACCTTCTTAAAAACACTATTTGGGATTGCTCTTGTTCTTACCACCCTCTCCTGTGGCAAATACTCCAAAGCCTATAAAGAGCTTCAACTTCAACACGATTCGTTGAATACGAACCACACTACTCTCTCAAAAGAGTTTGAAGAGATCTTCTCTATCATAAATGAGGTAGAGGAGGGTCTAAGTAATATTAGAGAGAGCGAAAATCAAATTGCCCAATATTCAAAGAGGGAGGAGATACTCTCCGGAGAGATGCGTCAAAAAGTAGAGGAGAGTATAAAAGATGTGGCAGAGTCAATTGAGCTATATAGGTTAAAAATTGCCCAGTTACAATCTAAAAGTAATTTCAACTCAAAAGAGTACACCAAAAGATTGAACTCTTTACAGGAGGAGCTTCAGCAGAAAAGCACCATAATTGAAAAGTTGGAGAGGGAGTTGGGAATTGCCAATTTAGAGCTAAAGGAGAAGAGTGAAGAGCTTCTTAAGATGGACCAGGCTCTCTCCAACCTTAAAATGGATATCGCCTCGCTTGAGCAGAAGAGGGTTTCAGATAGAGAGACCTTAGCCAAACAAGAGGAACTTCTCTACAGCGGATACTATTTTGCAGATTGCAAAAAAGAGCTTATAGAGAAAGGGGTGATAACTAAGGGAGGGCTCTTCTCTCCCTCAAAAATCTCTTTTGAGGCTAACCCTACTCTATTTAAAAGAGTAGATATCCGAACCGTTAAAGAGATTCCATTGGAGTCGGCTAAGGCTAAAGTACTCTCACTCCATCCTGTAGGGAGTTATAAGATAGAGCCTAATGGAGAGGGTAAGGCAACACTCTATATTCTCTCTCAAAACAACTTCTGGAGCAGAGCAAAATATTTGGTAATTAGATTGAAGTAGTCACAATTGAGAAGATTATATTTAAAGCAATTGTATGATCGAAAATCCACTTCTTCTACCTTTTGAAGGAGAGTTCGAAGCTCCTCCATTTCATCTTATTAATGAGAATCATTACCTCCCCGCCTTTAAAACGGCCATAGAGAAAGGGAGAGAGCGGATAGAGGCAATCTGCAGTAATAAGGAGAGCCCCAACTTCCAAAATACAGTTTTAGCTTTAGAATTTGCAGGTAGAGAGTTGATGCAGACAGCTTCCATATTCTTTAATCTAAATTCTGCCCACACAAACGACCATATGGAGAGTATAGCTTTAGCGGTATCTCCACTTATTTCGGCCTATAGCAGTGAAGTATTATTAAATCGCACACTCTTTAAAAAGGTAGAGAGTCTCTATCTCAATAGAGAGAAATTCAATTTGACTCAGGAAGAGCTTAGATTGATAGAGCAGAGTTACCTCTCTTTTGTTAGAAATGGGGCCAAACTCTCTAAAAAGCGCGACAGGGAGCGACTCAGTGAGATAAATAGTGAACTCTCTACCCTATCGCTCCAATTTGGGCAAAACTTATTGGCATCAACCAACAATTTTGTTCTCCATCTCACCTCCCACTCGCAATTGGAGGGTTTGTCTAACTCTTTCATTGCCTCAGCAGCATCAGAGGCAAAGGAGCGCTCCTTAGATGGTTGGGTCATCACGCTCCACCAGCCAAGCTACACCCCCTTTATGCAGCAGAGCACCAATAGAGCACTACGGGAGAGGCTTTGGAGGGCATATAACAGTAGGGCACTCTCGGGAGAGTACGACAATAAAGCAATTATCTCCAAGATAGTTAAACTTAGAGCAGAGAGGGCGTCTCTATTGGGGTATGAGAGTCATGCCCAGTATGTTTTAGAGGAGAATATGGCTAAAAGCCCCAAGAGGGTAGAGGAGTTTCTCAACTCTCTACTCAATAAAGCGCTCCCACCGGCAAAAAAGGAGGTGACAAAGATAGAAGATTTTGCAAAAGAGAAGGGGTTTAAAGGAGAGTTTATGCCTTGGGATTTTGGCTATTGGGCAGAGCAGTATAAAAAAGAGTACTACTCTATTGACGATGAAACTATAAAACCCTATTTCCAACTTGAAAAGGTAGAGGGGGCTCTCTTCTATTTGGCCAAAAAGCTTTGGGGGTTAAAGTTTACTCCTGCTCCACAAGAGCCAAAATATGAGAGCAGTGTAAAGGTTTTTGAGGTATCGGACTCTTCGGGAGCCCATCTTGCCCTCCTTTATATAGACTATTTTTCTAGAGCTTCAAAGAGGGGGGGAGCGTGGATGACCAACTATAGAGAGCAACATCTCTTTGAGGGGAGAGAGAGAAGAGCAATAGTCTCCTTAGTTTTAAATTTCCCAAAACCTACAGAGGAGACCCCATCACTTCTAACCTTCAACCATCTTACCACCCTACTTCATGAATTTGGCCACGCCCTACACAGTATCTTTGCAGAGGGGAGCTTCCCATCTCTCACAGGAACCAATGTAGTGAGAGATTTTGTAGAGCTTCCATCCCAAATTATGGAGAATTGGGGCTACGAAGCTCAATTTCTAAACTCTTTTGCCACTCATTACAAAAGTGGGGAGGCAATACCGCAAGAGATTATAGAGCGATTAAGAAGTGCCCGTAACTTTTTAAGTGGGTACAATACAGTTCGTCAACTTGGATTTGGATTGTGCGATATTGCTTGGCACACACTCCAACAAGGCGAAGAGATAGAGGATCCTATTCAATTTGAAGAGCTTGCTACTTCTTCGGTTCAGCTATTTCCAAAAGTAGAGGGGAGTGCAATCTCTACCTCATTCAGCCATATATTTGCAGGGGGCTATTCGGCAGGATACTATAGTTATAAGTGGGCAGAGGTATTGGAGGCCGATGCCTTCTCCCTCTTCCTGGAGCGTGGTATCTACAACAAAGAGGTTGCAGCCTCTTTTCGAGAAAATATACTCTCAAAAGGAAATTTAGAGGATGCAGCACTTCTATTTAAAAAATTTAGAGGAAGAGATCCAATAGAGGAGCCCTTCCTCAAAAAATTTGGATTGGAGTAGAGCCTCCAATCTCTAATTTATCTTCAACTCCTCAATTATACGGGTCGCTTTGGCATACTTCTCTACCACCCATAGAACATATCTAATGTCAACCGAAACCGATTTGCAGTAGCCATCTACAAAGTAAATATCTCCCGCCATAGATTCGCGGTTGCCGTCAAATGCCAACCCTATCAGTTCGCCATTGCCATTCATTACTGCACTTCCTGAATTTCCGCCGGTAATATCGTTATCACTCAAAAAATTGACATATAGTGCTCCCTTATCGCCCCATCTTCCCCACTCCCCTTTTTGAAGGGCACTCTTATAGCTTTCGGCTATCTTAAACTCGTAGTCGCTACTATCCTCTTTCTCTAAAATTCCCTTTGTTGAAGAGAGGTAGTGATACTCTACACCATCGCGGGGGGAGAGTCCTCCCACTGTACCATAAGTCAACCTCATTGTAGAGTTTGCATTGGGGTAGATAGCATCTCCTTTTTCTATCTGCATCTGATAGAGAGCGTTGGTATATTGTCCTCTAAGAGAGGAGAGAGAGAGTTTTTCTCTCTTCTCAATATTGGTTATAGCCTGGTTATATGGAAGAATTGAAATGGTATTGGTAACCTCAACAATAGGATCTGCCATAAACTCCTCTACACTCTTTGGAGATGAGAAGAAGTTGTCTAATTTCTCTTTAGAGAAAATAATTGAGTTGCTATAAATATAGTTGGCAATCTTTTCGCTATTATTGTTAAAACGCTGTAGGAGAGAATTAAAAGAGTCGGCATATAGATTTTGTGGAATCTCTTTTAGGTAAACCTCCAACATCTTTGCAAATAGTTTTTTATCTGTCTCTACATCTACATTTTCCAGTTGGGCAACAGCAATATTATAGAACTCTTTAGCCTTTGGGAATGTGAGATCTACCCTCTCTTTATTGGCTCTTGTCATAAAGCGGGTTATACCAACAAAGCGCCCACCTAACGAGATAAGCTCCGCCCCTCTAACCAGCGACTCTTG
The DNA here is from genome assembly GCA_964512295.1 of uncultured Muribaculaceae bacterium. Classification (GTDB taxonomy): domain Bacteria; phylum Bacteroidota; class Bacteroidia; order Bacteroidales; family UBA932; genus Bact-08. The sequence goes on from CAZEGL010000006.1 coordinate 49,338, forward strand.
AAAGTACCCCTTCTTGCGAACAGCATCGGCAACTGAAGAGTATCCTCTATTCAAATCATCTAATAGCGTACCGAACCGCTCCACTCTTTTGGCATCTGAAGAGATCCATTTAGAGAGTTCCCTCTCTCTCTCTTGAAGTCGCTCTACAATATTGAAGCGCTCTAAGCAGATATTCTCCCACTTGGCGTAGTCGGTATAGTTGCTAATTCCAAAATATTTGTCGGCATACTGTAATCGGTTCTCTTCCGACTGCTCCATATGCTCTTTCCAAATATCCAACTTGGCCCTTCTAACGCTGCTCACCATAGGGTTTAATATCTCAAGCTTCTCCTGCACCTCAAATGATGAACTGTAACGGTTGGTTCTGCCGGGGTACCCCATAATCATAATAAAATCATCGTTTTCTATCCCTTTTGAAGAGATAGTAAGATACCTCTTAGCACTCATAGGGATATTCTCTTGAGAATATTTTGCCGGCTTACCCTCACTATTGGCATATACCCTATATATTGCAAAATCCCCCTTATGTTGAGGCCATCCCCAGTTGTCGGTCTCCCCTCCAAAAGCTCCAATAAAGGAGGGAGGTGCCCCAACCAATCTAACATCTTCATAAGTTTCATAGAGGTAGAGAAAATACTCCTCCCCTCTCCACTCAGAGGTTAACCTCATCTCATATGGGGTGTTGGGGAATCTCTCCTCTACTACAGATGAAACTTTATTCATAAAGAAAAGACCTCTTGGCCCTACTTTATCCAAACTATCTATTATGTGATTGGTGAGCTGAGTCACATCTACAATACCTCTTAAAAAAGTGACACTTTTACCCTTGATAGGGATCTCCTCACCAAGAGTTGTAGCCCAAAAGCCCTCTTCCAGATAGTTTTTTTTGGGAGTGCTCAGAGAGTGGATATCGCCATATGCGCAGTGGTGGTTTGTTATCATTAAACCACTCTCCGAAATTATACTTCCACTACACATTCCGCCATCTATTGCCACAATTGCATCTGATAATGCAATACTCTGTGGATTGTAGATTTCATTTGCTTTTAGTTTTAGCCCCTTACTCTTCATCGCCTTGTAGAGTTCCCCCTCCAATCGATTCATAAGCCACATTCCCTCATCTGCTCGAAGCTGAAGGGTCAATAGGGCTATTAAAAGGGTTGATAGAGTTACAATTTTTGTTTTCACAATCTAAACCTATATTTAATTAATAATTTGGTATATAAAGTATTCATTGAGTTACTATCTCTCATTGATTGGGCAAAAATAAAAATAATTTCTATTTAAAAGCTCCTATTTTTACTATTATTATTATCTTTGCGCGATAGAGAGATTGGAGACAAATGTAGAGATTTTATCTCCAACTCAATAAAAAGGAGAATAACAAAACAATAACAGTCAGATGAAAAAATTCAAAAAAAATTGGTTACGCCATTTAATACAATGGGGAGTAATCGTTGCACTGATCATTTTTCTTACGAAAGTGTTCGGTACCAAGAGTGTCGACTCTGAAGCCTACTGTCCATTTGGTGGACTTCAAGCTTTAGTCTCCTATCTTGATACCGATACTCTTGCCTGTAGTATGACAGCTACCCAAATAATGATGGGTATCTTCTTAGCTGTAGCTATTGTTCTTTTTAGCAAACTCTTTTGTGGCTACCTATGTCCATTGGGTTGGGCTTCTGAATATCTTGGAAAGCTTAGAAAGAGATTTAAAATTAAGCCGATAGTTATTAAAGGGGGTTCAATTGCCGATCGGGCACTCCGCACTGTCAAATATCTCCTACTCTTCTGGATATTCTATATGACAGTGACCACTTCTGAACTATTTTGTAAAAATTTCGACCCCTACTATGCTGTTGCCACAGGTTTTAAAGGAGAGATAACACTGTGGATGTCTCTTGTTGCCATCCTTATATTTATTGTAGGCAACTTCTTTATCAATATGTTCTGGTGCAAATATCTCTGTCCGCTTGGAGCACTCAGCAACATATTTAAATTTACCATAACATTTGTGGTTCTGTTAGTGGTTTATCTACTCTTAGGCTCCGCCGGACTCCACCTCTCATGGTTATGGCTACTTGGTGCCGCTGCACTTTTAAGCTGGCTCTGGGAGATAATTTTCTTAGAATCTAAATTTTTCCCTCTTCTTAAATTGAAGAGAGATACAGAGAAATGTAACGATTGTGGCCTCTGCCCAACAAGATGCCCTTACGGAATAGATGTAGATCAAGTTGATGCAGTTAAGCATGTAGATTGCACATTGTGTGGCGAATGTATCACTGCCTGCAATCAAGATGCACTCTCATTTGGCGGTAAAAAATGGCTCCGTTGGGCCCCCGCTATTCTTGCTGTAGCTCTATTTTTTGGTGCCCTCTTCTATGGCCAAAGTGTTGAACTCCCTACACTAAATAAATATTGGTATGAGAATAGAGATATTCCTCGCGACTCTCTATTACAGTTCAAAAATATCGAGAAGGTAAAAATTGAAGGGCTTCGTTCAATAACCTGTTCGGGCAGCTCCCTCACTTTCAAAGCCAAATTGATGAGAGTCCCCGGAGTTTACGGTGTTACCACTTTTGTAAAACACTCATATGCCATTATCCACTTCGACCCTAGCGAAACCAACGAAGATAAAATTAAAGAGCAGATCTATGTCCCTTCCAAATTCAAGATAAATACCCCTTCGGCCGAAGTTGAAGAGGTTAAGGTTATAACCTTCTATGCCGAAAAGATGTCTGACCGTCTCGATCTAACCTACTTGGGAATGAAATTCCGTCAAAGCGAAAGAGGGGCTGCCTACTATGGTCTTGAGAGCGAATATGGCTGTCCTTTGATTGTTCGACTCTATATGGACTCCAATGAGCCAATCGATGAAAAATTTATCAAAGAGATTGTTCAACAGAAAGAGCTTGTTATGCCTGTTGCAGGAGGAGGAGAGCGGAAAATTAAAACAGCATACGATTACGAAGGTATGGAGCAAGGTTCCGAAACAATTACAAGATTGGAATTCCTTAGAAGCCAACTCTCTCCTTTTGCAGTTGAATTTAAAAAGAACCAAGAGGAGTGGGGCGGCAAGAGTGAAGCTGTTTACAAACTTATCTACCCCGGTTTAGATAAGCCCATAGTTACCCGTAATCTCCCCTACCTCTCCAACTGGCTCTCCCAAAATGAGGGATTCCTCTCTATTAAAACCTTAATAGATGAGCAGGGGCAATACTGCTTCCACATAACCTACTCAAAAGAGGTATTGGATGAAGAGAAGATATGGGAGGTGTTGACTCAAGAGAAGTGGAAAGTGAGAATGAGGAGTGGAGATATTAATGAGGTAGATGCCAAACTCTCATTTAAAAATAGAGGTACAACCATAGAGATAGAGCAATAAAATTATAGAGAGTAATCTAAAATAGCTGATAGGTAACCTGCGCCCTAAACGCAGGTTACTTAATTTAAAAGAGTATAGATATGAAGAAAATTGGTTTAATAGCACTATTAGCAACATTTATTGGCTTAAGCTACGCCCCTTTAAAGGCAGATGAAGGTATGTGGCTTATAAATCTGTTAGAGAAGAACCTCACAAAACGGATGAAAAAAGCGGGATTAAAATTGGATCCCAAAGTTATCTATGACGAAACCAACAGCTCAATCAGTGATGCTGTGGTGGCGCTCGATTTTGGCTGTACCGGCAGTATGGTATCTCAGGAGGGTCTTCTAATAACCAACCACCACTGCGCATATGGCGATATCCATTCCCTTAGCACCCCCGAAAAAAACTATCTTGAAGAGGGCTTTTGGGCCATGAAAAGGGAGCAGGAGATTCCTATTCCCGGCAAATCTATCTTCTTTCTAAGAAAGGTTATTGATGTAAGCGAAGAGGTTAGTGCCACTGCCGACTCTATCCGTAAAGCAGGTGGAGTAGCTGGAATGAGAAGAATCTCCTATCTGTTGGAAAAGAAATATAATGAGATTAGCGGTATGGAGAGCATGCTCTCCTCTATGTGGCGTGGAACTACCTACTACCTCTTCTTCTATGAGGTCTATACCGATATCCGCCTTGTTGGAGCCCCCCCCGTTTCGGTAGCAGCATTTGGTCACGATGTAGATAACTGGGAGTGGCCACAGCACAAAGGGGACTTTGCCCTCTATAGAGTCTATGCCAATAGTGATGGGCGCCCTGCAAAATACTCCAAAGAGAATAGACCCTTGAAACCTGTAAAAGTACTCAACATCTCTACCAAAGGGATTAAAGAGGGCGACTACACAATGGTTATAGGTTTTCCCGGTAGAACCAACCGTTACCAATCTTCATTTGCAGTCAATCACACAATAGAGACCAATCCCGTATCGGTTGAATTGAGAAGCGACAAATTGCGCATAATCAACCAAATGATGCAGCAGGATCCCGAAGTGAGACTAAAATATGCCGACTTCTATTTCTCGGTTAGCAATGTGAACGAATACCAAGAGGGAGAAATTTACAACTTCCGCCGCTTCAATGTTGCAAAAAAGAAAGAGCAGGAGGAGCAACAGCTGCAACAGTGGATTGAGAGCGACTCCACCCGAAATGCGAAGTGGGGCACTCTTCTCTCAAAGATGAAAGAGGGATATAAGGCAATAGATGAACTTACCCGTTTTAAAAAATATTATCAAGAGACATTGGTCTCCGGTAAAGGCTTTATCTACTTGGGTAATCGCGCATTTGCCCTTAACAGCGCAAAAGAGAAAGAGGGATTGGATAGTTTAGTACCGCAGACAAAACATCACTCTACACTTGTAAGAAATATCAAAAAAGGATATGCCGAAAGCGATCTAAGAGTAGAACGAAAACTAATGGAGTATCAGCTCAATAAGTTTCTCACCAATGTTCCCAACCGTTTTTGGGGTGATTATATTGTAGAGCTCAATAGAAAATTTAATGGCGAAAGCGAGAAGATTGCAAAATATCTATTTGAAAATTCAATCTTTTTAGACCCCGATAAATTTGAGAGTGTAAGCTCTAAAAAGCAACCTGTAGATCTATATATAAACGACCCTTTAGTACAACTGGTAAAGTCCTCAAATGTTACTCTGTACAACAATGAGAGCGTTAAAATTCTCAGGAAAAAAAGAATTAAGGGGAACTTGATGGAGTTGGAAGGCCAATATACCAGATTGCTCTATCAGATGAAAAAAGAGAGAGGAGATGTGCAATACCCCGACGCCAACTCCACAATGCGAATAACTTATGGCAATGTAACCCCTTTAATTCCGTCGGACGGCATCTACTACGCCTCTCAAAGTACCTCACAGGGATTGATAGATAAATATGACCCTACAAATTACGACTTCAATTTAAATCCCAAAGCGCTCGAACTGGTACAAAATGGAGAGTGGGGCAGATGGGGCGACAAAGGGAAGCTCTATGTAAATTTTCTCTCCAACAACGATATTACTGGAGGCAATTCGGGTAGCCCGGTACTCAATGCAAAAGGAGATATTATAGGTTTAGCTTTTGATGGCAACAAAGAGTCACTTGCAGGAAATGCCTATTTTCACCCCAATATGAATAAATGTGTAAATGTAGATATTAGATATGTGCTCTGGATTTTAGATAAAGTAGCCAATGCACAGCATCTTATAGAGGAAATGAACCTTGTAAACTAAGATTAAAATAATGAAACTAAAATTTAAGGCAACTCTATTGCTACTATTTGCTCTCTCCTTTCTTACGGCACAAGAGCGTTATTTAGAGAAGAGCCTCCCTTTAGACAACAACTACCGCATTGGAAAACTTGAGAACGGGCTCACCTACTATCTTAGGAAAGGGAGCAATCCCAAAGGGTATGCCGAATTCTTTATTATACACAATGTGGGCTCTCTACAGGAGGAGGAGAATCAGAGAGGTTTGGCCCATTTTCTTGAACATATGGCCTTTAATGGCACCAAAAACTTCCCCGACAAAGCTCTTTTAAATTACTTTGCAGGAATTGGAGTAAAGTTTGGAGCCAATATAAATGCCTACACCTCTATGGATAGGACCGTTTACAATATATCGGCCGTACCGGTCAATCTAAGGAGCACCATTATTGATACTGCACTACTTGCCCTTCACGACTGGTCTTACTATATTTCGTGTGAGCAGGAGGAGATAGATAAAGAGAGAGGGGTTGTTAGAGAGGAGTGGAGAAGAGGCGACGACAGTAGAGCAAGAATGATGAAAGGGATCAACCGCTATGTACAAAAGGGATCCCGCTATGCGGTGAGGGATGTGATAGGGCTGATGGAGGTGGTAGACAACTTCTCCCGCGAGGAGCTGATTGACTACTACCACAAATGGTACAGACCCGATCTGCAAGCAATTGTAGTTGTTGGAGATATAGATGTAGATGATATTGAATCTCGTATTAAGAGTCGCTTCTCATCTATCCCATACGATAAAAATAGCCCCAAAAAGGAGCTCTACTATATCCCCGACAACCGTGAACCGATAGTAGGCTTTATTACCGACCCCGAATCTAAAGCAGTATCGGTAAGATTGGTCAAAAAGATGCCGGTTCTAACCGAGAAGGAGAGAGAGAGCCATTACGCCATCTATTACGATGTAGCCACCTCTATTATCAAAGCAGTTTTCGAGAATAGGGCCGATGTAATGGCTATGGAACCGGAAACCCAATTTAAAACTTTGGTTCCTATCTTTGGATCTATCTATTATGCAGCCAATTTACTTACTATCACAGCTATTCCAAAGGAGAAAGAGAATACTTTTGGCGCTTTAAGAAGCCTTCTTATTGAGCTTGAGCGACTCACCCAACACGGCATCTCTGCCCAAGAGTTGGAGAGGGCCAAGATGATTGTAAAGAGAGGTATCGAAAGTACAAACAGGCGCAAAGCAAATTATCGCAACTCCGACTATGTAAATGAGGCTGTAGAGCACTACACCCGTTCACAACCCCTTCTCAACCATAAAGAGTGTGGCAAACTCTCTTTAGAAATCTTAGACAAAATAACAACTGAGGAGATCAATAATACAATATCGCAACTTATTACCCACGACAATAGGGTTATTCCCTTTGCTATTCCAGAATCGCTGAAGGAGACTCTCCCCACCCCTGAAGAGGTTATAGCGCTTACCGACTCAATTGCACAAAGCTCTTTCGATAAATTTGTCCCTATCTCCGATAAACAGATATCGTTAGAGGGGTTCAACTCTACAGTGAGTCCTAAAAACTATAAAAAGAGCACTTTAGCCGATTCAACTTACCAGTGGGAGTTTCCAAATGGAGTTAAAGTTATTTGGAAAGAGGAGGCCAATAAAGAGGGCTATATTAATATGAGAGCATTTAAAAAGGGAGGGTTGGCTACCAACCTACCCACTCAAGAGTTGACTCTTATGCAACACAACCTTCTGAACCTTACTGTTAATGGCCTCAATAGAAATGAGCTCACTAAATGGAAGATGCGTCATAAAGTTAGCTTAAGTCCCTCTTTAGATTATAGATACTCCCAATTTAATGGGAAGTTTAAAGAGAGCGATGCTAAAGAGTTCTTCTCACTCCTTCACCATCTCTTTACAGATGTCTCTATAGATCAAATCAATTTCGACAATTTAAAGGAGAGGATAATAAAAGGAATCACTGAATCAAAGAGTGAAACTAGTAGATTCCGCGACACAGTAAGGGAGCTAAAATATATAAGCAGCCCTCTGCACAACAATTTTACAGAGGAGTTTGCCGCCTCTATAACACCGCAGAAGATAGAGGAGATCTATAATCAAATCTTTGCTGCAACCCCCGGCTACACCTTTATTTTTGTAGGACCAATGGCTCCCGAAATGGGTAGAGAGTTCACCTCAAAATATGTAGGCACTATTGCCAAAAAAGAGGCTCAAAATAGTGTAACCGCCTACAAAGAGCGCAATCTCTCCAAAGGTGAAATAGCTCTTCGTTTCCAAGCAAAAGGTATGGTTAGCACCAAGGCTACAGTAACAAGGTTTTTCCATGCACCGGTACCATATAACGGAAAAAATAGTCTTGCTGCCAGATATGTTGCCTACATATTGAGCGACAGGTATTTGACCTCTATAAGAGAGGAGAGAGGCGGCACCTACTATGTAGGAGTGAGCCGTGAATTGGTAAAATATCCAACAGCTACGGCAACTATAAGTATAGATTTCGATACCGATCCCGCCCTTGTAGATGAACTTTTAGAGGTGATACAGGAGGAGATCGACAAACTTGTCAAGAGCGGTCCCACTCAAAGAGAGGTGAATGAAGTTACCCTCTATTTAGATAAGCTCTTTAGCTCAACAGAGTCTCAAAAAGATTGGCTTGCCTATCTTTCCAATACCATTATGGGCGAAGAAGTTATTGGAGAAGAGGAGAAGAGTTTTCTCCATAAGATTGGTGCCGAAGATATTCAAAAAATTGCAAAGAGTATCTTTGGGAAAGGAAATAGGATGACCTTTGTATTTGAGCCTCAAAATTAGTTACCCTCTTTTAAAGAGAGAAGGGGCAAAGAGTCTTTGAAGCAATATTAAAGAGAGTGATAAAGCTGCAATAAGATAGCTCCACTCAAAATATTGAACCTTTATGCTCCACAATAGCAGCAAGAGGGCCAACATAAGGGTAGAGAGGGCGCAGAGCGCTCTCTCTATCTTTTTTTTACCAAAGAGAGAGAGTATAACTAACGGCAACAGAAGCGGATTACACCAAAGTAGATTATAGTTCCAAAATAGTTCGGAGTGTAGAGTTATAGAGGTTGCTCCAAGTAAAAAAAGGCCGGCAGCTCCAAAGGCTATAAGGAGTAGATTTGAAAAGAGAGGAGAGCGGCCTCTATAAAGCGATACCGTAGTAAGAAGTAGGAGTAGTGAAAAAATTGTGGTGGGAGAGAGAACTACTCCCCAGACACTCTTCCATTGAGAGTGATCCCCTTTACTCTCAATAGAGGGGGTAAAGAGGTGGGTTGTGGCGGTTACCAATGGGGAGCTCTGATTTTCTACATCTATAAGCCCCCTATATAGAGTTTCCGGTAGAAACATCTCCTCAAAAATAGAGATCTTCCTATCTATAGTAGAGCCCAAAATAAGGTTGAGCCCAAATTTGGTCCAACCCTGTGTATAAGTATTTAGTAGCTCTCTATGTGTTAGAGATGAACCCTTTTCCGTTGCAGCCAACTCTTGTGGTGAAAGTAGTCCAAATATTAAATCGCGTAACTCAGTGGTACAGTTTTTTCTTAAAAACCTATAGCGATAGAGTCTATTTTCGGGGAGGGAAAGGAAGTTCAAGCGTGATACTATTTGTGCAGTTTGAATAGCGTCTAAATTTAGCTGTTGCTCTACAACTCCCCTATTCTCTATCCGATATTGAAAGATAAACTCCTCCATACTCTGTACCCCCAACATATAGTTGAGATTGCCCCTAATAAATTTCCAATAGAAGTGAGGAGTAGAAAAATCGAATAGACCAAAATTATAGATTAGATCGTATGAACTTTCGGGCCACCTAACTCTAAGTGCGCTGTGGCCATATATAGAGTAGAGCTCTTGGCCGCTGTCGCAGGTAATAAGTGATATTTGTGGCTCTTCTGCACCAAAAGCTACTCTTTGTAACGATACAAAAATAAGTACCGGCAGCAGCCCTCTACCCAGTTTTCGATAGAAGAGGTTACAAAAGCGATAAATTGGAGATGGAGTAGTCATACCTTAAAATAGATCTTATTTTCCTAAACGCCATTTTTTAAATAGAGAGTTATTTTCGGGAAAAATCCCCTTCTGTTTAGTTCTAATATCTTCAGTAACAAAGAATACATCGGGATCAAACTCATTTATAAGTCTCTCAATCTCTTTAGCCCGTCTTCTATCGACAACTATCTCTACAATATCTATCTCTCCAAGAGAGCCGGAGCCATGAATCAAAGTGGATCCAAAGTTTCTCTTATTTAGAGTTCGAATCAACTCCTCACCACTCTGTTTAGTGTAGACTCTACACAAAAGGGTTCCAAAGGCAATTTTCTGCTCTATCATAATCCCCACAAAATTACCCATCCCATAACCGGCGGCATAGGAGAGATATGAGAATAGTCCATTGGCTCTAGAGAAGATCTCAGATATTACCACAATCCAGATAAAAACTTCAAAAAAGCCTACAAGAGGGGCCAAATATTTCTCCCCTTTGGAGACAAAAATAATTCTTAAAGTGCCTAAAGAGACATCGATAATTCTTCCAAAGAATATGATAAATGGTAGCAGATAGGGATAGTTGTCCAAAAAAGAGAGCATAATCTTATATAAAAAAGAGAAGTGTTAAAAAATGGCAATCAAAGATAAAGAAATAGAATGAGTTTTAGCCGTAATTGGCTATCCTTTGGAGTTTTGGAGCATCCTTAATAGTGAGTTTTCTCCCCGAAACCTCTATTAGACCCTCACGGGCAAATTCCGACAAAAGATTAATCACACTCTCCTTTGAGTAGCCTATACTATCTGCTATCTCTCCTCTGCTAAAAGGTAGTGTAAAACTTAACGATTCAAAAGCACTACTCAAATCTAAAAGTAGAGTTGCCACTGTTCCTGCTAAATTCTTATGTATTAAATTAATTAGGTGATGAACTACACTATTTGTCATAAGTGACTGGCTTTCAACCATACTAAGTGCAAATTGGCCATTCTCTACAATAAATTTCTCAACAACTGCCCTATCAATTAAAGAGAGAGTTGAGTCAACCGCCGCTACTGCTGAAAAGTCCAATTTCTTATTGACAAAAGAGCACATCAATCCAATAAAGACTCCAGGCGATATAATCTTAAATGTAATTCTCTTTTCTCCCTTATCTACATTCAATTTGACAACTCCGCTCTCAAGATAGAGCAGGTGCGAAGCGGCAAAACCCTCCTTAATGATTGTCTCACCCCCTCTATAGAGAATTCTATTTGTACTATCGATAAGCTCTCTTTTCTCATCTTCAGAGAGTAACCTAAAAAAAGAGGACTCCTCTATGGGGAAAACTCTCTTGGAGTATTGTTTACTATTCATTACTACTTCTATTTTAATGCAATATTACATTTTTTATATCTGAAAATTGCATCTGTAAAAGGGGTTTAATCGACCTACAAATGCTCTTTTATAACAATCTTGGGCATTAGCTTTGTATTATTTGATACTATTATTTAATACCAATATCATTTATGAAAGATATGAGATTTAGGGTAAAGGCATATAGTGCAAACCCAACTAAAACAGTGGTAAAAGCGAGAGGATTTGAAGTTGTAATAGATGAACCAAAAGAGCTTGGAGGCACAGATTCAGGAGCCAATCCTGTTGAATACCTGCTTGCCGCATATGCAGGATGTATAAATGTAATGGCACATATTATTGCCAAAGAGATGGAGTTCCAGTTAGATGGTGTAGAGATTGATTTGGTTGGCAATTTAAATCCGGGTAGAGTCTTTGGAAGCAGTTTTGAAGAGAGAGCCGGGTATAAAGAGATCGAGATTGTAATCAACCCAAAATGTAATGCCACACAAGAGGTGTTGGATAGATGGTTAGAAGCTATTGTTGCCCGTTGCCCCGTAGGAGACAATGTTAAAAATAACACTCCAGTTAAGCTAAGGGTAAAGCAGTAGAAGAAAGTATCTGATAGTTGTTATTTCAATCCTATAACTTTTTGGGCAAAAAGTTGTTATAGTAGATATAAGTGCAATTGGACAATACAATTTAACCAAAGAGGAGGAGAGAGATGAAAAGTGGGCAATATTTTGGAATGAGAGAGGAGTACTCCTCCTCTCCTCTATTGGCCAAAGAGATGGCACACGAGCCGGTTGAGCAGTTCGACAAATGGTTCCAAGAGGCACTTCGGCAAGAGAGTTTAGAAGTTAACGCTATGACTCTTTCAACTTTTGACCCAAAAAGAGGACCATCCTCTAGAGTAGTACTACTAAAAGAGTACTCCCCCGAAGGATTTATCTTCTTCACAAATTACAATAGTCGAAAAGGGAGGGAGTTCTTGGCCAATCCCCAAGTTTCACTACTCTTCTTTTGGCCCCTCTCTATGAGAGAGGTTAGAATAGAGGGAGAAGCGACAGCAACCTCGCATAGATATTCCGAAAAATATTTCAATACCCGTCCCAAAATAAGCAGAGCTTCTGCTATACTATCTAAACAGAGTGAAATACTTTTAGAGAGGGAGCGCTTTATTGAAGAGGTAGATCTATTAAGTCAAAAAGAGGAAGCACTAAAGCGCCCCACCCACTGGGGAGGTGTTATAGTAAAGCCTAAAACATTTGAATTTTGGCAAGGTGGGAAAGGAAGGGTACACGATCGTTTTCTCTACACAAAGGAGAGGGAGAGTTGGCAAATGGTATCGCTCTACCCTTGAGTTGAAAGAGAGTTTCAATAACCCGAAATAGCAGCTCCCACCGCAGTGGCAAATTCGCCATAAGGGGGAAAGTGAAACGAAATTGAGTGCATCTTTCCAATATCCTCTAAGATAGATTTTCCCAGTAGGTTAGTACTCCCATTTCCAGTAACCACAATTTGTGAATAGCCACTCCCTTTTGCAGCAAACATAGAGATCATACCAATAACTTGAAAGACCATATTTACAATTCCAAATGCCAAATCTTCATCTTTGGGCAGATCGGAGAGTTTGCCAAAATTTGAAGCTGTTGCTTTTTTGCCTAAAAAACTCATTTTTGAGCCATAAATGTCCTCTATAAGAATATCGATATTTTTTATCTCTCCCCTACCGGCAAGCTCCATAATATATTCAAAAGAGTGAGAACCTATCAACCTTTTAGAGAGTCCTAAAATTGTACCCCCACCTATACCTGTCCCCCCAAGATGGGTTATCTTTTGTGATGTTGCTTCAATTATAGAGGTACCCGTACCAATATTGGCTATAACTATACTCTCCATCTTCGAAAGATAGAGCCCTCCTAACCCAATAGCCTCAATTTCACCTATTTTAGAGCTCCCAATACCAAACAGAGGGCCCGATATATTTTGAGCTCCTGCCCCAGTCATAATGATTTTATCTATAGATTCCATCTTAATTTCGCCCTCTTTCATAATTTTTCCCAAGGCCCCGGAAGCTGCAGTGATGGCATCGCAAGCTTCGGTTTTAACGCTACTCTTGAGCTCCTTTTTATCTATGGCAACTGCCTTAGTAGTGGTACTTCCTATATCTATTCCTATAATCATAACTGCCGTTAAACTAAAATAATAGTACATCAAAGGTACAAATTAGTAGTAATTTTTAAACCAATTGGTTAATTCAGTGTTTTCTAATCACTCAAAAACAGTAAGTTTTATTTAATATTATTTTATTTAATTATGAAGAAATTATTAGCAATATTCCTATCGGCTTCCTTAGTTTTAGGAGGTTGTGGTACTATGAAGCAATCTACTAAAGGAGCCCTTTGGGGAGCAGGAGGGGGAGCTGCTCTTGGTGCAGTTGTAGGGGCAATAGCCGGTAAAGAGAAAGGGGCAGCTATTGGTGCAGCCATTGGGGCAACTGTTGGAGCAACTACCGGTGCTCTTGTTGGCAACAAAATGGATAAGCAGAGGGCAGAACTTGAAAAAATCGAGGGTGCTACTGTAGATACCCTATACGACATCAACGGCTTAAAAGCTTTAAAAGTTACATTTGCAGAGGGGATACTCTTCCAAACAGGGAAGAGCGATCTTGGGGCAAATTCTAAAGGGGCATTAGATCAATTTAGCGCCTCTTTAAACAACAACCCCGACACCGATGTAGTTATACAGGGACACACCGACAATACCGGCTCCAGAGAGGTTAATGTGCGAGTATCTCAAGAGAGAGCATCAAGTGTCAAGAACTATATCATAGGAAAAGGGGTAGCAGCATCTCGCTTGACAACCCAAGGTTTAGCTTTTGACCAGCCTGTTGCAGACAACTCTACAGTAGAGGGTAGGGCAAAGAATCGTAGAGTAGAGATATTTATCTCTGCCAATGAAGAGATGATTAAAAAGGCAGAAGCGGGTAAATAATTATTTACTATTTTTGAGGTATGAGAGCTATCATATCTTATAAAATAGTTCCAATTTTAATAGTGTGGGTCGCTCTCTTCTCTTGTAAAAAAGAGGAGAGCGACCCTGCTTATATTGGGAAGTGGCTCTTTATTGCCTCTACACCCCAAGCTCAAGTAGATTACACCGGATCTTTTATAGAGATTTTTCAAGATAAATCTTTTCAAATTTGGGATAGCTCCCGTCAAATAATGGTTGATGGAGGAGAGAGTAGAGTATCGCCATCAGGACTTAGCGTTTTAGATTCCGATAGTGGAATGCTCTTCACCTTTAGAATGGTGGGATTACGAAGAGATATTATGACCCTTAAAGGGAGTATCGAACAGCAGGAGTACACAATCACCCTTTCGCGCGCCCCATAATAAAAATAGCAGCCCCGTGTAAAACAGAGCCCAATAGAAGCATAGGAAGCAGGATGGGTAAGAGAAGGTCTCCAATAGCTGCCCCCTTAAAAATTATCATACGAGAACCCTCCACTCCAAAATAGATAGGATTTATAAAGCGCAGCAGAGCTGCCCATTTTGGCATACTTGTAAGATGCGAAAAGAGAGTACTTAACATAGTGAGTGGAAGAAGAACAAAGGTAAGTAGGTAAACCGCTTTAATTTGTGTTTTACAGAGAGCAGAGATTAGAAATGTCAAGCCCAAAAGGGAAAAAAGAAAAAGAGTATTAAATAGCAGATAGTGGAGTAGAGATCCGGAACTCTTTAATCCGTAAAGTAGATTGGCAGCTCCATAAGAGAGGAAGATTACAGCCAGAGAGAGAGTGGTAAAAAAGATGTACTTCCCTAATAGATAGATTGGTTGCGAAATTGTAGTGGCATCGAACTGCTCCTTCAAACCGTACTCCCTTTCGCCAACCAAGTTTAAAGTAAATAGTGCTGCACTTATGAGTGTTATAGTCAACACAATTAGAGAGAGGGTGGAGTAGATTTTATAGCTCCCCTCCCTATTGAATAGGTAGTGGGAACGAAGCGGCGATTCACTCTTTAGAGAGAGCCCCTTCATCACTACAGATAGAGCATCTAAAGAGCGTGGGGGAGAGGTACCATCTAAAATAGCATTTACCCCCTTATCTGAATAGATAAGAATCAGATCTAACTCCCCTCTATCCATTGCACTCTCTGCTTGGGCTACAGTTTGAAAAAAGAGAATCTCCTTAAAATTGGAGCTGCCCACAATATCATTCAGATAGTTGGAGGATTTATAGAGAGCCACATTATCGCAAAAGCCAACTCTTAACCTCTTCTTCCCTTCAAAAGCGTGTGGAATTGTTGCCAAAAGAAGTAGCGGAGAGAGTAGTACCAAAAAGAGCAGCAGCCTATTGCGGAAGAACTGTAAAAACTCTTTATATATAGTTGCAAAGAGAACTCTCATTTCTTAAAAAAGTTTTGCTTTAAAATAGAGATCGATAGTGTAATAAGAAGTAGCGACTGCAGCAGAAGATTAAGGAGTGGATAGAGAGCTCCACTCAGTTTTACTCCCTTAAATATAAGAACCTTGTAGCTATTTATAAAGAGGCTTCCCGGTATAAAATTTACAATCTTTAGAATGAAAGAGTGCATAGACTCTATGGGATAGACAAAACCCGAAAAGAATACATTGGGAATAAAAAGAAAGAGCCAACAGCCAATTAATAGCTGTAATTCATCTTTTACCAATGCCGCTATAAGTAACCCATAAGCCATAGAGTTGATAGAGAAGATTAAGGTGAGCAGTAGTGATGGGAAGAGAGTCTCTTTCATCCCAACTCCAAAGAGTTGTTGCAATATAAAGAAGACCGAAATAGCGTGCAAAAGAGAGATAGCAATATAGGGGAGAGCTTTACCTATAATAACCTGGCTCATAGAGGCGGGTGTAATAAGAAGAAGCCGGGCGCTCCCTCTCTCTCTCTCTCTATTTAGACTCAATCCCAACATAATAGTAGAGACAATTATTAGCGATACCATCACCAACCCCGGAAGAGTGATCCACTCCCCCTTTCTCTGTGGATTGTATCTAAATGAGATATTTGCCTCTTCTTTTGGAGTGAGAAGAAGCTCTATATTTTGAGTAATAGCCTCACCTAAAAAGAGATCAGACCCATCAATAAAGAGCTCTACCTTTTCGCCTCTCTCTATAGCTTCCGGAATATAGATTACAAACTTAACACCCTTTTCAATAAAGAGTTTATCTATCTCCTGTAATGAAGCGATATTTGCCCTATGTGAAAAGTGGCTACTCTCATCCAAAGTTGCTATAATATTTCGTGAGAGGGGGGTATTATTCATATCTATAACCCCAAATGGAAGTTCAATAAGCTCAAAACGAAGGGCATGCCCCAATATTGTAACCAATATTACCGGCAATATCACCAAAATAAGCATACTCAACTTATCTCTATAGATGGTGACAATCTCTTTTACCGCTATATAGAGTACTCTTTTCACCCTATCTCTACTCTTTTATCGCAATATGCCACCTCTGAGAGAGAGTGGGTAGTAACTAAAATTGCGCTACCCTCCTGGGCAATCTCTCTTATAGATTTCCAAATTTCAACTCTTGTCAAGGCATCTACTCCAGCTGTAGGTTCATCTAAAAGGAGCACTTTTGGAGAGGCTATGGAAGCTATAGAAAAAGCGAGTAGCCTTTGCCATCCCGCAGTGAGAGTCTCTACTCTCTTGTGGGCAAAACGCTCCATCTTAAATTTTGAATACCCCTTTTGATACTCCTGCTCCATCTCTCTACGGGTAAGCCCTTTAGCAATTGCATAGAAGAGCCAATTCTCCCTTGCAGTAAGATGGTGTAACAGGGTGCTACTTTGACTCATATAGCCCAACCCCCTCTTTGCCCTCTCTCTCATATTAATCATATCATACCCTCCAACAGAGAGTTCCCCCTCAAATGGAGAGTAGATACCACACAACATCTTAAGAGTAGTACTCTTTCCTGCTCCATTGGCCCCTGTAAGCGCCACAACCTCACCAGAAAAAAGCTGAAGATTAAATTGTCTTACCGCAACAAATTTGCCGTAACGGTACGAAATTCCTTTAGCAGATATGGCTATCTCTCTACTCACCCTCCAACTCTTCAAATTTTACAATTTCGTTATAGATATAGTTCTCAAAAAAATGGGCTGAGTTGTTCTCTGGAACAGCCATCTCCTCCTTCGTGCGAAAAAAAAGCCTCTTCCCCTTATGTAGTAGAAGTAGATAGTCAAAAGAGGCAAACTCTTCGTAATAGTGGGTACTCACAATTGTGGTAACCCCTTCACTTTTCAATCTAAGAAACTCTCTCTGAATTAATTTTCTCGACTCAACATCTATACCGGTAGTGGGCTCATCCAACAGAAGCAAAGAGGGTGAGTGGATTAGAGCGCACAGTAGCGACAATTTTTGCTGCATCCCTCCCGAAAGTTGATCACCCCTAAAGTTGGAGAACTCCCTAAGGCTATCCCATATCTCAATTTTATGTAAAGAGTCTATAGAGGAGCCGTACATCTTTGCATAGAATTTAATATTCTCAATCACCGTTAACTCTCGATAGAGTGAAAATTGTCCGGGAAGGTAACCAACCATAGGGCGAATAGCTCTCTGCTCTCTCTTTATATTGTAGCCGGCCACCTTTACCTCCCCCTCAAATTTATGATCGAGCGTTGCCAAAATATCAAAAAGGGTAGATTTTCCAGCTCCATTGGCACCAACTACCCCCAAAATAGAGGCTGCCGGGAGCGAAAATGAGAGATTAGAGAGAGCAGCCCCCCTTCCATACATTTTTGTAAGATTTTTAACTTCTACCATTAAAATTTACTCTAAAACCACCTCACCGGGCATTCCTCCTTTTATAGAGCCATCGGAATCAAGTTCAATCTTCACCCTGTAGTGTTGTAGAGAGCGACTCTCCCTACTTTGAACCATAGAGGGAAGGAACTCCCCCTTTTCGGCAATATTGATTACTCTCCCTCGATAGGGAGCCCTACCCCCCCTTGGTCTGTCGGCATAGAGAGTTAGAGAGTCACCCACACTAAAGGCATAGAGATAGTTGCCACTCACCCAAGCATTAAAATTGACCTTCCCAACCGGAGCAATTGCCGCTAAGGGCATCCCCTCTGCTACATATTCGTGCCTCTTTGCATAGATAGAGAGAACAATACCATTAGCGGGAGAGATAATATAGCAATTATCTATACGCTTCTCAATTATGGCCAATTCTGCTTTAAGAGACTCTATCTGTGCCAAAATAGAGTTCTCGGAATTTTCCAACTCTCTTTTAATAGCAGCCATCTCCCCTCTTACAATTGCAATCTTATCTTCAATCGGTTCCGCCATCTTTTTTGATACAGAGCCGCCATCAATTAACTTTTTTACCCTTTCAAGTTCTCTTTCAAAGCCAATCTTCCGTTGCTCAATAGAGTTGAGGCGTGAGACGGCGTCGGGTATAGAGGCTCGAAGCGCCTCTATCGAAGCAAAAAGTCTCTCTTTAGTTAGCGAGAGAAGAGAAGTATCAATAATAAAGAGAGTTGCTCCAGAATCACACCGCTCCCCCTCATAGAACAACTGTGCAACAATTTTTCCACTACCCCCCGACGCAATATTTAGCTGCTCCACCTCAAAATTCCCGTAAAATATAGTAGAGGAGTTCTCCCTACACCCTAAAGTTAAAATAGATAAAAATAGTGCTGTAACAACAAAAGTTCTAATTTTTACCATACTCATTACTATAAATTAGATCGGTTGCAATGGTTCCCCTATTGAGCAGGAGGCGTAAATATTCCAATCTCTCTCTCTCCAACGATATAGAAATACTATACTCCCGGGTAAGAACCTCATTCAACTCAATAGAAGAGAGCTCCCCGAGTGAGAAGAGTTCCATAGAGACTCTGCTAAGCTCTCTTACTCTCTCAACCAATCTCTCTCCCCGCTCAATTTTTCTTACACTCCCTCTTATTTCGCCCTCAACTTCTGCTATTGCAGCCTCTCTTAAAGTAGAGGAGAGCTCAATTGAATTTTTTAACATCTCTCCCTTATAGGAGAGTACCCTCTTATATCTGTTGTGCCCTCTCCAATCGCTAATGGGAACTATAAGAGAGAGCCCAACCACTCCATAAGGTTCAAAGTTGTTGCTAAAGTAATCCAATGCGGGGCGGCCATACCCTCCAACAGCAAAGAGATGTAGTTTGGGGCGGGCAGCAGCAGCAGAGAGAGAGGCAAGAAGGTCAATCTTTTGAGACTCCAATCTTCCCCTCTCAAAAAGAGGATCCTCTACCTTAAGGGCCAAGGAGGGAGTTGGTTCTACCAAGCTATCCCCATCCGCTATCTCAATAGCTGTTAAAGATGAAAGTACCCCTTTTAATGTAGCTATATTCTCTTCGACTCCCTCTTTACGGCCAAACGCCTCCTCCAATGCTATTTCGGCCTCTAACAATTGGTTTGAGGCAACTCTTCCCTCTTTTAGCAACCTTTGTGCAATAGAGAACTTCTCTTGCAACAGGAGCAATTGCCGCTCCAACAGAGCAAGAGAGCGCTCCATTAATAGAGTGGCAAAGAAGAGCTCATCTACCCTTCTAAAAAGGTCCAACTCTCCTTTTGTTATTGCACTCTTTTGCAGCTCCCCCTCTATACGGGAGTAGTCGCCCTTTAGGCGATACTCGCCCCCTCCATATATCAACTGCTTAATAAGCAGGCCGCTTCTATATCTATCCTTGGCAGTAAGTTCAAAATCAAATCCAAATTCTAAAGCGCTATTGGGGTCGGTTACTGCACTCTGATACGATGCTATAAAAAAAGCGGAGAGTTCCGGTTCAACTATCTTTCTAAGATACTCCCTCTTGCCCTTTACCAAATTGTCGAGCGCCTCTCTCTGTTCAGCACTCTTATAGCGCAAGAGCGCCCCCTCCCTACACTGCTCCAACGAGATAGAGTTTTGGCTAAAACTCAAAAATGGGAGGATCAGAGAGATTAGAACACTAAAAAGAGTTCTGAAAAAGGGTGCCGACACATTGAGAGTAGTTAAGAGCGATTAAAAGAAGTAACTAAATCCAAGGTTGAGGGTAAATTGAGTGTAGGAGAGAGAGACACCACCGCTATCGGCTATATTTCCTCCTGCCAATTTTGCACTAAAGGCGACGCTTGGCTCCAGCATCAATTTGGGAAGGAGCTCTACAGAGAGACCAATCGAAAGGAGCCCATCCAACATATTTGACTTTTCATCGCCTATCTTTCCCCCAATCAGCCCCAATCCGGCCGCTCCATAGACCATTTTATTAAAATAGTAGCGCCCTTGGGCAGCAAGATTGTATTGTGTTATTGCCATTCCATCGTTATCTATGGAGTTGAACCCCACCAATGCAATAACCATCATATTGGGAGCTACCACCTTGCCGGCAGAAGCGGTTAGTCCAAATCTTGTCATCTTCATAGGATCGTTCGGTGCATCGCTAAAACTGACTTTTAGAGTATTTACTCCCAAACTGGAGAGTTGAAGATTGACCATTTTAGAACCCTTCTTTAAATAGGGTGCAAACGGTTTAGATTGCGACCATGCAACAGAAGAGAGAAGAGATAGCAGTAGCAGAGTGAAAAATAGTTTTTTCATAGCATAAAATTTAAATCGTTTAAAGTGAGCTTAGTTTTAGCCCGAAAAATTCATAAAAATCATTTTATATGCAAAATAAATGGGGATAAAGTGTTATCTTTGAAGTAGTTAAAACGAAAAACACTTTATTATACCCCATTTATGAGAGCACAAGATACAGCCGTTTTCCGAAATAAACAAGAGATTTTATTTGATTTTAATGCCGAAGAAGTTAGTTCAGACGGTTCTGTTCTATTACTTGAAAAATTAGAGCGTCAGCATCGATTAATAAAGTATTTCAGCAATCATATTCAAAATAACCGTCATTCGGGATATGTAAAACACGATGTAGAAAAACTGTTGAAACAGCGTGTATTTCTATTAATGGGTGGATATGAAGATTGCAATGATGTATATCATCTGAAAAATGATCCACTCTATAAAGATGTTCTACAAGGAGAATTAGCCTCTCAACCCACCCTGTCAAGATTTGAAAACAGTTTTGGCAAGCATGAAATTTTTGCCCTATGTTATGCCTGGGTTGATCGTTATGTTGACTCGTTAAAAGGAAGAAAGAAAATAGTTATTGATATCGATGCCACCGATGACCCAACTTATGGCAATCAGCAATTGAGCCTTTTTAATGGTTTCTACAGGCAATTCATGTACAACGAATTGTTTTTTCATGACGGTGAAACAGGTCAGATAATTTTACCTGTACTACGCCCTGGCAACAGTCATTCTAACAAATGGTATGTTTCTATTCTCAAACGAGTAATAGAAAGAATCCGAGCAGTTTATCCTGAAATGGAGATAGAGATTAGAGCCGACAGCGGTTTCAGTTGTGCAGCTTTCTATAAATTAGCAGATGAGTATAGATTGAAATATGCTATTGGGATAGCCTCCAACAGTGTTTTGAAAAGACGAACAGTCAGAGCAGAAAAAGCTGTAACTCACCTATTTGTATCCAAGGGAGAAAAACATCAACATTTCATATCGTTTGACTACAAAGCCGAGAGTTGGGAAATAGAGCAAAAGTGTTATGCCAAAATAGAGAGTACCGGCAAAGGACTCAATGTGCGCTATTTTATTAGCAACATTGAAAAACTGACAGCAAGAGAAATCTATCTTGGCTTTTACGTCAAACGCGGAGAACACAGTGAAAACAGAATCAAAGAGGTTAAGAACATGTGTTTTAGCGACCGCTTATCAAACCATAGTTATTGGGCAAATTTCTTTCGTTTGTTAATCAGCTCGTTAGCCTATGAAATGTTTCTTCACCTGAAAGGAGCAATCAAAAAAACCAATTTTGAAAAAGCTTGGAAATGGCAAATAGACACTATTAGAACGTTGTTATTGAAAGTTGGTACAACGATAAAAAGAACTAAAAGGCGGGTTTATTACCGATTCTCGAAAGCTTTTGTACACAAGGACTTACTCCGACAGCTTATCTTGGGCTGAGATATATCTTATTTTATCTCAATTTTTATAACTAACCTGGGAGAGGTGTGTCTTGTTCATAGAAAAACCGGTGTTTATCATAGATTTGAACCACACAAATAGAGAAAACAACACAAGTACCTTCACTTTTTTGAAATAAAAACCAATATTGCTACTTTGAGATTTTACAAAAAGATAAATGATAGAAAAAAGTGTGTTTTATTTTGTGGGATTTAGTTTATGAATAATGTGGGTTAGTTTAATCTATAGTGTAAATATAGGAAAATAAAGAGTAAAACCAACGCTGTTAGATATTTAATTTCTCTATCTTTGATCGGTTAATTTTGAACAACAACTTTACCTATGAGTGAGAAGTCACAATTTTTAAAAGAGCTCTTCCAAGAGAGGAGAAGTTGCCGCAATTTTTCTAAAAGGGCTCTCCCCTCCAATATTGTAGAGCAGATAATTTCAATGGCAAAACTCTCACCCTTCGCCGGTGGGAGAAAGAATTGGGGAGTTGAGGTGGTGAACTCTTCAGAGACAATTTCAAAGATTGCAGTAGCTGTTGAAGAGAGGCTAAATGCGAGTGCCGCTCTAATGGAGAGAGAGAGCGCTCCTCTCTTTTTAGAGTATGGAAAGAGCTTTCTCTTTTTTAAAGAGGCCCCAACTCTTTTGATACCACACTTTAGAGTCTCTCCAACAATGAGGGCTCTCCTTAGAGACCGGGTTACAGAAGAGCTGCTGCAGTGGGAGAGAGAGAATGCAGTCAAGTCTATATCGGCTGTAACCACATTTATACTTTTAGCCGCAGAGAGTTTGGGAGTGGAGAGTTGCTATATGACCGGACCTCTAATTGCTTCCGACACAATAGCCCAAATTTTACAACTCCCCAAAGAGAGGGAGATTGGAGCTTTAGTTCCTATCGGCTATTGTAAATAGCTAAGAAGTTTTTTATATTAGTGGCATTATTTTAAAGTAGATAGGGATGGATACATTAGAAAAATTACAACAACTTCTGCTTCCCATTTTGGGGTTGGAAAATAGAGAGGAGGTGAAGCCCGAAAGTGCATTGGTAAGAGATTTGGGAGCCGAAAGCATAGATTTTGTAGAGATTTTTTATGAGATTGAGAACCAATTTGGGGTAAAAATTAAGGTTCAGGAGATTGCACAGAGCGATTACGGCAACAGTGAGGGGAGTGTAGATAACGGTAAAATAAGTGCAGAGACAGCTGCCAAGCTCAATGCCGATTTCAATAGCGACCGTTTTGTAGAGGGGTTGACAATAAGAGAGCTCTTTGAAACTTTTACCGTAAGAGACCTCGCTACAATTATAGATAGAAAAAGGAGCGTTTTATGAGATTTATCTTGGTAGATAAGATAGTTGAATTGGTAGCAGGAGATAGCGCCAAAGGGGTTAAGTGCATCACTCTGACAAATGAAATTTTTAATGAACACTTCCCAAACTATCCCATCTTTCCGGGATCGCTTATATTGGAGGGGATGGCACAACTTGCAGGAGTTCTTCTAAGTCACACCCTAATTGAAGAGGGGCACCCTTATAGAGTGGTGGCTCTTACTATGGTAAAAAATCTAAAATTTAGAGCCATCATCCACCCCGGCGACAGGTTGATATATAGCAGTAAAATCAAATACTTCTACCCCAACGAGTATGCTGCAGTTGTTGTAAAAGGGGAGAGAGAGGGAGAGCTTTGTGCCGGCGGAGAGTTAATTTTTAGCTTTTTAGAGAGTCCAAATCCTCAATTTGAGAAAGAGATGCTCCACAATCTAAAATTGATTATAGAGAGCTATAAAGGGGCAAATCAATAGTAGGAGAGATGAGAAAAATCTATAAGAAATATCTTGCTCAAGATGAAATTCCCATCTACAACTATATAAAAAAGAGAAAGTTGGTCAAATATTTCACTCGCGATGTGATGGCTGCAATGGTTTGTGTAGGAGAGCTCTCTAACCACTGCCCCTTTACCGAAGAGACCCCCTTCTTCTTCTCGAGAGGAGAGAGTGAATACCCCCTTCTATTTGAACAGAGTAGCCCTTTTTTAGAGAGTGTTGAAGAGGGATACACCTTTAAGCAATTTTTTAATAGAGCCACCTCATTGGTTTCACCATTGATCCACTTCAAAACAATGCGTAATATGGGGCACTGTTTTATCTCTATAGAGTATGGATTCAAAGGCGACAATGCCTCTCTTACAGGGTCGCTTTCGGGGCTACTTACCTCTGCGCTACTCTCCAATTGTGAACCCCAAACACCAATCTTAATTGTTGCCTCTAAGCTCAATTTAGATAGTAGTGCCGAAGGGGGTGCCGCAATAGTTACCAAAAGAGAGTTGGAGGGGCATCCCCTTCTCAACTCCAACAGCGAAGCAATTCAATTCTTTAACCAATAGTAAAACAGAGAGAGATGCGGGTAGTTATCACAGGATTGGCTTTTAGAACTCCACTCGGATGCACTATAGAGGAGGCAATGGCCAATATAGAGAGTGGAACTCGTAGGATTGCCCGGGTAGAGAATATAGATCTTGTAACAGAGGGGTTTAATGGAGCAGGAGAGGTGCGCCATAGAGGTAAAGTGATAAAAAGTGACCACACTATAGATCGTAAAATCCAATTTTTTGAAGAGTCGTTAAAGGAGTTGGAGAGTTCCACCTCTCTCCATTCGAGATACTCGCCCAACGATATAGTACTCAATATTGGAAGTGGCATTGACTATATAGATATAGAGGCTATTTTCAAGGAGAGAGAGTCGGTCTTTAAAGAGAAGAGAGGTGAGAAAGTTTTCTTTAAAAGCTTCGAGCAGATAAGCAACATAGCATTGAAATCACCTATTTTAGGAGGAATTAATCTCTTTACTGCAGCTTGTGTTGCCTCTACACAGGCTATAGGCAGCTCTTATCGAATGATAAAAGAGGGGTATCGAAAGGCGGCAATCACCGGCGGAAGCGACTCTATGGTAAATCATATAAATTATCGTGGTTTTCAAGATTTAGGGGCTATGACACCCCCCTCCAATCCCCCCTTCGCCTGCCGACCATTCGATAAAGAGCGCAATGGAACCGCTTTGGGTGAGGGGGCACTCCTAATGTTGTTGGAAGAGAGTTCACAAGCTAATCCCAACTCTATTTTGGGAGAGATTGCCGGATATGGAACCACTATGGACAGCTACGCAATAACAGATCCCGACCCCTCTGCAATACCGCTCTCTAAAGCTATCAAAAAAGCGCTTGCAGAGGCCCAAATAACACCCCAAAAAATAGATGCGGTACATCTTCACGGTACCGGTACTGCTAAAAACGCCCCTGCCGAATATAGAGCACTACAGATTGTATTTGGAGAGAGAGTCTCTACCCTTCCCGTATTTGCGCTAAAAGGGCAGATAGGACATCTGATAGGTTCTTGTGGTGCAGTTGAGATGTTGGCCGTTATACACTCTCTACAAAATCAGGTCACTCTCCCTACAGTCAATTTTACCACCCCAGACCCCGAAGCGCCTCTATTTGTTGTGAGAGAGAAGCCGCTAAAGATGAAGATTGAGTATATACTTAAAGTAAACGCCTCTTTTGGAGGAGAGAATAGCGCCTTAGTAATTAAAAAGTATAGTTGATGGGTAAAATTGTAATTATCGGTGCAAGTTCAGAGATTGGAGTGGCTATTGTAGAGAAGATGTCACTCTTTAACCGCCCTATGGTGTTGCAGTACAACAGTAACTCAGAGCCTTTGGAGAGATGGAGCAGCAATAGCCAAATTGTAAAATGCAATTTCAGTAGCGAACCGGAATTAGACTCCTTTATAGAGACCCTTAAGGAGGTAGATATTTTAATTTTTGCAGCTGGCAGAACAGACTCTGCCCTTCTACCGGAGCTATCAAACAGCACTATAGATGAGATGATTGCTGTGAATATAGTTGCTTTTACTAAAATTTGCCGTGCTATTATCCCCTCAATGGCACGCAGAAGGGTTGGAACAATCATTGGAATCTCTTCTGTTGCTGCAAAAAAAGTCTATAGAGGACAAAGTTTGTATGCCGGAACAAAAGCCTATATGGAAGCTATGGTTAAGGGGATCGCTTCGGAGTGGGGGAAGAAGGGAATTAGAGCCAACTGTGTTGCTCCCGGAAGTATAGATGCGGGGGTTCTAAAAAGAATGCATCATATTAGCCCTCAAGAGCTTTTAAAAGTAAATGCAAACAATCGAATGGGTAGCCCCAAAGATGTAGCCGAAGCTGTCTATTTCTTAAGCAGTTCAGCCTCATCCTTTATAAATGGAGCTACTTTGGCGGTAGATGGCGCACACCAGATGGGAGTCTAATCTCTCCAATGGTGGTAGAGTTGCCGTGGCCGCTAAATATTTTACTCTCTTGCGGTAGAGGCAATATTTTTTCAATAATTGCCTGCGCCATACTCTCAAAGCCCAAATTGGAAAAACCCATCCTATTCCCTTTAAAAGTGTCTCCTGCAAAGAGTACCCCCTCCTCTTTGATATAGTAGCATAGCGAACCGCGGGTGTGGCCAGGTATCAAAATAGTCTCAACCTCAATCTCTCCAAATTTTAAAAGAGGCTCCCCCTCTATAAAATTTGTTGCTCCAATTAAGGGGTACTCCAACTTTACCCCATAAGCCTCTGCAATCTGATTTGCAGATTGTAGTTCTACCTTCTCATTGGTATGTATCCAACTCTCTACCCCATATCTCTCTCCCAAAAAGGAGGCACCTAAAGTGTGATCGAAGTGGCCATGAGTAATCAAAATGGCAAGCGGCTTTAGAGCCCTCTCTTCAATAAAGTTCTCAATTGCCTCTCTATCACTTCTACTGTTGAAGGAGGGATCTATAAATAGTGCCTCTCCCCTACCATTATAGAAGAGATATGAATTGGCCTCTACTCCACTAAATAGAAACTCTTTTACCATAACCAGACACTCAATATTATTGGTAAATATAGCACTTTTTTAAAGCAGTGTAATACCCTCTTGTGCAAGTTTACTCCTCTGTTCGGCAGACCAAATTCCAACTTGAACTTCGCCAATATGTCTCTTTTTTAGAAGCGTCATAACCACTCTGGACTGCCCTATACCACCGCCAATAGATTGAGGAAGAGCCTCCTCCAATAGCAATTTATGAAAATAGAGCGACTCCCTCTCTCTACACCCCTTGATATCCAACTGTCTCAAGAGACTCTCCTTATCTACCCTCACCCCCATTGAACTCAACTCAATTCCCATATTTAAAACAGGATGCCAAACTATTATGTCGCCATTTAACCCCCAATAGCCCTCTTGGTTAAGTGTACTCCAGTCGTCGTAATCGGGAGCCCTACCATCATGAGGCTCTCCATTTGACAACTTCCCCCCTATCCCTATAATAAAGAGTGCACCCCATTTTTTGGCCCCCATCTGCTCTCTCTCTTTAGCATCTAAATTGGGATAGAGATCCAATAGCTCCTGAGAGTGTATAAAGGTAATCTCTTCGGGTAGCGAAGGTTCAATATCGCCATACCTTAATGCCACCTGTCGTTCACTCTCTTTTAGTGCTGCATAAATCATTCTTACCCTCTCTTTGAGCAGCGAAAGGGTACGGCTACTCCGTTCAATTCTCTGCTCCCAATCCCATTGATCGACCAACACCGAATGTATGTGTGTATCATTCTCTTCCGGCCTTAGTGCTCTCATATCGGCAACCACCCCCTCGCCCGGAGCAACCTGAAGTTGAGCCAATCTTATTCTCTTCCACTTTGCTAGCGAATGTACTATTTGGGCCTTTCGTTCACCCAACGCCTTAATAGAGAAAGAGACAGGTCGCTCAATACCATTCAAATCGTCGTTAATACCTGTACCTTCAAGTAGAGCTATAGGCGATGAAATTTTTACTAACCCTAAGTTTTTACATAGCTCCCTTTCAAAGCACTCCTTTACATAGGTGATTTTATTCTCCTCCTCCAACAGTTTTGAATAACCCATTTTCTAATTTTAAAATTGTTACAAAAAAAAAGCCCCCCAAAATGGGAGGCTCTCAAACGCTATAATATCTTTTACAATACCAACAATCCCCCCGTACAAAGAGTACAATTATTCATATTATTATTGTGGAGATTGAAAGTTCTATTTTCCATTGCCTACTAAAATATGTGACAAATCTACACTTTTTTTTTATATGGCAAAGTACCATGCCAATAAAAGAGGCTATCTTTGAGACAATTTTTACTATTTATATAGATGAGCTGGAATAAAAGGGAGATCTCTATTTTAATAATAATCTCAATCACCTCCTTTATGGGGAGTTTTTTAATCTCCTCAATCAATATTGCCCTACCGGCAATTGAAGAGAGCTATAATATGAGCGCCCTCTCACTAAGTTGGGTAGTTACTGCATTTCTTCTATCCTCTGCAATTTTTCTTCTACCTGCAGGGAAGTTGGGCGATCTTATTGGGGCAGAGAAGATATACAAGATAGGGCTTCTTATCTTCACGCTGTCGTCGTTAATCTCTCCCCTTGCCCCTACCGGAGCATTGCTTATAGCGGCCCGCTTTGCTCAAGGGGTGGGAGCAGCTCTTACCGGTACAACCGGGCAGGCAATTTTAGTAGCAGCCTTCCCTCCTAAAGATAGGGGGCAAGTTATTGGAATATCGGTATCGTCTGTCTATTTGGGACTCTCATTCGGCCCCTTTGTAGGTGGAGTACTCACCCAGATTATTGGATGGCACTCAATATTTTATGTAAGTGCACTATTGGGGCTCCTCTCCTATATTGTAGCACTCTTCTACTTAGATAAAGGTAGTGTTGCAACAATAAAAGAGCCTATCTCATTTAAAAATTTCGACACAAATGGACTTCTACTCTTTATAGGGGCTCTCTTTGCTGTTGTTTACGGTTCATCTCAAATCCCATCACCCCTTGGGTGGGCGCTTATGGGAGGAGGTGCTATTCTTCTTCTTCTCTTCTGGAGGGTTGAAAAGAGGGCTCACTCTCCTCTCTTGGAAGTTAAACTATTTACCCAAAATCGCCTCTTCTCCTTCTCAAATCTTGCAGCCCTTATCAACTACAGTGTTACCTATACCATTCTATTTCTTTTAAGCCTCTTTCTACAGAAGGTACACCTTCTAAATCCTAAAGAGGCAGGGTTGATACTCATTGCACAACCTATTATGATGACTCTCTTCTCCCCTATTGTAGGGCGACTGTCGGACAGGTATGAGCCCCGTTACTTCGCTTCGGCAGGAATGGCAATGTGTGGAGTGGGGCTACTTATGATGGCCACCCTTAGTGCCCACTCCCCCAAATGGAGTGTGGTACTCCTTCTTCTATGGATGGGATTGGGTTTTGCACTCTTCTCTTCGCCCAATATGAATGTTATTATGAGTTCTGTAGATCGTTCAAGATATGGGGTGGCATCTGGAACAGCCGCCTCTATGAGAGTTATTGGACAGATAACCAGTATGACTATAGTGACCCTCCTATTTGCACTATTCTTTAAGGGGAGTTCAATAAAAGAGGTCTCAAGCCAACTTTTTGCAAGAGTGATGTCGATAGGTTTTGTAATTTTTGCCCTCCTCTCAACTGTAGGAATCTACTTCTCTATTGTAAGGGGCAATTTAAATAGGGAGAGAGAGCAGATTTAAGGTATGGGGAGCTATGTATAAGAGGGCAAAATATCAAAAAAGAATTATAAATAGAGAGGGAGAGTCAATTGAGTGCACCCTCTGTCCGCACAACTGCATTATTAAAGAGGGTAAAAAAGGGATTTGTAAAAGTAGAGTAAATCTTGGCGGCACCCTCTATACCTTGGCGTGGAACAACCCCTGCACTATAGCTGTAGATCCTATAAGAAAGAAGCCTATACACCACTTTATGGAGGGGAGCAGAACTCTCTCTATAGCAGTCGAAGGGTGCAACCTAAGATGTTTAAATTGTCAAAACCACTCCATCTCAATAGGGCCCCCAAAAAGAGAAGCGAGTAGCCTATACTCTCCAAAAGAGATTGTAAATAGAGCTTTAGAAATGGGAGTACCCTCTATCTCATATACCTATTCCGAACCCACAACATTCTATGAATATATGTTGGCTATTACCAAAGAGGGGAAAAAAGTGGGGCTAAAAAATTTACTAATCTCCAACGGCTATATAAATCCCAAGCCACTACAAGAGTTGGCACCTTACATAGATGCTGCCAATATAGATTTGAAATCGTTCAATCCCAAAGTACACTTAGAGCTGACCGGCGCAAAGCTCTCTCCAATATTGGAGAGCATTAAGCTGCTAAAAAAAGTTGGAGTGTGGTTAGAGATTACCCATCTAATGATACCCGGCTACAGCGACAATTTAGACCATTTTAAAGAGATGTGCCAATGGTTGGTATCACAATCTCTTAATGATACCCCCCTGCATATAAGCCGATTCTTCCCCTCTCATAAACTTCTAACTACCCCCATCACTCCACTCTCTACAATTGAAGAGGCAAGAAAGATAGCATCCTCTATTGGAATCCAACGGGTTATTTTAGGGAATATATAATCTGCTATATTATAGTTACTGTAAAGGTAAAGAGTTCCCCTTTTTTCCATCCCTCCCAACCCAATCCCGCTTTATCTCGCGAACAGTGTCCTAAAAACTCCTCTACACTCCATCCCGTTTCTATAGCCACCTGTGGCAAGAAGAGTCCCGACCTCCCCTCTCCTTTAATTAAAATCCCATCTCTTCCCAACTCAATCTCGTTAACACTCTCTATCTTCTTCATAGGAGAGAGTACCGAAATCTCTATCTCTATTTGGGGCAGCTCCTCTTTAGAGAGTTTTGGGAATCGCCAATCGCCAAAAGCTGCAAGTAGTGCGGCATTGGCAACCTCTATATAGAGTGGAGTATTACTTTGAGTAAACCCTACACACCCCCTAAGGGTCCCCTCTATTTTAAGAGTTACAAAAACTCCAAGCTTCTCTTTAACCACAAGGGGAACCTCTTCTACCCCCTCCTCCTCTATATAACTATTGACCCAGCTCTCTACAAGTGAGGGAGAGGGGTGTAGCTCTTCACTCTCTATGGCATTGGCTATAGTGTGGTGTGCTATCTTAAATAGAAGCTCTCCCCAGTAGCTTATAGTTATAGCCCCATACCCCACTACACTCTCTTTTTGGCCATATTGAGGGTGATCACCAGAGTTTTCATAATCGACCTTAGTGTAACTGTAGAAAGGGTTATTGGCCGTGAGAGTCATTAGAGTTAAAAGGGCATCCCTACCGCATATTGGGGTTTGAAGATTTTCTACTCCTCTTTTAGAATACCCATCTAAGGTTAAAAGAAAATTCTCTATATCATTTGAAACAATAGAGTCTAAAGTCTCTATATCTACTCTATTTGCATCTTGATAGAGAGGATAGTGAGATAGATCGCTACTAATAACAAAAAGATTTTCACTATTGAAATAGGGGTGTAGTGCCTTGGCAACCTGCTCAATCTCCCCTAACGACACCTCTCCCAAAAGTATTGGCACCAAAAGCCACCCCTTAGCCAAATGGCGGTGCAGGAAAGGGAGTTGCACCTCAATTGTATGATCCCCTTTGTGATCTTTGGGGTTGGTAGAGAAGAGATGGGGATACTCTCTATGGAGTAGATTGGCCAATCCCCTATCTACTTCAACCTCTCCATATGGCATAATATAGTTGCCGGCACTATATAGAGAGGCACCTCGAAAATGGTGGCTATGGGCAGAGGAGAGAACAAAAACCCTCTCAAATACTCCTCCTCTCTCAATTTGATTATAGGCCGAAGCTGCAACCTTTCCAGAAAATAGATATCCTGCGTGGGGAGCAATCAGAGCTCTAACATCACTACCTCTTCTCTCTTTAGCTTTCGAAAAGAGCTCCTCAAGGGAGCTCTCTATTTCTGTTGCAGTTGCAGGATAAAATCTACCTGCTACAGCACTCTCTCTATCCATAATTTTACTCTTTAATGGCTATTTACATCTTTTACAATTACATCGTGCGCTCCCCCTTCGATAATAGAGGTAGAGGAGACTAATGTAAGGTGCACATTGTGTTGCAACTCCTCTACAGAGAGCACTCCACAACTACACATAGTTGCTTTAATCTTCCCTAAGGTTACACCTAAATTGTCTTTCAATTTACCGGCATATGGCACAAAGCTATCAACCCCCTCTTCAAACTTCATTGTACCACCCTCTCCACCGTGGTCATATCTCTGCCAATTGCGTGCTCTATTGGAACCCTCTCCCCAATACTCCTTCACATAGCTGCCATTGACTATCAATTTTCTGGTGGGACTCTCATCAAAACGGGCAAAGTACCTCCCCATCATTAAAAAATCGGCCCCCATTGCAAGGGCTAAAATCATATGGTAATCTTTTACAATTCCACCATCGGAACAGATTGGTATATATACTCCCTTCTCTTTGAAATATTGGTTTCGGGCAGCAACAACCTCAATAAGAGCAGTAGCCTGCCCTCTTCCTATCCCCTTCTGCTCACGGGTTATACATATAGAGCCTCCCCCAATCCCAACCTTAACAAAATCGGCTCCCGCTTCGGCCAAATAGAGAAATCCCTCTCTATCTACTACATTGCCGGCACCCACCTTCACCTCTTCGCCAAATTCACTCTTAATATAACCAATAGTCTCTTTTTGCCACTCCGAAAAGCCATCCGAAGAGTCTATACAGAGCAAATCTACCCCCATCTTTAGAAGTGCAGGCACCCTCTCTCTATAATCTCTGGTATTAATTCCAGCTCCCACCAGCAATCTTTTTCGATCGTCCAACAGCTCTAAAGGATTATCTTTATGGCTCTCGTAATCTTTCCTAAATACAAAATATTTTAACCTCCCCTCCCTATCCACAATGGGAAGGGTATTAAGTTTATGCTCCCAAATCTTATCGTTTGCCCCATTTAGCGAAATCCCATCGGGAGCTGTAATTAGCTTAGAGAGAGGAGTCATAAACTCCTTCACCTTTTTATCGGGCGGATCCTTATCTACTCTATAGTCGCGGCTGGTAACAAGTCCCAAAAGTTGGCCACAGGGAGTACCGTCGTGGGTAACCCCAACAGTAGAGAAGCCACTCTCTTTTTTAAGCTCTACAACATCGGCCAAAGTGCTATCGGGGGTA
This sequence comes from uncultured Muribaculaceae bacterium, assembly GCA_964512295.1. GTDB lineage: Bacteria > Bacteroidota > Bacteroidia > Bacteroidales > UBA932 > Bact-08. Next base: position 82,475 of record CAZEGL010000006.1, read on the forward strand.
AGGTTGGCCCTACTCTCCACAAATCCCGCCTTATATTTTTTTACCTCTTGTACCATCCGCGCCTGATCCTCTATCGATTGCGACCCGTAGATAAAGGAGAGTCCCCCCTCTTTAGCCAAAGCGATAGCTAATTTACTGTCGGAGACCGACTGCATAATAGCCGACACAAAAGGGATATTTAGAGTGAGCTTGGAACTCTCCCCCTTTTTAAATTTAACTAAAGGGGTGTTTAAAGTAACTCTTTCTGGAGTGTGCTCTTTAGTTGTGAGTCCCGGTATAATCAGATATTCGTTAAAGGTACGGGAGATTTCATTAAGAATTGTTGCCATAATAGAAAAATAGAATTAGACAAAATTACTTAAAATATTTAAAATGCTCTTCTCATTCTCTTCATCGGCAAAGAGAGCTCCCCATCCCAAATGGGTTTGATATAATCCATCATAAACCGAATCGTGATAGCTTCTTATAATGTGTGGTATGCCTTTTGATTCTAAAAGCTCTTTAGCCTTTAATGCCTCAAATTGATTATTGAAGGTTAAAATCTTTTTCATAATTTGTAATTTTACCCTAAATATAGATAATGAAAGTCATAAAATTGGGAATTTTAACATTAATAACAGTAATTACTGCCTCATGCGGCTACTCTCTCTTAAAAGGGGGAGAGGGGAATAAAAAAGTTGAAAATAAAAGATGGCAACTGATTGAGCTTCTTGGAAAAGAGGTAAAGGGGCAACCCGATACCCACTACCTAATCTTCCACTCTAAAGATAAAAGAGTTGAGGCGCGGGCTGGGTGTAACATACTCCTTCTCCCCTACACCATTAAAAAGCAGTTTGCTCTACAAATCTCAAAGGAGGGGGTCTCTACAATGATGGCGTGCCCCGATAACCTTGAAGAGGAGCTGAAAGGAGTCTTGGCCGAAGCCGACAACCTCACCACAGATGGCCAATATCTCTCTATAAATAAGGGAAGGATGGCTCCTCTAGCACGCTTTAAACTTATAAAGTGAAAAGCGAAGAGAGAGGTGCCTACATAGGATTGGTGCTGATGACCCTAATAATTGGGTTATCTTTTATTTTTGTAAAGATAGCTTTAGGCTACTCAAACCCTTATGATCTTTTGGCGCACCGCTTTAGTGCAGCCTTTATAGCTATTGCTACACTTAATCTCTTAGGTGTAGTTAAAATCCCAAAAATTAAAAAAGGGGACCGTTTGGCCGTGGTAGGGGTAGCCCTCCTCTACCCTGTAGGCTGTTTTGGTTTTCAAGCAGTTGGTATGCAGTTTACCACAGCTGCCGAAGCGGGAATTATCTTTGCATTCCTTCCGGCTATTATGTTGATAATTGAGCGGTTTCTTTTTGGAGAGCGAAGCTCATCGCTTCAAAAATTGGGAATTTTCCTATCGATTGGTGGTCTTCTCTTTATATTTTTAAATAGAGGTGTAGCTTCATCGCAAAATATTAAAGGGGTAGTTTTGCTCTTTCTCTCTGTACTCTCTATGGCGGGTTACTTTATAGTTGGCAAAGGGGTAATAAGGAGTTATCGCTCTGCAGAGCTTACTGCAATTATGATAGTTGTAGGATTTCTCTTTTTTAATACAATCTCACTTTTCAGGCACATTGGTGGAGGTACAATAACACAATTTCTACTCCCTTTAAAGAGCGCACCCTTTCTCCTTTCTGTGCTCTATCTTGGTATTCTCTCCTCTGTTGTAACATCTTTTTTCTCAAATTATGCATTAAACTATATCCCTGCCTCAAAAATTGCTATATTTAGCAATCTCAATCCTATAATTGCAATTGCAGGGGCTGTTCTATTGTTGGGTGAAAAACTATTTTGGTTTGAAGCGGTTGGGGCTGTTACTGTAGTTGCCGGGTTGATTTTAGTTATTCTTTTTAAAGGGAATAGAGAGTAAAAAGAGATAATCACTCATAAAAAATAGATGCTATGAAAAAGAGAGTTAAAAACAATATCTATTGGGTAGGAAAAAATGACTGGGAACTAAGACAGTTTCATGGATACGAGTACTCTACCAATAAGGGTTCCAGCTACAACTCATACCTTATTATGGAGGAGAAGAATGTTTTAATAGACACTGTTTACCAACCATTTACTTTTGAATTTTTAGAAAATCTCTCTAAAGAGATAGAGCTCTCCAAGATAGATTATATAGTTGCCAACCATGCCGAATTGGATCATAGCGGAGCGTTGGTAGAGCTGTTAAAACTAATCCCCAACACCCCCATCTACTGTACAGAGAATGGCGTGAAATCGTTAAAAGGGCAATACCATCAAGATTGGAACTTTAAAACAGTTAAAACAGGCGACCGCCTTGATGTAGGAAATGGAAAAGAGCTTATCTTTATACAGGCCCCTATGCTACACTGGCCCGACTCTATGTTCTGCTACCTTACCGGCGATAATGTGCTCTTTAGCAACGACGCATTTGGGCAACACTTCTGTTCAGAACTGCTATTTAACGATCTGGTAGATCAGAGCGAGCTTTACCAAGAGGCTATAAAATATTATGCAAATATTTTGACTCCATTTAGCAAATTGGTTACCAAAAAAATTGATGAAATCTTAAGTTTCAACCTCCCTGTAGATGTAATAGCTCCAAGCCACGGAGTAATTTGGCGTAAAGAGCCTCTACAGATTGTTACAAAATATCAAGAGTGGGCGGCTGAGTATCAAGAGAACCAAATTACTGTAATTTATGAGACAATGTACAACGGCACCCGCTCTATAGCAGAAAGTTTGGTTAAGGGGATGAGTGCTGCCGACCCTCTACTTAATATAAAATTGTATAATGTTGCCCTCAACGACAAAAACGACATCATTACAGAAATTTTCAAATCTAAGGGGCTCTTTATAGGCTCTCCAACAGTAAACAATGGGTTGATGTCACATACAGCCGGGCTACTCGCAATGATTAAAGGTCTAAAATTTGCCGGTAAAAAAGGGATCGCTTTTGGATGCTACGGTTGGAACGACACCACCACTAAAGTTATCTCAAATTCATTGAAGGAGTCGGGCTTTGAAATTATCTCCGAGCCACTCAATAGCAACTGGTATCCCACAATCGAAGAGGGAAAGAATTTTTATGAGATAGGGGGAGCACTCTTAGAGAGTTTTTGAGCAATTATAGAGGCGGCAACCAACTGCACAATGTGAAATATCATTAATGGGAGTAGCACTATTCCTGCCATGCCGGCATTAGGGAATAGCGCTTTTGAAATTACCGTGCCATGTATTAACGACTTCTTGGAACCACAAAAGAGAGCAGTTATCCCATCCTCTCTACTAAAGCGCAGCACTCTCTCTATCAGATAGGTCAATCCATATATCCCCAAAAAGAGAGTAGCCATTGAGAGGGTCAGTAGAGCGAGCTCTTTAGTTGTATGTCCTTCAAAAAGCCCCTTCTCAAAAGAGTCGCTAAATGAGGAGTAGACAATCAATAGTATAACAGTTTGGTCGAAGAGTTTGAGTCTCCTGCTATTTTTACGAGCCCACTCTCCAAATTTAAAATTAAAAATAAACCCTACCACCACCGGTAAAAGCACCTGAAGCGACAGCTTAATAATTATATCACCTACATCTATTGCCCCTGCTGCCGTATCGTAAAAAAGTTTCATCCATAAAGGAGTTACAAAAATTCCTATAATGCCCGAAATAGAGGCATTGAATATGGCCGAAGGGATATTACCACCCGCAATAGAGACCATCACCACCGACGAGGAGACTGTAGAGGGTAGTGCCGCCAAAAAGAGCACCCCCAACCACATCATAGAGTCTGTAGAGCCTCCCAATACCAACATTGCACCAATTGCAATAAGAGGAAAGAGCAAGAAGGTGATAAGTTGTACCACAAAATGGAGTTTCCAATTTGAAAGATCTCTCAAAAGGGTACTTCTCTCAATCTTCAATCCATAGAAAAAGAAAATTAGAGATACCCCCCAATTGGCAATCTCTCCCAACGACTCTCCACCCCCTTCAAAACCAAAGGAGGGCCAAAATGCAGCAACTACTATAGAGAGAAGCAGAATTACAACAAAGGTGTCAAATCCCGCCTCTCTTCTAATAGAGTTGAGCCTATATAGCACTTTTAACAATTTTAAAAAACGACAATTGGCGACAAATATAGTTCCATTACCTATAACAAAAAATGCCCCCACCGGGTGGAGGCATTTATCAATTACTATTTGGTTACAATCAATCTACCGTTCCTTCCCACTCAATACAGCGGGCTGCAGCACCGGTACCTCTATTCATTGACCCTGCCACAGTTGTAAAAGGCTCGCCATCTTTTACATATAAGGTTCTTGCCCTTAACGATTCGCCGTATCCGCTTCCGCCTCCAGAAGTTCTGGAGACTGAAGTAATATGGAATGCCTCCCTAATTTCCTGTACCGCACCACTGGATGAGAGAGCAAAACCGTTATATGGGAACCATAAGTCGGGGCCATATAACCTACCTCTCGTATTCTCTGAGGGAAAAGGGATAAAATTTTCCGATGTCAGTTGGCCAAAGGCACTACTTTGGCCTGATACCACTGAGTTATCGGGCAACTTAAAGCCGTCGGGGCAAGGATCGTATATGGTTTTAACATTAGAAGACCAAAGAGAGACATCGCTTTCGAGCATCCAGTGTGTTTTTTGATAATTGGGATTGGTATTGGTTTTTATAAAAGCTGTGGGATGACTCACCGTATATTCGACAGTTCCATTGGGGTTAGCATCTGCCCTTCGCGCAATCCACCCCCCTGGGAGTGTTGTTGGCTGAAGTGAAATTGCACCTACCCCCTCCCAATATGTGTAGCTTCCATAAATAAAGGGATCCTTCCTTCCAAATTGGTAGAGGAGGCCCATAGATGAGGGATGGTTTATAGTATTGCTTCGAGCCCCCAAGTTTCTATCCATAATAAGCTGCGTACGAACGCCTGTAGAGATATCGTAAAGCTTTCCATCATAGTCGCTTATCCAAATATGCCAACTCCAGAGATAACCCTCATGATGCGATGATATTGTAGGCTCAAAACTTTCATCTGCAAGCTTAATTCCAATTAAAGCGTTACCAAAACGCTCATCGGCGTCGTATTGTACCTCAAATTCTATCATATCGTTAGGGCCAATCCCGGTAGATTTTGTTAGTGTAATTAAATCAGTATCTCCACTAATATCTACATCTTTCCATATTATATTGGCTACCCATTTGGTGCCGGCCTCTATAGTTGGCACATTGCCCGCCACACCAAAAGAGGTGGCTGCAAATTGATTTACACGATCAATGGGAATTCTAAATCTATACCTCTTATCGGTAGTTTGAGGAGGATTGACAAGGTGACAATTGGTAAATGGTGTGAGTCTTTCAACCTTATTAACTGCCAAAGGGGCACGGTACCACTCACCATCTTGGGAGTAGATAACCTTCAATTTGTAGTATTTGCCCCACACCATTTCCA
>CAZEGL010000007.1:0-84963 GCA_964512295.1 uncultured Muribaculaceae bacterium
TCCAGATAGTTCTTCATGTTATCCGCATAGTTATCCTTGTACACGAAGTCTTTCCCTGTGTTGTAGGGCGGGTCAATGTAAATCATCTTTACACGGCTGTGGTAGCTCTTTTGCAAAAGCTTCAATACCTCCAAGTTGTCGCCCTCAATGTAGAGATTATCGGTCGTATCCCAATCCACGCTCTCTTCGGGGCAAGGACGCAGTGTACCGGTGCTTCGTTTTTGAGCTTCACGGCGTGCATTGGCTTTACCTGCCCAATTAAGTGCAAAACGCTCTTCGGCAGTATCGGCATAGTCACCTAACAGGTCGTGCAACGCTTCAAAATCTACTTTGCCCTCTTTGATCACTTCGGGAAAAATCTGTTTCAATTGCTCCAAATTTTGTGCAATCAAATCTGCACTCTTGCTCTCTACTTGGGGTATATTTGTCTTTTGCATACTCTCTATTTTTTATCTATTCCTCTATTTATTATTTGCCAATAATTTACCTTTTTCTGTCAACCTGTATTTTTGTGTAGGACTATTAGGACTTTCCGGTTGAGTAAGCTCTATCACTCCAGACTCTAAAGCCTTTTGTAGGTAGTTGGTTTTAAAATATGCTTTGTTTTTTAAACCCATAATATCCATTAGTTCTGTTCGAGACATCTCTCCATTAAGTACTTTTACAAGTTTTTTTACTTGATCACTTACTGGTACGGTTACTGGTACGGTTACTGGTACGGTCTCATCCTCCATTGTCAAACTATCCTCTCTGACTTCTATAACCGTAACCTCAAAAACGGTAATCTTATCTACCTCAAAAGTTGCCGGTTCATTCCCGTTTTCTCTTAATATAGTTTGTACTCGATCAATCCCACGATTGAACATATTGACATATTTCAAGTTCTTCATCCCCTCTGCAATAACAGGGTTGCGGTAGTCGTTTACTTCTGGAAAATTCTCTGGACGAGCCTTCCCATACAGTCCTCCCGCATTCATTAGTTCTATTCTGTTTTTAAACCGATATAATCGTATTGGCATATTGGACTGGTAATCCCGGTGCATGCAGGCATTCATCAATAATTCGCGCAGGGCCAGTTTGGGATAATTAAATTGCGTCTTCTCCCTCAAAATAGAGATTGGAACGGGGCGTTGCATCACAATGGAATAGTCGAGGAATAACTCCAGTTGAGGTAATAAGTCAATCAGACTGCCTGTAAATGTTTTTTCGTTTATAATATCCGAAGCCTTATCATATCCATCAAAATGAACATATTGGACATAGTTACCTGGTAAAAAATATTTAGGATTTTTACCAAAAAGAATGATCGCAGCATAAGTTGGACAATCATAAGTTTGGTTATAAAGCCGTAAGGAAGCCAATTGCTCTTTTATAGAGCGGTTATCGCCCTCTAAGACTACAGGATCGATGGCTTGATTCAGATAGTGCAATTTGATCTTATCAATGCATAAATCATCGATTGTTGCTTCACGACAAGGAGAGATATCAAAAGTTGCCTGGTTGGCTGTAGAGCGCTCAGTCAGGATACGCTCCTCTTCTATGGAAGCAATATCTTTTCTGGGACCAATCCGAATAAATGTTCGACCACGATAACGAACAGGTGTACTATAAGAAGGAGAAACTTCCACAACAAGTAGATCTCCGCCTACAAAAGAAAACTTATCGGTATTCATGAGCGGCATGGGAAGAATATTACCATCGGAACGAATAGCCGTTATCTTTTGCATCAATGAGTCATCTACTTTCAATCCAGAGAGAGAACCATTGTCGTGAGCACCAATAATCAGATAACCATTTTTTCTAGAATTAGGCATATCGTTGGAAAATGCGCAGATTGCTTCGCAGAATTTATCCATATTATTTGTAGATACAGTTCTTTCCACCCTGTAGGTCTCTGTACTATTCAATAGTAGCTGTAACTCCTTGTGCTCTATCATTATTTCTCTCTTTTTTCTTTTAATTGTTCTTTCAACCTAAATTCCTTCTCTTGCAACTCATGTAGCCTCCCATTCAGTTTCACTATCCGATTAAATTGACTCTCTTCTCTTAATTGTTTTTTTATATCCTGTTGCTCTGCTATATTTGCATTCAGAGCTTCAAGAAGAGAGCGATAATATACCAAATTAGCCTCTGAAATGGTTAGCCCAGTAAAACATCCAGCTTCATCTGCTACCTTCAATAAAAATAGTTTAGCCGAGAGTTGCTCAAATAACTCTTTGAGTGAATTTGAGAGGATCTTTGTTATATCCAGTGAAAGCAACCAGCCGTTTGCAATACGATCGTCGCTTTGAGGTATAAAGAAACGGGTTATTTGTTGTTCCTCCATCACTCGCATTGTTTTATCTGTTTGGTTTATTCGTTTCAAACACCAATTGACACAATAACTTTCACCGCATTGAATAACTAAAAACATTGGAGCCGGAAAGGCTCTCTGTACCATAGTAGCTACCGCTATCGCTTTAGCCCGATTCTTGATACTTACTTGGGCAAAGATGATTTGGTCGTATATCTGCTGATCATCTATATAGGCAGCCAATCCAACGGTGCGGGTCTGCAATAAACCTTTCATCGTGAGCTTCTCTATCTCTTCACGCAACAGTCGTTTCTCCACGGCAGATAAAGAGGCCTTTTCAGCAAAAAGCTTTTTGCTGATAGGCGTGTGAATCAATGCCCCGGCCGGTATATTGAAATACTCTATCAATTTAGGTTGATATTTCTATTTGGTCCGAGATATTCGGTAAATTTCGGACAAATACTAATGTATTATTTCCGTTTCACAATTACAAATGCCACAATATCAAAGTCACTTTGCGAGTTTACACCTTCTGCATTGAGTGAAACCAATTCTGAAGAGAAAAAAGAAGCGGCACCTACCTCTTGTGATTTACCAATAACACTCTCAATGGCTAACTGAAAAACGGATGAATAGGCTTTCATATTGGCATAGTTGTTTGTCTCTTTTTTTAGATTGTCTGCCAACTCTGCCAACACCTCTGTTTTGCCCTGACACAGTTTTTTTAGATAATCTAAGCACCGTTTTCCCTGCAGGTAGCCCAATACAGTCACTCCATCTTCACCCATATAAACTAAATAATAGGGAGCAAGCAAACTTTGCCCTTTTTGTTCTACTGAGCTACGCATACAAAAAATAGTTCCAGGAGGTATCTCATCATCGTCTGTTTCCACTACGGTATGAACCCCCAAAGGAATATCCTGCAACTCAACAAGATTGTTTTTCTCGTACTCCATAATCTCCATCCGAAAGTCGTTCATGTTGCTGTCTGTAATGGTGATTCCTCCTTGAATATCTTCCAAATCGAGTACTCTACTTTGGAGTTGCTCCAGTTGCTTGCGACGATATTCCAAATCGGTCATTTCATCGTTTTCGCTCATTTCTATCAGGTTCTCCTCACCTGTAGCAGAAATATCGAGTAAGACCATTTTGCCTTTTACTCGGCTCTCAAGGTTAATATATTCATTCAACTCCATATTTGGCCAGAAGTTGACCAGTTGGATTTGCTCATTTTTGGAGCCTAAGCGATCGATCCGCCCAAATCGTTGAATTATACGCACAGGATTCCAGTGAATATCGTAATTGACAAGGAAATCACAGTCTTGCAGGTTTTGCCCTTCCGAAATGCAATCGGTGGCAATGAGTAGATCAATCTCACCTTTTACACGGGGGTATGTTTTGTGGCGTTCTTTGGAAAAAGGAGAAAAGTGCGTAAGCAACTCATTCATCTCTTTCCGCTCAATGTTAGGAAAGTTCGTTCTATTTGTTCCGCTTCCTTTAATTAAAGCAGCATACAATCCATATTCTTTCAACATCCACACCGATAGCTCTTTATAGAGGTAAGTAGCTGTATCTGCAAAAGCTGAGAATACAATCGCCTTTTTGTTGTTATGGTTAAGTGGATTTTCTATTTTATGGGCAATCACCTCTTTTAGACGATTCAATTTTTCGTCACGAGTAGTGGATATGGTAGCGGCACTTTCCATCAATTTTGTCAATCTATCTCGGTCATATTCTAACTCCTGTCGCCATTTCACTAAGTCAATATCCTGTAACAGTACTTTTACCTTGTTGCCAATTAGGTAGTCGCTTTCATCCTCCTCTATATCAATATTGTCAATAGTAACGGAGCTGTCAGAAAATTGCGCAATATGATCTATCTTATACAAGTTGCTATTGATCTGCTCCAGTAATGCTTTTATACTCAAGTAAAAAGAGTAGATAGAACTCTCCATCCGTTTCATATAGTTCACCCGCATAAGGTCCACCAAGTTCCTTTCACGATCGGATTGCTTAAATACACTCCCGCTGCTTAATTGATAGTCATATTTTGCAGCATACTCTCCCTTTTTCTCCTCTTTAAGAGAAGATATTGGTGAAAAATTTGCCAAATTGAGCTTGCGAATCGCATTGTTAATATTGCGTAACGAGGGGAACAACTGTTCACTGTCGATATCTGTTTTCTCATTTATAGGGCTTAGGCGGGTTGGGAACCTTCCTACATCTGCAGAATCATAATATTTTACAATATGCTTGCGTGAACGGGCGATAGTAAGCATATCCAATAGCTTGAAATAACGGTTATCCAACCTGCCGAATAACTCATTTATATTCCGACCTGGGTATTTTGCCCAATCAGAAAACTGCCGTTGCGCCAACTGCATTACATTGGATATATTATCTATACCCTCTTCTGTAAACAGAGTATCGTCACCTTCTGTGATAAACGCTATTTGATTTTTGAGATCATTCATTCGATTGTTAACCGGCGTAGCCGAAAGCATCAACAGTTTAGTTTTTACACCCTTTTTGATAACTTCGTTCATCATGCGAGCATAACGGGTCATTTTACCTTTAGAGGGGTAGTTGTTTCTAAAGTTGTGTGATTCGTCTATTACCACCAAATCATAATTTGACCAATTGATTGTTGCCAAGTCAATATCACCCGATTTGCCTCGAACACGGGTTAAATCTGTATGGCTAAGCACATCGTAATTGAAACGGTCGTTAATCAAAATGTTGCGTTTGTCATTTTGTGTATAAACGGTCCAGTTTTCACGCAACTTCTTGGGGCAAAGTACCAATACACGATCATTTCGTAATTGATAATATTTGATAATGGCAAGTGCTTCAAAAGTCTTTCCCAGCCCAACGCTATCGGCTATTATACAACCTCCATATTTTTCAATTTTTTCGATAGCCCCCATTACGCCATCTTTCTGGAACTTGTATAGCTTATTCCAAATTTCTGTCTCTTTAAATCCAGTTTTTGACTTAAAAATCTTATCGTCGGCAAAATCAACAATGGAATGATGGAATAGATGGTGTAAAATCATGTAATACACCGAATTGGGGGAGTATTCCTTAAATCCTTTTTTTAACTCATCTAAAACCAGTGTTGTAATCTCTTTAGAGATGGAATTATCCGACCACACACTATCAAACATCTGTTTGTATTGCGCCACATCCTCTTTTTTGTTGTGAAGAATATGTTGCTGTGGTCTCCCAGTGTTAACAAAACCTAAGGAATCGGAATAGAAATCTGCCATACCAGGATTGATCAGACAGCTATCGTGGTCATTTTCTATGAATATCAGCTTAAATCCAAATGAGTCGGGTATTTTCAAAGTGCGAATACGACTTCTTTGAAGAATATGGGTGCATTGCTCTGCCGCGTATCTTAGTAAGAGTTGCCTTTTTAATCCTCCCTCTTCAGTAGTTCCCCAAAAGGTATTATCCAAGGCAATTGATATCCCTTGTGGACTCTTTGTTTGCGGGTTTGACAAAAGTAGGATTCTTAATCCTTTTATATTTTTTATCTTTTCATGCAGAAAATAGAAGGCATAGATACTAAACATTCCGGTGCTAACAGTTAGAGAAGAGCTTGCATTCATTCGCTTAACAATCTCCTTTTCAACTGTTCGCCCCTGTTTATTATCTAATATTTTCATACGCTTGGCTTCCAAATCTTATTTTGTAACTCTTCGCGCTGAATAATAGTGGTCATCTCTACTTATTTTTTAAAAAAAAACAATATACCTATATTTTTATTACATTTTAAAAGATTGGCTTTCTAAAGTCTACAGGCATAAAGCAACAAAATAGCGAACAAATTTAAATTTCAGTTGTCTCTCTTTTATATATAACCCCATAATTGTTAAGAGGTATGATTATTAGAAAAGTTGAAGATCAACAAATCGAACAGACTCCCCATGGAGTTGATGTTAGAAAATTGTACGACCAAGAGAGTGCACAAGCAATGCACATAACTCTGCAGGCGGGAGAGAGCCTAAAACCTCACATTACCCCTGTAGATGTATTTTTCTATATTTTAGAGGGAGCAGTAGATGTGAGAGTGGGTGAAGAGACCGTTACTGTTGAGGCCAACTCCCTTGTAGAGAGCCCAAAAAAGATTGTACATTGCCTCTCCAACAGCAGTAGTACACAAGCAAGAGTATTGGTAGTAAAGGCGCCCCGGCAAACAACCGGCACCCGGCTACTCTAATTCGCCACCTTTACTTCAATCTGCTCTCCCCTTTAAAAAGTAGTAGTAGTAGATAAAAAGATTGCCAAATTTATGCCCTCTCAAAAAGGGCGTAGATATTGGCTTTCTCGCTTTTTTTAATACAGAAGAGAAGCTATTCTTTCTCTACAGTGAAATTTTTTTACTTATAGTTGTTTCTTTATAAGCATTCTATAATTACACTTATTTACTTAGTATAATTACAATCGCGCGAAGTATTAGCTTTTTACTCTAATAAGACGGCTCACTAAGGTAGAGAAAAAGAGCTTATGCCCCATACTTCACTTTAGAAACTTTAACAGCTTTACTTGGGGCAGTATGGCACAAACAACTATAACGCTATGATTAAAAATCTTTTCAAAAAGGTCCTAATGGTGGGACTGATGGTTACTCTTGTGCAGGGGGCATTTGCACAAAAGAGTGAAGAGGAACTAAATGCAGAACGACTCGCTCTTAAAGAGGAGATAACAGCTAAAAAGGCTATTGCACGAGCCGAAAAATTGATCTCTCTAAAAACTCGCAGCATGGGCTCTTCGGGCCTTTCATCTTTAGATGCCTTAGTCTCTGCCTCTAAATCTCTATTAGATTTGGCCGATGCAAACGAAGCGTTCTTGTCTAAGTTCCGGCAAAACATTACAGCAAGCAGCGACGGTACTGTAGATATTTCCGAAGAGAAGGCACATTTAGACGACTATATTCAACTTGCTCAGAATATTACACTCTCTATAACAAAAGCGGTTGCAGAGACAGGAAGGATTGCCTCTATTACCACAGAAATTAAATCTATATCGCCATTGAAGGCGGTATCTGCTTTAAAAGCTGTCAAATATGCAACCGACGCACTATCTGTTGCCACAGGAGAGCTAAAACTCTAGGCCAAGCTTGTGGGGAATCTGGTAGGATCAATAAAGGGTTCCGGCCAAGATTAACCCTAAGGGTAACAGTTTTCACTCTAACAATAAAAGCCTCTTTACAAGAGGTTTTTTTATTTTAGAGCCATCATAGCAATTTTTATTGGCTATTTTTGATAACTAATTTTGTAGCCTTAAGTGGAACAGAGAATTAAAAATAGATGACAAATAGTTACAGAGCAGAGATTGAGAGGGTTCACAAACGAATCGCCCCATATATACATAGAACTCCAATTTTAACTTCGTTGCAGCTAAATAGAGCTGTTGGGGCCAACCTCTTTTTTAAATGTGAGAATTTTCAAAAGATGGGAGCCTTTAAGATGCGTGGAGCAGTAAATGCAATTATGGAACTTACCCAAGAGCAGCGGAATAGAGGAGTGGTAACCCACTCTTCGGGCAATTTTGCACAAGCGTTGTCGCTTGCGGCACAAGGGCTGTGGGTAAAAGCATACATTGTAATGCCTTCAAATGCGCCGCAAGTAAAGAAAGAGGCGGTAAAGGGGTATGGCGGAAAAATTATTGAAGCAGAACCTATTCCAGAAGCACGAGAGATAATGGCTAAAGAGGTAGAGGAGCAGATGGGTGCTACCTTTATACACCCCTCCAACCAGCTAAATGTAATTCTTGGCCAAGGCACTGCCGCCAAAGAGCTGTTGGAGGAGCACCCAAATTTAGACTATATCTTTGCTCCAGTTGGAGGGGGAGGGCTTATAGCGGGAACAGCTATTGCTGCCAAAATTTATGGGACAGGGTGCAAGGTGGTGGGGGGAGAACCCTTTGAGGCAGACGATGCCTACCGTTCTATAGAGAGCGGCAAAATTGAGAGTAACAAAACTACCAACACTATTGCAGATGGGCTCAAGACCACTCTTGGGGATATCAATTTTCCTATTATTCAAGAGGGGGTAGAGAGAATTATTCGTGTTGAAGAGAGCGAAATTATTGCAGCAATGCACCTAATTTGGGAACGGATGAAGATTGTATGCGAACCCTCTGCTGCTGTAGCTTTGGCAGCTCTGTTGAAAGAGCGGGAGGGATACAGCAATAGCAAAATAGGTGTTATACTCTCTGGGGGAAATGTAGATTTGACCTCACTCCCTTTTTAAAAGAGCTTTTATATTAAATTTATAGAGAACCAACTATGCAAAGAACTATTTTGTACTCTACTCTAACCGTTGCAATACTGCTACTCTCAACTCTCTCTTTTGGCCAAGCCACAGAGGAAGAGATTACCATTGAGATAGGATCGCTACAAGTTTCTACATCTAAGTTTACCCCAAGAGGAACCCCCGTTGTACCAATGTGGAATACCCAAATGGCAAAAGGAGATCTACGCCAAGGGGCGGGCTTCCCAATTCTACAGGAAGCGCAGCACGCTATGGTGTGGCAACCTTCCTCAAAAGAGGAGGGAGCCTACAACCACTACAGCTCTCTTATCTTTTTTAAAGGTAAATTTTATGCTATGTGGGGCAACCACCCTTTTGGTGAAGATGGCCCGGGGCAACGGATACTCTTCTCTACAGCAAGCCGGTGGGATAGTTGGAGCGGGACTAAAGAGCTCTTTCCTGCTCCAGGGGCGGTTCTACCCAGAAAAGAGAAGGGAATACATCTAAAGGCAGATAGGTGGGTAATTGTAGATGATACCCTCTATGCTGTAGTCTTTGTTCATGGTGCAGGGATCTACCCTATTGCCCGTTCTGTTGGAGAGAATGGAGAGCTGGGAGAGCCTTTCCTATTGGAGAATCTTCCGGCAAAGGGGAGCTTGCCTCTCTATATGGGCAATAGTGCAAAAGAGGGTACGGCTACAGGGCAAAAGATATTGGAGTGGTACAGAAACAACAGCCAAATAAGTTGGTGGGCCGGTAAAAAGTGGGGTGTAGAGAGAAGAGGGGTAGATGGCGCAAAGCTCATTGAAAGCTTCAGCTATAGGGCAAAAGATGGAACGGTAGTTTTAATGTTGCGCAACTGGGGCACCCCAACCAATCCGGTGCACAATAATCGTATATATGTGAGTTTTAAGAGGGGCAATAAGGGTTGGAGCACCCCCTACCCCACCGATATCCCCGACTCTCCCAGTAGGGGGCAGGCCCTCTCTCTTGAAGATGGAAGAGTATTGCTTATAGGGAGCCAAAATGTAGAGCTGTTAGATAAGGCACTCTATTTAGACCGCGACCCTTTAACTCTTTCGGTTAGTAGCAACGGCTTTAGCTTCCATAAAGTATATGCACTCCGAACCAACTCTCCAAAAAGCTTTCGTTTTAAGGGGGTGGGGGGTAGAAACCCCGGCTTTGCATATACCAGTTCTATTGTAGAGCGCGATACACTCTATACACTATACTCCATAGGAAAAGAGGATATCGCAATTACGCGCCTGCCTCTTAGTGTCTTAGAGCTATATTGAGTTCAGCTCTTGAAGATTTTTAAAAATTTGAGATTTTCGCTATATTTACGCAAACCTAAACTATTATGAAAAACTCAAAAATTACTAAATCGTGGCTTTTACAATCTGTTTTAGCCTCCTTAGCTTTTTTCTACTTCCCTGTTGGTGTTATTGGTGTAGTCTATGCCATTAAAAGTATCATAAAGATGGGGGGTAGCGGCGAAAACGATGCCGAAGAGGCCGAAATGGCAGCAAGAAAGGCAAAGAAGTGGACTATCATTGCTTTTGGGGTAGGTGCAGTGCTTTTAGTGGTGCTCTACCTACGCATAATTTTAAGTAAACATTTGGGCTGCTAGATAGATAGAGACAAATAGATAAAAAAGGGTAATCTAAACATAGAGTACCCTTTTTTTGTTATCTTTGTTATCCTACTAACATAAATTACAACTCTATAAATTATAAAAAATTAAATCGATGAGAAGAGCTGGCATTGGTATTAAAGCCCTCTATCTGAGCTTATTGGTAATACTTTCTACTAAAGGGTGGGCTTTTGGTGAACAAGAGTCCCGAATAACTTTAGAGATGAGAAATGTATCGCTTAAAGAGGTTCTGTTAGAGATTGAAAAACAGAGTGGTATAATTTTTATCTACAATGCTCAAGAGATTGAGAATCTATCGTTACCCTCGATAGCTATAAAAGATAAATCTGTAACCGAAAGTTTAGATATTGTTCTAAAAGGGAGCAAATTGGGTTATAGGGTAGATGGGAGAGTAATCCATATTGCCCTCACGGGAGGAGCCAAACCTAAAAAGGAGGCGGTTGCAACTAAAGCAACCGTTAGCGGTTTTATTCACGACTCCAACGGCGACCCTCTCTATGGCGCAACTATAAGGGAGGAGGGGAGCAACAACTTTGCAGTTGCAGGCGACAATGGCGAATACTCTATTGCGGTAGAATTTAGACCCGGCCTTACCCTTAGCTTTACCTTTATTGGAATGAAAACCGAATATGTAGAGGTAAATGGAAGAGAGAAGATAGATGTGAGGATGGATTTCGACCAACGACTACTAAAAGAGGTAGTTGTAACAGGGTATGGCAATATTACAAAAGAGGCTTATACCGGTTCGGCATCTACTATAGGCTCCGAAAAGTTGGAGACAAGGCCGGTGAGTACCTTTACAGATGCTCTAAAGGGAATTTCGCCCGGCGTTGTAATTACCGGAGTTGGTCAGCCGGGTGAAGCACAAACGGTAAGACTTCGCGGCACCAGTTCAATGAATGCAAGCAATCAACCGCTATATGTTATAGATGGGGTGGTATGGGAGCAGGAGAATATTTCGGGGAGTGCCGGATACCCATCCGACCCAATGAACACCCTAAACCCCTCCGACATTGCATCTATAACGCTCCTTAGAGATGCCGCATCTGCTTCGCTCTACGGTTCCCGTGGTGCAAATGGGGTAATAGTGATTACCACCAAACAGGGGATGCCCTCCGAAAAGGTAAACTACAACTTCAATCTACAGACCGGGGTGGCCTCTATATTGAGCAAACCCGATTTTGTAAATGGTAGGGAGTTTGCCAATCTGTGGGCCGAAGGCGAAATGCACGCCCTTATAAAGGGAGCCACAAGTGAAAATGATTTTATTCCCGAATTGAAGAAGATCTATGCCGACAAGCAGAACTACCTGATTGCCGGGAAGAATTACAATGAGTGGTATAAGCAGGCGCAGCTCAATTTCAACCAATATTATAAAATACCCAAACCCGACGGAACTTTTCACAACTACGACTTTTTTGGAATAGACTATGACCGTCTTCCAAATATCGATTGGTTCGACCAGGTTACCCGTTTGGCACCTTTCGAAAAGTACTCTCTGGCAATTTATGGAGGAACTCCCCAAATAAGATATTACCTCTCTACCGAATATTTCAACCAAGAGGGGATTATAATAAACAGTAAATTGAACCGATATGCGGTGCGGTTCAAGCTAAGTTCCGACAACCCCAAAAGCTTTCTCAATTGGGGAACCAACCTCTATGTTGCAACTACCAAACAGTCGGGGCCACGGAAAGATGGGCAGGCCTATAATATGCCCCAATATGCCGCAGTAGAGCTGCCACCGGTGGTGCCCCCCTATTTGGATGATGGCAACTACAACTTCCGCTTTCCAAATAATCTTTTGAATACCAACCACAATCCAATGGCAAGTGCAGAGCTGAATCTCAACGGGAGATCGCTGCTCAATATTACAGCATCGGCCTACGGGCAGCTAAACCTTAGAGAGTGGCTCAAATTTAAGAGTTCTGTAACTCTCTACTACCTCTATGCCCAACGAAAAGAGTATTTCGACAAAGATTTTGGTACCGGCTACGCCTCTGGAGGCAACCTCTTGGAGCGCGATGCCAATAGACAAAAATTTGTAAACTCCAATATGCTCTTTATAGATAAGAACTTCAACGATATACATACAATTAATGCGGCAGTAGGTACTGAATTTGAAGACTTTACCAATATCGATCACGAGTTTAACCTCAAGGGATTCCTCTCAGACGATCTTCCATATGTCTCGTTGGGTTCCGAAGTTACCGGTTGGGCTGGGGGAGGATATGGCTTTGCCCTCTTCTCTCTTATCTCAAGGTTCGACTACTCGTACCGTTACAAATATTATCTATCGGGCTCATTTAGAAGAGATAAGTCGTCTCGTTTTGCCCCCAGCCAAAGGGCAGGCAATTTTTGGTCTATCTCTGGAGCTTGGAGGTTAATTAATGAGCCTTGGATGAAAGGTGCCAGAAAGGTTATGAACGATTTCAAAGTTAAAACCAGTTATGGGATAAACGGCACCCTCCCTTTGGCCTACTACAGCTGGCGCTCAATCTATGCCGGGACAGCCTCCTATATGTCGGAGCGGGGAATCTACTCTTCGCTTCGCCCCGAAGAGAGCCTCACTTGGGAGAAGAATCGGGTCTTTAATATAGGGTTGGATTTGGCTTTCGACGATAGCCGATACAAACTCACCGTTGAGTATTTCTATAGAAAAACATCAGATTTGTTACAAAATTTTCCCGTATCAAGAACATCGGGCTACTCCTCTATCTTAATGAATACCTCTGCCGGCATAGAAAACAGCGGGTTGGAGTTTGACTTGAGTGCAAGATTGATAGACAAAAAAGTTAAGTTGGATTTGAGCTACAACTTGGCAACACTCAAGAGCCGTTATTATGGTTTAGAGATAGATGACATAAGCACTCAAATTATGAGAAACGGCGAAAAGGTAGCAGCGTGGTATCTCTTTGAGTGGGCAGGGATAGACCCCGAATCGGGGCGAAACCTCTACTATACATACGACCAAGATGGCAACCGCTCCGGTACCAGTACTGCCGCTTCACAGCGGTTGGTGGTGGGAACAGGTATCCCTCTATTTACCGGAGGAGCCACACTCTCGTTAACTTATAAAAATTGGGATTTCTCTACCCTCTTTACCTATGCCGGTGGTCACCATATCTTTGACCGTATGGGGCAGAGTTTAACCCGAAGAAATGGGGGAGGGCAATATACCGTTGCCTCTTCTCAGTTAGACCGCTGGACCCCCGACAATATCTATACCAATAATGTTCTTAGAGTAAATGGAAACCTTGCCGAAGGGGTCTCTACAAAGTATTTGAGCAAAGGGGATTATCTGAAACTTAAGAATATAAAATTGCAATATCTGTTGCCCAGAAAGGCGGCAAAAAGTATAGGTGCAGCTAGAGCCTCTCTCTTTGTACAGGCCGACAATCTATGGATCTTAACCGAGATGAAAGATTACGACCCCGAAATGCAGCTTATGGGATACCGCTTTTCCGACCGCTACCCCACTGCAACTACTTACACAATTGGTGCTCAAATTAGATTCTAACAGATGAAAAAGAAGAAAATGATGAGAATTTTTAATAGAACTTTGAATAGAGTGGTGCTCCTTTCGGTTGTGGGAGTATTGCTACTTGCTACTACATTGTCGTGCGACAAGGCGTTAGATAAAAAGCCTTATGTTTATTTTGGAGACGATTTTGTTGAGAATAGCGAAGAGGGGATGAAGGGGCTTCTTAACGGCATCTATGCCAAGATGAAGCACTATGAATATTACGGAAGAAACCTCTACGCCTATGAGGCTGCCAAAGGCCCCGACTTTTTTGTTAGGCTCAATAGCGGTAGCCGCTTTGAAAGGGAGTGCCGTTATACCGAATCGAGTATAGACGGAGGTTATAGCACCGTTACCTGGCTTAAGATTTATGAAACAATCCGTACCGCTACAATTCTTCTTGAAAATATAGACCATATAGAGGGAGATGCATACACTCTTAGAGTAATTAAGGGTGAAGCTCTTGCTCTTAGGGCCCTTGCCTATTTCGACCTCATGCGCCTCTTTGCCTATCCGCCCCTCTTCTCAATTGAGGGAAATGCAAAGTATCAAGATAAATTTAAGTGGGGAGTACCCATTATAGATGATGTTGAAACAGGTACCAATCCTCATAAACATATTATTAGAAGAGAGAGTGCCCAAACTACCTACCAATATATAGAGGATGGATTGACCTCTGCAATGGCACTGTTAGATGGGGCAACCCGCCGCGAAGGCCATATAGATTATGTGGCGGCTGCCGCCCTATTGAGCCGCCTCTATCTCTACCAAGGGAGGTGGGACGATGTGATAGAGGTTGGAGAGGAGGCTGTTTTAAGAGCGGAATCTAAATATTTTATGATTACCCACGACAACTATGCAACCTCTTACTACAAACCTTTCAATTCAGAGAATATATGGGAGATTGCATACGGCGTTACCGACAATACCGGTGGCAACTCGCTCAACTCATTGGTAAGGAAACCAACCTATAACAATCCCGGCACTCCCGAAGATGGAACCATTTCGGCTACCAACGGTTATGCGGCATATGGTCTTTCGAATTCGGCAATCAATCTGCTAAATTCGCCCGCAGCCGATGTAAGAGGATATCTTATATGCGATTTGGGGGTAGATGGAAAGGATTATTATGGGTTGAGAAAGTATGTTGGAGAGCCCTACCACTTTGTACACAATATTCCTGTTGTAAGATTGCCCGAACTCTATCTTACACTGGCAGAGGCGTATGCCGAAAATGAAGATTGGCCAAATGCCGAACTCTTCTACAATAAGGTTAGAGTTCCAAGAGTTGGTACAGGTGGCTTTTCGGAAAGTACAAAAGCGGGTAGAATAACCAATATTTTAGATGAACGGCGTAGAGAATTTATGTTAGAAGGACACAATTTTTGGGACTATTTCCGTCGTGGCAGGGTTGTAAATCGCGAAGCTAAAGAGAATATCTACAGCACCTCAATAACCATAGTATTTGGCGACAAGGTGCAGACGGTCTATCCTATTCCATTGGTTGAAATGGAGGCCAATAAAGATATACGCGATCAACAGAACCCCGGCTATTCGGCATTTGAAACTCCAGATGATTTATAATAAAAAGAGTGATTATAAAATGAAAAAAGGATATCTATATATTTTATTGCTTACAAGTTTGCTCTTTACTCTCTCTTGCGAGAAGAGCGCTCGAGAGATAGAGGAGCTTCCTGAAGTGACTCTCTTCTTTACCCCTCTTCGCCAAAGTAGGGTTGTAGAGGTAGATCTCCCCCCTGGCAACTGGAGCGGCTACTCTCCAACAGACCATTTGTGGTGCACCTTTACACTTAGCCCCCAAGAGCAGAAACTAATTGTTACGGTAGGTCAAAATGAGACAGTAGAAGAGCGCAACAGCTATATTCTTCTTCAATCGGGCCACACCTCTCTCAAGATAAATATTACTCAAGATATGGATAGGTTCATAGCTCTTGAAACTACCAATATCACTCTTAGGGGGAGAGCGGGCGATAAAGTGATGGCAATCTCTACCAATGTCCCTGAACCTTTTACCGTTACTGTTCCTACAGAGTATAGCAACTGGCTCTCTGCCTCTATAGATGGGACTACACTCACCATAACTTCCCAACAAAACCCTTCCGAAAGCGACAATCGTGAGGCAACTATGGAAATTTCGGGCATATCGCCCTTAACGGGCGAACCTATGATACTGCCCATAAATATTATACAACGCCCCTATGGGGGAGCCGACTACTATTTTGAACTCCCCGATTTTACACAATCCAATGTCTATAATATTGAAGCCAACGGTGTAAAGATAGCTCAGGTGTGTAAAGAATTTTTAAACCACTCCTCTATTATGGGGCAAGCTATTGTTGTTTACCCCTATGGAAACGACGGAGTTGTAGATCATACCGCAGGCTTTATAGCTCAAATGTTATTCAATATCAATAGCGGGGGCGACCAATTACCCACCGGCGATATCCATGGCGGTAGGATTGCATTCAGTAGTGCCACAAATAAGGTTGTGGAGTATATAGAGGGAGGCTCTGCAACCCCTTTTAGTACTGTCTATATACCTGGCGACGACCAGATTGGCGGTGAAGAGGTTACAGGAGCTACTCTTGCAGATGTGATCCCCGATATTATTGAGGATATTAGGGGGAGCGAAGAGAATTACTACCCGGTGGTAAAAATTGCAACTCAATATTGGATGGGTAGCAATCTGAATACCACCAAGTACAACAGCACTTTAAACTTTGCCGATATCCCCACCGATATTGCCAATGGCGACTGGAACACCATGTTTACTTCCGGCAACTTTGCCCCTGCAGTGGCAGCATACGGCTACCCCAACGCAAACTCCCCTGCAGCTGTAGATAATAGAAATACCCTTGGACTTCTATACACCTTCTTGGCTATAAGTGGAGCAGAGAGCATAGGCGATGCAACCTTCAACCAAGAGGGCTCTATGGAAGACAACCTCTCTCCCGATGGATGGATTGTACCTACCAGAGAGGAGTTAATGGCTCTATACAACTATATTGGAGGCACTTCGGCCTATACCAAAAGAATTAGACTCTTTTTAGACAGTAGTGGCAATCCAATGAATATCTCTGAGAAAAAAGATGAGAATATCACAGGGTTTGGGGCAAGAAACAGCAGCTACCGCAACAGCAACGGTACCTATGTAGCACTCGGTTCTCCCACAAGTGCATTTTTCTGGACCCGCTCTATGAGTGTTGGCGCCAGCGCTACAGCCGATAGGGGATGGGCTCTAAATTTGGTTGGAATGTATGAGCAGACCTATATGCGGGCATTCTCAATCAGATCTATTAAGAAATAAAAATTTTAAATCTCTATGAAACTATTAAAGGAGGTAAAAAAATATACTCTACTCTCAATTGTTGCGCTGCTGATTGCCACTGTTTCAAGCGGGCAGAGCAAATATGATGGGAGGTATGGGGGATATAAATTTACCGATATAGCTATAGCCCCCTCCACTCCACCCATTGGGCAGGGACTCACCGGCACCTGTTGGTGTTTTAGTGGAATTGCCACAATGGAGAGCGAGCTTAAAAGAATGGGAAAGGGGGAGTACGACCTCTCTGAAATGTGGATTGTAAGACACGCTTTTATTGAGAAGGCAAAGCGTATGAGTATGCTTAGAAGAAATGCTTTGAAGGGTTCGGGCAGCATAGGCGATGTTCCCTATATTATTGAAAAATATGGAATTGTACCAGAAAGTGCCTATCCGGGGCTAAACTATGGAACCAACTTTCATGTCCATTGGGAACTCAATGGGGTGGTTAACGGCTATTTCAAAGGGGTGCTCCAAAACAAGAATGGAGAGCTGTCGGAGGGGTGGATTAACGGCTTAAACAACATTTTAGATGCCTATTTGGGCGAGGTGCCGGAAACCTTCTCATACAATGGTAAAGAGTATACTCCCCAATCATTTACCCAAGAGTTGGGGTTAAATATGGATAACTATGTAAGAATTGCTTCGGTTATGCATGTCCCCTTTTATAAGAAGTTTGGATTGGAGGTATCGGGCAACTGGCATTGGGACGACTTCTACAATTTACCTTTAGATGAGATGATTGAAGTTATAGATTATGCTGTTAGAAATGGCTACTCGCTCACTTGGATTGCCGATGTAACCAATAGGGGCTACTCTAAAGAGGAGGGGATTTGTGTATATCCTGCCGAATCGCTGGAGCAGATTCCCCCCGACGAACGAATTGAGTGGCTAAAATATAGCGATAAAGAGATCTCAGATATGGGAAACCGCGAAGTGCCGGGTGCTTTTGCCGTTCCGGTTGCAGAACGAATTGTTACCCAAGAGAGTCGCCAAAAGGAGTATCTAAATTTCAATGTTAAAGAGGATCACGGTATGCATATAATGGGCATAGCTGCAGATCAGCGGGGAAGAATTTTTTATAAGATTAAAAACTCTGCCCACCACCGCGCCGTATATCAAAACGGAGGCTACTACTACGCTTCGCAGCCCTATATGAAGATGTTTACCATCTCTCTGCAGCTGCATAAAAATGGTATTCCACCACATATAGCCCAAAAGCTCAAAATCGAATAATACATTAATAAGCAATGAAGAAATATATCTTATCTACCCTAACAGTTCTCTTTTTTTTGGTGCAACTTCCTGCCCAAAACCATAAGGGATACCAGTTTAAAGATCAAAATATTTTAAAGGCCACCCCTATTCAGAACCAGGGCGAAACAAATACCTGTTGGGCTTTTGCCGGAATCTCCTTTTTGGAGAGTGAGGTTTTGAGGATTAAAAATGAAGAGGTGAAGCTTTCGGAGATGTGGATTGTTAGACACGCCTACCGCGAAAAGGCTATCCGTTATGTAAGGATGCACGGAGCTGTAGCTTTTAGGGCGGGTGGTATTGTGAGCGATCTTCCTGCCATAATTGAGAAGTATGGAGTTGTCACTCAAAGTGCCTATCCCGGCTTAAATTACGGGCTCACTACAGAGCATCGCCACGGTGAACTGCATGCCGCCCTAAGGCTCTATCTTGCCGAAGTGATCAAAAACTCCAACGCCATACTCTCTACCGCATGGCTAAACGGCTTTGAGGGTATCTTAGATGCCTACCTTGGAGAGCGCCCCAAAAATTTTGAATATAGAGCCAAAGAGTACACTCCACAAAGTTTTGCGCACTATCTACAACTACCCCTGAAAGATTACAGAGCAATTACATCGTTTGACCTCTACCCCCAAAATAGTTGGGTTCAATTTGAAATTCCCGACAACTGGCGTTGGGACTCTGTTTTCAATATCTCTTTAGACAACTATGAGAAAACCATATTGACAGCTTTACAAAACGGCTACACTGTTGGTATTTCGTTAGATATAACAGATGCCAACTTTATGAAGGAGCGGGGAATAGCAGTTGTTCCGGCACCCTCCATAGCCTCTATAAAAAAATCTGATAAAACAGGGCAGTGGGAAAAGATCACCTTAGCCGAATTGCGAAAGATAAACGCAACTAAAGAGGTACCCGGCCCCGAAAGAGAGATCTCTCCACTTATAAGATCGCGAGGCTTTGCCAACTATTTTATAACAGACGACCATATGGTACATATTATAGGTACCGCCCGAGACCAATTTGGCAAACTCTATTTTAAAATAAAAGATTCTGCCTACCGTAACGGTGTTAAGAAAAACGGAGGCTATGTATATATTTCGGAATCTTATCTCTTCTACAAATCGGTAGCAATTATTCTTCACAAAGATGCTATCTCATCCGATATTGTAAAGGAGATGTAACTAAAACTTTGAAGATTGTCTAATGGCCATTGGAAGAAAATTGAGATATCTAATAACGCCGCTCCTACTGCTTGTTATAGCTTGTGGTAAGGAGTTGCCTCCAGTTGAAGAGAGTATAGAACTTCCAACGGTAGAGACCACTTTGGTTACCGATATAGCAGGCTCTTCGGCCAAAGCGGGAGGGATTATTTTAGACAATGGTGGGGGCTTTATAACCTCTAAAGGGATCTGTTGGAGCAGTAGCCCCAACCCTTCGTTGGTAAACTCTATAACCAATGAGGGGAGTGGCAATGCCAACTTTATTGGCACTCTTACCCAATTAGACCAAGAGGGAGTCACCTACTATGTTAGAGCATACGCAACCAACCGGAAGGGAACCGCTTATGGAAACGAAGTTAAGTTCAACACCCGTTTCCACTTAGAGGGGGGCTACTCCATTTATATGGAGCACTCTAAAGGGGAGTACCCAAATGAGATAATTATATTGGGCGACGGCTACTTGGAGAGCGATTTTCAATATGGCAATAAGTTCGACCAAGATGCAACTACAGCGGTAGAGGCTTTTTTTAGTATAGAGCCTTATCTAAGCTACAGAGAGTATTTTAAAGTGTATAAAGTGGCAGCCTATTCGCAAGAGAGAGGAGCCTCTATTTTAGACGACAACATTACAAAGCAGACCGCTTTTAGCACCACCTTTACTGCCGGTACACACCTTACAACCAATACTTCTAAGGTTTTTCAGTACGCCTCTACCATTCCCGCTATGAGTGCCAAGCTACCCAATACTCTTATTATCTTAATGGTAAACCAAGACAAATATGGAGGTTACTGCTACTCACAAATAGATGGAGTATGGGACACAAGAGTAATTGCAATCTGCCCGGTGAGCAGTTCCAATAAAATAGGTGCAAACTTTACCCACTTTAGAAATTTGGTGATGCATGAGGCGGGAGGCCACGGCTTTGGCCGTTTGGCAGATGAATATGTGTCGGCTGGGGGGAGCGGCAAAGAGATTACCCAATCTTACCGCGACCGCTATCTAAACGGATTGCCATATGGAATGCGACCAAATATAGATTTAACCGGCGATCCCAATAGGGTAAAATGGAAACACTTTTTAGGAGTACCCGGCTACGAAGCGGTAGGAACCTACGAGGGTGCATTTGTTCACTCATACGGTGTTTGGCGCCCCGAAGAGAGCAGCTGTATGATAAATAATATCGCCTATTTTAATGCACCAAGCAGGGAGCATATAGTAAAACGGATAGTACGAACTGCTGCTGGGGTAAGGGTGAACGACTATTTAGATGGGATTGTTACCCCAATTCCGGGCGACCCTTTCAATTTTGAAGATTTTGTAGCCAAAGATATTGTTAGAAACCCGTTTCAATAGAGTTTTTTTATAGATAAATAGAATTTTAATAGATAATAAAATGAAAGCTAAAATCACATTCGCCGCCACCTTTCTCTCCCTACTCTCTCTCCTATTCTCTTGTAACTTGGAAGAGGTAAAAGAGCAGCCGGCAGTTGAGACAGGGGCTGTAATTGACATTACAGCAACCACAGCCGGGGTAGAGGTGAATATCCTTAGAAATGGAGGGGCTCCTATTATTACCCGTGGCGTATATTGGAGCAGCCACTCCAACCCCACCGCCCAAGACAATATTGTAGAGGAGGGCTCCGGCAAGGGTGAATTTGTTGCAACTATTACCGGCCTTACTCCAAAAGGGACATACTATGCTCGTGGTTTTGCTACAAATAGTATAGGTACAACAATGGGCGAAGTGGTAACCTTTATAACCCAATCGTCGCTTGCCACAATAGAGACCTTAGATATTTCGGTAATCCGCTCAACTTCGGCTCAAAGTGGTGGTACAATAGTGAGCGACGGGGGGAGTACAATAACAGCTAAGGGGGTCTGCTGGAGTACTCAAGAGAATCCCACTATTGAAGATTCCAAAAGTGAAGATGGTGAAGGAGATGACCCTTTTACAAGCGAAATTACCGGCTTGAATGCCAATGAAACCTATTATGTAAGAGCCTATGCCACCAACACCAGAGGAACAGCATACGGGCAACAGGTGAGCTTTACTACACAAGAGGGGATTGCCTATGTTACCACTTCGAGTATAACTTCAGTCACTTCCAATAGTGCAACAGTAAATAGTGAGGTGATAGACGACAGTGGCTTTGCCGTTACCGAAAGGGGTATTGTTTGGGGCACAAGCCCCAGCCCCACCATAGAGAGCAATAGAGAAATTTCGGGAAGCGGAGTGGGCCAATATAGTGTTGAACTTACCAATCTGTTACCCAATGTCAAATATTTTGTACGCTCCTACGCCATTAACTCTAAAGCTACTGCCTATGGCGAAGAGCTCTCCTTTACCACAAACGCAGAACTCCCTCTTTTAACAACCAAGGAGCCTTCATCTGTTATTTACAATGCTATATCTACGGGAGGAACAATAAGTTACAATGGTGGAGCAGATATAACCCACCGTGGAGTGTGTTGGAGCACCTCTCCCAACCCTACGGTAGATGGTAGTTTCACAAGTGATGGTACCGGGATTGGAACATTTACCTCTCAAATAGAGGAGTTGCAACCGGCCACCACCTACTACCTAAGAGCATATGCAACCAATATTGCAGGCACAGGATATGGACAAGAGGTTGAGGTTACTACCCTACCGGTACTCCGCTTTACTATTCCCAATTTTACCGACAGTAGAGTTTATAAAATAACCTACAATGGAGTGCAGTATGGCGAAGTGGCCAAGGAGTACCTCCGCCGCTCTACCACCTTCCATGCCCAAGCGGTGATTGCCTACCCTTCAAATAATTTAGAGGAGCCTTATAAATCTAATTTAACAAATGGCTTTGTAGCCCAGCTTCTCCTTCTAACCAACAATGCCGGCGACTCTCAAACCATAGGCGCCGTACATGGGGGTAAAGTAGCCTTTAACTTAGAGAGTGGAGAATTGGCAACCTACAGCGAAGGGAGCAGTGCCAATCCATTTACAACTCTCTACCTGCCAGTAGGAGGCGAGATTACGGGTGATCCAATAGCCGGTAGCGTAGAAGCTACGGTAGAGGCAGATATTATTACCGATATTAGAGGCGACGAAAGCAATATCTACCCTGTAGTAAAAATTGGCATTCAATATTGGATGGGTAAAAATTTAAATACCACCAAGTACAACAGCACTTTGGGTTATGGCGATATCCCCACCAACATCTCCGATTCGGAGTGGAGTGGATTAAACCTTGCCGCCAACTACTCTCCTGCAGTATCGGTACACGGATACCCCGATGCCAATTCGGCCGAAGCACAACCATTGCGCGAAAAGCTTGGTGTGCTTTACAGCTATTTGGCTATTAGTGGTGCAAGCTCTATAGCGGCAGCAACATTCGATGCCAATGGAAATATGGAAGATAATCTTTCGCCCCAAGGGTGGATAGTACCCACAAAAGGAGAGTTGGATATGCTCTACAACTATATGGGAAATGTCTCTACCTACACAAAGAGGTTGAGGGAGTTCTTAGATGAGAGTGGAGTGCCTACCAACATCTCCGGCAAAGAGGATGAGAATATTACAGGTTTTGCAGCAAGAAATGGAAGCTACCGCAACCATGGAGGTAATTTTGTAGCTTTGGGCAATGCCAATGGAGCTTTCTTCTGGAGTAGAACCAAGGGGACCGACGACCCCGCCGGCAAAGGGTGGTCTCTAAATTTGGTTTCACGGTATGAGCAGCAATATATGAGAGCATTCTCAATAAGGTCTATAAGAAAATAGTCAGAAATTACAACATATAGCAATAACAAATAAACTATTATGAAAAACAAAACTAACTTAACGCCTAAGGAGTATATCTGCCCCAGTTTTTGTATGGTCACTATACAGTTTGATCAGAACATATTGGGTGGCAGCGGTCAAACACCTGATTTTCCAGGAGAGGATTGGTAACTCCACTTTATATCTATTAACTTTTATCTATAAAACAATGAAAAGAGTAATAATAATCGCTTTACTTCTGTCAATTTTTGGCAGTTGTAACAAAGAAGAGCCCAGCTACAACAACGATGCTCAAGTAGCTGTGCGCACCCTTTCTATAGTGGCGCAAATGCCAACTGAACCTGCAACCCGTCTCTATCTCCAAGAGAATGCAGAGGGGAATATTAATGTTAAATGGAAAGAGGGCGACAAACTGAACCTCTGTTTTGTAGCCCACAATGGAGGAACAGTCAAAACAGTAAACGATATACCCATTATAGGGATAAGTGAAGAGGGTAAAAAGGGAAAATTTACAATCCCTATCCCTCCTGCTATTGAAGGTAGATTTGACCTCTATGGTATATACGGTGCCTCTTTCGAAGAAGCGGACAGTAAAGTGGTACTACTACCAAACTCCTTGGTTGAGAGTGGCTCGCTTGAAGGTGCCCAAGATATTGTAGTACTTAAATTTGCTGCTTTAGATATAGATGACCAATCTACACCGAGTGTCTCTTTTAGCCATATTGGGTCTATCATTGGAGTATGGCTCACAAATAGCACCCAAACTGCACAAGAGATTAGCTCCTTGGCCATTGAAAGCGACGGGGGAGAGTTCGATTGGATTGAGAACGGCACTGGAGCTGCAGAGTTGGATATCACTACAAATACATTTGTTGAGCGGGACTCTGGCAGTTCGCTCACAATTTTAGATTTAAATGGCCCTCCCATTACTATCCCGGTAGGAGAGAGTCTAAAATTTTATAGGTGGTTTGTACCAACAACCTCATACCAACCTGGGCATGAACTACAAGTTCTTATTGATGAGGCGGCTATGGCCGAAGAGATTCCTGCAATTGAAATGACTGCAGGACTATATTACCGTCTAAAATTAGAGAAAAGCGATGCCGGCTGGGGAAGATTGCAACCCCAACCCAACTCATTCTACTTTACTGTACCCGATTTTTCGGAGTCTGAGGTTTATAAAGTACTCTACAACGGCACACAGGTTGCCGAAGTGGCAAGGGAGTATCTAAAGATGAGCACCACGCATCACGACAAGGCTATAGTTGCATACCCTATGGTTGATGATGGTGGCGTTCTCACCGCCGATTTAACCAAAGGCTATGTAACAGAGATGCTTGCCACAGTCAACAATAATGGAGATGTTGGACCTGCAGCAATAAGGCATGGAGGTTCTGTTTCGTTCGATAAAGCAAGCAACACCATACTAGCCAACGGCTATTCAAGAGGAACACTTACCTCTCCTATCACTACTGTTTATATTGGAGAAGATGGCTCTTTGAGCAAAGATGAAATTGCTGGAAGTGTTGAGGCTACAGTAGTACCCGATATTATAACCGATATTAGAGGAGATGAGACAAACATCTATCCAATTGTAAAGATTGCTACCCAATATTGGATGGCTAAAAATCTAAATACAGGAAAGTATAACAGCAACCTAAGTTTTCAAAATATCCCTACAAATGTCTCTTCGGCAACTTGGGCAGGCTATCTTAATAATAAAGAGTTTGCTCCAATTGCCGCATTGGCTGGAGCAGGTTTGAACTATTATGACATTAACAACGCTCTAGCTATATCCAAAGAGAGTAGAGATTCCTATGGGGTTCTTTACACTTATGCAGCTATTAATGGTTCGGTAATATCTCCCAGTTCCTTTGATCTAAATGGCGACATTATAGACAATATTTCACCAGAAGGGTGGATAGTTCCTTCAAAAGCGGAGTTACAATCGCTCTTTAATTATGTTGCGTATACAAAGAGGCTGCGGCAGTTTTTAGATTCAGAAGGTAACCCCCGTAATATTTCAGGTAAATTAGATGAGAATATTAGTGGTTTTTCGGCAAGAGATGCAAGCTATAGGGCAGGTGCAGCCGCTTGGCAGAGCCCTGGAATCAATTCTGCTTTCTTCTGGAGTAGAACCAATGGAGCAACAGCCGAAATGGCTTGGTTTCTCAATTTAATAGATCTATATGAACAGAGCTATATGAGAGCTATGTCTATCCGCTGTATTAGGAAGTAGCAATGAAAAAAGGGGCGCTCTCTTCTCTTATTTTTGCTCTATTGCTACTTTTGAGTGGCTGTGTAAAAGAGCCTACTACTCAAAAAATTGAAGAGCTAAGCAACACTGTTATCCAGTTGGGTATCTCTATGCCAACCCAAAAAGAGACACGGCTCTCGCTACAAGAGAACAGCGTAGGCGACATTGAAGCCAAATGGAGAGAGGGCGATAAAATTTCGCTCTGCTTCCAATCTTTGGAGGGAAGTGTGGTTAGAACGGTGAATAATATAGTTGTAGAAGAGATTGCAGAAGAGGGGAAACGGGGGAAATTTACTATTGAGATTCCCAACGGAATCTCGGGCAAATTTAATCTTTTTGCCATCTACGGAGCCTATTTTAGCGAAAAGGAGAGTGCTCTTATTAAGATGCCAAATCCCACAGTGGGATTTGGCAATCTTGATGAGATTGAAGAGGGTATGGTAATGATATGCTCCTTAAGGGGGATTGAAGGTGGTACCTCTATAGATCTCTCTTTCTCCCATCTGGGCTCTATAATTGGGATTTGGCTCTTCAACTCTTCGGAAAACGATTTGACACTCTCCTCCCTCTCTTTAGACAACAACCTCTACAACTGGTACAACACCCTATCCGAAGAGGGCGAAGAGAGCTCTAATCTTATAGATGGTCTGTTGGTTGGCGGCAATAGTGATGGAAAGCTGCTATTCTTTGAAGATCAGAATATTAAGTTATATGCAGGAGAGAGTAGAAAGTTCTATAGGTGGATTGTACCCATTGGGGAGGTTGCAACTCAAAATAAATTGGCTCTAAAAATAGATGGAACTCCCATTGCCGACTCTATTCCTCTAAGAGTTATAGACCCGGGGAACTACTATAGATTGAAACTTATCTTTGATGAAAATGGATGGTCGGTTGCAGAACGAAGTGAAGCCACTATACATATTGGGGAGCTCTATTCACTCCCCAATGGAGGAGTGAGGGCACAGATTAACCTATTTAACGAAGGATCGTCGCCTGTTACAGTTAGGGGCCTCTGTTGGAGCAGTTCACCCTCTCCAACTATTGCCAACAATAAAACGGTAGATGGAACGGGATATGGTTATTTTACAACGATTGTAGATGAGTTATTAGAGGGAGAAACCTATTACTTTAGAGCCTATGCTACCAATAGTGAGGGAACTTTCTATAGCAATAGTGTATCGTTAAACACAAAATACCATTTGGATGGTAGCTATTCGATCTACCAGAATAATCTTTTAGGAACCTACCCTAATGAGATTATCTTTATAGGGGACGGCTACACAAAAGAGGATTATAGGTATGGTGCCAAGTTCGACCGTGATGTAGAGGCGGGAGTTGAAGCTCTCTTTAGTGTAGAGCCTTTTTTAACTTATCGCGACTACTTTAAGATTTATAAGGTAGTTGGCTACTCACAAGAAGAGGGGGCTACTCTACCCAACGACGGAATCTATCGCAACACACTCTTTAGCTCCGAATTTCCCGCCAGCGGCACCCACCTCACAACAGATACCCAAAAGGTTTTTCAATATGCCTCTATAATACCCGGTATGGCGGAAAGGCTACCCAATGTGCCAATTATTTTAATGGTCAACTGGGATAAGTATGGCGGCTATACCTACTCACAAATAGAGGGTGCCGGCGATACACGGGCTATTGCAATATGCCCCACCAGTACATCAGAGAAGATTGGTCTCAATTATACCAATTTTACCAATCTGGTGGTACACGAAGGGGGCGGACACGCTTTTGGAAGGCTGGCAGATGAATATGTAACAGCAGGCGGAAGTGGACTACCTATCTCTCAAGCATATATAAACCGCTATTTAGAGGGACTCCAATATGGTTTTAGACCAAATATAGATTTGACAGGCGACCCAAATGAGGTAAAATGGAAACACTTTATTAACAGAGAGGGTTATGCCGATGTAACCACTATAGAAGGAGCTTTTGTCTACTCTTATGGAGTATGGAAACCCGAAGTAAATAGCTGTATGTACAACAATATACCCTACTACAATGCACCTAGCAGGGAGCATATTGTAAAGAGAATTTTAAGAAGTGCGGCAGGAGTTAGGATTAGTGACTATTTAGATGGAGTTGTCACTCCTATTCCCAATGATCCATTTAATTTTGAGACATTTCTCTATAGTGATGTAACGAAAAGCTATAATGGGGAAAGAAAACCGACAATTCAAATCTCAACAATTACAGAAGTGGCTCAAAATTCTGCTAAAGTAGAGGGGCGGGTAACCTCCGATGGGGGATTGCCTATTGTTAGCAGAGGGGTTTGTTGGAGTAGAGATAGAGCCCCTTCTCTAAATGATCATGTAGTAGAAACATCAGGAGGGGTAGGAGAATTTTCAATTTCGTTAGAAAATCTTGAAGCCGATAGAGTCTATTATATAAGAGCTTTTGCAACAAATAGTTTGGGTACTACTTATGGGAAGGTTACTACTTTTGTTACCCTTGCTTCTTCTACTTATGGGGGCAAAATTTTGATGCCAAATCTTCCCGGTACAGACCTTTAAATCTATCCCTTAATAGGAAGTAATTAAATTTTACTATATTTGCCTTCCCATTCAATATGGTGTTAGTTCTTAGTTCGGGGTGTGGCGCAGTTGGCTAGCGCACCTGCTTTGGGAGCAGGGGGTCCTCCGTTCGAGTCGGAGTACCCCGACAAATTAAAAAGAGCCTGTAGCTTTCTGGTTACAGGCTATTTTTTTATCTTTAATAAAAAAAATGGCAAAGATTATTACACTGTTAGACAATTTTGTTGCCACTACCCAACTGCAGGGAGAACACGGGATTTCGCTCTATATAGAAGAGGGAGGCGAGAAGATTCTCTTTGATACGGGGCAGAGCGCGCTCTTTGCACAAAATGCAAACCATTTGGGAGTAGATCTCTCTTTGGTAGATAAGGTTGTAATAAGCCACGGGCACTATGACCACACTGGGGGTATTGCCCGTTTTTTAGAGTTGAACGATAGAGCCACAATATATATGCGTAAAGAGGCGCTTTGGCCCAAGTTTAACGGCGATAAGTATATTGGGATACCCCACAGCACACTCTCTCTTATTGAAGGGCAAAAAGAGCGCTTTAAATTGATTGAAGCGGGGGTTACACACCTCTCCAACTCTTTTTCTCTTCTATCTACCCCATGCCGCCCCTTACCTGCTATGCGCCATTTTTTTGTAGAGAGGGAGGCCAAAAGGGAGCCCGATCTCTTTTGCGACGAACAGTATCTGCTATATAAAGGGGCAGAGAGCAACACTCTCTTTACAGGGTGTTCCCATAAAGGGGTGGTGGCAATAGTAGAGGATTGCAAATCGCTTATTGGCCAAGAGATTGGTACTGTGATTGGCGGATTGCACACAATGGGAGCATCAAAGGAGGCTCTTGAAGTGTTGATAAAAGAGCTTAAAGAGAGTGGATTACAGCAAATTGTTACCGGCCACTGTACTGGAATAGAGCCCTATGTATATCTAAAGAGGCGGATGGGGGCGAAAATTGGATACTCCCATACCGGAGACTCTTTTAATCTACTCCAGTAAGGGCTATTTTTGGTCGCCAAACGACTTCATAAATTGAACCCGTTCAAATTTTCCGGGATTTTCTATGTTGGCATAATTTAATTTACCTCTAAAGGCCTCTACACTCTTAAAGCCCTGTTTATCCATAAAGAGGTGAAGGTCGTCTACAGCTGTACTTATCGCTTTTGCCCCCTTTTTGTATATGGCAGTACACATTTGAATGGTGGTTGCACCTGCCAAAATTTGCTTTATAGCGGTGGCCCCATCGTGAATACCTGTACCGGCCGAAAGGTCTATCCCCGACACTAAAGCAGAAACTATCCCCATCCAGCGGAGCTCTCTCAAACTCTCGTTGGGAGAGGAGAAGGCATCTGCAGGGTAGAGCCTCAATCTATCTATATCTATATCGGGAGAGTAGAAGCGGTTAAACATAACCACACCTTTGGCACCATGGGCCTTTAAACCATTTACAAAGGCGGGGAGATTGGTAAAGGTAGAAGCAATCTTAACTGCTACAGGAATCTTTATTAAGGAGGAGACCTCCTTCACTACATCTAAATACTCTTGTTCTATAGTATCGCTACTTTTATGAATATTTAGGGGTAAAGAGTAGATATTTAGCTCCAACCCATCTGCTCCAACTCCTTCAATCTCTTTGGCAAATGAGGTCCACTCACCGCCGGAGTAGCAGTTGATACTGGCAATTACAGGAATTTTTACTGCCGCTTTAATATTTGTGACCAATTCAAGATAGCGTGCAATAGAGTTTTGGCGCAAATAGTAGTGTAGGTAGTCTGCCGATTCGGGATAAAGTTGCGATTGGGTAGAGAGAAACTCTGCCTCGTTTGATATCTGCTCCTCAAAAAGTGATTTGACTACAACTGCACCCACCCCCGCCTCTTCAAACTCCTTTATTCTATTTATCTGTGCAGTAAGCCCGGAACTTGCGGCAATTATGGGTGAGCCAAGCTCCAAACCCATATATTTTACAGAAATATCTGCCATAACTATTTATTTATAATGTTGCTAAGATCTCTCTAAAGTTAACTATTTTGTCGATTATACCCCTCAGCTGCGAGATAGCCACCCTCTCCTGCTCCATTGAATCTCTATACCGTATTGTAACACTGTTATCTTCAATTGTTTGATAATCTACCGTTATACAAATAGGGGTTCCAATTGCATCTTGGCGGCGGTACCGTTTTCCAATACTCTCTTTTTCGTCGTATCGGCAGCTAAAATCCAATTTTAACGAATCGATAATCTCTTCTGCAATTTTAGGAAGCCCATCTCTCCTAACCAAAGGGAGAACTGCAACTTGAACCGGAGCCAAGAAGGGTGGCAATTTCAAAAGGGTACGCTCTTCGCCCCCCTCCAACTGCTCTACTTTGTATGCAGAAGAGAGTATTGCCAAAAAGAGTCTATCCAATCCAATAGAGGTTTCAACAACAAAAGGGATATAACTCTCATTGCGTTCGGGGCAGAAGTATTGCATTTTCTTCCCAGAAAAGTTCTGATGTTGTGCAAGATCGAAATCGGTACGGGAGTGGATCCCCTCCAACTCTTTAAAACCAAAGGGAAAGTTAAACTCTATATCTACCGCAGCATTTGCGTAGTGGGCCAATTTTTCGTGGTTGTGAAAACGGTAGTTCTCTTCTCCCAAACCTAAAGCCAAATGCCATTTCAATCTCTTCTCTTTCCAATACTCGTACCATTTGAGCTCTTCGCCCGGCTCTACAAAGAACTGCATCTCCATCTGCTCAAACTCACGCATCCTAAAGATAAATTGGCGGGCAACTATTTCGTTTCTAAAAGCTTTGCCAATTTGTGCTATTCCAAAAGGGATCTTCATCCTTCCACTCTTCTGTACATTTAGGAAGTTTACAAATATCCCTTGAGCCGTTTCGGGGCGAAGGTATATTTTTGTGCTCTCATTAGAAAGGCTCCCTATTTGAGTAGAAAACATAAGATTGAATTGGCGCACTTCGGTCCACTCTCTACTCCCCGAAATGGGGCAGACAATACCGCACTCCAAGATAAGCTCTCTTAAGGCCGTATAATCTTCGCTGTTGAGCGCCTCATTCATCTTGGTACGGGTCTCATTTATCTTGGCTGTTTGCCTCAACACATTGGGATTGGTCTCCCTAAACTGCTTTTGATCAAAGGAGTCTCCAAATCTTTTTCTTCCCTTTTCTACCTCCTTTTCAACTCTCTCCTCCAATTTGGCAATATACTCTTCCAAAAGTACATCGGCACGGTATCGCCTCTTTGAATCTTTGTTGTCTATAAGAGGGTCGTTAAAGGCCCCCACATGGCCCGAAGCTTCCCATATTTTAGGATGCATAAAGATAGCAGAATCGATCCCCACTATATTTTCGTTGAGCCGCACCATGGCATCCCACCAAAATCTTTTAATATTGTTCTTCAACTCTACCCCATGCTGGCCATAGTCGTACACAGCACCCAACCCGTCGTAGATCTCACTCGATTGAAAAATGTATCCATACTCTTTGGAATGTGCAATAATGGCTCTAAAAATCTGCTCTTCTCTCATTTCAATTTTGTTAAAAGCTCAAAAATAGCTCATTTTATATAAATTTAATAGTTTTGTATCTGATTTAATTTATACGAGAGAATTATGCGACAAATAATTACTGTTTTAATCGTGCTTTTAAGCTCCTCATTTCTATGGGCAGAAGAGGTTGTAAAGTGGAATTACAGCTCTCAAGAGCGAGAGGAGGGGGTAGTAGAGCTAATTTTTAAAGGAAAGATAGATAACGACTGGTATATCTACAGTTCAAAACGAATAGAGAACGGCCCTATGGCCACCTCGTTCGAAGTGGAAAAGAGTAGTGCATTTGAAACCGTTGCCCCTCTTAACGACTATACAAAAGCGCTCGAAAAACACGACCCCGCTTTTGGTTTAGATATCAAATATTTTTTGAATGAGGCACAATTTGTTTACACCATAAAAAGAAAAGAGAGTGGCCCTTTTACTGTTAAAGGGGAGCTGCAGTTTCAATCATGTAGTGGCGACGAATGTCTTATCAACTTTGTAGATGTAGATATTGCCATTCCTCCACTAACGAAAAAAGAGGGTGCAGAAGCTTTAGCCGCTACACAGGGCAACAAATCGCAACCTTTAGAGCCTATGGGTGCAACTGAGCAGGGTGTAGAAGCTGGGCAGAGCAGCGTAGCTGAGCAGGGTGCAGATAAAGAGAGAGCAACAGATAAAGGGATGCTGGGCTTTCTATTGGTTGCCATTGTGGCAGGTTTGGGAGGGGTCTTTACCCCCTGCGTCTTCCCTATGATTCCTATGACAGTTGGTTTCTTTTTGGGAAGTGGCGAAAATAGAGGTTCGGCAATTACCAAAGGGCTTATTTTTGGCCTCTCTGTTACTCTTATATATACAGCAGTGGGGGTAATTGTTGCACTTTTTCAAAGTACAGAGGCAACCGATATTATGGGTAGCCACTGGATTCCAAACCTACTCTTTGCTATTCTCTTTATAATATTTGCAATCTCTTTCTTTGGCGCTTTTGAGATTACTCTCCCTTCGGGTTTGGCAAATAAGGCCGATGCAAAGGCCGATAAAGGGGGATACATTGCTGCGTTTTTTGTAGCATTTGCTATGGTTATTGTCTCTTTCTCCTGTACCGGTCCATTTGTAGGCTCTATCTTGGCAGCGGCAGTAACGGGTGGATTGGCTATTAAGCCAATTTTGGGGATGGCATTTTTTGGAATGGCCTTCTCTGCTCCATTTGTACTCTTTTCACTCTTCCCCTCTCTAATGAAGAAGTTGCCAAAATCGGGTGGATGGCTCAATTCGGTTAAGGTTGTCTTTGCTTTTGTACTTCTGGGTTTCAGTATAAAATTCCTCTCTTCTGTAGATCTCTATTTTGGATGGGGAGTAATTTCAAGAGCCTTTGCAGTTTCGGTGTGGATTGTTTTATCGATACTTTTGGGACTCTATCTATTAGGGAAGCTTAGAACCCGTAACGACTCTCCGGTAGAGAGTGTAGGGGTCTTTCCTCTCTTTCTTGCAATAGCCTCATTTACATTTGCTATCTATCTCTTGCCGGGACTCTTTGGTGCTCCTTTAAACTCCCTTTCTGGACTTCTCCCTCCCCCCGACAGCTCTACCGCCCTCTTCGTAGGACAAGCATCTACAGGGGCAGAGCAGAGCGATAGTGGTATTACAACGGGATTATGTGGAGAAGCCCCCTATGCAACAGAGAAAAATAGGGTTCCCTACTCCCTCCCCTCATACTACACAATTGAAGATGCAATTGAGTGTGCAAAGGAGCAGAATAAACCTATATTACTCTCATTTAAAGCGGTAACCTGTAGTGTCTGTAAGGTGATGGAGAGTACGGTGTGGAGCGATCCCCAAGTGTTAAATCTTCTGGGAAATGAGGTGGTTTTGGCAACGCTCTATGTAGATGACAGAAGCGAACTCCCTTTAGAGGAGCAATTTACCTCTGCTCTAAATGGAAAGGTTGTAAATACATTGGGGAAGAAGCTTAGAGAGTATCAACTCACCCGTTTCAACACCTCTTCGCAACCCTTCTATGTTTTAATAGATCATAGCGAAAATGTTTTAGGTACTCCCATTGGCTCATGTAGCGTAGAGGAGTATATCAACTTTTTAAAGAGCGGAGTAGAGCAGTTTCATCTATAGGGTAGGGGTGTAGTTGCAACTTGCAGCTACACTCCTTTAGGAGCTCTTCTATACTCTTGCCTGTTGAGGGGTGAGTCAAATTTGGCGCTATCTCATTTAAGGGCACCAATACAAAGGCCCGTTCGGCTATATGGGGGTGTGGCAGAGTTAAAAATTGGCTCTCAATAACCTCTTTGCCATAGAGTAGAAGATCTATATCGATTGTGCGGGAGCTATACTCCTTTTGCGAAGTGGTCTTGTTTTGCAACGGGGCCTCGCCCTCTTTTGTAGGGGTGTTGCGCTCCCTTCCCAACTCTCTCTCTATTTTCAAAAGCTCCTGGAGCAGTTTGTGTGGCGCAAGGGTGCTGGAGATTGCCATTACAACATTTAAAAAATGTGGGACCTCGTGGGTAAAGCCCCAAGGTTCGCTTTCGTAGAAATTGGATAGCAATGGGGGAGAGGTTGAGAGCTCCCCTACCTTTGCAATAGCGGCCAAAAGGGAGGCCTCTCTATTGCCCAAATTGCCACCCAATGAGATATAGGCTCTTTTATCGGCTCCTTTATACACTTTTTGCCCCCTACTCACCTCCATAGATACTTTATTGAGCTGCTACATCATTCCCAGTTCAAAGAGCGCTTCGTCGCTCATTCGGCTCTTATCCCAGGGGGGTTCGAATGTTAGCTCAATTGCCACATCTTCGATGGTGGGAACCAACGATACGGCGTCATGTACATCTTCTAACAACTCATCTACCATTGGGCAGTTGGGCGAAGTTAGAGTCATCTTTATAAAAGCCTTATGATTCTCATCTACCCTAACTTCGTAGATAAGGCCCAAATCGTATATATTCACTGGAATTTCGGGGTCGTAAACCTGTTTTAACGACTGTACTATTTTCTTCTCTACACTCATAATAAAAATTCTTTTTGTTTGACTATAACAAAAGGGAAGATTCTATTTTTGTTGTTCTAATGTGCTATATGCCAAAGCATAGGCCTGTATTTTCTTAATCATAGAGAGGAGGCCGTTGGCTCTGGTGGGGCTAAGGTTCTCTTGTAGCCCTATCTCTTGTAGGAATGTAAGTTTAGAGCTTAAAATCTCTTGGGGAGTTCTCCCCGAAAATAGTCTCAACAATAACGAAATGATCCCTTTGGTTATAATAGCATCGCTATCGGCTCTAAACTCAAGAGTGCCGTTGTTGTAGGTGGCATCTAACCACACCCGGGATTGGCACCCTTTAATAAGATTTTCGTCTCGTTTGCCACTATCGGGAATTAGATTGAGAGAGCCTCCCAGTTCAATGAGATATTCATACTTTTCTAACCACTCATCAAATAAAGAAAACTCTTCAACTATCTCTTTTTCTACCTCTGCAACTGTCTTAATCATATATATTTAAATCAATTAATCAACTCAACATCTTTATAGCTCTCTTTAGGGACTCTATAAAAATTGAAGCCTCTTCAATTGTGTTGTAGTGCGCAAAAGAGGCGCGCAACATAGCCTCTACTCCAAAATGGTCCATTAGCGGTTCGCTGCACATTTGGCCAGATCTTAGTGCTACCCCCATCTTATCTACTATCATAGCTATATCGGAGGGGTGAACGCCCTCTACAACAAAGGAGAAGAGAGGAATCCTCTCTTTAGAGCTACCAAACAACTTTAGGTTGGGAATCTTTTGTAGCTCATTTAGAACATATTCAATAAGTTTATCTTCATATTTACTTAAAGCAACCTTATCAATCGATTCTAAGAACTCTATCGCTTTGGCCAAAGAGGCTCCACCAATAAAATTGGGTGTACCCGCCTCAAATTTTAAAGGAGGTGGGGCATAGGTTGTCTTTTTAAAAGTTACCCTATCTACCATATCGCCTCCGCCCATAAAGGGGGGAATCTTCTCTAAAAGAGTGCGTTTGCCATAAAGTACCCCAATACCGGTGGCTCCATACATCTTATGTCCCGAAAATGCTAAAAAGTCGCAATCGAGCTTCTGAACATCTATCTCTCTGTGATGAATACTCTGGGCAGCATCTATCACCACCACAACTCCCCGCTCTTTAGCTAAGGCAATCAGCTCCTCTATGGGGTTTACCAAACCTAAAATATTGGAAATGTGTGCAACAGAGATAATTTTAACCCCTTCATCTAAGAGTTGAGGGAGTTTATGCATCTCCCAATTACCGCTACTATCTATAGGTAGAATTTTTAAGTTGGCTCCCAATCTCTCACACGCCATCTGCCAAGGGACAATATTGGAGTGGTGTTCTGCTCCCGAAATCAAAATAGAGTCGCCCTTTTTTAATATGGTAGGGGCTAAAGAGTAGGCCAACAAGTTGATAGAGGCGGTAGTTCCAGAGGTAAATATTATCTCTTCCCGCTCTTTTGCATTGATAAAATGGGCTATTTTATCTCTTGCCTCTTCGTAAAGGGCAGTAGATTGGCCACTTAAAGAGTGTACTGCTCTATGTATATTGCCATTTATACGAGAGTTCATAAGGTTTGTTAGCGATAGAACCGATTGTGGTTTTTGTGAGGTGGCAGCATTGTCTAAATAGACTAAAGGTTTGCCATTTACCTGCTGCTGTAATGCAGGAAACTCTTTACGAATCTCTACTATATAGTGCTCTAAATTCATCATATAAAGTTATACTCCACAAACTTAAGAAAAACAATTGCCCATTATACGATAAAAACATAAATTTGTCTAAATTGTTTAGAAAGAAATTTTAAGATGTTTGACTACATTTCGGGAGAGATTGTTTCACTCCACCCAACCGAGTTGACCTTAGATAATTGTGGGATTGGCTATAAGATTTTAATCACACTAAATGGTTACTCTAAACTAAGCCTCAATAGTAATGTAAAACTCTATATCTACCACCATCTAAGAGAGAATATAGAGCTGCTTTACGGCTTTATTGAGGAGGAAGAGAGAAAGATTTTCACACACCTTAATGAAGTTTCGGGAATAGGGCCAAATACTGCTCGCATGATGCTCTCCTCTATGAGTAGCGACGAGCTTATAGGGGCAATTGCAGCAGGCGATGTAAATAAGTTAAAGAGCATTAAGGGTATTGGACTCAAAACAGCACAGCGGCTATTGATTGAGCTTAAAGATAAAATTGGTAAAGAGATTGCCTCTACCTCTAAAGGAACTCCAATTGTAGATAGTTCAGTGCTTTCACAAGCTTGGGAGGAGGCACACTCCGCTTTAGTGCTATTGGGCTTTGGCAAATCAAATGTAGAACGGGTCTTAAACAAACTTCTTAGAGAACAAAGCGATTACTCTGTAGAAGAGCTAATTAAGCGCGCATTAAAAGAGCTTTAGAATTATCGATATTTTTTAATAGATTTGTAAGGCGAAATTTTAAACTATTAAATATATTTAACCAATTAAAGATGAATATTCCTGTAGATCTTAAGTATTCGGCCGACCACGAGTGGGTAAAGGTTGAAGAGGGGAGCAACATTGCTCTGATAGGTATTACCGATTTTGCCCAAAGTGAACTTGGCGATATTGTGTTTGTTGATATACAAACTGAAGGCGAAACTCTCTCTAAAGGAGAGGTGTTTGGTGCTGTTGAAGCTGTTAAAACGGTGGCCGACACGATTTTACCTCTATCGGGAAAAGTTGTAGAGGTTAATGAGGAGTTGGAATCTGCCCCTGAACTTGTTAATAGCGACCCCTATGGTGCCGCTTGGATGATTAAATTGGAGATGAGCGACCCTTCGGAGTTGGATAGCTTAATGAGTGCCGAAGAGTATCGAGCTTTCATATAGTACACTCTACCTACCTCATTTAACCTGCAGCTATGAGTTGCAGGTTTTTTTATCTATTTTGTCTTCAATTAAGCTGCAACTATATGAGACACTCTTTTGGAAGCGACAACCACGCACCGGTGGCTCCACAAATTCTAAATGCTATAATAGAGGCCAATAACGGATTTGCCGTTGCATATGGCAGCGACACTCTTACCCACCATGCAGAGAGACTTTTTCAAAATCTTTTCAAATGTGACGCTACACCTCTTTTTCTACTTAACGGAACAGGAGCAAATGTATTGGCTCTGAGTGGATTTTCAAAAAGCTACTACTCAATTTTAACTCCCCAAACTGCCCATATTAATGTAGATGAGTGTGGAGCAGTAGAGAAGTTTACAGGGTGTAAGATTGTACCGTTGCCTCATAAAAATGGAAAGGTATCACTCCATACTGTTGCCAACTCTTTTGA
This sequence comes from uncultured Muribaculaceae bacterium, assembly GCA_964512295.1. Lineage (GTDB taxonomy): Bacteria > Bacteroidota > Bacteroidia > Bacteroidales > UBA932 > Bact-08. The sequence goes on from CAZEGL010000007.1 coordinate 37,986, forward strand.
AGGGCTCGGTTTTCAACACAGCTCGCAGCCTCTAATTCTCTCTATCTCCCAGCCCACAGAATTGGGCACACTCTATACTCCTCAAGAAATAAGAGAGTTAGCTCAACTAATGCACTCCTATGGAGGATTTTTACATATAGATGGAGCGAGAATCTCAAATGCAGCAGCAGCTCTCAATTTAGAGATACCGCAATTTACAAGTGAGTGTGGGGTAGACTCTCTCTCCTTTGGTGGTACCAAAAATGGTTTAATGATGGGGGAGGCTGTACTGCTCTTTGATAAGAGAGTAGAGGAGGAGTTGAAGTTTTACAGAAAACAGGCAACCCAACTTCTCTCTAAACAGCGCTTTATTGCTGCACAATTTATTGCCTACCTTAAAGAGGATCTTCACCTCAAGCTTGCAGGAGATGCCAATAGGATGGCGCTCTATCTAAAAGAGCTTTTAGAGGCCAATGTTCCACAAGTAACAATTACACAACCTGTTGAAACTAACGCAGTTTTTGCAACTATTCCTCCACAAATCATAGAGCCATTAATGGAGAGGCACCACTTCTACATTTGGAACAGTAAGAGCAACGAGGTTAGGTGGGTCTGCTCCTATGCAACACAAAAAGAGGATATAGAGCATTTTGTAAAAGATATAAAAGATTTAATATCTTTAACTCACTAAAAATATAAGAGCTATGGAGGTAACTAGAACATTTGATATTTTAGAGCAGCTGCTTCAGAAATATCCTAAAGATGACATACTTAGTAGAAAAGTAGATGGGAAATGGGTAAAATATTCACATCAAGAATATTACAACTACTCCCATCTGATGGCCTACGCTTTTTTACAGCTTGGGTTCAATAAAGGAGATAAAGTTATAGCAATAAGTGCCAATAGACCGGAGTGGAACTTTACCGATATGGGGCTAACACTTGCAGAGATGGTCTTCGTTCCTGTCTATTCAACCTTGAGCAATCAAGATTATCTTCATATTATAGAGCATAGCGACGCTAAGGCAATCTTTCTTGGAAGTGCGCAACTTGCAAAGAAAATTGCACCATTGGCAGCTAAAATTGAGAGAGAGATAAAGCTCTTTACCTACGACAAGGTTGATGGATATAGCTCTATAGACGAACTCTATAAGCTTGGAGAGGAGGCTGACCCCTCTATAAAAAATTTGGTAGAAGAGAATAAGCAGCTTATCCCCGATAGTACAGTAGCAACAATTATATATACCTCCGGAACAACAGGCACCCCAAAAGGGGTAATGTTGTCTCACAGAAATTTGGTATCTAATTTTATAGGTACAGCAAATCAACAGATTCGTGATTATAGACATAAGATGCTTAGTTTCTTACCTTTATGTCATAGCTACGAAAGAGGAATGAACTACAATTATCAATATTTGGGAATTAGCACCTACTATGCAGAGAGTCTTGGTACTATAGCATCCGATCTTGCCTCCTCTAAAGCAGATGGCTTCTGCTCTGTTCCAAGAGTATTGGAGATGATGTTTACAAAGTTAGAGGCGGCAGGCAAGGATCTTAAAGGTATAAAGAGGGCTATCTATAAGTGGGCATTCACTATAGCTACCAAATATGACTATACCAAAAAGGGAGTGTTCCATAAACTTACATATTGGCTGGCCGACAAATTGGTATATAGCAAATGGAGAGAGAAGCTTGGAGGAAAAGAGATGTTGATTGTATCGGGGGGCTCTTCAATCCAGGCAAAAATTGTGCGCCTCTTTACAGCTGCCAAAATGTATATTTTTGAAGGGTATGGGATGACCGAAACTTCGCCTGTTATAGCTGTAAATAATCCAAAAGAGATGATTATTAAGATTGGAACAGTAGGGAAGGCGATTGAGGGGACAGAGCTGCGAATTGCCGACGATGGAGAAATTTTAACTCGTGGCCCCCATGTAATGTTGGGCTACTACAAAGATCCGGAGTACACCAAAGAGATTATAGACGAAGAGGGTTGGCTCCATACCGGAGATATTGGTGTTATGGAAGATGAAATTTTTCTTAAGATAACCGATAGAAAGAAGGAGATATTCAAACTCTCGAACGGAAAATATATAGCGCCTCAAGTGCTTGAAAATAAACTTAAAGAGTCTTCCTATATAGAGAACTGTATGGTTGTAGGAGAGAATGAAAAATTTGCCTCTGCACTTATAATACCCGATTTTAATAGATTGGAGAGTTGGGCCAAAAAAGAGAAGATAGAGTTCTCCAACCATCAGGAGCTTATAGCAGAGAAGGGAGCAATAGAGAAGGTAAATAAAGAGATAGAGAAGATAAACAAGGGGTTGGCGCCACACGAACAGATTAAGCGGGCCAGGCTCATTGACGACGAGTGGACCCCTTTAAACGATATGCTGTCGCAAACATTGAAGCTTAAGAGGCACAATGTATATAAGAGATATCACAACACTATAAATGAGATCTTCAAACACGATATAGAGTAGTAGTGGGCCCTATAGCTATAAAGATAGAGTAGATTGCAGATAATAAGAGAGTTAGACCATAACGATAGAGTTTCTGTTGAACAAATATGGAGAGAGTGCTTTACTACCGACACTCTCTATATTAACAATTTTGTAAACTCTATCTTTCCATTTTCAAAAACATTTGGACTATTTGATAGAGGAGAGAAGAGGGCGCTCTCTATAGCCTCACTGCTTCCATCCTACATTATATTAAAGGGTGGAGAGGGGTGCCAAAGGGTAAAAGGGGGCTATCTATATGGTGTTGGAACTCTATTGGCAGAGCGAGGCAACAGATACTCCAAGGCGGTAATTGAAGAGATTTTTAACTACGCCTTTAGAGAGCAATATAGATATATAGTTGCAAAGCCCGCAACAGAAGAGCTCTACTCACTATATGAAAAGCTCACATTTACAACCACACTCTATAGTCAAAGGGTAATAGTTGAAAAGAGAGATATTAAAGAGAGCACCCAGATAGGGTGGGAAGCAGATAGCTTAACAGCAGAAAGGTACTTTGAGTTAAGAGAAGAGAGCAGTTACGGAACGCATATTCTTTGGGAGAGGGAGCTGCTTGAGTATGCCCTTGGGGAAGCCAAATATAGAGGGGGAAATTATGGAGTTTTGAAAGTAGAGGGTAAAAGAGAGATCTACTACTGCTACTACAGAGAAGGGAATCAAATAGAGGTGGTAGACCACAATGCTGTTGAGGAGTGTGAAATAGATAGACTCTTGTACAATGTTTTAAAAGAGTGTGAAAAGTCTAAAATCAACAACCAATCAATTGAAGGGATAGTATTGGAGCTCCCTCTCTCTAACACTATCGCCAAGTACAACAGTGCTCAAATAGTAAGAAACTCACTCATTAAAAGGGTAGGGGAGAGTAGTGGCGATATGGAGATAGTTGATAAGATGATGATCTCGCTCCCAGTTGAATAAATCTATTGCGCCGGAGCCATAGGTAGCGCATTAGAAAGTAAAATCAGCGTCCAAAATAGAGAATCAAAACAGCAATATCGGCAGGCGAAACTCCAGGGATCCTTGAGGCTTGCGAAATAGTAGTGGGTCTATGGCTCATTAATTTCTCTTTAGACTCATTTGAGAGAGAGGCAACTCTCCTGTAATTGAAATTTTCGGGAATCTCCATCTCTTCAAGGCGTAGAAGTTTGTCGGCAGCTTTTCGCTCCCGTTCAATATAGCCTTGATATTTTATTGATATCTCTACACTCTCCAATATCTCTCTTCTAAAAGAGGAAGATAGAAGCAAATATTCACTCTCGCTTGTAAATCTGAATGCAGAATCACCAAAATAGGGTAATATATCTACCTTTGAGAGTGCCGGTTCGCTATCAAATGTTTCTCGTGGAACATATGGGAGGAGATGTTCCAAGATAATTGAGGGCCTTTTGAGAAGATCGCTGAATCTGCGAGGCTGATCGATTAATGATTCGCCGATAGAGTGTAGAAAAGGATTGATTTGAGAAGGAGATATATTGGTTTTGGTTAGATAATTATGCAGGGAGTCTCTTCTCTCATATTTTTTAACCATTGTTTGGTATCTCTCATCCGATGCCAAGCCAATAGAGTGGGAGAGGTGGGTCAATCTGGAGTCGGCATTGTCTTGCCTCAATAAAATTCTATATTCTGCTCTTGAAGTGAAGAGGCGATAGGGCTCATCAACCCCTTTAGTTACCAAATCATCTATTAAAACCCCAATATAGGCTTGATCTCTTTTAAGAGTGAACGGCTCTCTCTCTTTTATAGAGTTAAAAGCATTGATTGCAGCTATTAAACCTTGTGCCGCAGCCTCTTCATAACCGGTTGTTCCATTAACTTGTCCTGCAAAATAGAGATTTGGTATTATTTTACTCTCTAAGGTATGGTTAAGCTGAGTGGGTGGAAAATAGTCGTACTCAACAGCATAGGCTGGCCTATATATAGCAACTCTTTCAAATCCGGAAATCTCTTTAAGTGCTCTCATTTGTACTTCAAATGGAAGAGATGAGGAGAAGCCTTGTAAATAGTACTCATTAGTACTCCACCCTTCGGGCTCTAAAAAGAGTTGATGCGAATCTTTGCCTGCAAAACTCTTTAGTTTATCTTCTATACTGGGGCAATATCTTGGACCTAAACCAGTGATTTTACCCGAAAATAGAGGCGATTGGCTGAAAGAGTCCTCTAAGATTCTGTGTACAATTTTATTGGTATGACCAATATAACATACCTTCTCTTTATGTCCCAACTGAAGAGGGGAGAGGCGATTGAGATAAGAGAATCGGCGAGGCGAATGGTCGCCATGTTGTGGTTCCAATTTTGAGAGATCGATTGAGCGAATATCAACTCTGGGGGGAGTACCTGTCTTCATTCTATCTACCACAATTCCCTCTCTCTTTAAGCTTTCGCTTAAGCCGTAAGATGAGGGTTCGCCAACTCTCCCCCCTTGCCCTACTTTATCGCCTATAAAGAGTGCTCCATTTAGAAATGTTCCTGCTGTTAAAATAACCTTCTTACCATAAAAGGTAGCGCCTAAGGAGGTAGAAACACCTGTAACACCGCTACTTGAGAATATAAAATCTGATACACTATCTTGCCAGAGAGAGAGATTTGGAGTTCTCTCTAAAAGGTAACGCCAATTGAACGAAAAATGGACTCTATCACATTGTGCTCGCGGGCTCCACATTGCAGGGCCTTTGGAGCTGTTGAGCATTCTAAATTGAATGGTAGAGGCATCGGTAATAAGAGCAGAAGCACCACCTAAAGCATCTATCTCTCTAACAACTTGGCCTTTAGCCACACCGCCCATAGATGGGTTACAGCTCATTTGGGCAATTTTATTCAAATCCATAGTTATTAAAAGGGTGTTGGCACCTAAGGTTGCTGCGACATAGGCAGCCTCGCAACCGGCATGACCAGCACCTATAACTATGATATCGAATTGATTGGACATAAAATTACTCAATAGGAAATTTTTGGATTAGGCTCTTTAAAGGGGGGTAAAGAAGAAGAGCGCGGTTTTCGGCACTTCGCATCTTCTTTATCTCTTCTGTAGTGGAGTCGTCAAATGAGAGAAGATGTAAAACCCCATGGGCAATAACTCTATGTAACTCAATAATAAAATGGCTATTAAACTCTTTGGCGTTTCTCTTGACACAATCTACCCCTATGTATAGATCACCCGAAAGAATAGAGCCTACGCTATAGTTAAAGGTTATGATATCGGTTGCCCCTTTATGGTTAAGGGCATCATGGTTGAGTTGAGAGATAAATAGATCATCTGTAAAAATGATGTTTATGTGACCAATCTCAAAAGGAGAAGAGGCAAATTGAGCTCCCTCTACAATAGATTGGATCCACTCTCTACATTTAATTTTGTTAGGAAATCTAAAGTTGGTATTGATATTGTTGTAAGTGATCATAGGGCTGTTAAAGAGGCACAAAATTACTAAAAAAGTAGTTTAATCGGTTATAAAAGAGAAAGAGTTGAATTGATACTACTTTTCTATCTATATTTGTAGAGGAATAAATTATTTAAATAGAGAGGCGATATGTCTAAAATTTCAGTTATTGGCGCCGGAAATGTAGGTGCAACTTGTGTAAATAGTATAGCAACAATGGAGTTTGCAAAGGAGATTGTGCTGTTGGATATAAAGGAGGGGTTGGCAGAAGGTAAAGTGATGGATATAATGCAAACTGCACATCTATACGACAACTTTCCCAAAATTAGCGGGGTAACTCAAGATTATGAAGCAACAAAAGATTCCGATATAGTTGTTGTTACATCGGGAATTCCCCGCAAACCGGGCATGACAAGAGAGGAGCTTATTGGAACCAATGCAAAAATTGTCTCATCTGTGGTGGAGAGTGCATTACAATATTCCCCAAAAGCCTATTTGATTATAGTATCCAACCCCATGGACACAATGGCCTACTTGACAGTAAAGAAGTTTGGACTTCCAAAAAATAGAGTGATTGGAATGGGAGGGATTTTAGATAGCAGTAGGTTTACATACTACTTGAGTGAAGCGCTGCAGGCAGACCCAAAAGAGGTTAAAGGGTGGGTGATTGGCGGGCACGGCGATACTACCATGATTCCTTTAAGCCGCTTGGCCTCTTATAAGGGAGAGATGGTTGAAAAGCTGCTCGATAAAGAGCAAATTGAAAGAGTAGTCTCTAACACTATGGTAGGGGGAGCCACATTAACCAAGTTGCTTGGAACTTCGGCGTGGTACGCACCCGGTGCATCGGTAGCGGCTCTCGCTAAAGCTATTGTAAATGACGAAAATAGAATTTATACCTGTAGTGTTCTATTGGAGGGAGAGTATGGCCACAGCAACCTAAATATTGGAGTGCCGGTTGTGATAAATAAAAATGGATGGGAGAGGGTTATAGATTTTAACCTAAATGAAAAGGAGCAGGAGCTCTTCGATAAGAGTGCAGAAGCTGTTAAAACAACCAATAAGGTGCTTTGGGAGAGTGCTATTTTAAAGTAGTTCCCATTGAACTTTTGAAATAATAAATAATTTCTCATCTTTGCGGTAGGAATGGGGTATTAGCTCAGTTGGCTAGAGCGCTTGCATGGCATGCAAGAGGTCATCGGTTCGACTCCGATATGCTCCACTTAAAATTTTAATAGCAGCCACTTGCTATTTTAATGATTTTGTGCTATATTTATCAACTAAATTTAATTGAGAAAAATTGGCCATGGAAGTTAAAAAGTCGCCAAAGGCAAATCTTGAAAAGAAAAGGGGACTTTTCCTATTGATCGGAATTGTTGCATCGTTACTTATTGTTTTAGTTGCAATCGAGTATAGATCATATGAGAAGAAATTAGTTGAACTTAAAGGAACAGAGATGATTTTGGAAGATGAGTTCACCCCTATCACAAGAGAGACCCCTCCACCTCCACCAGAGATGCCAAAAATACCGGTTGTTTCAGACGAGTTCGTTATTGTAGACGACGATGTTAAAATTGATACCGAACTTTTCATCAATACCGAAGACGATAAAGCGTTAGGAGTAGAGATTAGGGATTATGTAGTGGGTAAAAAGGAGGAGGAGATTATTGAAGAGGACATTCCCTATGTATTGGTAGAGGAAAAACCGAAGTTTATGGGTGGTGACGACTCAAATTTTACAAATTGGGTTCGTTCCAAAATTGTCTACCCCGAAATTGCAAAAGAGAATGGAGTACAAGGTAGGGTTACTTTGGAATTTAGAGTAAATACCGACGGCTCTGTTAGTAATGTTAGGGTTTTAAGGGGAGTCGATCCCTCATTAGACAAAGAGGCGGTAAGGGTTGTCTCATCTTCTCCCAAATGGGAACCGGGGCGCCAGAGAAATAAACCTGTTAGGGTTGTTTACACTTTCCCCGTTATTTTCCAACTACGATAGAGTAGTAGAAAAATTTAAAAGAGAGTGCCCCAAATTGATGAGCACTCTTTTTTTATTTCATATTAGAAATAGAGTGAATGGGTAAAGTTGTATTGGTTGGTGTGGAGCGGGCAGAAGAGAGTGCCGGTAAGGTAGAGGAGTACTTAGACGAATTGGAGTTTCTTTCGGAAACAGTTGGACTCAAGAGTATAAAAAGATTTACTCAAAAATTGGATAGGGTCAATCCAAGAAGTTTTGTAGGGCGCGGCAAGTTAGAGGAGATAGCTCAATTTGTAGAGGGAAAAGAGATTGAATTGGTAGTTTTTGACGATGAGCTCTCACCAACGCAGCAGCGTAATATTGAGGCAGAGCTCAAGTGTAGAGTAATCGATAGAACTTCACTTATTTTAGATATTTTTGCTCTTAGAGCGAAGAGCGCTTATGCAATCACACAGGTAGAGTTGGCTCAATATCAATATCTTTTACCTCGATTAGCAGGTATGTGGACCCACCTTGAGAGGCAGAAAGGGGGAATTGGTCTAAGAGGCCCGGGAGAGAGGCAGATAGAGACCGACCGTAGAATAATTTTAGATAAAATCACAAAGTTAAAAGAGAGATTGGGGCAGATAGATAGGCAGATGGCAACTCAAAGGGGGAATAGAGGGTCATTTATTAGGGTAGCCTTGGTTGGCTATACAAATGTAGGGAAAAGTACGGTAATGAATCTCCTTGCCAAGAGTGAACTTTTTGCCGAAAATAAACTCTTTGCAACATTAGATACAACTATTAGAAAAGTGGTAATAGAGAATTTGCCCTTTCTCTTAAGCGATACAGTTGGGTTCATAAGAAAGTTGCCACACCAATTGGTAGAATCTTTTAAGAGTACTTTAGATGAGGTTCGCGAATCTGATCTTCTTTTACATGTTGTAGATGTTTCACACCCAAATTTTGAAGAGCAGATAAAGGTTGTAAAGAGTACATTGAATGAGATAGGGGCAAAAAATAAACCTCAACTACTTATATTCAATAAGATAGATAAATATCGCTTTTTTAACCCAGACCCATACGATTTTGAAGCAACAGGGAACGAAATTGCAAATCTTGAAGAGCTTAAAAGAAGTTGGATGGGTAAAAGCAGTAATGAAACTATCTTTATTTCGGCTCTCGATAAAACTAATATAGAGGAGTTAAAAGAGAAGCTCTACACAATTGTAGCAGAGCTTCACTCTTTAAGGTATCCTTATAACGATTTTCTTTGGGAGAAATTGGATTAATTCTCCTTTGATCTTTTAGACTAATTCTCTTTAGCTCTCTTGATAATCTCTACCACCTTCTCTACAGGAAGGGCTTTTACCCTCTTTCCATTAAAACCGGTAGTGGTTTTAGCGGTAAATAGGGCATTTATAAGCGCCTCTTCTGTTGCCTCTATGGTTGCTAAGAAAAGAGGCGACATTGAGTCGTTATGGAGCCCTACAGGGGTATATAAGGGGGTAGAAGAGTCTATCAGGTTGCCGGGATAGACCGAGAGTGCAATTATATAGTCGCCACTTCCGTTTGTAGCTATACTGCCGGTTTTGGCAAGCCCCATAAAGGCTCTTTTGGCAACCCTTTGAAGATTACGAGAGTCGATAGGGGCATCGGTAATAACAACAATCATACAGGAGCCGTCGCTATCGGGGTAGGAGGAGAGATCATTTTTGAAGTTATGGTTACCTAAGAGCTTGCCTATAGGAACTCCTGCAATTTCGAGTACACCGCCATAGTTTGACTGTACCAACACTCCAACACTATATCCTCCCAAAGAGGGGGGAAGTACCCTGGAAGAGGTGCCAATACCTCCTTTATAGCCAAAGCTTATAGTACCTGTGCCGGCTCCTACACACCCTTCTGCTACAGCACCATCTTTTGCACTGTAAATAGCATCCAAAACATCCGATTCGGTAACTACACGGGCCCTTATATCATTTAATTTGCCATCGTTGGTCTCTCCTACAACTCCATTTATAGAGCGAAGTTGGGAGTTCCCTTTTTGAGAAAGAGTGTATGTTATAAGAGCATTAAGGGCAGGAGCAACGCTAAGTGTATTGGTTAGAATAATGGGTGTTTCTATATTGCCAAGCTCCATAACTTGAGAGAGTCCTGCCAATTTTCCAAAACCATTTGCAACAAATATTGAGGCGGGAACCTTCTGCTGGAAGAGATTGCCGGAGTGTGGAATAATAGCCGTTACTCCGGTTCTTATATCATTGCCTTTGATAATAGTTTTATGGCCAACTTTAACGCCTGGTACATCGGTAATTGCGTTGTTTTTACCGGTATGGAAAACTCCAATAGAGATTCCATAATCTCTTAATCTACCTTGGGAAAAGGTGGTTGAAGAGTGAGCCATAAAGAGTAGCAAAAAAATTAAAATAAAAGGGTACCCTTTTCTCATACTATCATGCATCGTTAATCTCGAATGGTTAATCTTGCAGTTTAGCCTTTACAAACTCGCGATTTAGGCGTGCAATATGGGTGATTGAGATCTTCTTGGGGCACTCCATCTCGCAAGCTTTTGTGTTGGTACATGCGCCAAAGCCCAACTCATCCATTTTGGCCAACATAGATTTTACTCTTCTTGCTGCCTCTATCTTCCCTTGAGGTAGAAGAGCAAGAGAACTTACTCGAGCAGAGACAAAGAGCATTGCAGAGCCATTTTTACAGGTAGCAACGCAGGCACCGCAGCCTATGCAGGAGGCGGCATCCATACTTTCGTCTACTCTCTCTTTGGGTATTGGAATTGCATTACCGTCGGGGATTCCCGAACTGTGGATAGAGATATAGCCACCCGCTTGTAAAATTTTATCTAATGCATTTCTATCTACCACCAAATCTTTAATTACTGGGAAACCTGCCGAACGCCAAGGTTCAATAGTTATAGTTTCACCATCTTTAAACATTCTCATGTGTAGTTGGCAGGTGGTTATTTCGTCGTCGGGGCCGTGGGCTCTTCCATTTATATAGAGTGCACACATACCACAAATTCCCTCTCTACAGTCGTGATCGAAAGCAACAGGGCCATCGCCTTTGCACCCTTTGTTTACAGCAATGGGATCTATAGACTCTCTTACCAACTGATCGTTAAGGAGATCTAACATCTCTAAGAAAGAGGAGTCGGGAGAGATTCCTTTTAGTGAATATGTTGCGAAGTGGCCTTTGGCCTTGGCATTTTTTTGACGCCAAACTCTTATTGTGAAATCCATATGTGAAAAATTAATCTTTATAATTCCTGCTATCCAATTTTACATTCTCGAAGGTGAGATGCTCTTTGTGGTAAATAGGGTCGTTTTTGTCGCCCGTATACTCCCAACAGCTCACATATGAGAAATTTTCGTCGTCGCGCTTAGTTTCGCCATCTTCGGTTTGGCTCTCCTCCCTAAAGTGGCCACCACAAGACTCTTTTCTAAGGAGGGCATCTTTTGCCATCAACTCCCCTATTTCAAGATAGTCCGAAACTTTTAATGCTTTTTCTAACTCTTGGTTAAATTCGCCGGCACTGTCGGGAATATAAAGATTGCTCCAGAAAAGCTCTTTCAACTTTTTAATCTCTTCTATAGCTTTGGTTAATCCCGCTTCGTTACGAGACATCCCAACATACTCCCACATAATATTACCCAATTTCTTATGAATATGATCTACAGGCTCTTTACCTTTTATAGAGAGTAGTTTTTCAATTTTATCATTAATTGCTTTTTCTGCCTCGTCGAAAGCTTTATGCGAAGTATCTATAAATGGAGTTTGAATCTGTTTGGCCAAATAGTCGCCAATTGTGTAGGGGATAATAAAATAGCCATCTGCCAAACCCTGCATAAGGGCCGATGCTCCCAATCTGTTTCCTCCGTGATCGCTAAAATTGGCCTCCCCTAAAGCATACAAACCGGGTACTGTAGTCTGTAGATTGTAATCTACCCATAAACCACCCATAGTGTAGTGGATTGCAGGATAGATCATCATTGGCTCCTTATAGGGATTTACTCCGGTAATCTTCTCATACATCTGAAAAACATTACCATAACGCTCCTGGATAGCTTTTTTACCCAATCTTTCTAAAGCCGTTTTAATATCTAAATAGACAGCCAATCCGCTTTCATTTACACCAAAACCAGCATCGCAACGCTCTTTGGCTGCACGCGAAGCAACATCACGCGGAACTAAATTGCCAAATGCAGGATATCTTCTCTCTAAGTAGTAGTCGCGATCCTCTTCTGGAATTTGAGACCCTTTTAAAACTCCTTTTCTCAACTTCTCTACATCTTCTCTCTTTTTAGGAACCCAAATACGGCTGTCGTTTCTAAGAGATTCGCTCATAAGGGTAAGCTTGGATTGATGCTCTCCCTGAACAGGAATACAGGTTGGGTGAATTTGAGCAAATGAAGGATTACCAAAGAAAGCTCCCTTTTTATAACATTGCCAAATTGCCGAACCGTTACTATGCATAGCATTGGTAGAGAGGAAGAAAACATTGCCATACCCGCCGGTAGCAATAACTACTGCATGAGCTCCGTGCCGCTCAATTTGACCGGTTACCAAATTGCGGGTTATTATACCCTTTGCATGGCCATCTATAAGAACAACATCCAACATCTCCCTACGGTTGTAGGATTTGACATTTCCCTCGTTGATTTGTCTATTGAGCGCCCCATAGGCACCCAAAAGTAGCTGTTGACCGGTTTGGCCACGGGCATAAAAGGTTCTACTTACAAGAGACCCACCAAAAGAGCGGTTATCCAACAATCCACCATATTCACGGGCAAATGGAACGCCTTGAGCAACACAAAGGTCAATGATTAAATTACTAACCTCTGCCAATCTGTAAACATTGGCCTCTCTACTTCTGTAGTCGCCACCTTTAACGGTATCTTGGAATAATCTCTTGACAGAGTCGTTGTCGTTGGTGTAATTTTTTGCTGCATTAATTCCCCCTTGAGCAGCAATAGAGTGAGCTCTTCTGGGAGAGTCATTGATACAGAAATTCTTAACATTATAGCCCAATTCGGCCAATGCGGCAGCTGCAGAAGCTCCGGCCAATCCTGTACCTACAACAATTACTTCTAACTTTCGCTTATTGGCAGGACTGACAACTCTGATTTCAGATTTATGCTTCGACCATTTTTCAACCAAAGGACCATCTGGAATCTTTGAATTTAATTTGTTGGACATCTCCTAAATATTATTAAAATTTATACAAAATTATCTCTTTAAACTATTAATTACAATTAATAAGCAAAAGATAAGCCATATTATAAAAAAAATTGGGAACTTTTAAAAGAGTGAAGAGTTTTCGAAACTCTCTTTTGAAAAACCTAAGTGTCTATAAGCTAAGTCAGTTACCTCTCTACCTCTTGGGGTTCGTTGTATAAATCCCTCTTTTATAAGAAAAGGTTCATAAACCTCTTCAATTGTCCCTACATCTTCGCTTACAGCTGTAGCAATTGTAGAAATCCCTACAGGCCCCCCCTTAAATTTGGTAATTACTGTGGTCAATATCTTATTATCCATAGAGTCTAACCCTCTTTTATCTATATTTAGAGCCTCTAAGGCGTAAAGTGTAATTTTTTCATCTATAGAACCGCTACCCTTTACTTGAGCAAAATCTCGAACCCTTCTCAGTAGAGCATTTGCAATTCTGGGAGTACCTCTACTTCTTCGGGAAATCTCTTTTGCAGCGGAATCATCTATCTCTACACCTAAAATTGAAGCACTCCTTTTAAGGATAGTGAATAGTGTAGATGAGTCGTAATATTGAAGATGAGATTGAATTCCAAATCGAGCTCTAAGTGGCGATGTTATTAAACCACTTCTTGTTGTTGCTCCAATAAGTGTAAAAGGATTTAAAGAGATCTGAACCGATCTTGCACCAGGCCCTTTATCTATCATCAAATCAATGGAGTAATCTTCCATGGCAGAGTAGAGATACTCCTCTACAACGGGCGATAACCTGTGAATCTCATCTATAAAAAGGACATCGTATCTCTCTAAAGAGGTTAAAAGGCCGGCCAAATCGCCAGGTTTATCCAATACCGGCCCCGAAGTAATTTTAAGGTCAACCCCCAATTCGTTTGCAACAATATGGGCTAAAGTGGTTTTTCCTAATCCCGGGGGGCCGTGTAGTAGTAGATGGTCTAAAGATTCACTACGCATTTTTGCAGCTTCTACAAAAATTTTAAGATTCTCTATTATTTTATCTTGTCCCGAAAATTGAGAGAAATTATGGGGTCTTATTTTACCTTCAAAATCTTTGTCGTACACCTCTTTGGTATCTCTTGGGTCAAACTGCGTCATACGAAATTAACACTTTAATTATATACAAATATATCTTTAATATTTAAATATGAATTGATATATATTATGGTTTGTAGATAAGTTGAGAACTTTAGTTATTAATAGTTATAAGTATAAATCCCATACTTATTAACATTTTATTAAGAATTTGGAGCTATATTAAACCCATTGGATTAGTTGCAGTTACTATTTAATTGCAATAGATATTAAGAGTAGTTAATAGCTTTTTAAAAAAGTTGTAAAGAGAAAAGTGTCTGAATAAACTCTTAATATCTATTAATAAAAAGAGCACCAATAGTATTGTAATAGTTGGCTATTTTTCTATATGTAAAACTAAACGACAATTTATAATTAACTTTTTAAAAGATTTCAACACTCATTAGTTAATAATGGTATAACTTTGTTCCGTAATTATGGAGCAAATTAAAATTTTAAACTCTCTCTTCTCTTCGGACTCTTTAGATAAGATCTCCGGCATTTTAAATAGTGGTAAAAAAGGGCTCTTTCCACTTTATGGATTAAACGGCTCTTCTAAAAACTTCCTTATTGCCCTAATGGCAACTAAAGGTATCCATTTTATTATTGCCAAGAGTAGAGACGAAGCGCAAAAGCAGATATCCGATTTAGAGAAATTGGTTGATAGAGAGTCACTTTATTGGTTCCCAACCTCCTATAACGACTCTATAAAAAGAGATAAAGATAGCCCTTCCAATAGGGTGCAGAGAACCGTAGCAGTAGAGGCAATCAATAAATTTAGAAAGGGTACACACCCTACAGAGAGGCTCTTTTTGGTAGGCTATCCAAAATCTGTTGTAGAGCCTATAATTGGTAGAGAGAAAATTGAGAACTCTATATTAGAGATATCAAAAGGAGATACTCTTTCTCACCAATTTATTAGAGAGCTTCTTATAGAAAATGGTTTTGAAAAGGTAGATTTTATTGTTGAGCCGGGCCAATTTGCTGTGAGAGGTGGTATTATTGATCTCTTCTCTTTTTCGGACAACCGCCCATATAGATTGGATTTTTTTGGCGATAGAGTTGAGCAGATTAAGAGATTCGATATTAATAGCCAACGCTCTATTGAGGAGTTGGAGAGGATAGAGATTATCCCGGATATTGTTGTTGCAAATGAAACTGTAGATGGTAGAGAGGATATATTCAACCATTTTGGCAACGATTTTACAATTTGGATGGATGACTTTCACTCTTTTATAAATGAGGTAGATAATCTTTCTGCAGAGAGATTTGAAGGGTTAATCTCAAATATTACACTATTTCAACTCTCTACACTATCGCAACAATTTGATATTGAAGATAAAATTGAGTTCGATACATTGGCGCAACCTCTATTCAATAAAAATTTTGAACTCTTGGCCCATGATATAGCCAAGAGAGATTCAGAGGGTTACAGAGTATTTATTGTAAGCGATAGTGCACTGCAGGTAGAGAGAATAAGCTCCATTCTCTCTTCAATTAAATTGGAGAGGGCTCTAAATTTTAAAATATTGCCTCTCTCAATTGCCGAAGGTTTTATAGATAATCACTCGAAACAGTGCATCTATAGCGATTATCAAATTTTTGACCGTCATAGGAGGGTAGCTACACCAAGAAGTGTAGAAAAGAGTTCTCGCATAACTTTAAATGACCTTAACGCTTTAGAGGTAGGTGACTATGTGGTGCACATAAACCATGGTGTAGGGCGTTTTGGGGGCTTAATAAAGAGTACAATTAGAGGTAAAAAGCAGGAGGTGATAAGGTTGATATATAAAGATGGCGATACACTCTCTTTATCTATTCATGGTCTTCATAAAATTAGCCGCTACCGTTCAAAAGATTCTACACCTCCCAAAATTTATAGAGTTGGCTCGGGGGCATGGCAGCGATTAAAAAACAATACAAAAAATAGGGCAAAAGAGCTTGCGGTAGATCTTATTGGGCTATATGCCAAAAGAAGAGAGTCTGTGGGATTTGCTTTTAGCCCCGACACCTATCTACAGCAGGAGTTGGAGTCATCTTTTATCTACATAGATACCGAAGATCAAGAGAGAGCAACCGAGGCTGTAAAGAGCGATATGGAGAGGCCCTATCCAATGGATAGGCTAATATGTGGCGATGTTGGCTTTGGAAAGACAGAGGTGGCTATTAGGGCAGCATTTAAGGCGGTTGCAGACAATAAACAGGTGGCGCTGTTGGTGCCCACTACCATTCTCGCTCTTCAACACTATAAAACCTTTAGCGGGAGGCTTAAAGACTTTCCTGTAAAGATAGATTATATTAGTCGTTTAAGGAGTGCCAAAGAGATAAGAGAGATATCTAAGCGTTTGAAAGAGGGTGAGATAGATATAGTGATAGGTACACACCGCCTGTTGAGTAGAGAGATTGCCTTTAAAGATTTGGGACTACTGATAATAGATGAGGAGCAGAAGTTTGGGGTTGCAGCCAAAGAGCGGTTGAGAGAGTTTAAACTCAATGTAGATACCCTTACCCTTACCGCAACTCCAATTCCAAGGACTTTACAATTTTCACTCCTTGGTGCAAGAGATTTATCTATTATAACCACTCCACCACCCAATAGGCTCCCTATTCAGAGTGAGGTGATTACCTTTGACAGGGAACTTTTAAAAGAGGCTATTCTCTACGAGATAGAGAGAGGGGGGCAAATTTTCTTTGTCCACAATGTGGTAGAGGAGATTGACTCTATAAGAACGCTATTGGGCGCCCTTGTTCCCAAGGCAAAAATTGCTGTTGGACACGGTCAAATGGAGGCAAAACGGTTAGAGAGTACCGTGCTCGATTTTATGATGGGCGATTACGATATTCTCCTTGCCACTACAATAATTGAAAATGGTTTAGATATTCCAAATGCCAATACAATTATTATAAATAATGCACAAAATTTTGGTTTGAGCGATCTTCACCAGATGAGGGGTAGGGTGGGACGCTCCAATGTAAAGGCTTTCTGCTATTTTATTGTCCCCTCTATGCACTCTCTAAGCGACGACGCACGCAAGCGGCTTAAAGCTATAGAGAGCTTTTCGGAGTTGGGTAGCGGCTTCAATATTGCTATGCAAGATTTAGATATTAGAGGGGCGGGTAACCTTTTTGGCCCTGAACAGAGCGGGTTTATTGCCGAGATGGGGTTTGAGACCTATCGTAAAATATTGGAAGAGGCTATAGATGAGGTGAGGGCAGAGAAGGGGCTTACTACTACAGGTGAAAATGATAACCTACAAGAGTGGGAAAGGTACGACAACACAGTGGTAGATACCGATTTAGAAGTTTTAATTCCAGACAGCTATATCTCTATAACCTCCGAAAAAATAAGATTGTATAGAGAGTTGGACTCTATTACCAAAGAGAAAGAGTTGGTTGAGTTTATAGAGGGGGTAGAGGATCGTTTTGGGCCACTCCCTCCTCAAACGGTTGAGCTCACCTACATTGTTCGACTTCGCCGTTTAGCCGGAGAGTTGGGGTTCGAAAAGATAAACATAAAAAATGGGCTCTTAATAGCATGGTTTATAAATAACCAAGATTCAATCTACTTTCAATCGGATAGATTCCAATCGATCTTAGACTATCTACAACGGGAAGAGAGTGAAATTAGATTGAAAGAGCAGAACGAAAAGTTATATATTGTGGTGGAGGGGATTAGCTCTATTGAACAAGCGTATAATCTGTTTCTTAAGTTATGAATAATCTTTTGGTAGATATTGGCAACAGTTCAATGAAGTACTCCTTTGCCCACTCTTTGAGATTGGGAACTATTGGCCACTACAGTGGCCAAGGGGTGTTGAACCATTTGATAGAGGCGATTGCACAGAAGAGAGTAGAGAGTATTGCCATCTCTTCGGTACGCAATTTTCCAAAGGGCTACTTTGCTCCTCTTAAAAAGTTCTCTAAGAGCCTTATTTTGGTAGAGGAGGAGCTAAATATGCCCCATCTTGCAAACTATCGCTCCCCCGAAACTCTTGGGGCCGATAGGGTAATGGGGACATTGGCAGCAATAGCACTCTTTCCAAAAAGGGACCTTATTCTTTTTGACTTTGGTACAGCTTTAACAGTAGATCTAATAGACTTTGAACGGCACTTTGTGGGGGGCAATATTTCGCCCGGGTTCGATAGTAGGTTTGAAATATTGCATAGCTCTACCGGGTTGCTCCCCCGTGTAACAGGGGGCGACTCTCTTAAGCCGTATGGAACCTCTACCCAAGAGGCTATTGAAAATGGAGTGGCATTGAGTCTATTATATGAGGTAGAGGGTTATTTGAGGGAGTACCCAACCCATCTTCCTATTTTTACCGGTGGAGATGCTATTTATTTTGCCAAGAAAATGAAAAGTACCATATTTGTAGTTTACAATTTAGTATTGATGGGATTGGCTCATCTTGCAATCGATTATGCAAATAAAAAATAGCTTAAGAAATCTTTTTTTGGTGACCCTTCTCACTCTCTCTGTGCTACAACTTTCTGCCCAGAGCGAAGATGCCCTTGAGAGTTACTCCTCTTACTCACTCTTTGGATTGGGAAATCTTAATGGAGGGGGAACCGCCTATAATAAAGGAATGGGAGGGATTGGTATAGGTGTAAGGGATACCCGCTTTATAAATATTGCCAATCCTGCCTCGCTAACTGCAAGAGATACCCTCTCTTTCTATCTGGACTTTGGAGCCAATCAAAATAACTACTATAGTAAAAGCGCTACTACGCACTCTGCATTCAATACTTTTAATATGCACAATTTGGTGCTTAGTTTCCCTCTCTATAAAAAATCGGCTTTTGCTTTTGGTATTGAGCCATTTAGCTCTGTAGGATACAACTTTACTACAAGAGAGAATAACCCCGATTTGATTTTGGAGTATGGCGATCTATACTACAATAAATATGGAAATGGAGGTATAAGTAAACTCTTTCTGAGTGCCTCTGCAATTATTTTTAGAAATTTCTCTATTGGGGCCGAAGGGATTTTCTTTTTTGGAACTCTCAACCGCAACTCCGATCTTCTCTTTACATCAGAAAACCAATATAGATCGCTGTCGAGTGGGAGGCAGTATGTAGTTAGGGCGCTTACCGCCAAATTTGGGCTACAGTATAGCCGTAAATTTGGGAAAGAGCACTCCCTAACATTGGGTGGCACCTGGAGAGCAGCACAAAAATTTTCAGGCAATACCACCTCCTTTGTTTATGCCCACAATCCTGTAGGAGCTGTAGATACTATTCTGCACCAAGTGAGAGATAACAACTATCTTCAAACGCCCTCTCAATTGGGATTTGGGCTCTCTATCCGTAAAAAAGAGAAGTGGCTCATTGGTTTAGATTACATAAGAGAGGATTGGAGCAACCACGCTTTGATACCAACTCCGGGTGTACCCTTCTCTACCACTTTAAGGAGTGTTTTTAAAGCGGGTTTTGAGTATATACCCAACCGATACGATATTAGATATTATCACAAAAGAGTCTCTTATAGGGGTGGATTCTACTATGAAAACTCCTATATGAAGATTGGAGATGAGCAGATTAACGCGATGGGTTTGACTTTTGGTGCAACTTTACCTATTTTGAGGCTCCATAATGGTATGGGAATTGCTTTTGATATAGGTAGAAGAGGGAGTGTAAAGAACGACTTGGTGAGAGAGAGCTATATACTGTTGAATTTAAACTTCTCTCTGCACGATATCTGGTTTATGAAATTTAAATACGACTGATTTTTTACAATATTATATAGAGTTTTATGAAAAGATTGTACACAACACTGCTCACACTAACAGTTACCCTTATGGGCACCTCTCTATTTGCCCAAGGCTTGGCAAGTGCATCTCCCGAGTGTCAAAGAAGTGTCTCCTTTTATAACGACTACATTAAGCAGAACAATATAGATGAAGCTGCTCCACTTTGGAGAGAGGCATTTAAAAGCTGCCCTCCCGGAATTAGACAGAGCATTTATGTAGATGGAATAAAAATTTTTAGATACTACATTTCTAAAAATCAAGATAATCCCCAGTTGCAAAAATCGCTGGTAGACTCTCTTCTTTTGATGTACGATCTTAGGATAGAGCATTTTCCCAAATATGCAAAAACTGCATCTACCTTTAAGGTTTATGATATGTTAGACTATGTACAAGACGACAATGCTATCTTAGAGGCGGTAAATAAGGCGATAGATATGGCTCAGCAGGGGTGCGATCCATCTCTACTTGTTATAGCAATGCAGAAGATAAATGCCCTCTATGCCAAAAATGAGAAGAGCGCAGAGGAGGTGATGACACTCTATGCCCATCTAACTTCAATAGCCGATAGTCAGATAGAGAGGGGAGTGCCAGACATTGAAAAGGTAAAGGTAGATTTAGACAATCTTTTTGTTTCAAGTGGAATAGCCACTTGTGAAAATCTTATAGAGCTCTTTACACCCCGTTTTAGAGCCAATCCCGACGATACCGAACTTTCAACCACAATTGTAAGTTTGTTGGGTAGTGCCAACTGTACCAACGAACCGCTCTTTTTGGAGTGTGTAGAGTCGCTATACAAAAGTGATTCAAGTAACTACTTGTATATCAAAAATTTATATACGCTATACTCATCGCAAGGAGATACCGAAAATGCAGTAAAGATGTTGATTAAGGCAATTGAGAGTCCACAATCGGACGATGCCGAAGATGCCAAGATGTTGATAACTCTCTCCAATACCTATCTACAACAGGGTGAGCTTAGAAAGACTATGGAGGCGGCAAGAAGGGCTATGGAGAAAGATCAAGCCGTTGCCGGCAGGGCCAATTTTATAATTGGTCTTGTTTGGGGCTCTATCAAATGTACCGGAAATGAGGTGGAGTCTCGAGCCAACTACTGGGTTGCTGTAGATCATCTGCAGCGGGCAAGAGCATTAGACCCTTCGCTTGCCGATGAGGCCAATGTGCATATCTCCAACTATAGCAAATATTTCCCCGATAAAGAGGAGATCTTCTTCTTCGACTTTACAGAGGGTTCCTCTTACACCGTTAGTTGCAATGGTTATAGGGCAAATACTACGGTAAGGATAAGAAGATAACCAATGAAGAGTCTCTTGAGAATAAGAGCACGATATATTGTTATAGCAGCTACTGCAGTAGCTGCTATAACTCTTTTTTCATGTAAGGATAAGATTCCTGTTGCAAGCGAACTACTATTGGAAGAGAGGCCTTCACAAACTATCGAAGGGATGGAGATCAATCAATATAGCCACTCTACAATCGATTTTATTGCAACCGCTCCTACTATGGAGAAGTTTAGCGAAGCAGATCCCCCCTACGACAGCTTTCCCGATGGGATAGTTTTAAGGGCTTATACCCCAGAGGGGTTAATTGAGACCAAAATTGTAGCAGATTATGCCAAACGGCTAATTGAGGGGAGTAGAGAGACCATTTGGGAGGCGTATGGCAATGTGGTGATAAATAATTATATTAAAGGAGAAAAGATGGAGACCGATACTCTCTATTGGGATAGGGTAGAGCAGAAGATTTATACCCACACTTTGGTCAAACTTACAACGCCCGATATCTTTATGCAGGGATACGGTATGGAGTCGGACGAATTGGCCCGTAATGCTGTTATAAAAGAGCCCTTTGACAGTTATGCCTTTGTAGGTAAAGACTCTACCAAACACATCTATATAGATAGTGCCAATTTTATTGGGCCTCCTCTAAGGGTAAGATAAATATCTTGTAATGTATTTTAATATTGCCATATCCACCCTTCTTCTACTCTCTTATGCACTACTCTATGCACTACAGAGCGCATTTGTAAATTTTAATCTTTTACAGTTTGAATTTGATAAGAGGGCAGATAAAAGATATGCGCCTCTATTGGAGAGGTTGTTGGAGGAGGAGCAGGCTCTCCTCTTCTCGCTGAAACTTGCCTCTAACCTTATCTTAGTTCTTTTTGGCGGTTCAATTTTTCTACTCTACACTCCCACTTTTATCTCTTTTATTGTTGCCTTTGTAGCTCTTATATTGGGTGGAATAGTGCTCCCTTCCTATAGTGCATCGCGTTATCCCCATTTTTTCTTAAGCTCTTTCATCTATCTTTTAAAGGGGATCTATACTCTCTTTCTTCCCTTTACAAAAAAAGCCCCCTCATCATCCAATATTATCGAAAGAGAGGAGAGCAGCGAATCGGAGATCTTTCAAAACGCGCTAAACTTCTCCGACATTAAAGTAAAGGAGTGTATGATTCCCCGTACCGAAATATGTGCTCTCTCTATTGATAGTAGCTATGAGGAGTTGACTAAAACTTTTGTAGAGAGTAAATTTTCAAGAATAATCATATTTAAAGAGAATATAGACCAAATTGTAGGCTATATACACTCCAAAGATCTCTTCTTTACCCCCAAAGCGATTGATCAGATGTTACGCCCCATCTCCTCTTTCAATGAGGAGTTTGAAGCGCAAAAGCTGCTCTCTATAATGACCAAACAGAGAAGTTCTATTGCTGTTGTACATGACCAATATGGAGGTACTGCCGGGATTGTAACCTTAGAGGATCTTATTGAAGAGATTTTTGGCGAAATATCAGATGAGCTGGATAGGGAGGAGTATTTCGAAAAGGTACTTCCCAATGGGGAGTTTATCTTTTCGGGTAGATTGGAACTGAAATATTTGAATAGGAGCTACGATTTACAGCTTCCCGAAGGGGACTCCTACGAAACTCTTGGAGGATTTATCACTTGGTTTAACGAAGATATCCCCTCTCAGGGAGAGAGCCTCTCATTTGAGAAGTGGCACTTTACAATTTTAAAAGTTGATTCTAATAGGATTGAGAGTGTTAGGGTTAAGATTGTAGAGGAGTAGGCTCTATCTAAGAGAAATAATTATTATCTTCGCCACTTGTATAAAAATTAACAATTAAATAGTTATAAGATATGGCAGTTCTCGAGAAGATCCGCGTTAAAATGGGACTCTTCATAACCGTTATAATTGGAGTAGCACTACTTTCATTTATAATAGATGCCGACACTTTCCGCTCGGCTGTTTCCCGTTTCTCCAATAAATATGATGTAGGGAGAATGTATGGAAAATCTATCTCTTACCAAGATTTTCAAAAACGGGTAGACTATTTTAACCACATCCATCAACTTTTGACTGGTGGCGAAGCCGCTAACGAGCAAGTATCGGAGATGATTAGTCAAAGTGCCTGGCAAGATCTCTTTAATGAGCGGGTAATTCTTCCTGCTGTTAAAAAATCGGGAATTGCAGTTGGTCACGAGGAGCTCTACAGCTTGACTCAAGGGAGCGAAATTTCTCCTATTTTACAGCAGGAGCAGCTCTTTGTAGATGAGACAGGGCAATTTAGCCGGGAGCGATTTGCCGAATTTATAAAGGCAATACCAGACGATGCATCGGGCAATTTAGAGAGCTACTGGGGCTTTTTAGAGAAGAATATTTTAGAAGAGCGCCTTCTCTCAAAATATTTCTCACTTTTGAGAGCGACCAATTTTACAAACCCTCTACAACTCAGAAGAGCTATAGAGGAGAGCAATATAACCTCCGATCTCTCTTTTATTATACAACCTTATGCCTTTAGTAGCGACAGCACCATAAAGGTTTCCAACAGAGAGATTAAAGAGTATTATAATAGTCATAAAAAAGATTTTGAGAGAAGTGCAGGAAGGGATATTGAATATGTGCTTATTGAAGTTCTACCGTCTCAAGAAGATATTATGGCGGCTCAGAATGAGATAGAGGGGCTAATGGAGCAATTTAGAAGCTCTACCAACCTTAGAAATTTTCTTGCCCGCAATTCAGACAAGCCCTTAAATAGATATTACTATAAAAAGGGAGAGCTCTCTGCTATTTCAGAAAAGTTGGATCACTTTGCCTTCTCTGCCACCTCTACCAACCAGGTGTTGGAACCCTACAAAGAGGGGGAGGTTTTTAGAGCAGCAAGGGTTGTTGAGAGTAAAGTAATGCCCGACTCTGTTTTTGTTCAACATATAATGTTACAGGAGGCAACTCAAGAAGTGGCTCACCATAAGGCAGACTCCCTTATGCAACTGCTCTCTAAAGGGGCAAGCTTTACCCACCTTGCAGAGGAGAATTCGGTAGATAAAAATCCTTCGGCCAACCAAGCTGGAGATATTGGGTGGATGACACAAAAAAATATTATTCCGGGATTCGATACCTGTTTTGTTTTACCACTCAATCGCCCCATTAAGCTTATAACAGAGTATGGAACCCATATTGTGAAAATTAAAGAGAGAACCTCTCCCCACAAGAGAGTACAGTTGGCTATTTTAGAGAAGGAGATTGTAGCGGGCAAACCAACTTACCAAAGCTACTACTCCAAGGCCAATGAGGTTGCCTCTAAAGCAGATGGAAAAATTGAACTCTTCAATAAAGTTAGTGAAGAGCTTTCTCTTAAGATACTGCAAGCCAATAATATAGTAGAGGGGTCCAAAACAATAGCAGGTTATGACAATGCTCGTGAAATTGTGCGGTGGCTCTACGATGAAAAAACTAAAGAGGGGAGTGTCTCTCAAGTTATCTCTGTAGATAACAGATACTTTTTTGTAGTTGCTGTAAAAGAGGTAAGAGAAGAGGGAGTTGCTCCATTGGCAGCTGTAGAGAGTGAAATCTCCTCAATTTTGACCAACCAAAAGAGAAAGGAGAAGCTGATTAAGACTATGAGGGGTGTAACCGACTCCTTAACTACGCTGGAGCAGGTTTCAGAACTGCTTAAGAGTGGCATTAGTACACAAAATGGTATCTCATTCGGTTCGCAAGGGAGCCGCTTCTTAGATCCAACCTTTATTGGAGCAGCAACAGCAGCACCGGAGCAGACCCTACAAGGCCCTGTTGAGGGTAAAATAGGGCTCTACTTCTTTAGGGTAGATTCAAGAGAGACGGGAGCCTTCTTTACCGAAGATGATGCCAAGGAGAGAGTAGAGTTTACCAATCAGTACCATATGCAGATACTCCCTAAAGTCTATGAAGTTTTGGCCGATGTAAAAGATTGGAGAGTTAAATTCTTTTAACTCTCCTTTGGAGGCAACATATTGGGAGAGAAATTCTTATCTGATTTTAGCCCCAGCTCTTTTAGTTTTATAGCTTGATCTATTAAGTTGCCCCTTCCACTCTTTAGTTGCCCCAAGGCATCTGAGTAGCTGATTTGAGCTGCCTCCAATCTCTTCCCAATCTCTTCAAAATTAGAGGTAAACCCTACAAATTTCTCATATAGGAGTTCGCCCCTTCTAACAATTTCCATTGAGTTTCTATTCTGCATCTCTCTTCGCCACAGGTCGGAGAAGAGCTTTAAAGAGGAGATTAGGGTAGTAGGGCTCACCAATAGAATCCTTTTGGAGTAGGCATACTCCCAAAGATCCGAATCGTTTTGAATTGCCAAAAGATAGGCGGGCTCTATAGGGACAAACATCATTGTAAAATCCAACGAACTCTCTATATCGTCGTATCTTTTGGCACTCAATTGATCTATATGGAGTTTGGTTGCTGCAATATGTTCCTGTAGTGCACGCTTCTGATCCTCTTCTTTCTCTGCAGCACAGTAACGGTCGTAGGCAATAAGTGAGAGCTTGGAGTCTATCACAATAGATCTCTCGTCGGGGAGTTTTACCAATACATCTACCCGCTGAAGATTCCCCATTGCTCCTCTAATAGAATGTTGTACAAAATATTCACGCTCTTTAGTAAGTCCCGAACCCTCTAAAATCCGCTCCAATATCACCTCTCCCCAATTGCCCCTCTTTTGAGGTTTCCCTTTTAGTGCTGTTGCTAAACTGTTTGCTTCGGCACTCACCTTATTGGTCTGTTCAATAAGATTTTTTATTCTTTCATCTAAGGTTGTACGCTGTTTGGTATCTTCTGTATGTGTAGCCCTTACCTGCTCTTTAAAATTCTTAATCTCCTCCTTTAAAGGGTTTAAAATATTTTCTATATTGACTCTGTTGTTTGCAGTAAATTTTTCCGATTTCTCTTCAAATAGCCTATTTGCAATCTTCTCAAATTGTAGATTTGCGCTCTGTTGTAGCTCTTGTGCCTCTTTTTTCTGCCTCTCCAGCTCTTCATGAAGCTCACTCTTCTGTTTTTGGGCCTGCTCTACCGCCTCCTCTTTTCTTCTTATTATCTCTTCCTGTAGTGCTCTGTTGGTAGCTCCCATTTTTCCCAATTTAAAGGCAAAAAAGAGGATCGCTGCAATTGATAGGATGAGAATTGATAGAACTATTGTTTCCATACTCTAAAGATAAATGAACGAATATAGATAAATTCAACGAGTGAGCCAACCTCCATTTTTTACTGTAAAAATAGAGTAGGGGGTAATCCAGAAGAGTGTAAAGAGGTAGAAGATGCTGTAGGGGTAGGCCCAAAGAGAGTCTAAAAAATTGTTGCGTTTGGCATAGAAGAGCATCTGAATAGATGAGAAGAGGAAGGCGCTTGAGAGTATAGATACAATGTATAAAAGGGGCTGAGTAATAATAAAATAGAACATTAGTAGGGTAAGAGGAACAGCTAAGAGCAGTTTAACAATATGGTTTATAAAGATAATGCGTTGTGGAAATTTACTCCCATCTCTAAAATTTGTAAAGATAAATTGAGCCATCTTAACACTCTCTCTCACATTGCTTCTTCCCCACCTTGTAAACATCTTGTGTAGGGTGTTGAATGTAATGGGTGTCTTTGTAAGAACAGTTGCATTGCGCTGGAATAGTACTCTATAGCCCTGCTCCAATATTAGATTTGTCATTGCTCTATCTTCCCCTATTGTAGCCACTTTTCCACAAAAATTTTGATTTATCCACTCAGGCAGTGCTTTGAATAGAGGCTCTCTTTTATAGGCCGACAGTGCGCCGGGGGTACAGAGAACAAAACCCAACGAACTTTGGGATGCTCTTATAAATTCAAAACTAAATAGAAAACTTACGCTTAACATTCGCGGAATAAGAGCCGCCTCTCTGTTGAGCACCTTTACATTGCCCGCCACTGCACCGCACTTAAAGTCGGTTACAAAGGGGGTAACCAAATTACGGAGGGTATTCGATTTTATAATAGAATCGCTATCTATAGTTACAAAAACTTCACCCGTACCATTCTGGAACCCCTTGTAGAGAGCTCTCCTCTTTCCTTGGTTAGAGGGTAGTCTAAATATTTTAACTCTCTCTCCCAGCTCTTTGGCCCCTTTTTTAATCCATTGGAAGGTGTCGTCGCTACTTCCATCATCTACTGCAATAATCTCTATTTTATCTTTTGGATAATTGCTTTGGGCTATACTAATTAAGGTTGAATAGACCAACTTCCCCTCGTTGTAGGCGGGAACAACAATGGTGCATTTTGGGAGCAGTTCGTTGGAGACCGGTTTTATCTCTCTATATCTAATGTAGAGTAATAATAGATAGAGTAGAAGAGCTACTTGTGTAAGAAGTAGCAGCAGAAGTGAGAGTGAGAGAAGACGGCCCCAAATACTCTCCATCCTCTCTAAATGGAGCTCTTCAAAATAGGGGTATAAATGATAGTGGGAGTATAGAGAGCCCAACATTAACATTAGGGCTGCCGCCAAAATGGCCAATGCTCTTCTATTGGAATAGAGTTCTTTTTTCATAACTGCAAGGTAATCTATGGCAGAGGCAATGAGCGCAGCTATTTGTAGAACTTTCTCTAAGGGCGATGTAGATATTTATCTATGTGGGGTGGTGAATTGAAACAATCTTAATCAACTCAACCACACTCTCTATTTGAAGTTTTTCAAAAATTCGTCTCTTAAAGGTGCTCACTGTGTTTTGTTTAAGTGAAAGTTTGTTGGCTATCTCCAAATTACCAACCCCTTTGGCCAAAAGAAGGGCTATCTCAAATTCTCTGGTCGTAAGAAGAGTGAGCGGATTTGAAAGATTTGGGTTATGCTTTGCATACCCTACAAGGGCAGTTGTAAGTGGAGAGAGGTAGCTTCTACCCTCTACCAACTCCAAAATAGCCGCTTTAATCTCATTTTCGCTTCCCATTTTAGAGAGAAAACCATCGGCACCCGCTTCAATAAATTTTAGGGAGTAGAGCTCCTCTTGGTATGAGGTAAAAATTAGGATTTTAATATTGTTATCTCTCTCTCTTATTTTAGGAACAACAGAGAGTGCAAGACCATCGGGGAACTCCACATCCAATATAATTAAATCTATATGGTGGATGAGCACCATCCCCATCAATTGGTTTAGGGATGCAGCATGTAAAATTTGCACCTCTTTAAATAGCTCTTTGACAATTAATTGAACTCCTTGACGCACAATTAGATGATCGTCGGCTATTAAAACTACAAGTGGCTTGTTCCTATTACTCTTCTTGGTGCTCTCCATAGATAAGTTTCATTTTGATATCAAATGTTACTCTACTGCCCACCCCCTGTTCGCTGGTTACCAGGATGGTGCCATCGAATAGCTCCACAATTGTTTTGCACAAATTTAATCCCAATCCTACACCCAAGTTATCAACTTTTCCTGAGAGTTCTCCTCTATAGTAGGGATTGAAAATATTATCTAAATCGCTCTTAGATATTCCAATACCGGTATCGCTTATAGTGGTGTAAACTCTTATATGCTCTTGATCTACCCTTTTGCTCTCTGTAATGAGCTCCACTACCCCCTGGGAGGTAAACTTATTGGCGTTTCCCAATAGATTTATAAAGAGTTGGTGAAACTTACCCCTATCGGACAACACTTTAATCTGGGGCTCTATCTTATTTTCTACAATAAGCCGATTGTTTACAGATTCAATATAGGGGCGAAACATAGTTATCAATCCCTCTATCTCTTCATTTAAAGAAAAAGGCTCTAAATTGAGTTCTATCAATCTACTGTTATCTTTTGTATACTCCAAAATCTGGTTCGCCTGTAGTAGAAGAGAGCTGTTGGTAAACTGAATGGTTTTAAGATTTTCAATAATTTCACTATCATCACTTTTCTTGGAAATTCTATCAATAAAAAGATTCATTATTTTAAGTGGAGAACGGATCTCATGGCTTAACATCCCAAGAAGCCTATTTTTAAACTCTAAACTCCCCTTCACTCTTTTGTTGGCCTCCTCCAATCGGCTCTCATATAAAAAAGAGAGTTTGGTATAGTAGGCAATTAGTGTTATACCTGCAATAAGAAAAAATATCAAAAGAGCAGAGGCCGAGCGTTTAGTCTTCTCTATTTTAATGTTTCGCCGGTTGTAGTGCTTTCCCAATTGGCTCTCCAATTTTGAAAATGAGGTGTTGTAAATCTCTATTAAATTGGTGCCAAGTGTGAAAAGATTATTGTAAACCTTAAAAAGGTTGATGTTTTTAGAGCGCAAAGAGGAGAGGTGGCCTTCATATTGTTGCAGCCGAT
This sequence comes from uncultured Muribaculaceae bacterium, assembly GCA_964512295.1. Taxonomy (GTDB): domain Bacteria; phylum Bacteroidota; class Bacteroidia; order Bacteroidales; family UBA932; genus Bact-08. Next base: position 67,488 of record CAZEGL010000007.1, read on the forward strand.
TGAGATGCTCTCTGTAGAGTGCATCTATTGTGCTATCTAACTCACTTTGGGCTCTATCCAAGTCTATCTCTGTATGGTAGCGGGCAGTAACATATATAGTATCCCGCTTAACAATAACCTCCCCTTTAAAAGCGTCGGAGAGGCGTTGAAAAAAATTGCGTTTTGGGATACTATCGGAGATATGTCTTTCATCTATCTCTATTCGGGAGGAGATCTCCCCTATCTCTATCCGCTCTCCTGCTATATGGCGGGTCAACTTTATTTGTGGCGATAAAAATGAAATTGAGTCGATCAACCTCTCTAATCGCTCCAACTCAAAGGCTCTCTCCCGGTTGAGGGTATCGGTTGCTCCATCTATATATAGATTTTTTTCGAAGAGTTTTGTACTATCTATTTTCTGTGAGAGCTCTTTAAGCGATTGGTAAAAAAGATCTAAAAACTCCTCTCGATTGGTGGTAAGATAGCTGTAGAGATGAATTTGTGCATTTGAGAGCTCTATTTTAGAGCCTTTTATAAGCTCTTTTATTGCCGAATACTCTTGGAGTTCTCTACCGATTGCAGAGAGCCTACTCTCTTCAATGCCCTTAGATATAGTAGCTCCCAATAGCATAATTAGAGAGAGGAGAGTCACTCCAAGTAGGGAGTATTGAATTTTCTTTCTATCCTTAAAATTAACCATTGGAGTCTTCTACACTGCATTGCCTCTATAAATTGCACCCTTTTGGGGCCAACAGAGGAGCTATTTGAGAAGAAAGATAGAAAAAATTTGGTGATAACTTTTCTTCTATTGCCCAAAGTGGGGCAATTTTAGACATTGAATCTGAAGTGGATAATATCGCCATCCTCTACCACATACTCTTTCCCTTCTACAGCAATCTTACCCGCCTCACGGCAGGCAGCCTCACTTCCATATTTTACAAAATCGTCATATTTAATCACTTCGGCACGAATAAAGCCACGCTCAAAATCGGTATGGATTACCCCTGCTGCTTGTGGGGCCTTCATCCCTTTAGTGAAGGTCCAGGCGTGTACCTCTTTTACCCCGGCGGTGAAGTAGGTTTGCAACTCTAACAGGGAGTAGGCCTCTTTTATAAGGCGGGAAACTCCCGACTCCTTTAGCCCCAACTCTTTAAGGAAGGGCTCCCTCTCTTGATAGCTCTCAAATTCGGCAATCTCCGACTCTATTTTTGCCGATACTACAAGTAACTGGGCATCTTCACCCTTAATACTCTCTTTTACCGCCTCTACAAAGTGGTTGCCGTGTTTTGCAGAAGCCTCATCTACATTGCAGAGATAGAGTACAGGTTTATTGGTTAGTAGAAAGAGTTCATTTGCACTTTTAGTATCCTCTATATTGTCGAATTGTATGCTTCTTGCGCTTCTTCCCGCCATAAGGGCTTCCCGGTAACGCTCCAAAATAGAGTATAATCTTTTTGCTGCTTTATCGCCTCCCGATTGAGCCTGCTTTGCAACCTTAACCATTCTATTTTCTACTGTTTCAAGATCTTTCAACTGCAGCTCAATATCTATAATCTCTTTATCTCTAACCGGGTCGATAGTGTCGTTTACATGCACTATATTGGGATCTTCAAAACATCTAAGAAGATGAATAATAGCATCGGTCTCTCTAATATTGGCCAAAAATTGGTTTCCCAACCCCTCACCTTTACTCGCCCCTTTTACCAAGCCGGCTATATCTACAATTTCTACAGTTGCCGGAACTATCCTCTGGGGTTTTACCAATCTCTCTAAAACTTTGAGTCTTTCGTCTGGTACAGTTACACTGCCAAGGTTGGGCTCTATGGTGCAAAAAGGAAAATTTGCCGACTGTACCTTAGAAGAGCTTATAGAGTTAAAAAGTGTAGACTTCCCAACATTGGGAAGCCCAACTATTCCACATTTTAGTGCCATAAAAGAAAATTTTGGCTGCGAAAATAGCTAAAAAAGGAGGAATAAACTAAAAAGAGAGATAAAGAGATTTAAATAGAGTATTTTATAGAGAGATAGGAGATATTTCACCCGCCCATCTCTATCTTTAAAGAGAGTAAAGTGCGGTATAATGTCTCTTTTTAAAAATATTCTGTATGGGTCTCTCCTCTTATTATGGTGGTTGGCAACTCCCCTATTTGGGCAGGATCTCAAGTATAGGCAGTCAAATTATAGTGTTCTTTTTTGGAATGTAGAAAACTTCTTCGACTATCGCCCCTATGCCGATGGCAAGAATAGCGACTATACCTACAGTGGGGCAATGAGGTGGACAAAATCGAAATTTGTAAAAAAACGGGATCAAATTGCAGCAACCATATTAAATTTAGAGCCCGATAGCCCCTATCTTCCAATTTTGATAGGGGTTGCAGAGATAGAAAATAGATTTGTACTCAATCAACTTATTTATGAAACTCCACTTAAGGAGTATGGCTATAGGGTGGTACATAGGGACTCCCCCGATAGGCGTGGTATAGATGTGGGATTACTCTATAGAAGAGAGCTTTTTAAGGTGCTTAAAGAGAGCTATCTTGCTGTAGATTTCTCTACTTTAGGTGTAAAGGGATATAGTAGAGATATTCTCTATGTAAAGGGGGTGATTGAGGCACTCGATACCCTTCATCTTTTTGTAAACCATTGGCCTTCAAAATGGGGAGGAGAGAAGTTCTCTGCTCCAAGAAGGGAAATTGCCGCATCTGTGCTGGCTACTATCTGTGACTCTCTGCTCTCTAATGGCACGGCGGCAAACATATTGGTTATGGGAGACTTTAACGACTATTGCCACTCTCCACTTTTTAAACCTTTAGACTCTCTCCACTTCTTGAAGTGCCATGGATGGCAGGGAACAATTAAATATGAGGGGGTGTGGGAGCAGATAGACCATTTTATGGTTAGCTCCAATTTGTTAGACTCTCTACAACCTATTTCGGTAGTGGCCGACTCCTCTATAATTTACTCTACACAAGAGCTTTTAGAGAGAGATTCCAAATTTACCGGCGAGAGGCCCTTTCGTACCTATCTTGGCCCCCGATACCACGGAGGGGTGAGCGACCATCTTCCAATTATGATGAAAATCAGGCGAAACTGGTAATTTTTTCTACTTTTGCCTTATGTATGTAAAGGCAAAAAAATCGTTAGGTCAACATTTCCTTACAGATTTATCTGTTGCAGAGAAGATTGTAGCCTCTATCTATAGAGAGGGTGAAGCCCCCTCCAATCTGTTGGAGGTTGGCCCGGGTACAGGTGTTCTTACACAGTTTCTCTTAAAGGAGAGCTCTTTAAATCTTAAATTGGTAGAGTTGGATTCCCGCTCGGTAGAGTATCTGCACAACCACTACCCCAATCTTGGTGATCGCCTTATTGAGGGCGATTTCTTAAAATTGGATCTATCTGAACTCTTTAGTCAAAATTATATGGTAATAGGGAACTTTCCATATAATATCTCCTCTCAAATTCTCTTTAAAGTGTTGGACCATAAAGATAAGATAGAGTCTGTTGTGGGGATGTTCCAAAAGGAGGTTGCGCGCCGAATAGCTTCTCCTCCAGGGAGTAGGGAGTATGGAATACTCTCTGTGCTACTGCAGGCATGGTACAGTGTGGAGTATCTTTTTGAGGTGGGGAGCAACTCCTTCTCTCCCCCTCCAAAGGTGGAGTCGGCTGTTATTAGGATTGTTAGAAACAGCCGCACACAACTCCACTGCAACAGCGACCTTTTTAAAAGAGTAGTTAAAGCTGCATTTGGGATGCGTAGAAAAAAGATATCCAACGCAATAAAGCCGCTATATAGCCACAAAAAGGATAAAGCTAATCTTTTAAAGGAGTCCCCTTTAATGGATAAAAGAGCGGAACAGCTTTCGGTAGAGCAATTTATAGAGCTTACAAAGCTTATAGAATTGCTATAATGGCCAACTTTGGTGCCGCTCTACGAATTTATAGCCTCTACGGGTGTCAGACGGGTTGCCGAAAGGGCGGGGGCCAACCCCGAAACAACGCCAACAACTACAGCTATTGCTACTCCCCATACAATATTTGAAAAAGTGATCTCTATTGGGAACGCTTCACTCTTTCCTATAGAGAGCCCCAATATTATAACTATTATAATTCCCGCAACTCCTCCACTTAACGAAAGGGCTGCCGCCTCTACCAAATATTGGGTGAGGATTGTTTTTCTTCTAGCTCCAAGAGCTTTCTGAATTCCAATTTGGTGACTTCGCTCCTTTACAGAGACAAACATAATATTTGCAATACCCACACCCCCTATTAAAATTGAAAAACCCGCTATAATCCACCCCGCTACTGCCAAGTGGTCGAAAAGCTCTTTAGTGGCATCCAATAAAAACGACATCTCATTGATTGCAAAGTTGTTGGGTTGTTCAATTTTAAGGCGCCGGGTGCTCCTCATCAACTCTCTTATCTCTAAAAGAAACTCCTCCCGATCTACCCCCTCTTTTGAATTTAAGGAGAGGAGCGTATTGGAGCCGTTGGTGTCGAATAGTGTGGCGGCAAATGGAAGAGGAAGCCAAACTGCATTATCTATATCTACAATATTTACAATACTCTCTCCCGCCTCTTTCAATTGAGCTATTACTTTAACTCTCTTACCTCCTATCTTAATCTCTTTCCCGATAGCCTCTTCGTTGGGGAAGAGTTCCTTAGCTATTAGATCTCCAATTATGGCAATAGGAAGCTGGCTATTGGACTCTTGGGGAGTAAAGTAGCGCCCCTTTGACAAGGGGGCATTTATCAACTTCTCCCATTGGTGGGTGTGGCCAATAATAGCACCATCTTCGAAATTGCCTCTTCCATAGCCCACATCCATCCCACTAAAAGAGGCAAATGCTATCTCTTTTGCCAATTTGGAGTTGTTTTTAATGAAGGTAAACTCCCGGTGTGTGACATTGGGCCTTTTGGCATACTCCCACCACTTATATTCGCCTCCCTCCAGCTCCGGAGCGAAGGGGAAGGGCTGAATGTAAATTGTGGAGCCTCCAAACTTGTGTAGCCCCGTCTCTACATTTCGTTTTAAGGCATCTACAATGGTAAAGACAGCTACTATAGAGAAGATCCCAATAGTTACCCCAAGGAGAGAGAGCAGGGTTCTAAATTTATCCTCCTTTAGAGAGTAGAGCGCAAAGGCGACACTCTCTCCAACCAATTTTAAACTATTGTTTACCCTTTTACCCAGTCGTCTCATCCCCTTTTGCCTTTTGTTGGAGCTCTCTTAAGAGGTCAAATGCCTCTAAAGGTGTGAGCGACTCCAATTGCAACTCTGCTAAAATTGACACTACCTCATGGGGAGCAGGGGGGGCTTCAGGAAATAGAGAGAGTTCCACAACTCTCTCGTTGAGCATGGAGTGCCCTCTCTTTTTGGAGTATTCGCTCTTCTCCTCCAATCTTTTAAGTACCCTCTCTGCTGCTGTAACAATTTTTTTGGGTATTCCCGCCATCTGTGCTACATGTATTCCAAAACTGTGGGAGACCCCTCCTCTCTCCAATTTTCTTAGGAAGATAATAGATTTTTCGACCTCTTTTACAGAGATATGCCAACTTTTTACCCTTTTAAACTTTTTTTCTAAATCGTTAAGTTGGTGGTAGTGTGTTGCAAAAAGCGTTTTTGCACTATAGTGTGGGTGCTGATGAAGATACTCTACTACAGCCCAAGCAATTGCCAAGCCGTCATAGGTGCTGGTTCCCCTTCCAATCTCATCTAATAGAATTAGAGAACGGTTTGAGAGATTATGCATAATTGAGGCTGTTTCAATCATCTCAACCATGAATGTACTCTCTCCTGCAGAGATATTGTCTGAGGCTCCAACCCGAGTAAAGATTTTATCTACCAATCCAATTGTGGCAGCTTTAGCCGGAACAAACGACCCTATCTGTGCCATTAGTACAATAAGGGCACTCTGCCTCAACAGTGCACTTTTACCGGACATATTTGGGCCGGTCAATACAATTATCTGTTCGCTATCATTATCTAAAAAGAGATCATTTGGAATATACTCCTCGTTAGAGGGGAGAGCAAGCTCTATGACGGGGTGGCGTCCCTCTTTAATATCTATTATTGTTGAGTTGTCTACCAACGGCTTAGAGTAGTTGTAGTTAATGGCATTGTTGGCAAATGAGTTGAGGCAATCGAATCGTGCAACAATTTTGGAGTTCTCCAAGATGGTTGAAGCCTCCTCTGCTATAGCTCCAATCAACCCGTTAAAAAGCTCTCTTTCAAGTGTGAGGATCTTCTCTTCGGCTCCTAATATCTGCTCTTCATACTCTTTAAGCTCCTCAGTTATATATCGTTCCGAAGCTACAAGAGTCTGTTTTCTTATCCAACTTGCAGGAACCTTATCTTTATGGCTGTTTCTAACTTCTAAATAGTAGCCGAATACATTGTTATACCCAATCTTTAGAGAGGGAATCTCTGTCAATTGGCTCTCTCGCTGCTGAATCTCATTTAATATTCTCTTCCCCTCTCTAACAAGAGTTCTAAGATGGTCTAACTCTCTACTTACCCCTTTTGCAATAACATCGCCCTTTCCAATCATACCGGCCGGTTCGGGAAGCAACTCTCTACTCAACCTCTCTAAAAGAGAATCACAAAGAGAGATATTGGAACCCAACTGCTCAATTGTTCTATTGCCACTCTCAAGGGAGAGACTCTTAAGGGGGGCCATCTGCTCTAATCCTTTACGGAGAGCCCACATCTCTCTGGGTGAAATTTTTCCTGCAGCAGCTCTTCCCACCAACCGCTCTAAATCGCCGCACTCCTCAAGCAGATTTTGGAGAGTGTGGCGCAACTCCCCATTGAGGCTCAATGCCTCTACAATATCTAAGCGGCTATCGATCTCTTCAAGTTTTTGAGAGGGGCGGGCAACCCACTCTCTCAATAGGCGAGAACCCATGGGTGTTGAGCAGTTGTCTAAGATATCTATAACTGTTTTACTCTCTGGGGTAATCCCTCTGAAGATCTCTAAATTTCTAAAAGTAAAACCATCTATCCAAACAAACTCCTCTTCAACAACTCTATTTATTGAGTAGAGGTGTCCAACTCTATTGTGGTGGGTCTGCTCTAAATATGAGAGTGTTGCTCCGGCTGCTGTTATTGCCAACTCCAAATTATCAATACCAAAGCCTTTAAGAGACTGTGTACCAAAGTGCTCTAATAATTTTTTTCGATTGGAGTAGGGGTTGAAGGCCCACTCCTCCATTGTGGTAATATATTGTTCATCTCCAAACCGCTCAATAAATGCCCCTTTTAGAGAGCGTTCAATTAAAATTTCGGTAGGTCTAAAGCCCGAGATAAGAAGTTCTATATACTCCAATGAACCTTCACTTACACTAAAAGAGCCGGTAGAGATATCTAAAAAGGAGACCCCCGCCCTACTCCCTTGAAAATGGAGTGCAGATAAAAAATTGTTCTCTTTTTTTAAGAGGATACTATCATTAAGAGCAACGCCCGGAGTTACAAGTTCGGTTACCCCACGCTTTACTATCTTTTTAGCTGTTTTGGGATCTTCAAGCTGATCGCAGACAGCCACCTTATAGCCCCCCTTTACCAACTTTGGTAGATAGTTATCTAACGAGTGGTGTGGAAAACCGGCCAACTCTATATGGGAAGCGGCACCATTTGCCCTTTTTGTAAGTACAATGCCCAACACCTTTGAGGCGGTAATGGCATCCTCTCCAAAAGTTTCATAAAAATCTCCAACCCTAAAGAGCAGTATTGCCCCGGGGTGCTTCTCTTTTATAGAGTAGTATTGGCGCATTAAAGGGGTAGGAGCTACTGTTTCATCTCTTTTCATTATTACAAAAATAGAGATATTTTGAGATAAAACTCTATATTTGTGTAGGAGTTAAAATATAAGATAAAATGAAAAGTACACTTCAATCAATTTTACTAAGCCTGCTGCTGCTACTCTCCCACTCTCTAATTTTTGGTCAAAAAACACCAACAAAAGAGGAGGTAGACAAGAGGATGGACTATATCTTGCAGGAAAGTGGTGCCATAGGCTTTGCTGTTGCTGTAGTAAAAGATAACCAGATACTCTTTACCGAAACCTATGGCAGAAAGGATCGTACCAAAGATGAAAAAATAGCTTTAGACGATCTCTTTAGAATTGCCTCTATATCAAAATCTTTTACGGCAACTGCCATTATGATGTTGCTTGAAGAGGGGAAGCTCTCATTAGACGATTCGGTGAGCGACTTGCTGGGATTTCCAATTGAGAATCCCCGTTATCCCAAAGTGAAGATTACCCTAAGAATGTTGCTCTCGCACATGTCAAGCATAAATGACTCACAAACATACAAATCATTAGATGTAATCAACCCGGTGCTCAATTCAAATTGGAAAGGGTGCTACGGCGACTACAAACCGGGCGAAGGGTATAAGTACAGCAATTTAGGTTATAACATTATTGGCACCATAGTAGAGAGAGTCTCGGGTGTAAGGTTCGATATTTTTCTTCGCGATAGAATCTTTAAACCTTTAGGATTGAATGGTGGACACAATGTAGATTCTCTTGACCGCTCCAAATTTGTTCCACTCTACTTCTACTCAAAAGCGAGCTCTTCAAACGGTCCTAAATATCGCTTTGTACGAAGTAAGGTTGCCTACGAAAGTAGAGGAGAGGAGATTGCCAACAACTATAAGATGGGGTACTCAGCACCTCTCTTCTCTCCTACCGGAGGAGTGAAAATCTCCGTTGTAGACCTTGCCCACTATATGTTGATGCATATGAACTATGGGAGCGACCCCATCACCGGCAAGAGGTTAATTTCAGTAGAAAACTCAAAGCTTATGCAGAGCCCTATTGCCAAAATAAATAAGAGTCGCTGGTATGGTATGGCGCTTGGCAGCTATACCTCTGTAATCCCAGGGCGTACTGTGATTGGCCATACCGGAAGTGCCCATGGACTCAAAAGTTCCATGTACTTCGACCCCGAAGAAAAATTTGGGTTTATAGTTATAACCAACGGATATGTTTTACCTACAAGGGGGGGAACTATAAATCTTTTAACAGAAACCACCAGAGAGCTTTACAAACTATTTATTAAATAGTAGAGCCTCTATAAAATAATAAGAGTATGAAAAATTTGTTTAAAATAGGCTTTTACACAATCTTTCTGTTTGTTCTATCTGCCTGTGCAACTGCCGATAAAGAGCAACTGATTGGCCAAAAGATAGAGCATATATTGGAGGAGACCGGCGCTATTGGAGTAGCTGTGGCTGTAGTAAAAGATAACGATATCGTTTATGCCGGTACATATGGGAAACGCACCTTAGAGAAGGGGGGAGAGATCTCTACAGAGGATCTTTTTAGAATTGCCTCTATCTCAAAATCCTTTACAACAACTGCTCTCTTTACTCTTATTGAAGAGGGTAAGCTCTCATTAGACGATAGGGTGAGCGATCTTTTGGGCTTTGAGATTAAAAACCCCCTCTTTCCTCAAAAAGAGATTACCTTAAGAATGTTGTTGTCACACACCTCAAGCCTAAACGATTCACAACGGTACAAAACCTTAGATGTGGTCAACCCAAAAACCAATCCCAACTGGGAAAAGTGTTACAGCGACTATGAGCCCGGTTCGCAATATAAATACTGCAACTTGGGATTTAATATAGTTGGTACCATTGTGGAGCGGTACGGAGAGATGCGGTTCGACAACTTTGTACGGGAGAGAGTTTTTAAACCTTTAAACATTTACGGCAACTTCAATGTAGACTCTTTAGACGCTTCTAAGTTTGTTCCCCTTTATGCCTTTAAAAGCAAAGGGTTGAAAGAGGGCGAAGAGCCCGGGTTCAAGCTTAGTAGTGCAGCTTATGAGAGTAGGGGTGCAGAGATTGAGGCCGATTATCGTTTTGGATACTCTACTCCAATCTTTTCACCAACCGGTGGGGTTAAAATTTCGCCTTTAGGGTTGGCCAACTATATGATTATGCATATGAACTATGGTACCGACCCCCGCTCCGGTGTTACAGTTATCTCTAAAGAGAGTTCCCAACTTATGCAAAAGGCGGCAGTAGGGATAGTAGAGGGGGAATATTATGGTATGGCTATAAGAATCAACGAGAATATCATCCCCGGAGAGAGGATGGTAGGACATACCGGTAGTGCCTACGGCCTTAGAAGTGCAATGTTTTTTGAGCCCGAAAAGAAATTTGGCTTTGTAATGATGACAAATGGGTACAAGCCTGTTATGGATGGCTCCATTACTATTTTACAAAGAGATATTGTAAGAGCGCTATACGAAGTATTTATCAAGGAGTAGTGCAATCTAAGAGGAGGGTTCTAATAATCACCTACTACTGGCCTCCACAAGGGGGGTCGGGGGTACAACGGTGGCTCAAGTTTGCAAAGTATCTTGGCCAATTTGGGTGGGAACCGGTGATATATACCCCCCTCAATCCCGAAATGTTCACTATAGACAACTCTTTGGAGGGGGAACTTCCCAAAGAACTAAAAGTGATAAAGAGAACCATTGTTGAACCCTATACACTCTATAAGTTTTTTACAGGTAAGGGTAAAGCCTCTCTAAAACCGGGCTATATTAAGAGTTCGTCATGTGAGAAAAGCTCACTCTCTACAAAAGAGAGCTCTTGGAGGGAGAGATTCTCTCTCTTTTTAAGGAGCAATCTTTTTATCCCCGACCCTAAAATATTATGGATGGCCCCCTCTTGGCGCTTTTTGTTGAAATATGTCTCCTACAATAGAATAGATGCAATTGTAAGTACAGGGCCTCCACACTCTATGCACCTGATTGCTAAAAAACTTTCACAGAAAAGTTCAATCCCATGGATTGCCGACTTTAGAGACCCTTGGAGTAAGATGTTCAATTTTAAATATATGGGACATCTTCCTCTAACAGTAAAAAAGATAGAAAAGTTAGAGAGGGGTGTGCTAAATTCGGCAACAGCAGTTGTGACTGTTACCCGTACTATTGCAGAGGAGCTCTCCAATTTGGCAGGAGGAAGGAGGGTAGAGGTGATTACCAACGGATTTGATCCTGCCGACTTTAGCTCACCACCACCCCAATTGGATAGTAAATTTACTATCACCTATACAGGGCTCTTTATGGAGGGGCAAAATCCCCTTGCACTATGGAGTTATTTGGGCGAAAAAGTAAAAGAAGAGAGCCGGTTTAAAGAGGATCTAAAGATCTTATTGGTTGGAAATATAGATTGTCATATAGTGGAATCTATAAAGAGTTGTGGATTGGAGGGCAATTTAGAGGAGAGAGGCTATCTTCCACACAGTAAAATTGTGCAGCTGCAGAGAGCTTCACAGCTATTGCTGCTCTCTGCCGGAGTTGAACCCGAAGCTGTAGGGATACTCACAGGCAAGTACTTTGAGTATGTTGCATCGGGAAGACCAATTTTGGCCTTTGCACCCTTAGGGAGCGAGCTCCATAGAGCGATAGGGGAGGATGGAAGCGGTGCCACTTTTCTCTATAACCAAAAAGAGGAGATGGGGGTGTGGCTGCAGGAGAGATATAGAGAATTTAAGGGTGGGGGAAAATCTTTGGTACCCAATTTGAACAGAGACTCTATAGCCAAATATTCGCGTAGAGAGCTCACCAAAGAGATGGCAGCTCTTTTAGAGTCGATTTTAGAAAAGTAAAAGTGTATAGAATGGATCTATTAAGAAAATATTGGCCTTATCAGGTAATTGTACTACTTTTTATTGTTGTTGCCTACCTCTTTACTCCCGAAGTGTTCGAGAGAAAAATTGTCAATCAGTCCGATATTGCCTCATGGAGGGGGATGGCCAACGAGATAGTGACCTATAACGAAAATAACCCTAAAGGAGATAAGGCACTTTGGACCAATTCAATGTTTTCGGGGATGCCAGCAACTCCAATTTCAGTAAAATATGAAGGGGATTGGACAGAGTATCTCTATAGAACAATTCATTCAATTTCGGGTGCAAGACCTTCAAGTTATCTGCTAATTGGTTTAGTGGGGGGATTTCTTCTATTTCTCGCTTTTGGAGTCAATATTTGGCTTGCTGCTGTAGGAGCTTTTGCCTTTACCTTCTGCTCCTACAATATGCAGATTATACAGGTAGGGCATAACTCAAAAATGGTGGCTATTGCCTTTATGCCGTGGGTTTTGGCAGCTGTAGTATATAGCTATAAAAGGGATAAGAGGGTGAGTGCACTTATTGGAGCTCTACTCTTTGGCCTTGCCCTAAGTTTTCAAATTAAGGCCAACCACCCTCAAATAACATACTATTTGGCATTTGCTGTATTGGAATATGCTATTTTGGAGTTAGTTCGTGCCCTAAAGGGCGGCCAATTTAGAAAGTTCCTCTATACCTCTTTAATGCTGTTGGTTGCGGGGGGGCTTGGTATTGTATCTAATGTAAATCATCTCTGGCCCACCTATGAGTATTCAAAATATACAATGCGTGGAGGGTCGGCACTTGCCACCGAAGAGGGTAGAGTGCAGAAGGGGTTGGATTTGGATTATGCAACTAATTGGTCATATAGCTTTCAAGAGTTACCCAACTTAATGATCCCCAACTTTAATGGAGGCTCTTCACAGGGGGAGCTCCCTATCTCAAGCGAGACTGCAAAGGCTCTTAAACGGGAGGGGTACTCCGGAGTATCACAAATTATTAAAACGCTACCTCTCTATTGGGGGCCTCAACCCTTTACGGCAGGTCCAATGTATATGGGAGCTATAATGGTTTTTCTCTCTCTTTTTGGATTTATTACTTTTAAAGGGGGAGAGCGCTGGTGGGGCGCTTCGTTGGCTCTATTGGCCATACTACTCTCTTTAGGATCCAATCTCCTCTTTTTTACCCGCTTTGCTTTTGATTATCTGCCGCTATACAACAACTTTAGAACAGTATCTATGATTTTGGTACTGTTGCAGCTGGTAATTCCGGTTGTGGCTATTTTATCGCTCAACTCTATTGTGCAGATGAGGGGAGATGGTCAATTAAAGATGGAGAGTACAGAGCATAAGAGATTGCAAAGAGGGGCCTTTATTGCCTATACAATAACGGCAGGCTTTGCTCTATTGCTCTTTTTGGTACCCTCAATTGCCGGATCCTTTAAAGGGGGGCAGGATGGATACCTTCCAAGAGCTATTGTAAAAGCGCTCTCTGCAGATAGGGTCTCTCTACTTAGGAGCGATGCACTGCGCACTTTTCTCTTTATCTCTGCCACATTTACCCTTCTACTGCTCTATCTCAGACTCCCTCTAAAGAGAATTTACTTCTTGATTGTACTTATTGCAATTGTATTTGGCGATATGTGGTTTGTAGATAAGCGCTATCTAAACAACTCCCATTTTATAACTCAAGAAAATTTTGAGGAGCAGTACAATCTAAGGGTGGCAGACAGTTATATCCTTACAGATACTCTCCCCAGCTATAGGGTGCTCGATCTTAGTGTGAACACCTTCAACGACTCCCATCTAAGTTACCACCATAAATCTATAGGGGGGTATAGCCCTGCCAAACTTCAAATATATCAAGATGTTATTGAGCGCCATCTTACCCGTGAAATTGGGCAGATTGCCGCAGATATAGGAGAGAGCACAACAATTGAGGAGGCAGAGAGTAAATTTGGGCTCTATCCGGTGCTCAATATGTTGAATAGCAAGTATATTATTTTAGATGGGGACTCTCTTCCGATTGTAAACAGCGCTGCCCAAGGCAACTGTTGGATTGTGAATGAGATTGAAAAGAGTTATTCACTAAGTGAAGAGATTGGAAAAATTTCACAACTACCGCTCAAGAGTGCCGACTCCCTCTCTAAAGGTTATTGTGGAGCGGTTATCAACTCCTCTTTTGCCTCTCTTGTAGAGGGAGCCTCTTCCGACTCTATCTCTATAGATGAGAGGGTAGAACTTTTAAGATACTCCCCCAATCGTTTGGAGTATAGCTCCTCTTCGCCCTATGACCGCCTTATACTATTTAGTGAAATCTACTATCCGGCCGGGTGGAGAGCATTTATAGATGGAGTACCAACAGAGATTATTAGAGCCAATTATCTTTTGAGGGCTCTAAAAGTTCCGGCGGGCGACCATTTGATAAGGTTTTCATTTAAGCCACACTCTATAGTTAAAGGGGCACACTACTCCGCTATGGCCTCTGGAGTGCTTCTTTTGCTGCTTCTCTTTTCTCTGTTGTATAAGATAATATTCTATCTATTAAAAAGATGAAAATAAGGGATATCTCTAAATATCTATCGACTCTTTTTGCACTTCTCTTCTCTCTTTTAATAGTTGGGAAGGAGAGTTTTATTTTTATTGGCACTACAGGTGGCAACTCTTACACTTTAGAGGATAGCAGAGAGAGGCTTATTGCTATAGATTCCCTTATTGCAGATTATTATAACCTTCCTTCTGCCGAAAAAAAACTCTCTCCCGAAAGGGGGTCTACAACTTATCTCCTCTCCTATTGCCCTCAATATTTAAAGAGAGGATACTATAGAGTAGCAGAAGAGCTCTTTAGATGCACCCGCCCACTTTTACAGGAGGATAGGGAGTATCGATATAAAATCTCTAAAGAGTACTATATCTTTCATTTAAGAGAGATTATCATTTAGCCTCCAATCTTTGCAATATCTGTTTTTGATTGCTCTTTAACGGGTAATCTTATTGTTGTTTCTATTAATAGATAAAAAAAATCAATATGGAAAAGATTGGAAAAAAATGGAATTTACCAAGGGTACTCCTCTTAATATCAACTCTTATCTCTGCAATAATCCTACTGCTCCTCTCATTTAACTATTCTGCTCTACTTATGCTTCTTATCTCAATTGTAGCAGTTGGCTTAGGGCTTAAAAGAGAGTGTTATCTTCCTACTGGAAGTAGAGTTAAAAAGAGTCAATTTTATTTTAATATAGAGAATAAAGAGAGTCTTGAATTGGCTATAAAAAAGGGTTTTAAAGGTGGCTCTCCAAAAGTGAATTTGATAGAGAGTGGAGCGGGTAAAATAGAGATTTTGGTGAGCAGAGATAATAAATATGCTCAGATAGAACTCTTCCGGTATGTTCCGTACCATTACGAAAAAGAGAGAGAGACCATTATAGTGGCAGAGGAGGATATACCCTCTCTATGCAACTATTTCAAAGAGGTTTCAGGCAAGAAAATTTGCCAATAGAACTATAAGAATTGCTAATGGAGCTACATATTTAATTACAAATAGAAATACTCTAAAGAGCCTTCTATCAAATTTAATTGTGGCTCCATTGCTCAACTCGTCGTATAGCTCTGCCCCGTTCAATCTCCACCCTACAAATAGGACCACCAATGCCCCACCCAATGGGAGTAGAATATTGGAGGAGATAAAATCGAATAGGTCAAATAGGTTTTTCCCAAAAATTGTTAATGATGGGAGTGCTCCCATAGAGAGTGAACTGAGTGCACCTATAAAGCCCAACGCTACAAATATTGTTGCAACAGCTTTTTTACGGCTCCAATTCAACTCTTCGGTGAGGAATGCGGTAACAACCTCAATTAGTGAAATTGCCGATGTTACTGCAGCTATGAGCAGTATGATAAAGAAGAGTATAGAGATAACTCTACCAAAGGGAATTTGTGCAAAAACTTGTGGCAAAGTGATAAAAACAAGACTTGGACCCTCAGATGGCGATATTCCAAATGCAAAAACGGCCGGTACAATAGCCAATCCGGCTATCAGAGCAAAAATAGTATCGGCACCGGCACCCATAATAGAAATTTTAAAGAGATTTTCCTCTTTTTTTACATATGAGCTATAAGTAATCATACACCCCATCCCCAAACTGAGTGAAAAGAAGGCCTGCCCTAATGCATCCAAAAGAGTCTTTCCGGTAACTTTTGAAAAATCGGGACGAAAAAGAAACTCAACCCCCTTTGCCGATCCCTCCAATGTAAGAGAGCGGATTGCCACTATCACAACCAACAGAAAGAGTAGAGGCATCAATAGTTTGGAGTATTTTTCAATTCCATTTTTAACACCTGCCACCACAATTAGAGAGGAGAGGGCTAAAAAAAGAAGATGGGAGAGAGTGGGGAGATAGGGCGACTCTATAAAAGCAGAAAATTGCAGTGTAAGATTTTGACTATCATTTACAAAGAGGGTGTTTGAGAACGATTTGAAAATATAATAGATGGTCCATCCCCCTACCACACTATAGAATGCCATTATTGTAAATGAAGCTACAACACTTATTACACCAATCGAAAGCCAGCCGGAACGGGGCGCCAATTTCTCTATTGCCCCAAAAGAGTTGGCTCTACCGCGCCTACCAATAACAAATTCCGATACCATTATTGGAAGGCAGAGCACAATAACAAAGAGTAGATATATAATAATAAAGGCGGCACCCCCGTTATTTCCCACCAAATATGGAAACCGCCATAGATTTCCAAGCCCCACAGCCGAACCGGCCACTGCAACCAGAACTCCAAAACGGCTGCTAAAACTATCTCTATCTAAGTTTGACATAGAAGTTTAAACTAAAATTTCTGCCTAAGTTAAAGAAATCTATTATTTATGAATAAATTAGTTGCAAAATTATATTGCAATGAAAAATAGAGTATGTAAGATATTTGGAATTGAACATCCTATAATTCAGGGAGGTATGGTGTGGTGTAGTGGCTGGAAGCTTGCTTCGGCCGTTAGCAAAGGGGGAGGTTTGGGGCTGATTGGTGCAGGTTCGATGCATATAGAGACCCTTAGGCACCATATTGTGAGCTGTAGAGAGGCGCTGAACAATGCTTCGGCACAATTGGATAAAATAGTACCGTTTGGGGTCAATCTCCCTCTTCTCTACCCTCAAATAGAGGAGGCTGTAGAGCTTATTTTGCGTGAGAAGGTACCTATTGTTTTTACCTCTGCCGGTTCTCCTAAGCGCTTTACCTCACTTCTTCAGAGCCATGGGGTGGTGGTGGCTCATGTAGTTTCAAGTTCCAAATTTGCCAAAAAATGTGAAGAGGCGGGTGTAGATGTTGTTGTAGCCGAAGGTTTTGAGGCTGGTGGCCACAACGGTAGAGAGGAGACTACCACCCTTTGTCTTATTCCACAAGTGAGGGACTCTATTTCGTTGCCCCTTATTGCGGCAGGAGGTATCGCATCGGCTGCCGCCTATAGGGCCGCTTTTGCTTTGGGTGCAGAGGGGGTGCAGGTGGGAACCCGCTTTGCCCTCTGTAGTGAAAGTTCGGCACATCCTGCCTTTAAAGAGTATTGTAGAGCGTTGGGTGAGGGAGATACAAGGCTGCTTCTCAAAAAAATGGTTCCCACTCGAATGGCTCTCAATAGTTTGGGTAGAGAACTTGAGAGAGCAGAGGAGGAGGGGGCATCTGTTCAAGAACTTTTAGAAATTAAGGGGGAGAGAGGGGCCAAAAGAGGAATCTTTGAGGGAGATATTGAATTTGGAGAGATAGAGGTTGGACAGGTGGTATCTATGATAAAAAATGAGGAGAGTGCTGCAGAAATTCTCTTAGATTTATTGCAGTAAAACTTTTTATTCCTATATTGTAAATCACTCTTGA
>CAZEGL010000008.1:0-81745 GCA_964512295.1 uncultured Muribaculaceae bacterium
CACCCATCGCTACCAAGACTCTTTGGTTAGAGTAACTATCCCGGCTGGAGTGCTCTCTAACTCTATCCCTTTTGAAGTAGAGAGTAGTAAAGAGGGCACTACACATAGGGTAGGGGAGAGTGTGGTTCCTCTTTTTGGAAATATTTTATTGGCTATTAAAGTGCCTAAGGAGTTTGACTCCCTCCCCTCCCACAAACTCTCTTTGGCAAGGGTAGATGAGAAGGGTAGGGTAAGGTATGCCGGAGGAAGCTATAAAAATGGATGGATAGAGGGTAGGGTGGGCTCTTTTGGCAACTATATGGTTGTTATAGATACTCTCCCCCCTACAATATCTACTACAGTTAAAGATAATATGGATCTTACAGGAAGGGAGTATATAACATTTAAGATAAAAGATCAATTATCGGGTATAGCATCCTACAAGGTTACAATAGATGGAAAATGGATTCTCTCTTCCTACGACCCAAAAACTCAAAGCTTAAGAACGGAACTCAAAAGCGACAAGATTGGCAGTGGAGATCGCCGCAGATTAGAGATAGAGGTTGTTGACAATAGGGGGAACAGAGCTTCATTTTTTTGGTATATAAGAATTAATTTCTAATTTTGCATTCCCATTAAAATAGGCAACCTCTTAGAAGAGTATGAGCTTTTAATGTTGCACCAATAAAGAGAGATATGGATTTAATTAAAGTTGCCGAAGAGGCTTTTGCAGGGGAGGCGAAAGAATTTCCCCAATTTCAAGCGGGAGATACAGTAACCGTAACCTATATTATTAGAGAGGAGAGCAAAGAGCGATTCCAGAACTATCGCGGAGTTGTTATCCAGCGACGCGGTTCGGGAGCCACCGAAACTTTTACAGTTCGTAAAATGTCTAACGGAGTAGGTGTAGAGCGTATTTTTCCCCTCAAGTCGCCTTTTATACACGCCATAGAGGTTAATAAACGGGGTAAAGTAAGAAGAGCAAGAATCTTCTACCTCAGAAAATTAACCGGTAAGAAGGCCAGGATTAAAGAGAGAAGATACTTCTCTGCCAAATAGAGTTTTTACACCTATTTTATTGGCCCCGTAGCTCAATTGAATAGAGTATCTGACTACGGATCAGAAGGTTCCAGGTTTGAACCCTGGCGGGGTCACTTTTTAAGCGCAATTAGTTGTTTGTAACTAATTGCGCTTTTTATTAGAGAAGAGGCGACAGAAGCCGTGCAAACGATTCAATTATCTTCTGCTTAACACTTCTCTTTGCCCATTTAGAACTCTCCAAAGTACGGCATTGGACCACATCGCGTTTAAATTGCTCCTCTACCTCTTGTGCTATAGTGCTGTCGTAAACTATTGCGGTAACTTCAAAGTTGTGCTCTAAGGAGCGGTTGTCCATATTGGCAGAACCGATAATTGAGAACCTTCCATCGATTGAAATTACTTTAGAGTGGTTGAATCCCTTTCTAAAGAGATAGACCTTTACTCCCGCCTCTAAAAGTTCTGTAGCGTACGAGATGGTGCTCCATTGTGCTATTTTGGTGTCGGACTTTTCCGAAAGCATAAGCGATACCTTCACCCCACCAAGAGATGCTGTTTTTATAGCATCTAAAATAGAGATATTTGGAGTGAAGTAGGGGGTAACTATATAGATCTCTTTTTTTGCAGAGACAATAGCGGTAAAGTAGCTCTGCATAATATCTGCCCAGTCGCTGTCGGGGCCGGAGGTAATTATTTGAGTGTAAATGCCCTGTTGTGAGGTGCTTAGTTCAAAATTTTGGGACAAAGGGATAGGATGATACTTTTTTCTACTTTTAAGTTGTTGATTTATAATAAAATATCTATCTAAAAGAAAGCTCGACTGCAGGGCCGATACCGACTCCCCCTCTATACAGATGTGGGTGTCGCGCCATGTTGATTTGGCACTTTCGCGGTAGTAGCGTTCTGCAATATTTACCCCCCCTAAAAATCCCTTTTTACCATCTACCACCAATATTTTTCTATGATTTCTATAGTTGATTTTAGAGGTGAGCGACGGTAATTTTACCGGTGCAAAATTGAGCAGCTCTATTCCATTCTCTATAAGAGATCTTTTAAACTCTTTAGAGAGGCTCCAGCATCCCACATCGTCGTAAATTACCCTAACCTCTACCCCCTCCTTCGCTTTTGTTATTAGTATATCTTTAAATTTATTGCCAATAAGGTCATCTTCAATGATATATGATTGTAAATGGATATGTTTTTGAGCTTCCTCTATTGCCTGATACATCATCTCCAAAGCCTCTTTTCCGGTAAAGTAGAGCGATATTTTGGAGTTTACCCCCAAGAGACTTCTGCTACCCCTTAGATTTAAGGTTATCAATTTATCTACCTCTTTTAAATTGTTGGGGAGTAGGTGGTAGTTGGCAGTGAATTGATTGAGCTGTTTTTTAGCCATAATTCTTCTTACCCTCTCATCTCTAACCCCTTTACGGTTATAGATTTTTCTCTTTCTAAAGTTTTGACCAAAAAGGAGATAGACTATTAATCCTATATAGGGGAGAAAAAGAATAATTACAATCCATGAGAGTGACTTTACCGGGTCGGATTTACGATATATTATTACTCCGGTAGTGTAGATGGCTATTGCCAAATAGAGCAGATAAAATAATAAAGTTATAATCTCCCAAAGTGGCATATCACCGTTGTCTATTCAATTTTTACCTCTCTGCTCTTTACTTTGCAGCTTCACTCTTGGCCGCTTCTCTCTTTGTTGCCTGGTAGAGAAAGGCCACTCCACCGGTTAAAGCACTATATTTTACCTCTTCAAATCCGGCACTGTGCAACTCCTCTGCAAAGTGGGCCGGTTGTGGAAAGTGTGCAACCGAATAGGGAAGGTAGCTGTATGCCCCTTTATTCCCCGATACAATCCTTCCAATAATTGGAACTATTTTGTTGAAATAGAAAGAGTAGAGCTCTTTAAAAGGAGATCTTTTTGGTGTAGAAAATTCTAAAATATAGAGTTTCCCACGCTCTTTAATCACTCGTGCAATCTCTTGTAAAGAGTCCTCTCTCTTTTCAAAATTACGGATCCCAAATGCAATGGTTGCACAGTGGAAGTGGTTTGAAGGGAGGCCAATATTTTGGGCCGAAGAGAGGATATATTTTGGGAAGTGGGCAAGGGCCCCCCTCTTTACTCTCTTCTCTAACCTCTTTCTACTTTTCTTCTCTGCTATTGCTATCATCTCTTCTGCAATATCTACCCCTATTGCCTCTACCCCCCTCTTTGCAAGGGCTATTGTTATATCTCCTGTTCCACAAGCTATATCTGCGACCCTCTCCGCACCATCTGCAACAACTCTCTTAACCAATACTCTCCTCCAATATCTATCTAATCCAAAGGAGAGGAGTAGATTCAAGCGGTCGTAATGGGGCGATATGTTGTTAAAGAGGCGGGAGATCTCCCTCTCCTCTTTTGTATAGCTCTCTTTGGCCCCTTTAGCTTTCTCCATCAATCTTCTCCATCAATCGAGATACTCTTGAATATAGCCAAATGAGGTGTCGTCTATTCTCAACTCCCCTTTTGTCACATGGCCCAATAGGGTAATGTTTAACCCACAGTGGTAAATATAATCAACAAAACGGCTCTCTTTTTCGGCAGCGAGTGCCACTATCAAAATGGGGAGCTTCTCTTTAAAGAGGAACTCTTTCTCCTCTATTTCGGAGACGGTGGTGATATCGAATCCCAATTTTTTTACGGCACAAGCCTCTACCAAAGAGATAAAGAGCCCCTCTTGGGCTGTATGGAGAGTCTCTAAAAGCTCCAATTTTGCAGTCTCCTCTATTTTTGTAACTATCTCGCTATTAACTTCTCCCTCTTGCGAACAGTCGCCAATCATATAAATGGTATGCCCCTTCTCTTGAAAGTAGATTGGAATCTTTTCACCGCTCTTGGCCAATAGGGGTGAATATGAGCTACTATTATATGTAGATACTCTCTCTTTAAGTTCAACACTGAGTGCAACAATCTGTGCAATTTCTGCAATGTTCTCTATATCAGATACCTGTTTTTTGAAATTCTCATTCATAATAATTTGGCTATTATTTTGATAAAGTTACAAAAATAATCTATATTTGTCACCCCGATTGCCCAGATGGTGAAATTGGTAGACACGCTACTTTGAGGGGGTAGTGCCGGTTACGGTGTGCAAGTTCGACTCTTGTTCTGGGCACCAACCGAAATTGAGAGTTGTACTTTTGAGTGCAACTCTTTTTTATTAATATTTGAGGTTATGAAAATAGTTTTTTTAGATGCAGCCACTTTGGGAGGCGATGCCGATCTCTCTCCTATATCCGGCTTGGGAGAGCTTATCCTCTACAATGAAACCCACAAAGATCAAGTTGTGGATCGCTCTATGGGGGCCGATGTTTTAATTGTAAATAAGATTGTGATAAATGAGAGGATTCTAAAACCTCTCTCTCCAACCCTAAAGCTTATTTGTGTCTCTGCTACCGGGACCAACAATATAGATCATAATGCCGCCGACAGATATGGTGTTGCTGTAAGAAATGCCAAAGATTACTCTACCGAAAGTGTAGCACAGGTTACCTTTGCCTCTCTTCTCTCTCTTATAAACCATATTCCCATTTTCGATAGTGCAGTAAAAAGTGGTGCCTACTCAAGGAGCCCCCACTTCTCTTTCCACCAAGTGAGCTTTGGGGAGTTGAAGGGGCAAACTTTTGGAATTATTGGAATGGGCAATATTGGAAGGAGGGTGGCGCAGATTGCCAAAGTTTTTGGATGCCACATCTACTACTACTCTACAAGTGTGACAAATCACTGCAAGGAGTATGAGGCGCTCACCCTACAGCAGCTGCTCGCTACATGCGATATTATCTCTATTCACGCTCCGCTTAACGATAGAACTAAAAATTTATTGACTCTTAATGAGCTCACTTTAATGAAGAGGAGCGCCATTTTAATTAATATGGGTAGGGGAGGGATTGTAAATGAGGCCGATTTGGCCCAAGCTCTCAATAATGGAGTGTTGGCAGGAGCTGTAGTTGATGTTTATGAGAGAGAGCCTGTAAGGGATGACCACCCTTTGCTACACCTTAAAGAGCCCAATAAAATAGTAACTACACCCCATATTGGTTGGGCAAGCCGCCAAGCTCGAAAGAGTTTAATTGAGAAGATAGCAGAAAATATCTCTCAGGAATTGCTTTAGAGCAAAGACTATTTAAGAGGAGAGTCTTTCTCTCTCTTCATAAAGTTATATTCTAAATGATCTACAAGTTTAGGTGAAAGTTTATTCAGAAAGACCAACAACTTTCCAATTGGGGTAAGAATTACCTCTCTTTTTCTTTTTCTAATCCCCTTTACCAAATGTTTTGCACACTCTTGAGCACTCATCATCTTAGATTCGTCGCGGGGAGTTTCGCCCTGTTTTGCTCCGTTGGCAAGGAGTGCATTCTCTCTAATATTGGAAGAGGTGAAACCGGGAGCAAAGATCATAACATGGAGCCTATCTTTTAGATGCTCTATTCTAAGGGTCTCTAAAAATCCATAGATGGCAAACTTAGAGGCAGAATAGCCGGTTCGGGCAGGAAGTCCTTTGTATCCGGCAATAGAGATAACTCCAACAATGGAACCCCCACTCTCCAATATGTGTGGTAGCGCCCACTTTGTGCAGTTTACCGTTCCCCAAAAATTTATCTCCATCACCTCTCTCAACACCGACAGCTCTACACTATTGAAGAGTGCACGCATAGATATCCCGGCATTATTGATCAATATATCTATTCTGCCAAAGGTGGTTAATACGGTATCTACCATCTTTTTGCACTCCTCTTCGCTCTTTACATCGCACTCTATTGAGAGAACTTGGGTTAATGGCGAGAGCTCTTGAGCTGTACGCTCAAGCCGCTCTCTATTTCTTGCAACCAGAACCACTTTTGCTCCCAGCAGGGCAAATTCAGTTGCAGATGCTTTGCCTATACCGGAACTTGCACCGGTTACAATAACCACTTTACCTTTGAACATACCGCCAATGCTATAGCGCCATATCGCGCATCTCGTCGGCTTTGTAGGCCCCGGCCTGTAGCTTCTTCTGAATTTGGCCAAAGGCCTCTAAGGTATAATCTACATCTTCTATGGAGTGCATAGCAGTTGGGATAAGACGGAACATAATTACCCCTTTGGGAACAACAGGATAGACCACTACCGAACAGAATATCTTATGGTTGTTTCTAAGATCAATTAGGATATTTGTTGCTTCGGCAACATTCCCCTCTAAAAATACAGGGGTTACACACGCTTCGGCCTTGCCAATGTTGAAGCCTCTCTCTCTAAGGCCATTTTGCATACGACGGGTGATTGTCCAGAGCTTTTCGCGTAGTTCGGGCATGGTTCTAATCATATCCAATCTCTTTAGAGAGCCCTCTACCATTGGCATTGGTAGTGATTTGGCATATATTTGAGAGCGTAGATTATAACGCAGATAGTTGATTATCTCTTTAGGTCCTGCCACAAACCCTCCAATACAGGCCATCGATTTTGCAAAAGCTCCAAAGTAGAGATCTATCTCATCCATTACACCATAGTGTTCAGAGGTTCCTCTACCGTTGTCGCCCATAACTCCAAAGCCGTGGGCATCATCTATTAAGATTCTGAATTTATATTTCTTTTTAAGCTCTACAATTTTATCTAAAATACCCAAGTCGCCGGTCATACCGTAAACTCCTTCTGTAATAAGAAGGATTCCTCCACCGGTTTCGGCTACCAAGCGGGTTGCCCGTTGTAGTGCCTTTTCGCACCGTTCTATGTCGTTGTGTGGATAGACAATTCTCTGCCCCATATGGAGTCTAACGCCATCCATTATACAGGCGTGTGCCTCTGAATCGTAAACTATTATATCGTGTCTGGTTACTAAAGCATCTACAGTAGATACCATCCCCTGATAGCCGTAGTTGAAGAGGTAGGCATCCTCTTTGAGTTCGAACTCTGCCAACTCCCTCTCAAGTTGATCGTGAAGTTCGGTATGACCCGACATCATACGGGCCCCCATAGGGTAACCCAATCCCCATTTTTGGGTAGCTCGGTTGTCGGCCTCTCGCACTTCGGGATGGTTGGCAAGACCCAAATAGTTGTTGAAAGTCCAGGCGAGTACCTCTTCACCGTTGAAAGTCATCTTTGGCTCTATAGGTCCCTCCAATTTTGGAAACATAAAGTAGCCGTGTGCTTTTTTGCGGTACTGCCCCAATGGACCTCCCTCATCTTTTGCTATTCTTTCAAAAATATCCATTTTAAAAACTCTATTAATAGATTTACAAATATTATTTCACTCCTCAATCCCAATGGTTATGCATCTACTTTGTAGCTATGCATCTATATTGGCATATTTGGCATGGCTCTCAATAAACTCTCTACGAGGGGGAACTTCGTCTCCCATCAACATAGAGAATATCCTGTCTGCCTCTACGGCATTGTCTATTGTTACCTGTCTTAGAATTCTGGTTTCGGGGTTCATAGTGGTATCCCACAGCTGTACTGCGTTCATCTCTCCCAATCCTTTATACCTTTGAACAGAAACTCCGCCACTTCTTCCTTTTCCAACCCGCTCTATTGCAGCATCGCGCTCTTCGTCGCTCCAACAGTAAACCTCTTCACGCCCTCTTTTTACCAAGTAGAGTGGTGGGGTGGCAATATAGATATAACCGTTTTTTATTAAATCTTGCATATGGCGGAAGAAGAGGGTTAAAATAAGGGTGGCAATATGGCTTCCATCAACATCGGCATCGGTCATTATAATTATTTTATGATACCTTAGTTTGCTGATATTTAAGGCTTTGCTATCTTCTTCTGTACCAATAGAGACCCCAAGTGCAGTGTAGATATTTTTTATCTCTTCGCTCTCAAACACTCTATGTTCCATAGCCTTCTCTACATTGAGTATCTTTCCTCTAAGAGAGAGGATTGCCTGGAAATTTCTGTCGCGCCCGCTTTTGGCGGTACCCCCTGCAGAGTCTCCCTCTACTAAAAAGAGTTCGGTTTGGGCTGGATCCCTATTGGAGCAGTCGGCCAATTTTCCGGGAAGTCCCGACCCCGACAGTACACTCTTTCGTTGTACCATATCTCGCGCTTTTCTTGCGGCGTGACGGGCTGTAGCAGAGAGAATTACTTTATCGATTATTGCCTTTGCATCTCTTGGATTCTCTTCAAGGTAGTACTCAAGTGCTAAGGTGGTAGCTTGTGAGACAGATGCAGTAACTTCCGAATTGCCCAACTTGGTTTTGGTTTGCCCCTCAAATTGGGGTTCGGCTATCTTTATAGAGATTATGGCGGTGAGCCCCTCTCTAAAGTCGGCAGCATCCAACTCAAATTTTAGTTTAGAGAGCATACCGCTCTTTTCGGCAAAACTCTTGAGGGTGGTGGTTAGGCCACGACGGAAACCAGAGAGATGTGTTCCCCCCTCTATTGTATTGATATTATTTACATAGGAGTGTATATTTTCGCTAAACCCGGTATTGTACTGCATTGCAATCTCAATAGGGAAGCCCCCTTTGTCTGTCTCTAAGTAGATAGGGTTGTCGGTAAGTCTTTCACGGTTACCATCTAAAAACTGTACAAACTCCTTTAACCCCTCTTTGGAGTAGAATCTCTCTTCTCTAACACCTCCAAACTCATCGTCGCTATCTCTCAAATCTCTGATAATGAGTTCTATCTCTTTATTTAAAAAGGCCAACTCCCGTAGCCTTGCTGCAAGGATATCGTAGCTATATTCGGTGCTAAGGGTAAATATTTGGTTGTCGGGCTTGAATGTTATGGTGGTACCGCTTTTTTGAGACTCCCCCTCTACCTTTAGCGGGTAGAGCGGTACTCCTCTACTGTACTCCTGTACAAAGTGTTTGTTGTCGCGGTAAACATCGGCTCTCAAATGGGAGGAGAGTGCATTTACACAAGAGACTCCAACGCCGTGTAACCCTCCCGAAACTTTATAAGAGTCTTTATTGAACTTTCCCCCTGCATGGAGCAGGGTTAAAACTACCTCTAAGGCGCTCTTTCCCTCCTTCTCATGAAAATCGGTTGGGATTCCTCTACCGTCGTCGCTTACAGATATTGAGTTGTCGGGGTGTATTACCACCTCAATTTTGGTGCAGTACCCTGCCAGCGCTTCATCGATCGAGTTGTCTACAACTTCATAAACTAAATGGTGAAGCCCTCTGCTTCCCACATCTCCAATATACATTGAAGGACGCTTTCTAACCGCTTCCAATCCCTCCAATACCTGTATATCTTCGGCTGAGTAGTGGCTTGCGGCTATCTCTGACTCATTATTTCTCATCTATTATTACTCCTTTTTACAAGAGGCAAATATAGCAAAAAAAGCGGTAATTACAGAGAATATCTAAATCCAATTCCCCCATTTATTGGGGGGGAGAGATAAGTGCCATATTGGACAATTGTACTATTTAAAAGATTCTCCAATGAGAGGAGTAGAGTACTCTTACGATTTATCTCATAGGAGAGTTGAAGATCTATTTTTAGATATTGGGGGGCCTCTTTTATTTCAAAAATAGGGTTTAGAGAGGAGGAGGAGTTTATAATCTCGGGCACAGAGCTGCGATAGGCTATGTGAGAGGTTAAATAGAGCCTCTTTTTGACACTATAGCGGCCAAAAGCATTGAAAATAAATTTGGGATAGTTGAAGTGCTCATTCCAATCTCTATTTTGGCTTCGATAAGCAGCAGTTTTGGTTGAGAAATTGAGTTTTAATCTCTCTCCCTCGTAGGTGAGCGATCCTCCCAACATAAAACTCAACTCATTTTTGTAGAGAGCTCCCAATGAGTTGACAGGCACCTGCCGGGAGTTGCTCAATGCGGTATTGCCGTATAGGTGTAACTGGTTTACAAATTGGTCATACCCTGCATAGAGATTGAAAGAGAGGTTCTCTATAATTTTACCCTTGACACCTGCACGCATTGCTATCGGTTGTTCAATATCTTTAATCTCTATGTTGGGAGAGATCCACGGCGAACGAAGCACCATCTGCTGTAGGGAGTTGAAGTGGTTTTTTCCCTCTATTGAACCGTAGAGCCATACTCTCTTTTTAATTATCTCCCGCTCTGCCAACCCTTTTGGATAGATATTAAAGTGGCTACTGTAGTTGCTCCAACTTCTATTGAAGGTCAAGCCCAATGTAAGAAGCCACTCTCCCCTTTCAAAGGTATAAGTTGGAGTAAGCTCCACATTGGTACGATGCTGCTCCAACGAAGAGGGTCCGCTGGAGTTGAAGTGTGCCAAAACTTTAAAGCTGTTGTGCTCTTTGAATCGTACTTCGCCCCAAAAAGCGACCTCTATGCTCCTCTCATCAATACGATTAGCTACCATGGTGTAGGGTGTGAGCCCCTCTTTGAATTGAAGCCAGAGGGGGTGGTTCTCTCTAAAGCGTAGAGTAGAGATAGAGCTCTTGGCGCCGTAGTGAAAAAGGCTGCTCTCTGCTAACTTAGACTCTACCGAAGCCTCTAATTTTACAATATCGGAGCGGCTAAGAAGGGAGTCTCTTATGAGGTGCCGGGTGGGTACTACCCCCGTAGTTCCAAAGCTGTGGTAGGTTGCTCCTTCGCCCCTATAGCTAAGATTTGCGGCAGCCTCTCCCTTAGACCAAGAGAATTTGGGAGCAATAAAAAGAGTAGTGGTGTACCGAGGTGCAAAGAGCTTCTCTTCCCCTTTGACAATTGTGTTGCCACTATAGTCCAACTGCTTTAACGAAGCGTAATAGCTGCTGTAGCCAATCCCCATAGGGAGAGATATCTTTTTATCTTTACCAATGGGCGATATGAAGAGAGAGCCATAGGGAGAGAGGGGAAAATTACTCCCCAATTCTAACGATAACAAGTGCTCCGATAGAGGCTCTTTGCTCTTTATATTGGAAGCCGATATAGGGGTAAACCTGTAGAGGTTTTTTAGAGGCTTTTTGAAGGTACTATATTGGAAACTTAGATTAAAGCTTTTAATGGAATCTTCTATAATGGGTTTGAGATTGCTCTTCTCAATTTCGCTAAGTACTCTATCATACTCTCTTCTAACCTCTAAAGTGGGGTTTATTACCTGCTGTGAATAGAGGAGAGTGCTATTTAAAAGGATGTAGAGCAGAACTCCCAATCTATTGTATCTTTTCATCTCTCACCTCCTTTTTTATCTCTTCAATACGGTGAAGTCTCATCTCTATAAGCTCTTTTATCTCCTCTCTCTCTTCGCCCCGGTAGGAGTCTAAGATACTATTGTAGGTGGCCTCTGCCTGCTCCCAATTTTCCCGTTCGGCAAAGGTGTCTCCTAAAAGGATAAAACTTTTTGCAAGCCAATAGTAATGGGGAGTTTGGGAGTTGGAGAATGAGTAGGACTCTCTCTCTACCTTTTCGTAATCGCCCCGGTCGAATGCCTCTAAAATTACGAGATAGCTACTTTCGGCTCCCTCTTTGTTATTTTTATTGAAGGAGAGGGGAAGTAGTGTTTTTAAAGCCTCTTCTCTCTCTCCAAGATTGAAGAGCGATCTTCCTAAAATAAAGTTGGTACTTAGGCGGCTCTGCTGGTCGAGTTCTAACTTTAGAGCCTCTTTAGAGGTGGCTACGGCATTGCGAAACTGTTTGTCCATATAGTATGAGCGGGCCAGCCCAACCGCTGCCGCTATTTTGTTCCCCTCTAACCGTGCTATTCTACTTAATGAGGAGTAGGCCTGTGAAGCCTCTCTATAATTTTGAAGGGAGTAGGAGATGTTGGCATAGTTGAGGGTAGCAATTTCGGTAAAGGAGATTTCTCCCATCTCCATCACTTTTAAAAAGGGCTCTAATGCCAGCTCTATCTTATCTGTCTTGCGATACGACTCTCCAAGGTAGAAAAGGGCGTGTGCACTTTTGCTCCCTTCGGGAAACTCCCTAATGAAACTCTTTAGGGCTACAATTGCACCACTGTAGTTGTTGTTGAGATAGAGTTTTTCTGCCGAACTGAATAGTATAAGCTCTCTTTGCGAAGGGGTTCTGCTTTGAGAGATTCCCAACCCATCTATATAGGAGAGAAAGAGTTCACCCTTTCCCTGCTCTCTATAGATATTCTCTAAACCTGCAATTGCACTCTCTGCTTCGGGAGAGTCGGGAACCCCCTCTAACAATTTTTTATAATACTCGATAGCCTCTTCGCTATTGTTGCGGTTGACATTAATCATTCCCAACTCTAAAAGGGCTTTGGGGTAGTAGTGGCTGCTCTCAAAATTATCTATCAAATTGTTAAGATAACCCTCTGCCTCTATATCTTTTCCCATACGCACCAATGTACGGCTCAATTCGTAGAGAATTTGGGGGTAGAGGGGCGATTCGCTATTGTTTGCAACTAACTCTTTTAGTAGGTTGCCCTTGGTTTTATCGTCGCCCAAAAGCCCTCTAATAAGAGACTCTTGGTAGCTTGCATACTCTTTGTATTGGCTTTTTGAAGGGATATTGGTAAAGTTGGCCAGTGCCCCTTCATACTCCCTTGCCATATAGAGGCAGTCTCCCAACCTTATTGTTGCCTCCTCTTTTAAAGAGGGTTGTAAAGGACTCTGTTGTAAAAATTGTTTAAACCACTTTTGAGCTTCGTCGTACTGCTCCAATTTAAAGTAGGAGTAGCCCAAATTGAAGAGTGTCAAAGGCCACTCTCTTCTTTGCCGGAACTCCCCTTTTGCTGTAACTAACCGGAGATTCTCCTCTATCGACTTAGTGTACTCCCCTTTACGATAGTGCGCCTCTGCCAACCAAAATAGGGTTAGATTGAAGAGCGGGCTGTTGTTGGCCCCTCTCTCTAACGAGTAATTGAAGTGCTTTATTGCTTCAGAAAATGCGCCAATCTCAACCAACTCTATGGCTCTAAGAAAAGAGGCCTTTTGAATCTTCTCATACTCCAACTCTGTAGGCTCTTTTATTTGAGAGAGAACTTTAATTGCTAAAGTGTACTCTTTGTTGATTAGATAGTAGTTGGCAATGTAGTTTTGAATTTCGTTATATCTTGCGGTAGAGGGGGTAAAACGCTCCAGATAGCTTTGAAATGGGGCTATTTGCCTGTTGAGGTCAAAGGAGAGTTTGGCATAGTTGAAGGAGGCATCTTCCTCTATAGCGCGATCGAACGGCAGTTGTGAAGCCACCTTGAACGAATGGAGAGCCTCTATCTTATTTTTAAGTTCTATGTAGCACCTGCCAAGATGGTAGGCGCTATTTTGGGTGAGGCTATCGTTGGCGGGGGTCACCCCTTTGAAGAGCTCTACTGCATCTTGATAGTTGTTGCGGCTATAGGCTAAGATGGCAGCGTAGTAATATTCGCCTCTGCTGAAGGTACTTTCGGAGATAGAGTATTTGTCGAAGTAAAATTGTGCCTTATCTATATTGTTGAGGGCAAAAAATGATTCAGAGATAAGTCGTGCGCTCTGTCTTTGGTAGGCACCGGCAAGCCTGGTGTATAGCTGCTCGCCTCTATCTGTTACAAAGAGATGGTTACCCAACATATAGTTGCTCTCCAAAATATAGTATTGTGCAAGGAGCGAGAAGCGCTCATCACCCTCTACGCTATTGAAATGTGAGATTGCCTCTACAAAATCTCTTTCTGTATAAAGAAGATAGGCTAAATAGTAGTGGGAGGGGTTGGTGTAACTGTTGTAACTGCTCTCTAAAACTTTCTGAAAATCCTCTTTGGCGCCACTTATATTGCCAACTTTGTAACGGGAGTAGCCTCTTTGAAAGAGGTATTGATTTTTGGTATTTCTCCTGAGGGTAGAGGAGTTTACCAGCCGGTCTATCTCTAAAAAGTGTTGATACTCCTCTAAATCGAATAGATTTTGTGCATACTTTAGACGAATCTCCATTAAGAGGGGAGAGTGTGGGTAGAGTCTCTCTATTTGGTGGTAGTACTCTCTCCAATTTTTGTTACCCATCTCTATTGCTATAAGGGCCAATCTGCTTTTAGCCAAAACGGTTAAAGGAGACTCCCCCTCTCTCTCCCTCTCAATTATTAAGGTGTAGAGGTGTGCCGCCTCCTCTCTCTCTCCCTTTTGGTGAAGGGTAAGAGCTCTGGTGTAGAGAGCCTCTAACTGTACCCTATCTACATCTTGCTGCACAACCGTAACACCACTCCCCAACACGAGGTTTGTAGAGGTTGTTAGAAGTAATATTGAGATAGCAATATTTATGGCTAAGGCCGATTTTCTCATATGGATCTTCTAAGAAGAACTTTATTTATCTTCAAAATTAGTAAATTTGCTTCAAACAATAAGATTTTTCTAATATGGAGGAGGAGAAAAGAAGTTTGATAAAGTTTCGCAATGCCGCTATCGCAAAGGGAGACAATCTTATAATTACCGATTTAAATTTAGACATCTGTAGAGGAGATTTTTTCTATCTTATTGGTAGAGTGGGTAGTGGCAAAACCTCAATCATTAAAACAATTATTGGCGAATTTCCTTTGAAAGAGGGAGAGGGAGAGGTAGCGGGGTTCTCTTTAAATAGTTTAAAGGAGCGGGATATTCCCCTTCTTAGAAGAAGAGTTGGAGTGGTATTTCAAGATTTTCAACTGCTGCCCGACCGCTCTATATACAACAATCTACTATTTGTCCTTTTGGCAACCGGTTTAAAAAATAAGAGGGATGCCGCCCAAATAATTTCCGAAAAATTGGAGAGTGTAGATATGTTGCGTAAAAGCCATAAGATGCCTTACGAACTATCGGGAGGGGAGCAGCAGAGAGTTTGTATTGCAAGGGCCCTGCTCAATAATCCCGATATTATTTTGGCCGATGAACCTACAGGAAACTTAGATATCCAAAGCACCAACGAAATTATGGAGCTCTTTATGCAGATCCACAAACGATATAACCCCGCCATACTCTTTGTAACTCACAATAAAGGGCTCTATAGAAGGTTTTCCGGTAGGGTGCTTCTATGCGAAGATATGGGGTGTAGAGAGATTGAACACTCCTACAATATAGATATGTCTGATTTGTCTGATATGATTGAATAGCGGTATGAGAAGGGCAGAAAGATTTCAAAAGGTTATAGAGTGGTTTGTGAAGGAGATGCCTCAACCACAAACCGAACTTAAATATGAAGATCCATACCAGTTGACTATAGCTGTTATCTTATCGGCACAATGTACCGATAAGAGGGTCAATCTTATAACTCCTAAGCTCTTTGATAGGTTTCCCACCTTTAGCTCTATGGCCTCTTCATCTATAGAGGAGATCTACAGCTATATCAAATCTTGCAGCTACCCCAACAGTAAGAGCCGATATCTCTATCTGCTCTCTAAAGAGTTGGTTGAGAATTACAATTCACAATTGCCAAAGGAGAGTGGGGAGTTGGAGAAGCTCCCGGGAATTGGGCGAAAAACAGCCAATGTGCTCTCTTCAATACTTTATGACAATCCTGTGATAGCTGTAGATACACATGTCTTTAGGGTTGCCCGAAGAATTGGCCTCTCCAACGGTACAACGCCAAAAAAGGTAGAGGCCGATCTTACCCGCCATATTCCTACCGAATTGAGGGCTATTTCACACCATTGGCTTATTTTACACGGGCGGTATGTTTGTGTTGCTCGAAATCCAAAGTGCGACCAGTGTGGTCTATCACAGTTTTGTAGATACCGCCAAAAGATTGGCGGAGGAGATCTCTAAGAAGCTCGCCTCTTTGTCTAATCCAAAGCTCCCTCCCAATACTCCTACAATCTGCTCCCCTTTTATGAGATTCTCTTCAAAGAGCTTCTTGATGGAGTTGCTTACAAAGGCATCCTTACTGCTGATTGGTTCCATATAGAATGCCTCTATCCCAAAAGAGAGTGCCAACTCTCTCATAACCCTCTTTTTATAGCAGATTGCATAGATGGGTACCGCGGGGCGGAAAGCCGATAGATATCTTCCATTTCTACCGGTATTGCTAGAAAAAACAATTGCCTCTATATTGATATCCTTTGTGGCGTTTACCAATTGGCGGCTAAGTACTGCAGCAATAGGGTGGGTTACATTTTGAAGTTCAATATCGTAGCAGGGCTGCAGTTTCTTCTCTGTCTCAACTGCAATACGGTAAAGGCTCTTTACCGCCTCTACCGGATACTTTCCATTGGCAGTCTCTCCGCTCAACATTACAGCATCGGTGCCCTGGTAGATAGCATTTGCAACATCGGTTACTTCGGCTCGGGTTGGCCTGGGGTGCTCAATCATAGAGTGCAACATTTGGGTTGCAATAATTACAGGTTTCTTTCTCTCTTGGCACTTGTGGGTAATCTCCCGCTGAATAAGAGGTATCTTCTCGTACTCAATCTCTACCCCCAAATCGCCACGGGCAATCATAACTCCATAACAGTGGGTTAGAATGGTATCTATATTCTCTACCCCTTGGCTATTTTCGATCTTTGCAATGAGTTTGATTGGACTGTTGTGGCTATCTAAAATTTTCTGAATAGCTATAAGATCTCTCTTATTACGCACAAAAGAGTGGGCTATAAACTCTATTTTATTCTCTATTGCCCACAAGATATATTGGCGATCTTTTTTTGAGAGCGAAGGGAGGTTGGTAGAGACCCCGGGAATATTTATACTCTTACGACCCTCTATCTCTCCATCGTTTTGTGCAACGGCTCTTACAGTACCTTCTCCCTTCTCTACCACCGTGAGGGTAAACTCTCCGTCGTCAATCAAAATTTGGGCACCAACAGGGATCTCTTTTGTGAAGTTCCGGTAGTTGGTATATATACCACTTCTACTCGACTCTTTAGTAGTATCGTCTATAAATTGGACACTATCTCCCTTTTTTAATTTTATCCCTACACCATTTACAGCGGGGGCTGTTCTAATTTCGGGCCCTTTGGTATCTATCAATATTGCAATTTTATCGCTCACCTCCCGGCAATTTTTTACTATTTCGAGTGCAGCTTCGGGTGTGGCGTGTGCCGAATTGATCCTCACCACATTCATACCCTCTTTGTAAAGTGTTTCTATAAACTCTTTACTGCAATTTCTATCTGATATTGTGCAGATAATCTTAGTCTTCTTCTCTACCGACATTATTTTTTAAATTTGTTAAAATTACCATTTTTTGAAAGATAGTACAAATATAGATTTTTTAGAACGCTTCACTCTCTACCTAAAATTAGAGCGGGGTTTGTCGCAAAATACAGCACTTTCGTATAGGAGCGATATTTCACTGCTGGGTCGCTTTTTGGAGAGGGAGGGGGAGGGGCAAGAGAGGGCTCCTCTCTCATTTGCCGAATGCTCTTTGGAGCAGTTGGAACTCTTTCTTAAATATCTTTATGAGAGGGGCTCTTCAAAACGGACACAGGCGAGGGTGATAAGCTCTCTTCGCTCTCTCTTCAATTTTCTACTGATAGAGGGAGAAATAGAAGAGAGTAGCGCCCTACTGTTGGAGATACCTAAAATTAACCCCAATCTCCCCTCTCTCCTCTCAATTGAAGAGGTGTTAAAGGTTATTGAAGGAATTGATCTATCAACTCCGTTAGGACATAGAAATAGGGCTATTTTTGAAATTCTATACTCTTGCGGTTTAAGGGCGAGTGAGCTTGTCTCTCTACAACTCTCCGATCTCTTTTTTGAAGAGGGATTTATTAGGGTGGTTGGAAAAGGGAATAAACAGCGCCTTATACCTATTGGGGAGCATGCTATTGCAGCGGTAGAACTCTATATGGGGCAAAGAAGGGCGATGAAGGTGAAGAGAGGTTCCGAGGATATTCTCTTTTTAAACAGGAGAGGGGGAAAGTTGAGTAGAGAGATGCTCTTTATATTGGTCAAAGGGGAATGCGAAGCGGCGGGGATCAAAAAAAGGGTGTCGCCTCACACTTTTCGCCACACCTTTGCAACACACCTTTTAGAGAATGGTGCAGATCTTAGGGCAATTCAGGAGATGTTGGGGCATGAGAGTATTTTAACTACAGAGATATACACCCATGTAGATAGTAAAAAGTGGCAAGAGACAATTCTTTCGCACCATCCAAGAGAGGGGAGCAAAAAAAGGGGATAAAGCTCTTTAGCTTTCAATTTTTCTCTTGTCGGGCTCTTTTGCTCCAATTTGTGTAGCAGTTGTTTATGGGTATAGTTAAGAAATTTTTACTCCTCTAATATTATAATTGTAAAAAAAAGAGTATAATTTGTTATCATTATAAAAAAACATTATATTTACGAATGATTTAACAAACCTTTAAATAATTCATAATGAAAAAACTATTCGCTCTTATTGCCCTTTCTGGATTTATAGTTGCTTCCTGTGGCAGTAACACTCCCAAAGAGGAGCCGAAAGAGGAGACTACCGTAGTTGAAAAGACCGAAACTACAACCGAAGAGGTTACAGACTCCACCGCTACAACCGAAACTCCTGCAAAAGAAGAAGCTACAAGCAATTAATTGGTCTAGAGCACTTTTAAGACTTGTATTAAAAAAAACCTCTTTTTATAAGAGGTTTTTTTATGGCTATAGGCTATATGGTTGTAGCTATGGCAGAGGCGCTCTATTCCCACTCTATAGTTGCAGGGGGCTTAGACGATATATCATAGACCACTCTATTTACTCCCGCAACACTCTCCATAATCTCTTCTGCTACAGTAAAGAGAAGAGGGTAGGGGAGTTCTACACATTCGGCAGTCATTCCATCTACCGAAGAGACAGCCCTTAAGGCGATACTCTCTTTGTAGGTGCGCTCGCCTGCAGAGACTCCCACACTTTTTATAGGAAGTAGTATTGCACCTGCTTGCCATACAGAATCGTATAGGTTTGCCTCTCTCAGATGATCGATAAAAATTTTGTCGGCTGCCCGTAAGGTCTCCAACCGGTTATAGGTAACCTCTCCCAATACTCTAATTCCCAATCCGGGGCCGGGAAATGGGTGTCTATTTAAAATTGTAGCCTCTATATTTAGAACTGCACCAACTTTTCTAACCTCATCTTTAAAGAGCAGTTTTAACGGCTCAACCACCTTGAGTCTCATATGTGAGGGGAGTCCTCCAACATTGTGGTGCGACTTTACTGCTACCTTTGTTCCATCGGGCGAAGAGGACTCTATGATATCGGGGTAGATAGTCCCCTGTGCCAACCATTTTGCACCCTCTATTTTGTTTGACTCCGCTTCAAACTGTTCCACAAATAGCCTCCCTATTGCCTTCCTCTTCTCTTCGGGTTCTGTAACCCCTTTGAGTGCCTGTAAGAATTGAGAGGAGGCCTCTATCCCTTTTACATTTAGCCCTATAGCCTTGTAGTAGGCAAGAACCTGTTCAAACTCTCCCGCTCTAAGGAGTCCTGTATCTATGAAAATAGAGTGGAGCCTGCTACCTATTGCTTTATGTAACAAAACAGCAGCAACGGTGGAGTCTACCCCTCCCGACAATCCCAAAATTACCTTATCCTCTCCTATCTTCTCTTTTAGCTCCTTGATACTCTCTTGAATAAAGAGATGGGCATTCCACTCTCCGCTGTAGTGGCACACCTCCCTTGCAAAATTTTCGAGTATTGCTACTCCTGCAGTGCTATGTACAATTTCGGGGTGAAATCTTAAAATATAGTGCTCTCTATCCTCAATTTTTAAGCAGGCCGCTCTATCTTCACTTGTAGATGCAATGGGGAGTGCACCTTGGGGTACAGTGCCGGTAGGAGTGTAGTTGTAGCTCCAAACCGTTGTGGGAGAGGGAATTTTGTTAAAAAGAGGGAGAGAACTCTCTATAATTGAGAGTTCCCTACGACGATAGCCTCGCTCTACCTCTTGTACACTCTCAAACAGCTCTGTTCCAATCTCTAAAATAGGCAGAGATAACTTTTCGAGCTTCTCTAAAATTTTCTCCCGTTCACTATTGTTGCCGTTGTAGGGGGTACTCGATAAAATTAACCCTTTTACCGTAGAGTAATCGCTCCTCAAGTTGGAGTGGTGATCGATTTCACTGTAGAGCCCTGCTCCGCGCAATGATTTACATACCAATTGGGCATATTGTGTGCCCATATCTACAATTAAGAGCTTTTCTTTCATAGTGATCTTTTTAAAGAGAGAACAAAAGTAATATTTTTTTACTTTTGTAGCTATGTTAAAAATTAGAAATATAGCTATAATAGCACATGTCGATCATGGTAAAACTACCTTGGTAGATAGAATGATCTTCCACTCCAAGCTGTTGGACAATGTAGATAAAACAGGGAGTGCCACCTTAGACAGCAACGATTTGGAACGCGAAAGGGGGATCACTATTTTAGCAAAAAATGTATCTGTTCCCTACTTAGATTATAAAATTAATATTATTGATACCCCCGGTCATGCCGATTTTGGCGGCGAGGTAGAGAGGGTGCTCAATATGGTAGATGGGGTGCTTCTTTTGGTAGATGCCTTTGAGGGGACAATGCCTCAGACCCGGTTTGTGCTTGAGAAGGGGTTGGAGATGGGTAAAAAGGTGGTTGTGGTGATAAATAAGATAGATAAACCCAACTGCCGCCCCAACGAGGTGAATGAAGAGGTGTTTGAGCTAATGCTCTCTCTTAACGCTTCCGACCAGCAGCTCGACTTTAAAACAATCTATGGGAGTGCCAAGTTTGGTCGCTTCTCTTTTGATCCAAATATAGAAGGGAGTGATATCTCTCCTATTTTAGATACTATTGTAGAGGAGATACCCCCTCCAAAGAAGCTTGAGGGAGCAGCGCAAATGTTAATCTCTTCGCTGGAGTACTCCCCATATGTGGGGAGAATAGCGATTGGACGGGTGCACCGTGGCCAATTGGAGACCGGTATGGAGATTGCCCTGTGTAGAGGAGATGGTAAAATCGAGAGAGGTAAAATAAAAGAGCTGATGCTATTTGAGGGGTTGGAGAAACGAAAGGTCTCTGCTGTAAGTAATGGTGACATCTGTGCAGTAGTGGGAGTAGAGGGGTTCGATATTGGAGATACTATTGCCGACTACCACAATCCGGAACCTTTGGCTACTATTGTAGTGGATCAGCCCACAATGAGCATGCTCTTTACCATTAACGACTCCCCTTTTTATGGCCGTGAAGGGAAATATGTAACTTCAAGACAGATTAGAGAGAGGTTGAATTTAGAGGTAGAAAAGAACCTTGCATTGAAAGTTAAAGAGGGGCTGTCGGCCGACTCTTTTATTGTTCAGGGAAGAGGGGTTTTACATCTCTCTATTTTAATAGAGACTATGAGAAGGGAGGGATTTGAACTGCAGGTGGGACAACCTAAGGTATTAGATAAGAATATCAATGGGATTAGGTGTGAGCCAATAGAGTACCTTGTGGTAGATCTTCCCGAAGAGATGGTTGGTAGGGCAATAGAGATGATAACTAAAAGAAAAGGGATGTTGCTCCATATTGCCCACAAGAGCGACAGGAGCCATCTGGAGTTCGACATACCCTCAAGAGGGTTGATAGGGCTTAGAAGCAATCTTATTACTGCCACTCAAGGTGAGGCTGTCATTTCCCATAGATTTAAAGGGTATGAACCCTATAAAGGCGAGATTGAAAAGCGCTTTAATGGGTCGTTGGTGGCTATTGAGAGTGGCACAGCTATTGCGTATGCAATGGATAAGCTACAGGATAGGGGGCATTTTTTTATTGAACCTGGAGAGGAAATATATGAGGGTCAGATTGTAGGGGAGAGCAGTAGAGCAGAAGATATGGGTATCAATTTGTGTAAAACAAAGAAGCTTACAAATATAAGGGCAGCCGGTTCCGACGATAAGGTGACACTCCCCCCTCCAATTATCTTCTCTTTAGAAGAGAGCTTAGAATATATTAATGACGATGAGCTGGTTGAAATAACTCCTAAATCTATTAGATTGAGAAAAATCTATCTCTCCCAAGTGGAGCGGCAGAGAAGAAAGGGGTAGCCAATTGCTATTTATAAAAAAATATTATAAATTTGCCGGCTCATTCCCTGTGAGATGAATAGTGTGAAAAAGAGTCTATACACAATACCTTTAAAGGGTGCAGGTTCGGCGGCAGAGGGGGTTTTTCAATTTGATATTGACAGCCACTTCTTCAATCGCTATGAGGGGAGTGAAATATTGGAAGCTCAAGTTGAGGTCTCCTCTATTTTGAAAGAGGAGTATGGAGTGATTGAGATTGAGAGCTTCTTTAAAGGTACCATTGTTTCTACCTGCGACCTCTGTTTAGAGAGAGTGACATTTCCTATAGAGTTTTCAAATTTGCTCTTGGTAAAGAGTTCCACCTCAGAGGAGTGTGACGATCAGTCGGAAGTGTTGTATATCACTAAAAATGAAAAAGAGGTAGATATGGCTCAATATTTTTACGATCTCCTCTATCTATCACTTCCGGTACAGAGAAGACACCCCACAGGCGAGTGCAATTTGGAGATGTTAAAAAAATTTGAAGAGATTAGGGTAGATAGAAGTGTAGATATTCCATCCCCTTTTGAGAAGTTGAAAGATATTTTTAATTGAGAATAAGTAATATTTAAATTTAATAAAAATGGCACATCCTAAAAGAAAGACCTCTAAAGCCAAAAGAGATAAACGCAGAACCCACTACAAGGCGGTTCTGCCCACTCTTGCCACCTGTTCCAACTGTGGCTCTACAGTAATGTACCACAGAGTATGTCCCGAATGTGGATATTATAGAGGGCGTCCAATAGTAGAAAAAGCGAACTGATTCGCAATTAAAAGAGATCTCCTATGAAGAAAAATAAGGCGGTCATAACAGCAGTAGAGGCATATCTGCCCGACTATATCCTTACCAACGACGAGTTGTCTACAATGGTAGATACTACAGACGAGTGGATAATGTCTAGGATAGGGGTTAAGGAGAGGAGAATATTGAAGGAAGATGGATTGGGCACCTCCTATATGGGAGAGAGGGCTGTTTTGAAGCTATTAGAAAAAAGTGGTGTAGCCCCCGAAGAGATAGATCTTCTTATCTGTGCAACTGTTACAGGAGATATGATATTTCCTGCAACTGCCAATATTATTTGCGATAAGGTTGGTATAAAAAATAGTTGGGGTTACGATATAAATGCCGGATGTTCGGGTTTTATCTTCTCTTTCGAAACTGTTGCATCGTTAATTGAGTCGGGGCGTTCCAAAAAAGCAATTTTAGTAACCGGCGAAAGAATGTCGGGGATAACCGACTATACCGATCGAACCACCTGTCCACTTTTTGGCGATGCTGCTGTAGCTATGCTTATAGAGCCTACCCAAGAGGAGGGTATAGGGTTGTTGGATTCTCTGCTCCGTGTAGATGGAGTGGGGCGCCACCACCTATATCAAAAAGCGGGAGGATCACTCTACCCCCCCACTTTAGAGAGTGTAAAGAATAGGGAACACTACATCTACCAAGATGGTCAAACAGTTTTCAAATATGCTGTGAGTAGAATGGCAGATGTATCTGTTGAACTTATGGAGAAGAACAATATCTCTTCCCAAGATATTGCCTATCTTATTCCACACCAAGCCAATATGAGAATTATAGAGGCTACAGGCAAGAGAATGGGATTGGAGCGGGAGAAGATTTTGATTAATATAGAGAGGTATGGCAACACTTCGGCCACCTCTATTCCTCTTGTGATATGGGATTTTGAAAAGCGTTTTAAGAAGGGGGATATCCTTATTATGTCGGCATTTGGAGCCGGCTTTACTTGGGGATCTCTCTACTATAGATGGGGTTATGATCCCAAATAACACCTTGGTCCTATAGTTCAAGGGATAGAACGGAAGTTTCCTAAACTTCAGATCCAGGTTCGAGTCCTGGTGGGACTACAGAAAGAGCACCTCTGTTAGGTGCTCTTTCTCTTTTTTGGAAAGGTTAGAAGCAGATCTCTATAGTACTCGTATTGCTTTTGCCTAAGCTCAATCTCCTTAGGCAATCCCTCACTAATAGAGTTTGTTAAAGTATCAAATTTATCTAAAATAGCCACAATCCGCTCCTGTTCTGCAAGAGGAGGGATGGGGATTTTAGTTTTGCCTAAGCCTCTAGCGTTAATAGCAGAAATTTTACCTGAAGAAATATGTTTTTTAATTTGAGTATGAAATTGCTTGGTGCGTGTAAAGTAGGCTACAAATTTAGGATTCAGTATAGTGGTATATGAGAAGCAAGCATCATGAATCACTACATCTTTTTCTCCCAACCATGCTGTTCCTTTACCAATATCTTCAACTGTTTCACCCGCAGCAACGATTATAATACTTCCTCTACCTGCACTTCTTAATTTCTTTTTGTCAACTAAATCCTTACTAACAAATGAAATAGTCTTATCTGTCCAAGTACCATAATAAGTATACATCTCACCGTAATGAATAGCAGGCACTCCATCACTTAAAATATCGTTCTTAACAAAGCGCTTACCTCTTATAAATTTACCTATCCTCTCATCATCCATGTATAAATGTTCCACTTCACCCTCCTCAAAAGTCAGTAATTTTTCTCGATAGTACTCATACTGCTTCTGCCTTGCCGTAAGCTCTGTTGTAAGCTCTGTTGTAAGCTCTGTAAACTTATCCAAAATTGTAACAATCTCCTCCTGTACAGCAAGAGGCGGAATAGGGATAAGGAGTTTTTCTTTAAGCATCGTTGAACTCAAATTTGGTTGTGCTCCTCCACCAGCCAAAGCATATAAAAAAGTAGATTTTGTAAGAATAAAATGATAGAGAAAACGATTATTAAGAACTTCTTTGTCAGGAATAAACTTACCAACTCTTTGATTAAGATATGCGCTTTCAATAAGATCATAGTAACCAATTTTACCAGTAGTGGCACCTGACATAGCTATTAAAACATCTCCTTTTTGAACAACATAATTATGAAGATTTGCATTTTTGTAATCATCAGGATTAAAGTACTTCACATCAACTAAATCGACATTATCATTAGCAATATTTGTTATTCTAATAATTGGTAAACCCACTTCTTTAAATCGGGCACTTTGAAATGCAAAACCATTTTGGAACTCCGCCACCTCCCCCAGCTTTTTCCACTCTACCTCTGCACCTTGTAATAGTCGATTTATATAGCCGCTCTCTTGGTTCATCTATTTTTATCTATCGGTTTTCAACTTCTCTTTATTACAAATCTATTTAGTTTGTGCAATATTAACTATTTAGATTGACATTTTTTGAGAAGATTTGACTCTCTTAGAAAAGAGAAATCTATCTGCAATTGGGGTAGGAGGGGTGCAATGGGGTAGATAAATTTATATATTTGTTGAAGGAAGTTCGATTGCAAAAAATATAGAGAGTGGAGGTAACGAAAAAAGATCTTTTTTGGAATTATGGTGCAACCTTTATGAGGGTAGCTTCGGCTCTTCTTATCTTTCCATTGATTCTTAGGTTTTTACCCGCTTACGATGTAGGGCTATGGACAATTATAATTGCCTTAAACTCTATAATTTACCTTCTTGATTTTGGGTTTTTTCAAACTTTCTCCCGTGCTGTAACTTATATCTATTCGGGAGCTCAGTCGTTACAAAAAAAGGGGTTCGATAGCGTTGTAGAGAGCCAAGAGATAAACTACTCGCTCCTTAAGGGGCTAATTGGGGCAATGCGCAACTTTTATGGATTGCTGTCGCTGCTGCTGCTCCTACTTTTGGCAACTGTTGGGAGCATCTATATAGAGGCTCTATTGAAAGGGTATGAGGGGGAACCTTTAGTGGCCCGTATAGCGTGGTACGGATATGGTCTTATGTTGGCATTCCAGTTCTTTACCTACTACTACGACGCCGCTTTAGTTGGTAGGGGGATGATCAAGCGCTCCCGCCAAATTATTGTGGTGTCGCAATCGTTGCACATTGTAGTTTCATCTCTACTACTGTTGGGTGGAGTGGGAATCTTATCTATGTTAGTGGGGCAGTTTGCTGCAACTCTTCTAAATAGATTTTTGGCTCGAAGGGCCTTTTTTGACCCTAACACCAAAAGGGAGCTTGGGGGGGTAAAGGGAGAGCGAACTTTTCCCATTATCTGGAAGCTCTTCTATACGGCTGGTAGAAATGGGCTCGCCTCTTTGAGCCAAATTTTTTCCAACCGTTTTTTAGCACTCTTTGGAGCTCTCTATATTCCATTGGAGGTGATGGCCTCCTATGGCCTCTCCAAACAGATTGTAGATATCACTACAACCCTCTCTTTAGTTTGGTTCTCTACCCACTATCCTAAATTGACAGGGGAGCAGCTGCGAAGATCTATAGGTTCGGTAAGGGAGATATTTGTAACCTCTCAAATTGTGGTTATCTCTACCTTTATTTTAGCAGCTGTAGCTACTGCGTTTTTTGGCGAATGGCTCCTCTCTCTAATAGGAAGTTCTACCCACCTAATCTCTTCGCCTCTGCTGGCGATACTCTTTTTAGCCTCTCTTTTAGAAGCTCTTACTCAGCTCTCTACTTCGCTATTAATGAGCAGAAACGAAGTTCCTCACTATTTGGCACAGTCGCTTACAGCAGCTGTTACAGTAATATTACTGCTACTCTCTCTACATCATTTGAAGTGGGAGGTGTGGGCACTGGTTATGGTTCCTTTTGCTGTACAGATGCTCTACCAACACTGGAAGTGGAACTTTAAGGTAATGGGTGAGTTGAAAATTGGTTTGAACGACTATTTAGATGGAGTGAAATCCCTCTATAAAGCCATCCCAATTTTTAATCACAATAAGTGATAAAAGTAGTATGAGTAGTAGGATTATAGCCCATATTCTACTCCTCTTATTTGAAACTCTCTTCATAACTACACAATTTTTATATAATTTTGGTCTCGCTCCATGCTCACTAAATTAAATAATCTCTCTCTACCATTTTGGTTAAAAGAGATAAAATGTGAGTATGGTAGGTTTTTTGGATAGATTAAAGATTTATTGACACTTCTAAAATTGAAAAAAATATATGAGTGATATTCTCAACATAGGAATCTTTGGTAGAAGGAATACCGGTAAAAGCTCTCTGATTAATATGATCTTGGGGCAAGATGTGTCGATAGTCTCCGATGTTGCAGGTACAACTACCGACCCTG
This sequence comes from uncultured Muribaculaceae bacterium, assembly GCA_964512295.1. Taxonomy (GTDB): domain Bacteria; phylum Bacteroidota; class Bacteroidia; order Bacteroidales; family UBA932; genus Bact-08. The sequence goes on from CAZEGL010000008.1 coordinate 26,951, forward strand.
TTAAGAAGCTAATGGAGCTGCCGGGGGTGGGGAGAGCACTTTTTATTGATACAGCGGGGGTAGACGATTTTGGTCTATTGGGCAAAGCGAGGGTTAAGAGAACCAAAGAGTTGGCCTCTATGGTTGATTTGGCCATTTTAATCTATACCGGCAATAGATTTGAATCTTATGAAGAGGAGTGGATAAAGCGATTTAAAGAGGAGCAGACTCCTACTATTTTAATTCATAACCAATCCGATATAATTGCCCTTGACAACGAAGCGGCAGCCTCTTTAGAGGAGCGCTACGGTATAGAGGTTATAGAGTTCTCCTGTTCGCTATTGGACGAAAAAGAGCAGCAAGAGGTTCTCTCTACTCTACTGAACTCTATAAAGAGCTCTTTAGAGAGGGATAAGGGTGAACCCAAAACTCTATTTCACAATTTGGTAAAGGAGAATGACTCTGTGGTATTGGTTTGCCCTATAGATGAACAGGCTCCAAAAGGTCGCCTTATTTTACCTCAAGTCAATGCCATTAGAGATATTTTAGATAAAGGGGGAGTTGCTTCGGTTCTTCAACCGGAGCAGTTGGAGCCTTTTTTAAAAAACTCACCAAATAATCCCTCCTTGGTGGTAACCGACAGTCAAATTTTTGATAAGGTAAATGCAGCAATCCCCCCAACTGTTCCTCTAACCAGCTTTAGTATCCTTTTAGCAAGAGCGAAAGGGGGATTTAAATATTATCTGCAGGGAACCCCTTTTATAGATACCCTTAAGGAGGGCGACTCTGTTTTGATCTTAGAGTCGTGCTCGCACCATGCGGCATGCGACGATATTGGGAGGGTAAAGATTCCTGCACTTTTAAAACGCCATGTGGGTGGCGAAGTGTTGTGGGATATTGTTGCAGGGGTAGATCCTCTCCCTCAAAATTTGACAAAATATAAATTGGCTATTCAGTGTGGAGCCTGTATGATTACCAACAGGCAGCTACTTGCAAGACTTAGAAGATTGGAAAGGAGTGGAATACCTATTACCAATTACGGTATGGCAATCTCTTGGTGTATGGGTATTTATGAGCGGGGAGTAGAGCTCTTTTAGAGGGTGCAACTGCCAATTTCTTCTTTTTATTTTAAAATATTGAATGGGGTGAATAATTTAGATAGAGCAGATTATAATTTAGAGGGAATTGCCCCCAATAAAGCTCTTTTGGTAGAGTGGCTCTCTTCAAAGGAGGAGGCCAAGATTAAAGAACTTTTCGATTGGGCCTATAGGGTAAAAGCGCACAACATTGGAGAGAAGGTCTTTCTTAGAGGGCTTATAGAGATTTCCAATATCTGCTCAAAAAATTGCTACTACTGCGGTATAAGAGGTGGGAATCCTTTGGTGGAGCGTTATGAGTTAACAGAAGATCAGGTGGTTGCGGGAGCTCTATTTGCATATAAATCGGGTTATGGCTCCATTGTACTTCAAGGCGGGGAGCGGAGCAACAGCTCTTTTACCAAAAAAATAACCGCTTTGGTTAAGAAAATTAAGGAGGTTAGTGGGGGCAAATTGGGAATAACTCTATCGTTGGGAGAGCAGAGCAGAGATACTTTCTTAGAGTGGTATGAGGCGGGAGCACATAGATATCTACTTAGAATAGAGAGTTCCAATCCAGATATTTTTAGGAAGATACACCCGGTAGACTCTAAACACGATTGGGAGAGTAGGGTCAACTCTCTCTTAGATTTACAAGAGATAGGGTATCAGACCGGAACAGGAGTGATGATTGGACTCCCTTTTCAGAGTGAAGAAGATCTTGCCGAAGATCTGCTCTTTATGAGAAATTTTGGAGTGGATATGGTGGGGATGGGACCCTATTTGAGCCACTCTCAAACTCCAATGGCCAAGTGGAACCATAGGCAACCGCCACTATCGCTAACTCTAAAGATGGTAGCACTTTTGAGGCTTTTGATGCCTAAAATAAATATTGCAGCCACCACTGCAATGCAGGTGGTAGAGAGTAGAGGACGCGAGATGGCAATTAAGGCAGGAGCCAATATTATTATGCCCAATATGACACTCACCCAAATGCGTGACAAATATCTGCTCTACGACAACAAGCCCGGTGTAGAGGAGGATGCAGAGATCTCTAAGTCTAAATTGGAGTCTAATTTAAAAGAGATGGGAATAGAGATAGGGTGGGGCGAGTGGGGCGATTCAAAGGCCTTCTTCGAGCGGCAATAATCTCTCTCTCTCAACTTCTATCCACTCTTTGATAATTATTTTAGATTTTTTGTTTAAGGCGGAACCGGGCCTAAGTATGGTGTAGGAGAAGGGAGGCATATGCCCCTGCTCTATTGCTCTCTCTATTTTGGTTAGGGCAGCACTATCTATCCTCTCTTTTGAGAGATGGATAAGCCACAATCTCTTTACATCTATCTCTTCTACCCCTTTTGCAATACTCTCTCTTATCTTTTTTCCAACTATTGGCCAGTTGGCATAGTAGGGGAGTTGACCTTGGCTGTTGTGACACACTATACAGCCGGAATTTTTAATTATTGCATAGAAGGCAACCTCTGTAGAGAGCCCTTTTGTTGGCTCTAATACAATAATACGATAGGTTGCTATAAAGGTAAAAACGGTTATGGTTATTCCTAAAACTATTTTTTTGAGAGTACTCATAGCAGTTGGCAATATTCCCTCCCATAAAATTAATAAAAAAAGAGGCGATTAAAAAAATCGCCTCTCTATTTTTAGATTGAGAATACTATTCGTACTCTTTAATAGCAGCCTGAGCAGCGGCCAATCTTGCTATAGGTACTCTAAAGGGAGAGCAGGATACATAGTTCATACCCACTCTATGACAGAACTCTACCGATTGGGGATCGCCACCATGCTCGCCACAAATACCAATCTTCAATTTGGGATTTGTATTGCGGCCACCTTTGATTCCCATCTCTACCAATTTCCCAACTGTAGGTTGATCTAAGGTTTGGAAGGGATCGGCATCTATAATCTTCTTATCTAAATAGTCGCCCATAAAGCCTCCTATGTCGTCTCGCGAGAAACCGAAGGTCATTTGGGTGAGGTCGTTGGTACCAAATGAGAAGAATTGTGCTGTATTGGCCATTTCGTCTGCCAACATTGCAGCTCTTGGTATCTCAATCATAGTTCCGTAGGAGTAGGTAATATTTACTCCATACCTCTTTTCAATTTCGGCGTGAATAGCTTCACATAGTACCTTTTGGTCGTCAAGCTCTCTTACCGAAATTGTTACAGGTACCATAATTTCGGGTTGAGGCTCTCCTCCCTCTTTAATCAGTTGTGCTGCCGCCTCAAATATAGCTCGGAATTGTGCTTGGGATATTTCGGGGTAGGTGATTCCCAATCTTACCCCTCTATGGCCCATCATAGGATTTACCTCATGAAGGGCATCGCCTCTTGACTTCACCTCCTCTTCAGAGATATTGAGCTCTTTGGCCAGCTCTGCAATCTTTTCGTGGGTTTGTGGAATAAATTCGTGAAGAGGGGGGTCTAATAGACGGAAAGTTACAGGCTTACCATCCATAACCTTCATTGTTCCCTTTACCGCCTCTCTAATGTATGGCTCCAATTCATTGACAGCGGCAACTCTCTGCTCTAAGGTGTCGGAGAGTATTACCTTGCGAAGTTTGGAGAGTGGCGCTTCGGCATCTAAGCCATAGAACATATGCTCTATTCTGAAGAGACCTATACCTTCTGCACCAAATCCAATAGCATTGGCAGCATCTTCGGGGGTGTCGGCATTGGTTCTAACACCCAAAACACGATACTTGTCTACTATTGTCATATACTCTACAAATCTGGGATTTTCTGAGGCATCTATAGTATCGATTACCCCTTGGTAAACCGCCCCTTTACTGCCATTGAGGCTAAAGGTGTCGCCCTCTTTGTAGATTTCGCCATTGATTGTAACCTCTCTATTTTTAAGATTGATCTTTAAAGCATCACATCCAACAATACAACATTTACCCCATCCTCTTGCAACTAAAGCTGCATGGGAGGTCATACCGCCTCTTGCAGTTAAGATACCTTTGGCGGCACGCATCCCCTCAACATCTTCGGGGTTGGTCTCCTCTCTAATCAAAATTACATCTTTCCCTTCTGCTGCCACTTTGATAGCATCTTCGGAGGTAAATACAATTTGCCCAACAGCTCCACCCGGGCCGGCAGGGAGACCTTTAGCCAACAGTTTGGCCTTAGCTTCGGTGTTGGGATTGAGGATAGGATGAAGGAGTTCGTCCAATTGGTTGGGAGATACACGAAGTACTGCACTCTTCTCATCAATCAAACCCTCCTGCAACATATCCATTGCCATATTTAAAGCGGCAACCCCTGTCCGTTTACCAACTCTACACTGCAACATCCACAATTTACCCTCTTGAATGGTAAACTCTATATCCTGCATATCGGTAAAGTGTCTTTCAAGACTATCTTGTATGGCGTAGAGCTCTTTGTAAACTACAGGCATAGACTCTTCAAGGGAGCCTAAATGTTTATTTTGCTCATTTTTGGTAGCTTCATTTAGGGGGTTGGGTGTTCTTATACCGGCAACTACATCTTCGCCCTGTGCATTTACCAACCACTCGCCATAGAATAGATTTTCCCCGGTGGCGGGATTTCTTGAGAAGGCAACACCTGTAGCGGAGTTGTCGCCCATATTGCCATAAACCATAGCCTGCACATTTACTGCGGTGCCCCACTCGTCGGGGATACCCTCAATTCTTCTATAGGCTATAGCTCTTTTGCCATTCCACGACTTAAAAACAGCTCCTATACCACCCCACAACTGCTCATAAGGGTCGTCTGGAAACGGTTTGCCCAATACCTTTACAACTTTCTCTTTAAAGGCATCGCAAATTTCTATAAGATCTTCGGTAGAGAGATCGCTGTCGTTCTCATACCCTTTTTTCTCTTTCAGCTCGTGGAGCATAGAGTCTAATTGAACCCTAATGCCTTCACCCTCTTTAGGTTCTATCCCCTCTGCCTTCTCCATAACTACATCTGAATACATCATAATGAGTCTGCGGTAGGCATCATATACAAAACGGGGATTGCCGGTCTTTTTAATAAGGGCGGGAATAGTGGTGGAGGATAATCCAATATTTAGGACTGTCTCCATCATACCGGGCATTGAACTTCTTGCACCGGAACGGCAGGAGAGGAGCAATGGATTCTCTTCGTCTCCAAAGGTCATTCCCATCACTTTCTCAACCTTGGCAATAGAGTCATCTACCTCCTCTTTTAGAGTGGCAGGGTATTGCATGTTGTTGTTATAAAACTCAACGCAAGTTTCGGTAGTTATGGTAAAACCGGCCGGTACAGGCATTCCCAATGAACACATTTCGGCAAGATTGGCACCCTTTCCCCCCAAAAGATTTTTCATTGAGCCGTCTCCATCGGCACTCTTACCTCCAAAGAAGTAAACTCTCTTTAATTTTGACATATTTAAATGTTGCTAACGGTTAATATTTCAGATTTAAAATAGATAAAAAACTAATTTTAAGGGACAAATATAGTAAAAATTTACAACTTTCTTCCAGCCAGTTCCGACAGCTCGCTCCTCTCTCCTTTAACCAAATTGATATGGGCAAAGAGCTCTTCACCCAACAGCTTTTCTACCAAGTGTGAGAGACCGTTGGAGTGTTTGTCTAAGTAGGGGGAATCGATCTGGTCTATATCGCCGGTAAAGACCAATTTGGTCTCTTCGGCAGCTCTGGTAATTATTGTTTTAACTTCATGGGGGGTGAGATTCTGTGCCTCGTCAATAATAAAGAAGGTGTTGGAGAGGCTCCTCCCTCTGATGTATGCCAAAGGAGAAATTAGCAGCTTTTCGCCTCTTAGCATCTCCTCTATTTTTACAACCTCTCTTGAGGTAGGTTTGAAGGCTCTCTTTATTACGGCAAGATTGTCGAAAAGGGGTATCATGTATGGTCCCATCTTCTCTTTTACATCGCCGGGAAGAAATCCCATCTCCTGGTTTTTAAGGGGGATTACAGGTCTTGAGAGTAAAACTTGGTTAAACTCTCTCTCCTGCTCTAAAGCGGCGGCCAAAGCGAGTAGAGTTTTACCGGTACCGGCACTTCCGGTGAGTGCAACAAGTTTTACAGCCGGATCGAGTAGTGCATCTAAAGCAAAGGCCTGTTCACGGTTTCGCGGTTCAATACCATAGGCCCCCCCTTTTCTAATGGCCACTACACTCTTATCTCTCTTGATATATTTGGCTGCCACATCTTTAGAGCTCTCTTTTCCCTCTAAAACAAGGTTCTGATTTGCATATACCCCTTTAATGCCCAATTGGGCAATAGGAACTCCTCCCTCTTGGTAGTAGAGTTTTTGCAAGAGGCTCTCATCGGCAATCTTCACCTTTTTAACCCCTCTGCTAATGCTCTCAATACGCTCCTGCGACACTTTATCGCTAAGGTAATCTTCGGTAAAAAGTTGAAGCGCCTTAGCTTTCATTCGAAGGTTGATATCCTTAGTTACCAAAACAACTTGACGGTTTGGATTCTGCTCTGTGAGCCAAAGGGTGGTGGAGAGGATTCTATGATCTTGATTGTCTATAAATAGCGAATGGCTCATCTTCTCTGTGAAGGGGTGCCCTATCTCTATTTTGATTTTACCCTTCCCCTTACCTATTGTGATACCACCGTCGAAGAGTCTATTGTCGGTGATTTTATCCATCTCTCGGATAAATTGCCGTGCATTGTAGTTTATCTGCTCGTTTCCCTTTTTGAACTTATCCAACTCCTCGATAACTGCAATGGGGATCACTATGTCGTTCTCTTGAAAGTTGTGTATAGATCGGAAGTCGTGAAGGATAACATTGGTATCCAAGACAAAAATTTTAGATTCTTTTGTACTTTTCATATTGTACTGTTTTATATTTCCCTATTTTCGAACCACTTCCTACCGTTTACAAATAGCTCGATCCAAGGTGAGTATTGGTCGTTTTTCTCTTTGGGGTACCAACCCCAAGTGTGGGGATAGATTCCCCTTTCGGGATGTACCATGGTGGCCAAATGTCTTCCATCTCTACTGCAGAGAGCTGCTATACTCTCTTCGCTGTTGGCGGGGTTGCCGGGATACTCCTTGTAGCTGTAACTGATAGCTGTAAAGAGCTCCTCCTCTGCTGTGGGAGTTTTAAATTTGCCCTCTTCGTTTGAGAACCAGGCACCAAGGGTAGATCCTTGTAGGGTAGAGAGTAATATAGAGGGGGAGTTGTTGATGGCAACTCCAATAAAGGCACTCTCATATTTGGCGGAACTATTCTTTACTATGGGGTGCGACTCTATATTGGGGGGAGTAAGAAGGGAGAGCTCCATCATCAGTTGAGCTCCATTGGCCACTCCCATACTTAGGGTACCCTCTCTCTTATAAAAGTTGTGAAGCGCAGTGAGTGCTTTGGGGTTCTGTTTGAAGGAGAGGCTCCACCCTTTTGCTCCCCCTAAGATATTGGAGTGTGAGGCGCCTGCGGCAAAGAGAAGAAAATCTACATCTTCCAAGCTCTCTTTACCACCAATTAAATCACTCATATGTACATCCTTCACTATAAAACCTGCAAGATGCAAAACCCAAGCCAACTCTCTCTCTCCACTACTTCCTCTCTCCCTTACAACGGCAGCAATTGGCGCTCTCTTTAAAGAGGGTTCTCTCTTTGCATATAGTTCGGGGAAGTTGAATTTGAGAGGCTGCCGCTTATAGTTGTCGTATCTTTGCGATGCTCTATCCAACGAGGTTTGAAGGGAGTCGTAGAGGTAGGAGGTGTTGTACCAAATATCTCTCAACTGCTCTATATCTAAATTGAAATCTCTATTGGGAGTTTTGATGGTGGCAACTCTTTGGGCTATACTTTTACCAATAGGGTAGAGTTTTACTCCCCACTCTTCTCCCATTTTTTCTACTCTACTTAGAGCATCGCTCTCTATCTCAATTATTGCTGCCGGACTTTCGGAGAAGAGGAGTTTTACACTATCGCTCTCCTGCAGAGAGGTCAAATCTACCTCAATACCCCCCTTTGTATTGGCAAAAGTACTCTCCAATAGGGTGGTAACAATTCCACCGGCAGAGATATCGTGCCCCGACAGTATCAACTCTTCTCTAACCAACTGTTGGATGAGCATAAAAGTGTTGGCAAAATATTGGCTATCTGTAATATCGGGAGTCTCGTTGCCAAGTTGTGAAAGAATTTGCGAGAGGGCGCTTCCCCCTAAATTGAAATTGCATTGGGGATTAAAGGGGATATAAAAAAGAAGTGAACCACCCTCTCTTTTTAGGGGAGGCTTTACCACTTTTGTGACTTCGTCTGCTTCTGCTACTGTAGAGATAATAACAGTTCCCGGCGAAAGAACCTTATCTCCATTGGGGTAGTTTTGGGTCATAGAGAGAGAATCTTTCCCGGTTGGGATATTGATTCCCAATTCTACCGCAAAGTTGCTTGCACTCTCTACTGCACTATAGAGTCTGGCCTCTTCTCCTCTGTTTTTGCAGGGCCACATCCAGTTGGCAGAGAGAGAGACCCCTTTTAACCCTTCGGTTAGAGGAGCCCAAACCAAATTGGTTAATGCTCTGGCTATTGCTACCCTACTTCCTGCAGCAGCATCTATTAGTGCAACGGCGGGGGCATGCCCAATTGAGGTGGCCATACCCTTTTTGGTGCCGTAGCCAATTTCAACAACCCCAACATTGCCCAAGGGGAGTTGCAGCTCTCCTACCGTCTGTTGTGCAGCAATTAGAGCAGTAGCGGAACGGTCTACTTTATTGGTTATCCAATCTTTGCAGGCTACCGAATCTAATTGCAATACCAACTCTATATATTTGTTGACATCTGCTACATCATACTGTAGTGGTAAAAGGGTTGGCTCTACACTTTCCCCTTCAATTTTAAGGGGGGGTAGAGAACCCAATAGATCTGAAAGATTGAGATCTACTGCCTTCTCTTTGTTGGTAGAGTTGTAGAGGGTGAAGTTGTTATCTTGGGTACTCTCTCCAACTACATATATAGGAGCCTCTTCGCGCTTTGCAATTGCCTCTATTATTGGAAGGTCGCTCTCTCTAACAACTAACCCCATACGCTCTTGAGATTCGTTAGAGATAATCTCTTTTGCAGAGAGAGTGGAATCTCCAATAGGAAGTTTGGTAATATCTATCTTTCCGCCACTCCCCTCTACCAGCTCCGAAAAGCAGTTGAGGTGCCCCCCCGCACCGTGGTCGTGTATTGAGACAATTACATTGTTAGTGCTCTCTACCAAAGCTCTTACTACATTAAAAACTCTCTTCTGAATTTCGGGATTGGCTCTTTGAATTGCATTTTGAACTGTGGCACGGTCGAACTCTCCGGTCTCTACAGAGGAGACAGCGCCTCCCCCCATCCCTATCCGGTAGTTGTCGCCTCCCATCATTACTACCTTATCTCCTTTTGAGAGCCTCTCTTTAAAAGCATACTCTCTTTTGGTGTAACCTACCCCTCCTGCCAACATTATTACTTTGTCGAAGGCGTACTTTTTCTCCTCTTCAAAAAGTTCATAGGTCAAAAGGGAGCCGCAAATTAGGGGCTGGCCAAACATATTTCCATAGTGGCTTGCACCGCAGGTGGCCTTTAAAAGTATATCTTTTGGCAGCTGATAGAGCCATTTTCTGGGTTGAAATTTAGACTCCCAATCTCTAATTGAGGAATTTAGTCGAGAGTAGGGGGTCATATATACGGCAAAACCTGCCGATGGGATTGCCCCTTGCCCTCCAGCCATACGATCTCTAATTTCGCCGCCGGCACCGGTAGATGCGCCTCCAAAAGGCTCTACAGTTGTGGGGTAGTTGTGGGTTTCGGCTTTGAGTGTAATAACAGTATCACTTTTGCTTTCGATGTAGTTAGAGGGTTCACTCCCTTTTTGGGGGTGGAAGAGCGATAGTGTTGGCCCCTTTATTAGGGCACAGTTGTCTGAGTAGGCCGAAACTATAAAATTGGGATTGAGTTTAGCCGTTCGTTTAATCAATTGAAAGAGTGTACTCTCTCTCTTTTTGCCGTCAATAATAAAGGTTCCATTGAAGATTTTATGGCGGCAATGTTCTGAATTTACCTGTGAGTAGCCAAAAACTTCACTATCTGTAAGTGGCCGTCCAATTTTTTTTGAAAGACTCTTAAGGTACTCTAACTCTGTGGAGTTGAGCGCCAATCCTTCGCTCTTGTTGTACTCCTCTATATTGGTAATCTCTATGATGGGTGCTACCGGCAAAGTGGAACTGAAGAGTGCCTGCCCCAATTGTTTCTCTTTTTTGTGAAGCAGAGGGTCAAATAGCTCTCTCTCTTTGGAGAGTGGAAGGTACTCCTCTACCCGCTCAATTTCTGGAAAGCCAATTCTGTTTAGAAGTGCACTCAAGAGAGTGCTTGCAGGTGAGGGTGTTTCGTTAAAAGGACCAAAGTATTCACCAAAGAGGGTTTTCTCTTTCAGCTCTTCGACCGGATTAAAAATCTCTTTTAAGTTTTTGATTTTCTGTTGGTTGGGCTCTTTTTTCCACTCTACGGCAATTATTGAGCCATTAATGCTTTTGTAAAAAGAAATCATAGGATCTATATATAATTTTGACAAAAATAATTTATTTTGGGCAAAATTTATCCTTTTGGACAATTGACTATTTATTATTTCTACTCAATATTTTATATTAAGAAGATAAAATGGTAGATGAAGCTGTTTACAAAAAGAGGTTAGAGGAGATCTTTTCAAAACACCCCTCATATCAACAGGTGGGTGGAGTTGCATATAAAGAGGGGTTGGAGGGTATGGTGGCATTTGACAAGGCTATGGGGCACCCCCACCGCTCCTATCCAATTGTTCATATTGCAGGAACCAATGGGAAAGGATCTGTAAGCCATATGTTGGCTTCGGTATTGATAAAATGTGGGGTGAAATGTGGCCTCTATACATCGCCTCACCTTTTAGATTTTAGAGAACGGATTAAGGTGAATGGTGAGATGGTTCCAAAGGAGTTTGTTCTCTCTTTTTTGGAGCGGTATAACAACTTTATAGAGAGTGAAAGGAGCTCTTTTTTTGAGATTACTACCGCCATGGCATTTGCCTATTTTAAAGAGGTTGGGGTTGAAATAGCTGTAGTTGAGACAGGATTGGGTGGAAGGTTGGACTCTACAAATATTGTCTCTCCCATTTTATCTATTATAACAAATATCGCTTTAGACCACTGTGAGCAGTTGGGCTCTACCTTACCCTCTATTGCATATGAGAAGGGGGGGATAATTAAGAATGGGGTAGCGGTGGTGATTGGCGAATCTTCCGAAACAACCGACCACCTCTTTGAAAGGGTGGCTAAAGAGAGAAATGCACCCCTCTTCTTTGCTTCGAAGGGGCTCTTTGCAACTGTGGAGCTTGGAGATTATCGGTTAGATTTGGAGGGGAGTTATCAAAAATATAATTTAAGAACTCTGCTCACTGCGTTGGATGTGCTATCGCGCAATCGCACCTTTAAGGAGCTGGTAGGAGAGGAGTGGAGCGACACCACTATAAGAGAGGCATTATCCTCTGTTGTTGCAACTACAGGTTTGAGGGGGAGATGGGAGTATTTGAGCCGAAATCCAAGAGTTATTTGCGATACGGGCCACAACTTTAACGCCCTCTCTAATCTCTTTTCGCAACTGAGAAGGGAGCAGTTCGATAGGCTCTTTTGTATAATAGGCTTTGTTAAAGATAAGGAGTTGGATAAGGTGTTGGCTCTACTTCCCCATTCTGCCTACTTCCTTTTTACACAACCACAGGGGGAGAGGGGGCTCGACAGTGAGGTGCTTGCACGCCGCTCTTTTGCTTTAGGAGTTGAAGGGGAGTCATTCGCAACCGTAGAGAGTGCTCTTTTAAGATATGGCGAACTCTATAGAGAGGGTGATTTGCTATTTATTGGTGGAAGTACTTTTGTGGTGGCAGAAGCGATGCTCTTTTTTGAAAATGGGAGATCTTTTTTTGCAAATTAAAAAAATGAGCTATATTTGCACCCTGTTTGGGAGCATAGCTCAGTTGGTTTAGAGCATCTGCCTTACAAGCAGAGGGTCGGGGGTTCGACTCCCTCTGCTCCCACAAAAAAAAAGAGAATAGTTGGAGGAGTATAACTTTATGTTGTACTCCTCCTTTTTTTTACCTATATTGCCTGATTTTAACTATTATAACTTTAACAATTACAGCCCAATGGCAAAAAAAAATAGCTTTAGAGTCTATACAACACTTGTTGCTCTATTTTTGTCTGTTCCTCTTCTCTATTCCAACAATTCAAACCCCTCCGACACCCTCTCAAGATTGAAGCAGATGCCCCCCTTTATGCAAAATATCTATTTTGAGGTAAATGTGGGCTATATAGATTACCCTTTTGGAGAGGGGCAGCTCCAACCGGGATATAGATTAGATGGGGTAGAGGTGAGGCATCCCGCTGTGAGATTGGTTCTGTTTGGGTATAAGATAGCTCCATGGCTTAATGGTCAAGTTACCTACACTCGCCCTATCTGGTGGGTAATGTATCACTATCAAAAAGAGGGGGTGCCAACTATTGCCTCTAAAAGTGTTTGGATGAATATTGCCGCTATTACCCTTCGCCCACAACTTGCAATAGGGGATAAGTTTAAACTCTATGGAGAGGGGGGATTGGGGATTGTTACACGCCATGGTATTAAAGATAGTGAAGGGGATGTGGTTGTTAAAGATCTTACCTTCTCTACCTTTACCACAGGAGGAGGGGTTACCTACAATTTAAGTCGTGCCTGGGATCTATCTGCATCTCTCTCATATACATTTCCAGTTAAAGGGAATGATCAACCTCCCATCTTCTATTCGGGATTTGGATTTAAATATAACTTCTCTCCATTTGGCGAAAAAAAGATGGCTAAGGCTAAAGAGAGAGGTACAATCTACCCCAAGCAGTGGGTATCTCTCAATTACTCCTCCAACATTTTGGGCTACGGAGTGAATAATACAATTAGAAAGGCATATCTCTTTTGGGGAGGAGATGTAGAGATAGATCACGGCTATATGGCCAGCTACTATAGAAATCTCTTTAATGGCCCTAAAGTTTTCTCTTTTGATGTTGGGGCCAATTTCTCCTACTGGAAAACCAACTTGAATGGAGAACCTTTATGGTCTTTTTCTCTCTTTCCTCAGTTTCGGTTCAACTTCCTGAGAGGTAAGGGGGTAGATCCTTATTTCTTCTATGTTTTAGGAGGCCCTGCCTATCTATCTCAAAGTTTTTTGGATGGTAAAGAGACAGGAAGGCGCTTCACTTTTTACGACGCTATGGGGTTGGGTCTCTTTTGGGGAAAGAGAAGAGAGTACAATGTTGAATTGAAGATTGCGCACTACTCCAATGGCAACTTATTTCCAATTAATAGTGGTATAAAGATACCTCTCTCACTTTCGTTGGGATACGCCTTTTAGTTGCTCTCCCCCTCTTGTTGCGAAAGCCTCTCCTCTACAATCTTAGTTACGCTTCTAAAGTCAACTTTCCCTGTACCCATCATAGGGAGCTCCTCTACAACTACAAAGTGTTTTGGTAGAGCAATGTTGGGTATCTCTTTTGCCAACTCTTTTACAATATCTACTCTATTGATCTCTTTAGTGACTGCTGCAACTATCGAAGAGCCTCTTACCTGATCGTAGATATCTACTACACAGCAGGAGACTCCCTGGGGAAGAAGCTTCTCTAAACTATCTTCAACCCTTACAAGGGAGACCATCTCTCCCCCAATCTTTACAAATCTCTTCAATCTTCCGGAGTGCCACAGGTAGCCGTCGCTATCCAAATATCCCATATCGCCGGTGTTGTACCAGCCATCTTTAAGCACTTCGGCAGTGAGTTGGGGTTCGTTGTAGTAACCCTTCATTACCAAATCTCCCTTTACATGAATGACTCCCACTACGCCGGCTTCACACTCTTGATTGGTATCGGGATCTAAAATTTTTACTTCAACCCCCGGTATTGGTTTTCCAATACTACCCGGTCTGTTGTATTCTAAGCTGTTGGTAGAGACTACCGGCGATGTTTCGGTTGCTCCATACCCCTCTAAAAGTGTCACTCCATGCTTTTTTAGGTACCCTTCGCGAAGAGCATCGGGACACTTGTCGGCTCCTGCTACCATCAATCTTAACGACTTGAAGTCTCCTTTTTTAGATTTCTTGAGATAGCCCCAGAAGAAACTTGGAGTTCCCACCATAACTGTGGGTTTTTCCTCTCTTGCAATGGTGCTTATTACTGCAAAATCTAAGGGATTGGCATAGGTTACCATTGTCATTCCATGATATAGAGTAACCCAAAGATTGGCGGTAAGGCCAAAAACATGGAAGAAGACTAAATTGGCCAAAATTTTATCGGTTGGTCCAATTCCTATCCAGTTGCTAAAGTTTACTATATTGGAAATTAGGTTTTTATGGGTAAGTTGAACAGCCTTTGGCTCTTTTTCGCTACCACTTGTAAAGAGTATGGTTGCACAATCCTCTTGAGCCCCTTGAGCTACTCTTTTAATTATCTGTTTGGTTGGGAGTTTACTCAGTAGTGCCCCTTTTAACTTTTGGGCAGTTGAGATTGAAGCCATAATCTCCTCTAAAATTATCATCCCCTCAATTTTGGGACACTTAATTTTATCCAACAGTGCCGATGAGGTTATAATTGTAGAGAAAGAGCATTTTTTTTGGGCTTAACGGGCATTCTCCTCTGCTCCGGTGGAGTAGTTGATCATTGCAGGAATTTTGCCGCTCATTAGTGTAGCCACTGTAGCTAAAGTAGAACCGGCCGAAGTGGGGAGCATTATCCCTATTATTTTTTCGGGGAATATTTTAAAATGGTCGGTTAGTATTAGAGAGGCTATTAGAGCCTTTTGGTAATCTACCTACGCTATGCGCGAGGGCAAAATGGATGTGATAGTTGGCAGGAATATGGTCGAGGGCGACGATCCTGCCGACATCCTCCGCGAGTTCGAGATGGTCAACCAGCATAATTACCGCTGTAAGAATAAATACCTGCGGTTTGAAATCGGAATCGCCCCGCAGGACGCGGAGAAGCTGACCAGGGATGATATGAGGAAGATCGCCCGGACTTTCGCCCGCAAAATGGGGCTGGACAACCACCAGTGGATCGCCTGCACCCATAAGGACACCGACAAGCCGCATATTCACTTGATTGCAAACCGTATCGGGGTCGATGGCAATGTATTCGATACGACCTTTGTCAGTAATCGTTCGGCCCGGATAGCCGAGGAGATCAGCCGGGAGATGGGGCTTACCATTGCGAATGATGTCCGTAAGCAAGCACCGCACCAGGAAGCCTATATCGATCCGGTACGGCAACAGGTTAAAGAAAAGCTCCAGCAGATCGCTTATTCCGAACTACGGAATAATAAGACGCTGGAAGGCTTACTGTATGGGCTTGAGCGCAGGGGCGTCGGCATCGAACCGGCTAAGAACAAGCAGGGCAAAACTTACGGCATTCGGTTCAGCTACGAAGGCCATACGTTCAAAGCCTCGGAGATCGGGCGCGAGTTCGGTTATCATTCGCTGGCGAAGAACTTTTCTCTTTTACCGGAACAGTGGCAAGGTCATGAGCAACAGGAGGCATCGAATCAATCCAACAGTAGAGAGGCAAGAGGCTATCATCAACAATCACACTCCGGCGGCAACTCCGGTATTGCATCGTTACTGGCCGACCTATTTGCACCGAGTGGGCGTGATTATGCGGAGGAAGATTACTACAACGAATTGAAACGCAGAAAGAAAAAACCTAAAAAGAAGATTTATGGACGACAACAATAAGCAACCGGCCAAACGCCGAAACAAATTCGCAGGGAAGGAAGATATCTCCCGCGAAACGGTAGATAACATCCTGACAGACCAGATCGATCGGCTCAGGGAGATTTCACGTACGAATGATGATGCGGCGGGTAAAGTCCGCGAAAGCGTTGGCATCCTGTATGAGAAACGCATCCCCATAGACACCGAGAAGTTCGAGCAGTTAAATCGCTACTTCATCGGCGAGATGGAGCGCAAGCTCAGAAAAGTCAAACAGCCATCCAAAGGTTTGCAGTGGTATATCGCCATGTGGGCAATAACACTTATCTCCGCTTTCCTCGCCGGGTATTTCATCCAGGAGTACCGCGATTGGAAAGTCAGGGCGAATTATTGGTACCGGCAGTATGAGGAAGTCAAAGGAAAATAGAATTACAGACCGGACTTGCGTGAATGAAATATTTTATTTATGTTTGTGTCGTTGTGTAATTTACTGTAAACTGGAAATCCTGTGTGCAACCACCGCCTGCTGAAAAATATCTCCCTGCAAGGGGTTCAGAGCGTAATGTTCTTCCTGGAATATTTGGCAGGTTGCGGAATTGTGTTAAACACACACACACACACACAGGGCCTCGCGCGTTAAGTTAGATTATTTAGGCTCCCCGTCAAATAGTTACGTATTCCGCGTAACGCGAAATAAACGAAAAAGCATTATAACAGACAACGCCGGTTCCCATACGGAACCAGCGTTGTCTGTTTTGTCTTTTCAGCGTCGGACAATGACAGGAACGACCATCGATTACCATTATTATAAATCTTTTAACCAAAAAATCATGAAAACAACTAAACTGCTTTTTGCCGTTCTGGTCTGTAGTGCGGCGTTCACTTCTTGCAAAAAAGACAATCCTGAGGAGCCCAAGCCGGTTGTGCTGATCAACGGCGTGCGCTGGGCAGAGTGCAATGTGGATGCCCCCGGTACTTTCGCCGCCTCGCCCCAGGCCCTAGGAATGTTCTACAAATGGGGAACGAAGATCGGTTGGAGCGCAACAGGCGATCCGACCTCTACGTCCGGTCAGGCATGGGCCGATGTTGCCGCGGAGAGCGGCGATAACTGGCTCGCCGCCAATGACCCGTGCCCGGCAGGTTGGCGCTTGCCGACCAAAGAAGAGCTGGCCACGTTGCTCGATGACACCAAAGTTACTAAGGCATGGGTGACCACGCCCGCAAACGGCTATAAATTCACTGACCAGACCAATACCAGCAACTCTATTTTTCTTCCCGCCGCGGGCTACCGCTACTACACCGACGGTACGCTCGGCTACGCGGGCGACTACGGGTTCTACTGGTCGAGTACGATGTCCTCGGCTCACGACGCGTGGGGCCTGTCCTTCTACAGCGGTGATGCCTACAGCTACCGCACGTACGGCTTTACTGTTCGCTGTGTTCTCCAGTAGAGAGGCGCTTGTCGCCTCTCATTCGATTCATTTGATTATTCCCTGCGGGCATTAAAATCCCGCAGGGTTAACCACCGGCGAAGGCGGTCGAAAAATATTTTTTTCAGACACGATATGACAAAACGAGAGATTTTCGAGATTGAATCGTCCAACGCCGACCGTATCCATTTGTTTCTGGAGGGTACGTTCTGGATCGCTTACGAAAGGTCGGCTTTCCAGTTCGTCCGGTCTATTAAGCCCTATCAGGTCAAGAAGAAATGGATCAAGAACATCGGACAGGATATGGTGTCACTCGGTTTCCCCTCGTCTGCGTTAGACGCGGTGGTTGTAGGGCTGGAACGCCTGGAGGTTTCCGAAAAGCGAATCATTCTCAAAGCCCCCGAAGCCCTCTTGCCGGAAGAATTTGACCGTTGGCAGAGTGCTGTCCCTATTACAAAATCCACGCAACATACTGAAAAAGCAACCGGCTTTGAGGCATTCTCGATCGAGGAGCGTGTCCGAAGTTTCGATATAGGCAACAAAACGCCGTTGGAGTGCTTGCTATTTGTGTCCGAGCTCAAAGAATATCTCGCCCGCATAACACCGTCACGCCATGCAATACACGCAACTCCCGGTCTATAAAGCCTGCTACGACCTGCTGCTGGAGGTATTCCAATCGAGCCAGACCATGAGGCGGGAATACCGCTACACGCTGGGAGAGGAACTGAAAAAAGAGATGATGCGGCTAATGATGTGCGTCTATCGCGCCAACCTGACCCGCGACAAGGAACCGCATATCCTTAAAGCACGCGAACATATTGAGGTGGTGAAATTAATGGTGAGGTTGCTGCACGATCTGCGACAGATGCCGGTCAAAAACATGGCGAAGATCACACTGAACCACGATGCCATATCCAAACAATTGGCAGCATGGCACAAATCGGTACATACCAAAGCGACAGAAATTCAATAATAAAACAGGAAGCGGGGTAAGGCCGGAGTTTCCGCGATCGAGGTCGCGGAAAGTGATGCCGGATAAATTCAGCAGTCCACTGGCTATTATTTTTTCAGTCAGTTATTGGCACCCCAAACGGGCCATCTGACCGCCGTCGGAGCCGAATGGCTTCCCCGGCCACTCATAGAGAAAAGAGGCTGCTAACATTTCCCGCCGCGGGCAACCGCAACAACACCGACGGTACGCTCAACAACGCGGGCGACAACGGGAACTACTGGTCGAGTACGATGAACTCGGCTGACAACGCGTGGAACCTGAACTTCAACAGCGGTGATGCCGACCAGAACAACAACAACCGCACGAACGGCTTAACTGTTCGCTGTGTTCTCCAAGAATTTATCACCCGCTTTCTGTCTTCTTTTGTATGGAGTTGCTCGAAGACCTTTTTACGGCCTATTACGATGCGAGGCGCAACAAGCGCAATACGGCCAACCAACTCAAATTCGAGCTGAGGCTGGAGGATAACTTACTGCGACTGTACCACCAGCTTAAGAATCGCACGTACCATCCTGGCCGCAGCGTGGCCTTCATCATCGATAAACCGGTCAAGCGGGAAGTCTTTGCCGCCAGTTTTACAGATCGGGTGATCCATCACCTCTATTTCAACTACATAAACGAAATATGCGAGCGCACCTTTATTAATGATTGCTATTCATGCCGTAAGGGGCGGGGAACGCTATACGGCATCCGGCGGCTCGAACACCATATCCGAAGCTGTTCGCAGAACTATACCCGGGAGTGTTATGTCCTGAAACTCGACTTGTCGGGGTATTTTATGAGTATCGACCGGCGGCGGCTCTATGAAAAGATCGTCATCATGCTGAACAAATACGCCGATCGCAAGAATATCGATGGTCGGCGTTACCGTGAGGCATTGGACTACGACTTGATTTTATATCTGACCCGCGAGATTGTTTTTAATGACCCCGTTTCGGACTGTTTCATCAAAAGTATGGGCGGCATGAGGGAGTGGGATGGACTGCCTACCGACAAAAGCCTTTTCCACGCTGCCGAAGAGTGCGGGCTGCCCATAGGTAACCTCACCTCTCAGCTTTTTAGTAACATTTACCTTAGCGGCTTCGATCATTATATAAAGCGAACCCTCAATGTTCGGCATTATGGCCGCTACGTTGATGACTTTTTTATCGTCCATACATCTAAAGAATACTTGACGCAGTTAATCGAACAGGCCAGGGTGTATCTCGAGCATGAACTCGGCATTGTCCTCCATCCCCGCAAAATCTATCTTCAGAACATTTTCAGGGGAGTGCCGTTCCTCGGCGCAGTGATCAAGCCCCATCGGAGCTATGTTCAAAAAAGGACATTGACGAATTTTAGGCAGGCGATGGCAAAGGGTGAAAGGTTTTACCGGCACGCCCCGGTAACTCTGCTTCAAACCCTCAATTCCTACTTGGGCTTCATGCGGCACCATAAATCGTTCCGGCTGAGGAAGGGTATCATTACGAAAAACCAGTGGATATTCCGCTATGGATGGGTCGATGTCCGTTACTGCAGGTTCCAGTATGAGAAATTTTATTAGGTCACGGCAAATAGTACATTGAGGCCCCAATAGTTGGATAATCTGTTTTAACCCGTGTATAGCCGGGAGCAAAAGAAAACACCCAATCCACATCTTGGGTGTGAAATTGGGTGTAAGCTTTGTAAGCAACTGAAAACCAGCCTTATCCGCGGTATGGACGGTACTCTTATCTATAACGGCCACCTTCTTTAGATTTGTTTTGGCCGACTCAATAAATTTGTGATGCAGTAGCTTATCTCTATATTAAAATATTCAATTATCGTTTAAAAAGCGGGCTATATTAAAGAAGTTTTATCTAATAAACAAATGAAAAGTATAAATTCCGCTAACTATATGTAATTAAAGAGTATTGTTTTAAAGGCTTATTGGGCATTTGACTATTTAAAAGTGTAATTATAATCTCCCTCAATTTAAGTAGTTCGATTAAAAGAGATAGCAAATATTATATATATTTGAAAATGAGAAACAGAATTGATTATGTCTTATAAAAATATAAGGGAACTCTTTAGAAAAATAGCTTTTAAAGAGTGGGTTATAAAGTGGCGCTATGAGATTACGATTGCTTTGGCAGTAGTTGTTATAGCTTTTACAATACCTATTCGGGGAGAGTTTAAATATAAGTATCAGAGAGGAGGAAGGTGGCAATATGAGACTCTTGAGGCATCGGTAGATTTTCCAATTCTAAAAAATTCGTTAGAACTTAAGGAAGAGCGCGATAATATGAGAGCTGCCACTCCCCCAATATATAATCAGAGAGGGTATGGTATTGCCCTCTATAAACTTCAAAAGAGGCTCTCCGAAGCTATTGTACAAGGGCAGGGCGATAAAGAGATGGAGCTTCATAGACTCTACAATTTTATAGAGGAGCTTTATAAAAAAGGGGTGGTAGATCTTCCCCCAAGTGGCGACTTTTCCGGCAACTATATTACTATTCTCTCCTCTCTTGAAGAGGTTACACATCTTCCTCTTGCCTCTATTGTTACACCCGAGGAGGGATATAGGAAGATATATCATTTGGTAGAGGAGAGCCGGCTCTCTCTCTCTCTTTTAGGAGAGCTCTTCCCATCTGCTATTGTGACTCCCAATCTAATCTACAATAGCGAAGCAACTACAAATGCTATTAAACGGCGGCTCGATGAGATCTCTCCCTCTAAGGGAGTTCTCTATGCCGGCCAGCCAATTGTTATAAATGATGAGCTTATTACCGCCCAAACAGAACAGATTTTAGACTCTTACCGTACTGAATGGGAGCACTCTGTAGGCTTTTCGGGCAATCGATACCTCTTAAAGGTTGGGCATCTGTTTTTTATAATCTCAATAACGCTGCTTATACTCTTTACCCTCTCTTATATGCCTAAAGAGCTCCATCCCGATCGTAGAGGGGTACTTTTTATTCTTTTTATCCTTGCGGTAGTGGTTTTAATCATTTCAAATAGGATAGAGATGGGCGACAACTATCTATTTGCTATACCTTTTAGCGTAATAGTGCTCTTTTTATACTCCTTCTTTTTTGACGCTTTGGTGTTGCCTATATATATGATTTTACTCACTCCTCTACTAATAATAGCTTCTCGGGGAGTTGAAATTTACCTTATAAATATGTTTGCCGGGGGTGCCGCATTTTACACTTTTCGTATATGGAATAGGGGATGGCTACAATTTTTAAACACCATTGTTATATTTGTGGTTCTCTCTCTTGGCTACTCTTCACTGCGTTTGATTGAGGGGGGAGCGCTCTCTTCAATCGATACCGCTCTCTTTATCTATTTTGGGTGGAATGCCATTTTGGTTATCGCTGCCTACCCTCTTCTTTTTCTCTTTGAAAAGCTCTTTGGTCTTCTATCCTATTCAAGATTGCGCGATCTATCGGATCCAACCACTAAACTTCTCTCCCGTTTGGCAAAGGAGGCCCCCGGAACTTTTCACCACTCGCTGCAGGTTGCCAATCTTGCCGA
This sequence comes from uncultured Muribaculaceae bacterium, assembly GCA_964512295.1. Taxonomy (GTDB): domain Bacteria; phylum Bacteroidota; class Bacteroidia; order Bacteroidales; family UBA932; genus Bact-08. Next base: position 48,654 of record CAZEGL010000008.1, read on the forward strand.
AAGTGCAGCGGCCGAAATTGGAGCCAATCCCATCCTTGCAAGGGTAGGGGCTCTTTATCATGATATTGGAAAACTCTCCAACCCTCTCTATTTTGTTGAAAATATGAGATTGGGGGAGGGGAGAGAGGATCCTCACGCTTCACTCTCTTACCAAAAGAGTGCGGCAATAATTTTGTCGCATATCCCCGATGGTATTCGGTTGGCAGAGAAGAGGAGAGTGCCACGGTTAGTTCAAGGTTTCATTTTGAGTCACCACGGTACTACCCAAAGTAGATATTTTTATAATCTATATTTGAACGAAGGGGGCGATCCTTCTGCTGTAGAGTCTTTTAGTTATAAAGGAAGAGTTCCCTACTCTAAGGAGGAGGCAATTGTAATGATTGCCGATACAGTTGAGGCAGCCTCTAGGACATTAAAGGATTTTCTACCCGAAACTATTGAACGCTTTGTAAATGAAATGGTTGAACAGAAGATTAATGAAGGGCAATTTATAAAATCCTCTATCACTTTGAGCGAGTTGGAGATTGTAAAGGGGGTGATGAAAGAGAAGTTGGCCCAATATCATCACAACCGTATAGAGTACCCCTCTATAACTGAAGAGTTAGAGAGTTAAGTAGACCATAGTGCAATTTTTTTTGTGCTCTCTATGAGCTATTTATAGAGCCCAATTGTTCAACTTATGAATCTCCCCTCTATTATTCCCTTTTTTTTTCTATTTTCGCGCTCTAAAGTTAATTTTTTCATCATTTTAACCATATTTAAATGAGGAAAGTCTATCTCTTCTCCTTTCTTTTAATTTCGGGTCTATTTTTATCACAAATTGTTCCCCATCTTTTAGGAGAAAATTTCGGTTTGTTTAAAATTTTATTGGACGCTCTACTTTATACTTCCCTTGCCTTTATTATGATTAATGTTGGACGGGAATTTGAGATAAATAAAAAGGAGTGGCGGAGCTATGTGACAGACTATTTGGTTGCAATGGGTGCTGCCGCTCTCCCATGGATTTTTGTAGCACTTTATTATCTCTTTTTTATAGCCCCTGCGCATATGCAAATTTGGAGCAGTGGCGATGCATGGAAGGAGACCTTTCTTTTAACCCGTTTTGCTGCACCCACTTCTGCCGGTATTCTCTTTACAATGCTAATAGCAGCAGGATTAAAGCACACATGGGTCTATAAGAAGGTACAGGTGTTGGCAATTTTCGACGATTTGGATACTATCCTATTGATGATTCCGCTACAAATTCTAATGATTGGGATGCGATGGCAGATGTTTGTGGTATTGATTGTTGCACTTCTTCTTGTATGGTTTGGATGGAGAAAGATGAAGAGCTATAACCCACCGCAAGATGTAAAATCTATTTTGGCATACTCCTTTATAATTTATACAATAATTGAGGTGACGCACCAAGTTTCAATCTACCTCTTTGGTAAAGGTGGAGCTATACATATAGAGATTCTTCTTCCTGCATTTATATTGGGAATGGTAATGCGCTCCAACCACAACGAGCCGCTAAACAGAGCAGAAGCGCTCTCCCATTCAAAGAGTGAGAAGCTTTCGGGTGCCATCTCTTATCTCTTTATGCTTTTGGTTGGAATGAGTATGCCTCTATTTGTTGGGATCGATTTTGACTCCCTCTCTGCAGCCTCCTCTTCTGTAATTTCCAATATCCCTTTCCCCTCTTGGGGTACAATTGCTATACATGTTGTGGCTGTAACTGCAATTTCTAATATTGGTAAGCTCTTTCCTCTTCTCTTCTATAGAGAACACTCTTTTGCAGAGAGGCTTGCTGTATCTGTTGGGATGTTTGCCCGTGGAGAGGTGGGGGCGGGGGTGCTTTTTATAGCTATCGGATACCAGTTGGGTGGGGTGCTTTTGATTGTCTCTGTCTTGGCAATGTCGCTCAATTTTCTTCTTACCGGCTTCTTTATAAGTTATGCCAAGCGATTGACCAACAATTCAATCAAAGCAAAAGCCCCTAATCTGTCGCTTACTAGGGGCCAATAGTTAATAGTTTAACCGGCAAAGTGTAACTCTTGCTTTTATTTGTGGAGATGGGCGGACTCGAACCGCCGTCCAAACAAACCATCCAAAGGGTTTCTACACGCTTATCCCTTTTTTAATTTTCGATTATACCGCAACAAAGGGCAGATTCGGTACAACTTATCCTCTATAACTTAATGGGGTTTAGAGGAGTCTCCCCACGCATCTCCCTTGTATGATACCCCATATGCCAATTGGAGGGAGCGGAAAAAGTTGGCGGGATACTCGTTGTGACCAACCTGGTTGGCCTCAATTAAGCGATTGAGTTGAACTCAATTACGCTGCGAGTGCATAGTTGTTGTTGCCGATTAAGGCTTGTATCCCGGGATTTACGAGCCGGCCATACCACGCTCGGCGTGCTTGCCTTCCGATTGTGAATGCTGTCAAAACCAAAACATCCCCAATTGAAATAGGATGCAAATATAACAATTTTTAAACTACCAACTGTAAAAACGGAGGAAGAGGTGGTAGAGCCCCTCTAAAAGGGTGATGAACCCCAACACCATTATGACCGCTCCAGAGATACGGTTAATGAGAAGCAGTTGACGCAATCTAAATTTTTTACGAAATAGATTGATCCCATTGCTTAAAATAAGCCACCACCCTAAAGCTCCAGCAAATACCCCTGCCAGAAGAGAGATAATTGTAGCCCACGGCGAACCTCGATTGACATCTACCCCTACAAAGGCAAAAAGCCCTAAAATTAAAAAGAGAGCCCCGGGGTTGGTAACTGTCATTATAAAAGAGGAGATAAAATCTTCAAAGAGGCGTCTATCGTCTTTATTGCCCCTAATCTGTTTTACAGGATTTGTAAGGAAAATTTTTAGTCCTATTGCCATCACTATCAATCCTCCAAAGAAGAGTACCGAGATCTCGTAGTTCCGAACAAATTCTTGGATAAGTGCCAATCCGGCTATAGCGAAAGCGGCATAAAAAGTATCTGAGATAGAGGCCCCCAATCCTGTAAAAAAGCCGGACATCCTCCCTTTGCTGAGAGTCTTTTGAACGCACATAACTCCAAGTGGCCCTAAAGGGATGGAGGCCCCCATCCCTACTAATACTCCCTTGATGAAACTTACAGCTATCACTCTTTAAAAATCTTCTATCGACAAATGGTCAAAAATATAACTTTTTTACTATTTGAGGAATCTTAGAGATGGAGAGGCAAGAGACTCTCCTATATTCAATCGCTCCCATTTTTGATCTATCTTCTCTATTGTCTCTTTGTTTGAGTGGGCAATAGGGGGCCACTCTCTTATCTGCTTCCCTTTCTGTTTTGAGGTGGCATCAAAGTGGAGCTTTCCCTCTACAATATGGGAGTCTCTAACCGGATCGCAGTTGGCACCCCAGAGCCAATAGGAGAGGTACTCATCTTTGAGTTTACCCTCTATTAGAATCGATATTTTTCCTTTGGGCTCCTCTCCAATTTGATAAAAATGGATAGGTTCAATCTCTTTACTGCTCTCTCTTTGGGTAGGGTGGTCGCTCTCTTCAACCAATTTGCGGGTGGCATCGATCATAACTTTGCCTCCATATCCCATAGTGGGAGCGGCATGATCTAAAATATCGGAGGGGCCGCGACTGAAGTGGGTGTCGGAGGGGGGGAAGTAATTTTTCCCAATAGCTTTTAATATGGCGGAACGGTTGCGTATGTCGATAGCCTCATCTACTACAACCATTATTTTATTGAACATCATTTGACCCGCTCCCCAAAGGGCATTTGCCACTTTGATTGCCTGACCGGGATAACTCTTCTCTATCTTTACCACCGCAAAATTGTGGCCACACCCCTCTTCGGGCAGATGCAAGTCTACTATCTCAGGAAGTAGGGCAAATTTAATGGGGGTTAAAAAAATCTTTTCTGTTGCCTCTGCTATATATTTATCTTCTTGCGGAGGCACTCCTACTAAGGTGGCGGAATAGATGGCATCTCTGCGGTGTGTTATGCATGTGACATTAAATTTTGGGTACCAATCGGCAGGCGAATAGAAGCCTGTGTGGTCGCCAAAAGGGCCTTCCCAAAGCGGATCCGCCCCCTTTTCTATATAACCTCCAATTATAAAATCGCAGTGGGCGGGAACATCAATCGGTTGAGTGAGGCAGCGCACCAACTCTACCGGTTTACGACGAATAAAACCGGCCAATAGATATTCATCTATCCCATCGGGGAGTGGGGCTGTAGCTACATAGGAGAGAAGTGGGTCGCCCCCGAGCGCTACTGCTATAGGGAAGCGTTCTCCTTTGAAGGCGTTGAAGTGGCGTGCTCCAGTTTTATGACGGTGCCAATGCATGGCAGTGGTGGTGTCGCTAAAGAGCTGCATTCTATACATCCCTACATTTCGGCTCCCATTGCTGGGATCTGTAGTGTGTACCATTGGTAGGGTAATAAAAGGGCCTCCATCGTTTGGCCAACATTTTAAAATTGGAAGTTTAGAGAGGTTGGGCTCTTTCATAACAACTTGCTGAACAGGCGCTCCCCTCCTTCCTCTATATCTAACGGGAAGCCACCGCGACGCCTCTTTGAGTTTGGGTAACAGTTTTAGTTTTTCAACAAAATTTTGCCGCTCAGTGGTGAGCGCTTCAAAGAATGAGTGCATACTGTTTGAGAGTTGGTCAAAGGAATCTATCCCAAGTGCACTCTTCATTCTGCTTTGGGAGCCCATCATATTGGTAAGGAGGGGAAATTGACTACCGGTATTTAAGAAGAGTAGTGCTTTGCCACCCCCTTCGCTTTTGGAGACTCTGTCGGTAATCTCTGCAATCTCTAAAATGGGATCTACAAACTCCTCAATTTTAATTAGCTCTCCTTTGCTCTCAAGATGTGCTACAAATTGCGATAAACTGTTATACATAGCTCTCTATTTGATTAATCTTTGTAGCTCTACGCTATTTATTCCCTTAGCCACTATCTCTCCCCTACTATTTACAAGGTACCCCATTGGCAGCTCCTCTATTTGGTATAGCTCTATCAGAGGGCTCTTCTCTTCGTTGGGGTAGTAGAGCACTCTCCACGGGAGCTGCTCCTCTTTCTGATAGTGTAACAGCTCTAAATGGTTTGCTCCACTGTAGATTGCTACAATCTCTACTCGCTCTCTCTTCAACTCTTTATATATTCTCCTTAGTTCAAAAGTAAAGGGTTTGCAGATAGCACACTGAGGATTAAAAAAGTAGATAAAGTGGTATCTCTTTCTCTTAAATGTTATCTTATTTACTCTTTTTTTACTATCTAAGAGCTTAACTTGTTGGTATTGTGCTCCCACCCTGTTTTGCTCTATCTTTCTCAATAGTTTGGGAAGGAGCTCTTGGGTGAAGGATGGGTAGTGCCACAACTCTTTTTTCTCTATAATATAGTGTTGGGCAAGCTTGTAGGCTGTCTCTTTTAGCTCTTCGTGTGGGGAGTGGGCCAATGTGAGAAAGAGGTGGATAAAGAGGGGATTGAAGAGCTCTCCACCATTGGAGCTGCTTTTTATAAAGAGGGGTTCGAATGCTCTCTGGAAACTCTCCTCTTGGTTGAAATCAAAAAGAGAGAGATAGGTAGGGACAAACTCTTCACAGAAGCGGATACTCTCCTCCTCTTTTTGCTCTATGGCGGTAAGGAGTTGCCCTAAGGAGCTCTCTTGAAGATTGCGCCCAATAATCTTTTTTTTACTATCCAACAGATAGAGTTTGGGGGTGGAGAGGAGGTTATACTCCCTTTGAAGATCGTTGCCTCCATAAGGGTTGTAGAGTAGTGTAAACTTTTGCGTAGGAGCAACTTTCTCTTTTATAATATTGTAGTAGTGTGCCATCCCTACGCTATCTTTAGAGCTGTTGATTACACACAACGATACATTTAAATGGGAGAAGTGGTTGAGTCTCTCAATCACTTTGGGCAACTCTCTGTGGCACGCTTCACATTGTGGATCTACGAAGAGCAGTAGGGTATAACGCCCCTCTATGGAGTGTAACGAGAGAGCTTCTCCACTAAGAGTGAAGAGGTTGAATGGGGGTGCCTCTAAACCTATAAGGCTCTTTTCGTTAAACTCTACGAATAGTTTTAACAGAGGAATACCCCCCTGGCCGTTCCAATCCAATTGTGAGGTTAAGAAATACTCTTTGGCAATAGCTATAGCTATAGATTCATCGCCCATAACGGTAGAGGAGGTGAAGCGGTTAAAGATTATTCCGGCTATTAGGGAAGCCTCCTCTCTACTCTGGGAAGATTCGATTAATGAGCGGCTTGCTGCTATTAGAGAGTCGGTATGATGGGGAACTTGTAAAAGCTTGTGTTCTACTCTCTTCTGATATCGAAGATAGAGACTATCCTCTGCACTTTGCGACACCCCTCTATTTGGGTATATTAAATATACAAAGAGTATAAGTGTGTGAAAAAGTGCTACTGTTATACCCTTTTTCATCTATTTTTTTGGAAGATCTACCCCCGCTACCATAAATTGCTCTACACTCCCACCATTGATTAAAATATCTCTTACTACAGAGGAGGAGATGTAGCCATAGAGCGGACCACTGGGAATAAAGAGTGTAGTTATCTCCGGCGCCATTTTAAGGTTGGCTTGTGCTATTACTCTCTCCAACTCAAAATCTGTGGTGGATCTCAACCCTCTAATGATAAAAGAGGCTTCAACCCTTTTGCAAAACTCTACTGTGAGTCCTGTGAAACCGATGACCTCTACCCCTACAATACCCTCTACCGATCTTTCTATAATAGCCACTCTCTCTTCTACCGAAAAATAGCCCCTCTTTTCGTAATTGTGCCCCACTCCAATTATAACTTTATCGAAGAGTTTCATAGAGGATTTTACAATATCGTAGTGCCCTAAGGTGAAGGGATCGAAGGAACCGGGAAAAACTGCAATTTTCATAACACTCTAAATATTAATATCTACTTCGCTTTCAAATACATAAGTGGCCTCTCCCCTTAAGATGATATGGGAGTAGCTCTCTCCTCCGTTGTAGTTGAACTCTACCTCTAAAACTCCTCCCAAAGTTTTAACCTTGGCAATTATCCGCTTTTGAGAGGCTCCATCTCTCCTTCTAAGATAGGGAGAGGGGGCGGTGAGCAGTTTGTGATAAGCTATTGCAGAAGCAACTACTCCTGTTCCACATGAGAGGGTTTCTGCCTCTACTCCTCGTTCATAGGTTCTTACAGAGAGCTCTAAGGGGGCACCCTCCTCTAAAGATCTACTCCATTTAGAGGAGTCTCTTCCCCAATTTCCTTGAACAAAATTGACATTGGTTCCTCCTACAAAAGAGGGGTGGTGGCGCCAAAGTTTTCCGGCACTATCTACATCGTGGCTATCTAAATTGTCTATAAAGAGAACCAGATGTGGAGATCCTGTATTTAAAAAGAGGCTCTTGGGAGAGTGTTTTTTGATTTTGGAAAGATCGCCCATAGACAACTCTATCATTGAACTGAAGGGGGTGTACTCTATCACTTTGCCAAGATGTGGAGAGTCTGCCGCATCGAAATGGTAGCTCTTTATACCCATTCGGGCAGCAAAGGCAATAAGGCAGCGCCCTCCATTGCCGCAAAAAGTTCCCTCTTTGCCGTCGGCATTGAAATATTGCATTGCAAAATCTAATTTATCGCTGCTTCGAAGGTAGATAAAACCATCTCCCCCCACTCCATAACGACGGTCGCATAGCTTTGCAATTTGCTCTGTGGTAAGATTGTAGCGATCTGTACGATTGTCAACAACAATGAAGTCGTTACCCGCCCCCTGATATTTGTATAGTTTAATCTTCATCGTCAAACAGCGTTGTGGTTCTCTCTTGGAGATTGGCATTTTCGTGAGTGAGCAGATAGCTTTTTTTATCTAAACCAAGATTGAATCCTATGAGCTTTCTATTGCTTCCAATAACTCTGTGGCAAGGGATAACAATTAAGAGTGGATTCATTTTACAGGCAAGCCCCACTGCCCTGTGGGCATCGGGAGAGTCAACCAATTTGGCAATTTCGCCATAACTCTTTACCTCTCCAAAGGGAATTTTTCTCAACTCCTCCCATACTCTATTTTGAAACTGTGTGCCAATAGGTTTAATTGGAAGGGAAAACTCTTTTCTCTCTCCATTAAAGTATTGCTGTAACTCTCTCTCTGCCTCTTGTAGTATAGAGGGCTCTATCTTGCTTTTTAATGGCTCCAATCCTGCGGGGGCATGCTCTATTGAGATTAGATTCTCTCTATCTGAAGTAATCCTGAGCTCTCCAACAGGACTCTCTATTGTTGTGTAGTAGCGCTCCTGCTCCATAATGGAGTGATACTCCTCTACCATCGATTCACCTAATCGGTTGGAGTAACCCTCTCCACTTCCCAAGATTTTTTTTAGTTTGGAGTAGCCCCGCTCTCTTCTCTTCTCTCCTCTCTCTTTAATTATCATCTCTACTGCATTTTTGAGATTTTTTAAATTATAATCCCGTTGAATCAACTCCTCAACCAAACCCCTATCTAAAATAAGATTTACCAAACTAATATATTTTACTTTAACCACCCTTTTTGCTATTTGGTAGGAGAGTTCGTTGCCACCATAGCAGACCACTTGAGGGGTGCCCAGAAGAGCAGCCTCTAAAGAGGCGGTGCCGGAAGCTAAAATAGCAAATTTGCTATATCTTAGGATAGAGTATCTCTCGTTGTAGAGTACCATTATTTTGCTCCCTTTTAGATGCTTTTCGTAAAGATCAGGTTCAATTGATGGGAGAGCTGCTACAATAAATTGAAATTGGGGGTAGAGCTCTTGCAGCTTTACCATTTTAGGAAGTAGATAATCGATCTCCATTTTTCTACTACCGGGAAGAAGGGCAACACACTCCCTCTCATCTGCCCCTATCCGTTTGCGGAACTGCTGCTCCCCCTCTTCGTTCTGTAGAAACTCCTCTACACTTTCGGTAGAGGGGTTGCCGCAGTAGATTGCCTCTATATTATGCTTGCTAAAGTAGGGAAGTTCAAAAGGAAAAATTACAAAGAGCCTATCTACAAATCGTTTTAAATTTTTGACTCTCCACTCCTTCCATGCCCAAACTGTTGGTGCAATATAGTAGAAGGTGGTTATATTGTGCTCTTTGGCAAATTTGGCAACTCTAAAATTGAAGCCGGGATAATCTATTAAAATTAAGAGATCGGGTCTATATTGAAGCAGATCTTCTTTGCAATATTTTAAATTGGAGAGCACTTTTTTGAGAGAGCCTACAACCTCTACAAAACCCATAAGTGAATTTTCTCGATAGTGTTTTACAACTTCTCCCCCCTGTGCAGACATCAAATCTCCTCCCCAAAAACGAAACTGTGCTTGAGGGTCGGCCTCTTTCAATCCTCTCATAAGGCTTGAGCCGTGTAGGTCGCCCGATGCCTCCCCGGCAATTATGTAGTACTTCATAAGGTGTTAAATTTCCAAAGTGCATTTAATCGCTTCTTCTCTTCTCTACTGGTGGTATCTATTGTGTGTGGAACTATACTTATGTAGTTTCCCTCTATTAGATTGTGGTCGGACTCTCTACTTGAAGGCTCTAAATTGAAAAACTCTCCTCTCATCCAGTAGTAGTCGTAACCGTATGGGTCAACTCTCTCTTCGAACTCATTGATCCACCGCCCTTTTCCCTGATGGGCAAACCGGACTCCTTTAATCTCCTCTTTTGAGAGAGAGGGAAAGTTTACATTTAGATAGACGCCGGGGAGTGGAGGGTGTTCTATAAAATTCTCTATAATTGCTCTTCCCCAGTGGATAACTGCACTGAAATCGGCCTCTTGATCAAAATTGGAGAGGGAGAAGGCTATTGAGGGGATACCATAGATTGTCCCCTCTGCAGCGGCTCCTAATGTTCCTGAGTAGAGCGCTGCAACAGAGGTGTTGGAGCCGTGGTTTACACCTGAAACCAAGAGAGAGGGAGGCGACTCGGTGAAGATCTTATTCATAGACATCTTAACGCAGTCGGCAGGTGTTCCTGAACAGACAAAGAGCTCTCTGCCACTCTTGCTTTCAATTTTACCAAATCGCAGAGGCTTTCCTATAGAGAGGGCAGTGGACATCCCGCTTTGTGCCTCTAAAGGGGCTACCACTGTAACTTTTCCAAAATTTTCCATAAGGGTGGCCAATGCCTCGATCCCTTTTGAGTTGAAGCCGTCGTCGTTGGTTATTAAAATTTTTCTCATCTCTTCTTCTCTCTATATTTTCTATTTGGCAAGTGTAATCAACGAAGTTAGTAAAATTTGGTACAAGTTTTAAAAATATGTTAACTTTGTAAAGCACTATTTATTATTGGAAATAGTGCCTCATACTTTTATTAACTTTACTATTATTCAAATATTTGAGATGAAAAAAATTAGGGTGGGAATCAACGGCTTTGGCCGTATTGGCAGGTTAGTATTTAGGGCTGCCCAAGAGAGAGAGACGATTCAAGTAGTAGCTATCAACGACTTGATTGATGTAGAGTATATGGCCTATATGTTAAAATACGATACGGTACATGGCCGTTTTAACGGCACAATAGAGACTAAAGATGGCCTTTTGGTGGTTAATGGAAATCCTATTAGGGTTACTGCTCAAAAAAATCCTGCCGATATCAAATGGGGAGAATTGGATGTAGATTTTGTAGTTGAATCTACCGGGCTCTTTCTTACAAAAGAGTTGTGCCAGGCACACTTAGATGGTGGTGCAAAAAAGGTTATTATGTCGGCTCCCTCTAAGGACGATACCCCTATGTTTGTATATGGAGTGAACCATAAGGAGTATGCAGGCCAAAATATCCTCTCCAACGCCTCCTGTACAACCAACTGCTTAGCGCCCATAGTTAAGATTTTAAATGATAATTTTGGGTTGGTTGAGGGGTTGATGACAACAGTTCACGCAATTACCAGTACCCAAAAGAGTGTAGATGGCCCTTCAATGAAAGATTGGCGCGGTGGTAGAGCTGCCTCTGCAAATATTATCCCCTCCTCTACAGGTGCGGCAAAAGCTGTTGGAAAGGTAATTCCTGCAATGCAGGGGAAGTTGACCGGTATGTCTTTTAGAGTACCAACCGTAAATGTCTCTGCTGTTGATTTGACCTGTAGGTTAGAGAAATCTACAACCTTTGAAGAGATTAAGAGGGTTATGAAGAGTGCTTCGGAAAACGACTATAAAGATATTTTAGGTTATACCGATGAAGCTGTTGTCTCAAGCGACTTTATTACCGATCCAAGAACCTCTATTTTTGATGCCGATGCCAGTATAATGTTGAATCCCAATTTTGTTAAGATTGTCTCATGGTACGACAACGAATGGGGATACTCCAACAAAATATTGGATATGATTAGCTTCGTTGAGGGGGTGAAGTAGCTTTTCTATGCATAAAATAAGAGGATGTTAGAGCAAATCTCAACATCCTCTTTATATTTATAGTCTATTATGGTAGAGTATAAAGTGGTTTTTAGAAATGTTGGGATAGCCCTTCTTTTGAGCGCTATTTTTATGGCTCTCTCTACGGTTGTAGCTGCCTTCAACAATTTCGATTCCTCTTTTATCCCTCTTCTACTCTCTACCTCTATCACTACGGTTGTTGCTATTTTACCACTCCCTTTTACAAAGAGAGGAGGGGAGATTAATCTAAAGGGGGGCTTTGTAATAGCTCTTTTTGCTTGGATTCTCTCCTGTATAGTTGGCGCTCTACCCTATCTTTTTTGGGGCGGCCACTTCTCTCTGCTCAATGCCTGGTTTGAGAGTGTATCGGGTTATACCACTACAGGAGCCTCTATCTTAACCGATGTTGAGGCTCTCCCTAAAGGGCTGCTTTTTTGGCGCTCCTCTACACTCTGGTTGGGAGGGATGGGGGTTGTGCTCTTTATGTTACTGATACTTCCTATTGTGGGCACCAATAGATTAAGGCTCTCAAAGGTAGAGATCTCCTCTCTTTCAAGAGAGAATTTTAAATTTAAGGTGAAAGAGAAGGTGAGGATAATTGCTGTTGTCTATCTCTCTCTCACTCTTGTTGAAACTGCTCTGCTCTATTTGGCGGGGCTCAATCTCTTCGACTCTATCAATTTGGCATTTGCCACTATCTCTACCGGGGGCTTCAGTACTAAAAATCTCTCAATTGCCTCCTTCGATTCTGCAGCAGTAGAGATAATTTTAATGGTTTTTATGCTCCTTTCGGGGATCCACTACGGTCTATTATATGCCACATTTAAAGGGGAGCCCAAAAGCCTTCTCTCATCCTCTCTTCTAAAATTTTTTCTTATAACTCTTATAATAGGTGCTCTTACTCTCTCATTTATAGTAAAGGGTGGCGGGGGCGATATTAGTTGGTCTGAAGCATTTAGAGAGGGCTTTTTTCAATCGATCTCTGCCGTAACAACAACGGGGTTTGCAACCTCTACAAAATCTACTCTCCCTCCCTTCTCCCTGCTAATACTTCTCTATTTTATATTACAGGGGAGCTGTGCCGGCTCTACAACAGGAGGATTGAGGGTAGATAGGGTTTTTATCTTCTTTACATCGATTAAGAGGGAGGTAAAGAAAATTTTACACCCCAATGCAGTAATTCCGGTAAAAATAGATGGGCACACTTTAGAGAGAGAGTCTCTCAATAGTGTAAACCTCTATATTACTCTCTATCTCTTCTCTATTTTTTTCTCTGCAGCTCTTCTTTCCGCTACAGGAATGGAGATAAAGCTTTCGCTCTCTACCTCTGCTGTAACAATGGGTAATGTGGGGTTTATCCCCATTGAGGGGGGAATAGAGTACCACCTTCTGCCGCCCCTCTCTAAGGTTGTTCTAACTTTTCAGATGCTTTTGGGAAGGTTGGAGATCTATCCTTTTCTTCTTATTTTCACTATTTTTAGAAGAAGATATTAAGGATGGGGAGTGAAGCTGTTATATATAGGGAGTTGTGTTCAAACTTGGAGTTTGAACCTACTCAATGCCAAGAGAGGCTCTTTAAGGAGTTGGCCTCCTTTCTTGTGGCCCACCCCTCGGAAGATCTTCTTTTGGTTAAAGGGTATGCAGGAACAGGAAAAACATCGGCCATTGCCTCATTTGTTAAGGTGTTGCGCGCCACCTCCCAAAATTTTACCCTCTTGGCACCTACCGGAAGGGCGGCCAAGGTACTCTCTACCTATACCAACGAAAGAGCATATACTATTCATAAAGAGATTTATAGGGAGCGTTCCATAGAGGATGGAGTGGGAAGTTTTGCACTCTCTTTCAATAAAAAAAAGAACTCCTTCTTTATTGTAGATGAAGCCTCTCTAATTGCCTCTTCACAAGGTGGCGACTCTCTTTTTGGTAGCGGCGACCTGTTGGAAGATCTAATCTCATTTGTTAGAGGGGGAAGAGGTAACAGATTGATCTTGATAGGCGATCCTGCCCAACTTCCTCCTGTTGGAGAGGAGTTCTCAAAGTCGCTCAGTGGTACCTATCTATCCAATTGGGGAGTGGTGAGAGAGGTGCTACTCACTTCGGTGGTAAGACAGGCAGAAGATTCGGGAATTTTATATAATGCAACGCTCTTGAGAGAGTTGATAGAGAGTGGAGAGAAGAGAAAAATTAGTTTGGAGCTGGATCGTTTCAACGATATTGAGCGTATAAATGGTGCTGATTTTATAGAGGTACTGGAGAGTAGCTACCAAAAGGAGGGGAGGGGTGAGAACTTGGTTATTTGCCGCTCAAATAGAATGGCGGTAAAGTATAATAAGGCTATTCGCAGCTCCCTCTTTTTTTCTGAAGAGGAGTTGTCTCGGGGCGATTTGGTAATGGTGGTAAAAAACTCCTACCGCCAAGCCGACCAACTTGAAGGAATCGATTTTATAGCCAATGGCGATGTGGCAGAGGTACTTTCTGTAAGAGGGGGCGAGAGGCTATACAATTTACAATATAGAGACCTTCTACTCTCTTTTCCCGATTACGACGGATTGGAGCTCTCCTCTAAAGTTATAGTAGATGTTTTGGGGAGTGAGAGTGCAAGTTTGGGCAGAGAGAGGGAGAGAGAGCTATTTTTTGAACTTCAAAAGGATTATTTACACATAAGAGGTAAGGCAAATAGGTTGAAGGCTATACGGGAAGATCCCTATTATGGTGCCCTACAGATTAAGTATGGATATGCAGTTACATGCCACAAATCACAGGGAGGGCAGTGGAGAAATATTTTTATAGATAACCCTTTTTGGAAAGAGGAGTTGGAGGTAGAGGATCTCAAATGGCTCTATACAGCTTTTACTCGGGCTACCCAAAAACTTTATCTGGTTAATTTTAGAGATTTTATGTTTAGATAAATAGTTGAGTTATGAAGATTAATAAAAGAGTATTTAAACTCTCTCTGCTTCTCTTTATTATTATGCAGATAATAGTTCCTATAGAGAGTAGGGGAGACTCTCCGGTAGAACCTCTGCCAACTCCCCTCTACTGGATAGACAATAGTAGTGTAATGCTCCGAAAAATGGTTGGTAAGAGCCCTCTCTATTTTGATTACAACATCTATAGTGGAGCGATGAATCAGCTTCCAACACCAAAGCCGAAGGCCCCAATAGGTAGCCGTTTTAAAGGGGGCGAGCGATTCCAAAATATAACTCTCTCTCCAGACTCTACAGCCATTGCATATACTATAGAGAACAATCTTTTTGTAGCAGATTTGGCTACTCTTCAGGAGAGGCAGCTCACCTTTGATGGCTCTCCTACTACACTAAATGGCAGGGCCTCTTGGATCTACTACGAAGAGATTTTTGGCCGTTCGAGCCGCTATAAAGCATTCTGGTGGTCGCCCGACAGTAAGAAGATAGCTTTCTATCAATTTGACGAGAGTGAAAGCCCCACTTTTCCTATTTTCAACTCCGACGGCCAATATGGCCAGATACACTATATGAACTATCCAAAGGCGGGAGGGAGAAACCCTAAGGTGCAACTTGGAGTTGTCTCAATTGACAATGGGAAGATAGAGTGGGGGAAATTTGATAGAGAGCTCGATCAATATTTTGGAGAGCCATTCTGGAGCCCCGACAACTCCTCTCTCTTGGTGCAGTGGATGAACAGAGAGCAGAAGAGGCTTATTCTATATAAGGTAGATCCATCCAACGGGCTATTTGAAAAACTCTATATAGAGGAGCAGCCAACTTGGGTCAATTGGATTAAAGAGATGATCTTCTACGGAGAGAATCTCTATTTTGTAAGCGATTTTGAGAAGTGGCAACATATCTACTCTCTAAATATAGGAGGGGGAGAGGTTAGAAGGGTAACCGATGGTGCCAATTGGGATATTAAACTGCTCTCTATGGTGGAGGGGGGTAAGAGGTTACTCTTTAGCGCAAGGCGGGAGAGCTCTTTGAGAAATGAGATATACTCTCTCTCTACTAAGGGTAAGGTGAGGGTAGAGAGAGTTTCAAACGAAAAACTGAACCACTCCTTATCTTTGCTCTCTCCCGATGGAAGAAATTTGATTGCTGTAGGCTCTTCGCTCTCTGTTCCCCCCAAGTTGTTGTTGATACCAATAGAGGAGGGGAGCAATAAAGTGGACTATCGGGTAGTAGAGGAGAGCCAATCTTCTAAATTTGATTCTTTTGCATACCTAATTCCTCAGATGATTTTTGTAACAACTCCAGAAGGATTTAAGCTCCCTGGAGTTATGATTTTACCTGAGAATTTCGATTCTACCCGCCGCTATCCCCTGATTGCCAACATATATGGTGGGCCAAACTCTACAAATGTGATGGATAGATGGAAAACCCCTTCCCCCTCTGTTATAGAGTGGGCAAAAGAGGGGGTAGTACAGGTGTGGTTAGACAATAGATCTTCGGGCCACTTTGGTAGAGAGGGAATTAACTATGTTCATAGAAATTTGGGCTACTGGGAGTTGAAAGATTTTATATTGTGGGGGCGCCATTTGGCCTCTCTTCCCTTTATAGATGGCAATAGGATGGGAATCACCGGTTTTAGTTATGGTGGCACAATGACTCTGCTTGCTCTTACACAAGGGGAGGGGCTCTTTAAATTTGGAGTGGCCGGTGCCGGGGTATACGATTGGATGCTATATGACACCCATTATACTGAACGCTATATGGATACTCCTCAATCAAATCCCGAAGGGTATCATGAAAGTTCTGTTTTAAATGGAATTGCGGGATATAGAAGCGAAGATGGCGATAGGCTGTTTATCTCGCACGGAACGGCAGACGACAATGTACATCTGCAAAATACGCTACAACTGGTAGAGCAGCTGCAGTTGAATGAAAAAGAGTTTCAACTGATGCTCTACCCCGGCGCACTGCACGGCTATAGAGGTGTGCAGGGGAGGCATTTTAGTAATGAAGTGGCCAAGTTTTGGCGTAGGCATCTATTGGGAGATTAAAGGACATTGAGCAGCTGCTCTTTAATCTTCTCCAACTCCTCCTTCATCTCTACCACAATTTTTTGAATCTCAAAATGGTTTGCTTTGGAGCCGAGTGTATTGATCTCTCTTCCCATCTCTTGGGTGATGAATCCCAATTTTTTACCCGGGGCACTCTCCTCTTTTGTCTTTATAAAGTAGTTGCAGTGTTGCTTTAGGCGCACCCTCTCTTCGGTTATATCTACCCGCTCTGTATAGTAGAGCAGCTCCTGCTCAAAACGGCCGGGATCGAGGCTCTCTTTAAACTCTTTGCTTCGCTCCAATAGTCGGTTTCGTAAAGAGAGTTCCCGCTCCTTCTCAAATTGCTCTACACGGTTAGATAGTTGGAGAATAGTCTCTACCCTTTTTGAGAGTTCTCTATTGAGCATCTCTCCCTCTGCAACCCTAAATTGCAATACCATCTCAAGAGCTTCATTGAGAGCTTCCTCTAAAGAGTGCCAATGACGAAGTGCCAACTCTTGAAGAGTTTCACCTTCACAATCGCTCTCAACACTTTTTGGTAGACGCACAGTTAGCTCTAAAAGAGTACTATTGCTCTGTTCAATGCCCTCCTCTTCTGCAATTTCACGCAACTCCTTTAGATAGCCTCCCACCACCTCTCGGTTTATTCTATATCCGCTTTCCACTTCGCTTCTCTCTGCCGACAGATATAGATCTACGCTTCCCCTCTTTAATTTTGCAGCAACAACTTCTCTAACTTTAGCCTCTTTTTCGCGAGGGAGCAGCTGTCCTTTAATTGCAAGATCTAACGACTTGCTATTAACGGCTCTTATCTCAAATTTGAAGAGGGTACCGTCGCAAATTCTCTCCCCTTTACCATATCCTGTCATCGACTCTATCATAGCAGAACTTTAATTTAGGGTTCAAAGTTACAAAATTGCTCTTAAGAATTTATATATTTGTAGGTTCCAGATGATTTATATGGTTATTTGATTCTAAATTCTAATCTAATTTGACAAGATGGTAAAAGAGAGTTTTAAGGCGGGTAGTTTTGGAAAGGAGAGAGGAGAGGGGGAGAGCCTCAATTTTATAGAGGAGATTATTGAGAGAGATTTAAGTAGTGGAGTACACAAAAATGTATTGACCCGCTTTCCTCCAGAGCCCAATGGCTATCTTCATATTGGTCATGCCAAAAGTATCTGTTTAAACTTTGGGCTCGCTATAAAATATGGTGGTGAGACCAATCTCCGTTTCGACGATACCAACCCCACCAAAGAGGAGGTGGAGTATGTAGATTCAATAAAAGAGGATATTGAGTGGTTGGGTTTTAAGTGGGCTCGTGAACTCTATGCTTCCGACTACTTTGAGCAACTTTACGATTGGGCGTGCCGTATGATTGAAAATGGCGATGCTTATGTAGATGATCAGAGTCAAGAGGAGATTAGAGCCGGCAGAGGGAGCGTTACTACTCCCGGTACGCCAAGCCCCTATAGAGACCGCACTCCACAAGAGAATTTAGCTCTCTTCCAAAAGATGAGAGCAGGAGAGTATCCAAATGGTGCCAAAGTGTTGAGGGCTAAAATAGATATGGCACATCCCAATATGCTTCTTAGAGACCCAATAATGTATAGGATTATCCATGCCCATCACCACCGCACCGGCGACAAATGGTGTATCTACCCTATGTACGACTACGCACATGGCCAAAGCGATTCAATCGAAAAGATTACTCACTCTATATGCACTTTGGAGTTTGATGTTCATAGGCCACTATATGACTGGTTTATAGAGAAGTTAGAAATCTACCCCTCTAAACAGTATGAATTTGCAAGGCTAAACCTCACCTATACTGTTATGAGTAAACGGAGACTTCTCAAATTGGTAGAGGAGGGGGTGGTAAATGGCTGGAACGATCCCAGAATGCCCACTATTGGTGGTTTAAAGCGCAGGGGATATACTCCCGAATCTATAAGGCTCTTTGCAGATAGGGTGGGGGTGGCCAAACGCGACAATCTTATAGATTTATCTCTTTTGGAGTGGTGTATTAGAGAGGATTTGAATCGTCGCTCCAACCGCTATATGGCTGTACTCAACCCTGTAAAATTGGTAATTGTAAACTACCCCGAAGGGGAGAAGGAGAACTTCAGAGGTTTAAAAAATCCCGAAGATCCCTCTTTGGGATATCGTGAAATTCCTTTTAGTAGGGAGCTATATATAGAGAGAGAGGATTTTATGGAGGAGCCTCCAAAGAAATTTTTTAGATTGAGACCGGGTGGCGAGGTTAGGCTCAAGTATTCATATATAATCAAGTGTGAAGAGATTGTAAAAAATAGCGAAGGAGAGATTGTTGAAATTCGTTGTAGTTACGACCCAACCTCCAAACCTGGAGTGGGAGAGTGGCGTTCGGTAAAAGGTACTATCCACTGGGTCTCCTGCAAAGATGCAAAGCCAATTGATATTAATCTGTATGATAGGCTCTTTACTCAACCCGATATGGATAACCTTGGGGAGGGTAGGGAGTATACAGATTTTATCAACCCCAACTCTTTAGTTAAGGGGGTTGCACTATGTGAAAAGGAGATTGAGAAGGAGCCTTTCGATATAGCTGTCCAGTTTGAGAGGGTTGGCTATTTTGCAAAAGATAGCGAATGCTCTTCAACCGGTAAGCCGCTCTTAAATTTGACAGTAGGGTTAAAATCTTCCTGGTAGCCTTTATCGCTATTTTACCTCTCCCAACTTCTTAGAAGTTTAATCTCTTCGCTCCAAATTTCGGGTTGGGGAGTCTCTAAAATTAGAGGCATATTGTTGAATCTTCGATCTGCCATCAATAGTTTGAAACTCTCAACTCCCAAAAATCCTTCACCTAAGGAGTGGTGTCTATCTACCCTTGAGTTGAGCTCCTTTTTGGCATCGTTCAGATGCATCCCTTTTAGATATTTGAATCCAATAATCTTTTCAAAATCTCCAAAGGTTTTGTGAAATCCCTGGGCATTGGAGAGATCGTATCCGGCTGCAAAGGAGTGACAGGTGTCTATACACACTCCAACTCTGCTTTTATCTTCTACGAAGTGTATAATTTGTGCTATCTGCTCAAAGGTGTGGCCCAAATTTGTTCCCTGTCCTGCCGTATTCTCTATAACGGCCGTTACCCCTTGGGTCTCCTCTAAAGCTATATTGATAGAGTCTGAAACCAAACGGAGAGAGCTATCTATATCTATTTTGTTGAGATGGCTTCCGGGATGAAAATTTAATCGATCCAACCCCAACTGTTGGCAACGCTCCATCTCATCTATAAAGGCTTTTCTCGATTTCTCCAATCCCTCTTTTTCGGGATGCCCCAAGTTTGTGAGGTAGCTGTTGTGGGGGAGAATTTGCATAGGTGTAAAGTTGTATAGGCTACACCTCTCTTTAAATGTTTCGATACTTTTTTCACTAAGTGGTGCCGCTACCCACTGCCTTTGATTTTTGGTAAATAGAGCAAAAGCTGTTGCCCCAATCTCTGCCGCATTTAAGGGGGCATTTTCAACCCCACCTGCTGCACTTACATGTGCTCCAATATATTTCATATCTAAATTAATAATTTGTTTAGCTTATTTGTGAGAACTCCCCCCGCTTGTCTACATACTCCTCTAAGGAGATCTTTACTCCTCTATTCTCCTCTTTTTGGAGAGAGGGGTCATCTTTTAAAATTTGTAGTGCTGTTGCTCTCGCCTCCTCTAAAATAATTCCATCTTTTGAGAGGTTGGAAATCTTTAAATTTACAGGGAGGCCACTCTGTTGTGTCCCTTCCATATTCCCCGGCCCCCGAAGACGCAGATCGGCCTCTGCCAATTCAAAGCCGTCGTTGGTAGAGCACATCAGTTCTACCCTCTTTCGAGAGTCGCTGCTCAATTTCTCTCCTGTCATTAAGATACACCACGACTCTTCGCTCCCCCTCCCAACTCTTCCCCGTAGCTGATGTAGTTGTGAGAGGCCAAATCGTTCGGCACTCTCTATAACCATCACTGTTGCATTGGGTATATCTACTCCAACCTCTATTACAGAGGTAGAGACTAAAATATGGGCCCTACCCGATGCAAAGAGTTCCATATCGTGTGCCTTATCTTTGCTCTTCTGCTGCCCATGTACCACAGCAGTTATATATTTGGGTGCCTTAAACTTTTCTACAATAGAGAGATACCCCTCTTGGAGGTTTTTGTAATCCATCTTCTCACTCTCTTTAATTAGCGGATATACAATAAAAACTTGGCGCCCCTTATCTATCTGTTCTTTAAGAAATTTGTCTATCCTATCCCTCCTATGGTCGGTGGCGTGTATTGTGGTTACCTCCTTCCTACCTGGAGGAAGTTGATCTATCACCGAGATATCTAAATCGCCAAAGAGAGTCATGGCCAATGTTCGTGGTATTGGAGTGGCACTCATAACCAAAATATGGGGCAGCTCTCTACCCTTATTCCACAGCTTTGCTCTCTGTTCTACTCCAAATCGGTGCTGCTCGTCGATAACAGCAAAACCCAAGTTGTGGAACTCTACTCCATCCTCTATTAGTGCATGGGTTCCAAATAGGAGATGAAGCTCTCCATTTTTTAAAGCCTCAAAAATAACCTCCCGCTCTTTTTTTGTGGTGCTTCCGGTGAGAAGTGCACTCTCTACTCCGGCAGCCGATAATTTCTCTCTATTACCGTAGTAGTGCTGTGTGGCTAAAACTTCGGTGGGGGCCATAATAGAGGCTTGATAGCCGTTATCTATTGCCAAAAGGGCAGTGAGAATTGCAACCATTGTCTTTCCACTTCCTACATCGCCCTGTAGTAACCGATTCATCTGTACCCCAGAGAGGAGATCGGAACGGATCTCCTTAATTACCCTTTTTTGCGCTTCGGTCAACTCAAAGGGTAAGGCAGAGTAGAAAAAATTGAAGTGTTTATCTACCTTTTTCATCACTATTCCGGCACTCTTCTGCTCTCTTATCTTTTTTTGCCTCAATAGATGGATCTGGAGTAGCAGAAGCTCTTGGAACTTCAATCTAAACTGGGCATTTAGTAGAGAGTTGTTATCTTTTGGAAAGTGAATTGTGTTCAAACTCTCTCTGTAGGAGAGAAGCTTTTTTTGTGCAATTATTGAAGCGGGTAGCCTATCTATAAGGTAAGGGGAGGTGAGCTGTAATAGAGAAGAGATTAGACGGGTAATCTCTCTATTACCAAGAGCGTTGCTCTTTAGCCGTTCGGTAGAGGGGTATACCCCCATCATATTTCCTACAAAGTGGGAGCTTCTCTCCGATACCAACTCCAATTCGGGATGAACAATATTATAGCTGTTGCCAAAAATTGTAGGTTTCCCAAATAGAATATACTCTACATTGGGTTTTAACCATTGGGCAATACTTTTAACCCTTCTAAAGAAGACTAAATCTATTGTTCCGGAAGAGTCCCAAAATTTTGCAATTAGCCGTTTGGCTCTGCGCTCCCCCACTATCTGAATTTTGCCAATCTTACCCCTAAGCTGTATATATTGCATTGTGGGCTCTATTTGGGCAATAGTATAAATTTTAGTGCGATCTATATATCTAAAAGGGAAGTGATAGAGTAGATCCAAATAGCTCTCTACTCCAATCTCTCTCTTGAGGAGCTCCTTTTTTTTGGGACCTACCCCTTTTAAATATTTGATGTCGCTTTTTAGCATATTGGAGTTGTTACAAAGATACTATATCTTATCTAAAAGTTGTATATTGCACGCCCCTTAAACTTTACTCAAAAGTTGTATGAAGAAAAAGATTGTAGTAGGTATTACCCAGGGCGATGGAAATGGAATAGGGTATGAGATAATTATTAAAGCACTTTCCAATTCCAATATATTGGAGATATGTACTCCTATAGTTTTTGGCTCTCTAAAGCTAATGACTTTTTATAAAAAGAGAATGGGGCGATACGACTCACTCTCTTTTAACTTAATTGTAGATGCCAAGGAGGCCAACCCTCAAAAATTGAACTTTATAAACTGTATTCCTGAAGAGTTTATAGCAGAGCCGGGCAAAGAGAGTAGAGATGGTGCAAAGGGAGCGATCTATTCGTTGGAGCGGGGGGTAGAGGAGTTGAAAAATAATGGGATAGATCTCTTGGTTACAGCTCCATTTAATAAAGGGGCAATAAATAGAGAGGGTTTCTCTTTTGCGGGACATACCGAATATTTGACTCAACAGTTTGGAAGTGGGGGCTCTTTAATGATGATGGTCTCTGAGGATATTAAAATTGCTATGGCAACCAACCACATTCCATTGGAGCAGGTTGCAAAGAGAGTTGATAAGGAACTTCTTTACCAAAAACTCTCACTCCTCTTTCACTCTCTAAGAGAAGATTTTGCCATAGATAGACCTAAGGTGGCTCTTTTGGCACTCAACCCACATGCAGGGGAGAATGGACTTTTAGGAAATGAAGAGGAGGAAATTTTGGTTCCGGTTGTTAGAGAGTTTTTTGAGAGGGGAGAGCTTCTTTTTGGCCCCTTTGCCGCAGATGGTTTTTTTGCACACTCAAGCTATATAAATTACGATGCCGTAATGGCTCTCTACCACGACCAGGCACTTATTCCATTTAAAATTCTATCTCGCGAGCGAGGAGTCAATTTTACAGCAGGGCTTCCTATAGTACGATGCTCTCCCGACCATGGTACAGCCTTCGATTTGGCAGGAAAAGGGGAGGCATCTCACCATTCGATGTTGGCTGCTATCTTTACAGCATGCGATATTTTTGAAAAGAGAGAGGAGTATAGGCAGTTAAAGAGCAATCCTATTAAAGGTGATGCTATAGAGTAGTGGTAATGAGGTGGATAATAACTTGTAATTTAGTATGATAGAGCTTTATACCGACGGCTCCTCTCGAGGAAATCCCGGTGCAGGCGGATGGGCCGCTATTCTTCGCTCGGGAAAGCACTATAAGGAGCTCTCCGGCGGTTTTGTTTGTACTACCAATAATAGAATGGAGCTTCTTGCAGTAATTAAAGGGTTGGAAGCTATTAAGTTGGAGAGGGCCAATGTTAAAGTGTGGAGCGACTCACTCTATGTTTGTAATGCAATAAACCAGGGGTGGCTCTTTAAATGGGAGAGAAGTGGATTGGATAAGAAGAAAAACCCCGATTTGTGGAGAAGATTTCTCCCCCTATATAGAAGACACAATGTTAAGTTCCATTGGATAAAAGGGCACTCCGGTCACCCCATGAATGAGAGGTGCGATACTTTGGCCGTAGAGGCTGCACTTAGTGGAGATCTGTCGGTAGATGAGGGGTATATGGAGTGTAATCTTGATTCCTCAACCACCACTCAAAACCTGCCTCTTTGATAGTCTCTATCATCTCCTCTCTATTTGATTTAAAGCGCGCTCCAGCACTTGAGACTACATTCTCTTCTATCATAATAGAGCCCATATCGTCTGCTCCCGAATGGAGTGCCACTTTGGCCAACTCTTTTCCAATTGTTAACCAAGAGACTTGAATATGAGGAATATTGGTGAGTACAATTCTACTAATAGCTACCATCTTCAAATGTTCGATGGGTGAGATTGCCCTCTCTTTAAGAACTCCCTCCAATTTTGTTCCTTTAATCTGCATTGGCCAAGCGATAAAGGCGCGAAAACCGGGCGCTCCGGGCTCTCTCCTCTCTTGAATCGCTTTGAGGGTGTGTAGATGCTGTAGCCGCTCGGGGATAGTCTCAATTCCACCATATACCATAGTTGCTGTTGTCCCTAAATGTAGTCGATGCGCCTCTTCCATAACCTCAATCCAACTTTGGGCAGAGGGTTTGCCGGGCGACAACACTTTTCTCACTCTCTCCGAAAGGATCTCTGCTCCCGCCCCGGGCAGTGAGTCTAAGCCGGCAGAGATGAGCCTTTGGAGTGTCTCCTTTACAGTAATTTTGCTAATTCTGGCTATGTGTGCCACTTCGGGGGGGCCTAAGGCATTTAGCTTAAGGTTAGGATACTCTCTCTTCAAAGTGGTAAAGAGATCTTCGAAATACTCTATTCTCAATTGGGGGTGAAGCCCTCCCTGTAGTAAGATTTGGTCTCCTCCAAGTGAAAAAAGCTCATCTATCTTTTTACGATACTCATCTAAAGTTAAAATATAGCTCTTCTCTCGCTTAGACAAGGGGAGATGAAAATTACAAAACTTACACCCCGAAATACAGAGGTTGGTATAGTTTATATTTCTATCTATTTGCCAACTTACTGCTCTTTTCGGATTGATTTTAAAGCGTATATCATTTGCCGCCGAAAGCAGGGCAGCCACCGGCAAGTGGTTGTAGAGTAGCACTGTATCCTCTAAAGTGAGCTCCTGTTTGGAATCGATCTTCTCTAAAAGTTCCAACGCCTCTCTTTTATTTAAATCGTTTGGGGATTTCATTACATTTAGTTACAAAAGGTTATCTTTGTAGGATGGTAAATATAGAGCATTGCAATTTATAAAAATATGAACAATTTTTTCAATAGAGAGAATCTAAGATACGCAATGATTGGCAGTGGCAGCTGGGCTACAGCATTGGTGAAAATTTTAATGAATGGGGGGAGGGAGATTGCCTGGTATGTAAGAAACCACGAAAAGATGGACGCTATGCGTGCTACACGCCACAACCCCTACTATTTGCCTTCTGTAAAATTGGATGTAGAGAGAATCCACTTTAGTTCAGATATCAATGAGGTGATAGCCAATGCCGATGTGCTCCTTTTTGCTATCCCATCTGCATATTTTCTTCCTCAGGTCTCCAATATCAAAGAGTCGCTTGATAATAAATTTATCTTAAGCGCAATAAAAGGTATAGTGCCGGGAGACAATATTACAGTTGCAGAATATTTTAATCGAAAATATAAGATACCCTTTAGTCGTATAGGTATAGTAACCGGCCCATGCCACGCCGAAGAGGTTGCAATGGAGAGACTCTCGTACCTTACTCTCTCCAGCAAATATATTGAAACTGCCCGCTCCCTCTCCGATCTTTTTTCTTGCCACTATATCAAAACTGTCCCGGGTACAGATATTTATGGAGTGGAATTTGCCGCCATATTGAAAAACATATATGCTGTAGCTGCAGGTATATGCCACTCTTTGGCTTATGGCGACAACTTTATGTCGGTTCTAATCACCAATGCATACCAAGAGATGAAGGAGTTCCTTCACGCCTCGCACCCCGATCCCAAACGGTGTACCTCTACAAGCGCCTATCTTGGCGATCTCTTGGTAACCACCTATTCGCAATTTAGTAGAAATAGAACTTTTGGGAGTATGATAGGTAAAGGCTACTCTGTTCAATCTGCCCAAATAGAGATGAATATGGTTGCCGAAGGGTACTATAGTACTAAATGTGTTTATGAGATAAATAGAAAATATTTGGTGCATATGCCTATTGCCGAAGCAATCTATAAAATTCTATACGAAGAGAAATATCCTGCATATATTATTAAACAGCTCACAGAGGTGTTGCAGTAGAATAAAACTATCGCTGCTATATGAAGAGTATAATTGAGATAGATTTTAAAGGTGTCACCCCCTTTGTAGAAAGCGGAGAGATTGAACTCTGGTGTGAAAAGGCTCTAAACTCTTTAAATCTATTAATTGAAGAGGGGAGCAACAAGAGCTCTCCAACGGATTGGATAGATCTTCCAACAGAGGATTTTACCTCTATTTTCAAAAGGTTTGACTCTCTTAAGAGAGAGTGGCTCTCTAAAGGGGTAGAGTTTGTTGTGTCGGTGGGTGTAGGGGGCTCTTATCAGGGGGCAAGAGCCTTCTATGAGGCTTTTGTAGACTCTTTTCACACTTTTGACAAAAGGGAGGGGCTATCTTTAGTTTTTGCAGGACACACTCTATCGCCACTCTACCTCTCTGAATTATTGCAGTTTTTAAAAAAAAGAGAGTTTGCTGTTGTTGTTATATCAAAGTCGGGCGACACTTTGGAGAGTGCAGTTGCCCTTAACCTATTAAGGGGGGAGCTCCAAAGAAGATATGGGACAGAAGAGGAGGGGAGGCGTATTGCTGCTGTAACCTCAATAGGAAAGGGTGCGCTCTGGGAGATTGCCCATAAAGAGGGGTGGCATCTATACGATATTCCTAAAGGGGTTGGCGGAAGGTTCTCTCTATTTACTTCGGCAGCTCTGCTCCCTCTCTCCTTGGCTGGGATAGATGTAAAGGAGATTATTAGGGGGGCTGCAGATGGTAGAGCTCTATCTTTGGTGCGCTCTATAGAGAACGGTGCTGTGAGATATGCAGCTGTAAGGAATTTACTCTACTCAAAAGGGAAAAAGATTGAGGTAATGGCAGCCTATACACCAAAATTATACTTTTTTTTAGAGTGGTGGAGACAGCTTTTTGGAGAGAGCGAGGGTAAGAGAGGTAGGGCTATTTTTCCTACAATCGCTTGCTACACTACCGATCTTCACTCATTGGGGCAATATCTTCAAGAGGGGGAGAGAACAATATTTGAGACAGTGCTCTCCTTTGGCGAACAATCTGGAAAAGAGATAATTGAAAGGGTTGAGGGGAACTCCTCACTCCCCCACTATTTAGAAGGAGTGAGCATCGGAAAAGTAAATAGTATTGTTAAAGAGGGAGTTGCCAAAGCACATATAGAAGGTGGGCTCCCTCTAATCTCTATTGAAGGGGGGCTATTAAGGGAGTATAATTTAGGAGCTCTTGCATATCTGTTTCAATTTTCAGTTGCTTTAAGTGCTAAGCTCTTGGGCGTCGATCCATTTAATCAACCCGGAGTTGAGGCTTATAAGAGAGAGAGTCTCTATCTTCTTAAAGGAGAGGGGGAGTAGATGAGATTTTTACACTCTATAGCTAAAGGTTTTTATTCACTATATGGGGGGGATATTGCCGAACTGCTCTTTGTAATGCCCAATCGTCGCTCTGCTCTTTTTTTTACCAAGGAGCTCTCCTCTCTCTCTAAAGGTCCCCTCTTTTCTCCCAAAATTACAACTTTTAAGGAGTTGGTGGTAGATCTCTCTCAATATAGGGAGTGCGATTGGGTAGAGCTTCTACTTAAACTCTACGACAGCTATTGCCAAATTGTAGAGAGTGCTCAAAGCTTCGATCTCTTTTTAGAGTGGGGAGAGACAATATTATCCGATTTCGACCAGGTAGACTCCTATTTGGTAGAGCCCGCCCAACTCTTCTCAAATATTAAAGAGTTAAATGAGATTGAGAGCGACTTCTCTTTTCTTTCGACTGAGCAGAGAGAGGCAATTGCCTCTTTTTGGGGTACTATATTGCGGGGAGAAGGGGAGGGTCCAAAAGAGAATTTTATTGCAATATGGAGTGTGCTACTCCCAATATATCGGAATTTTAACAGTAGGCTTAAAGAAGAAAAGTGTGGATATAGCGGCGCTCTATTTAAAAGAGTTGCTACAGAACCCTCTCTTTTAGATCCTCTCAAGAGATACAAAGAGGTGATTTTTGTTGGGTTCAATATGCTCTCCTATAGCGAAAAGAGAATTATGAAGGAGTTGACTAAGATGGGAGTTGCAGATTTTTATTGGGACTACAACTTTATAAATAGCGATGATCCACTAAATATTGCCTTTCGTTTTAGAGATGAGAATCTCTCTAACTTCCCCTCTAAAAGAGCCTTTTTTTCTAACTCTACTCCTGTTGAGCCTCCTCTTATAGAAATTATTGAAACTGTCTCTCAAGTGATGCAGGCAAAAGTTGCAGGAGAGCTCTTAAAGAAATTTGAAGGAGATGAGAGAGGGGCGGTTATTTTACCCGACGAATCGCTTTTAGATCCTCTATTGAGTGCTATCCCTGCCAATATTGAAAGCCTTAACATTACTATGGGATACCCTTTTAGAGTAACCTCTTTAGCTTCATTTTTTACCTCTCTTTTAGAGTTGGAGTGGGGTGAAAAGGGATTCTATTACAAGAGAGTCCTCCCTCTGTTGAATCATCCTATCACCCGAAGTGTAGTTGGAGATGGTGCCAGAAAATCGGTTAACCAAATTAGAAGAGAGAATATGATATTTATCTCTCACTCTCTCTTTAAAGAGGAGCCTTTTCTCTCTCTTATATTTACTCCACTTTCTCCTCAAGATTCTTATAAAGAGTTGTCTACAAGAATAATTTCTATTGTGGAAGAGATCTCTACAAGTGAGAAGGTCTCTAAAATGGATAAGGAGTTTCTACTCTTTGTGGTAAGGCTAATTGAGCGCCTTGAGGGAATTTTGCCCCCCATCTCGCTCCCCTCTTTTGCTAAACTTTTGAGGTCGCTTCTGTGGAGGCTGAGTGTTCCATTTAGCGGAGAGCCTCTGCAGGGGGTTCAAATTATGGGGCTATTAGAGAGTAGAACACTCGATTTTGAAGAGATTGTAATCTGCTCTCTCAATGAGGGAATCTTTCCCAAAATCTCTATTGCCGACTCCTTTATTCCCTATAATTTACGAGTTGGATTTGCACTCCCCACAAGGGAAGAGTCCGACTCCCTCTACACCTATCTTTTTTACTCTATAATATCAAGATCAAAAAGAGTATCTCTTCTATATGATTCTAGTAGCGAAGGGATTGGAGCTGCAGAGGCAAGCAGATTTATTTTCCAACTCAAATATCTCTATAAGATGGTGGGGAGCGAAAAGAGCATAGGGTATAAAATTGAATTGCCCAAAAGAGAGAGAGTCTCAATAGCAAAAGGGAAAGAGGTAATGGAGAAGCTCCAAAATTTTACCTACCCCAAAAAAGAGGGTGGCAGATCGCTTTCTGCCTCTGCACTAAATAGCTATATTGATTGTCCTCTAAAATTCTACTTTACCTATATAGAAGCTATTAAAGAGGAGGAGGAGCCTTCGGAAGAGATTGCCGCAAATCTTTTTGGTACTCTTTTTCATTATGTTATAGAGCAGCTCTATAGGCCATTTATAGGTAAAGAGGTTAAAAAAGAGCAACTTTCAATGCTTTCAAAAGAGCGTTCTAAGATGGAATTTTATATTGGAGAGTGGTTTAGAAAAGAGAGGGGGGTGACCAATATTGAGGGATATAATTTTTTAATTCAAGAGTTGATTATAAAATATCTCCAATTTGTAATTGAATGGGATAGTAGGCTAGCTCCCTTTCGCCTTATCTCGTCTGAGGGTAGAGTAGAGAGCAGAGTTAAAATTGACAACTCTCTCACCGTTTCTATTATGGGTATTGTAGATAGGAGGGATGAGCTTGTAGGCCCCAATAGAGAGGTGTTGAAGAGAGTAGTCGATTATAAAACCGGTGGTAGCGAAAATAGAAATTATAGGGTAGACAATGAGATTATAGAGGCTCTATTCGATAGTGAAAAAAGTAGAAGAAACAGTGAACTCTTTCAACTGCTCTTCTACGCTCTTCTTCTTAAAGAGGAGCTACCTCTATGGGTAGAACCCTATTTTTTAAGGGAGATAGCAATAGGCGAAAGTAGGGGAGTGATGATTGACTCCTCTATGTTGGCCTACTTTGAAGAGTTGGTAATAGAGTTGATTGGAGAGATTTATAATCCGCAGCTCAATTTTGAAGCGACTTTAGATAGAGAGCGATGCAATAGATGCAACTACCGCTCTATCTGCATTTGATATTTAGGTTATGGGAAATTTAAATATTATAAAAGCTTCTGCCGGTTCGGGTAAAACTTATACTCTCACTCAAGAGTATTTAAAATTACTTGGTAAACGAGAGGGGCTCTTTAGAAATATTTTAGCTGTAACATTTACAAATAAGGCTACCGAAGAGATGAAGCAGCGTATTATAGAGACTCTCTTCGCTCAGAGTGGCCAACAGGAGAGTTCTAAGAGTTTGCTTGCTCAAATTTTAAACGACTACTCCTCATTTTCGGTAAGTACGATAGACTCTTTTTTGCAACGGGTATTAAGGGCTTTTGCCCAAGATGTAGGGCTAAACAGCAGCTATGAGGTTGAATTGGATCAAGAGTTGGCACTCTCTCAAAGTGTAGACTCTATGATAAGCTCTTTGGATAGATTGGAAAATAGAGAGCTGTTAGAGCTGTTGACCTCTTTTGGTATCGATTCAATAGGAATGGGGGGAGGATGGGATATTTTTAGGAGTATTACCAAGCTTGGAAATGAACTATTTAAGGAGTCTTATAAAGAGTTGAGCATCTCTATTGCAGATAAGGGTGAGAAGGAGATTGTAGATAAACTAATTAAAACTTTAAAAGTTACTTTAGAGCAATTTCCCAAAAAATTGGAGAGATGTAGTGGCAAATTTTTTAATCTTTTGGAGGAGCACAGCATAGATATTCACTACTTTAAAGGTAAAAGTAGAACCCCTCTTGCTCTATTTAAAAAGCTTGGGGCAGGAGAAGTTGTTCCACTTTCAAACTCTTTTAAAGAGTTGGCCTCTTCTGTCACTCCTCTTGACTATTTAGTTTCGAAGAGTGTGGCTAAAAGTGATCCCCCTCTATTTAACTCCATCGAAAATTTTTGGTATGGAGGTGGTCAAGAGATAGTAGAGGAGTTGGTAGATCTCTACGATAGCGGATGGAGTGGGTATATAACTGCAGGTTTAGTCTTTTCCAACCTACACCAGACGAGGGTGCTTGGCTATATAGAGAAATTTTTAAAGAGTTATCTAAAGGAGAGAAATTTGGTGTTAATTCCAGATTCAACACTTTTGCTCAACAAAATTATTGGAGATAGCGACGCTCCATTTTTATACGAAAAGGTGGGGAGTAGATATGATCACTTTCTTTTAGATGAGTTTCAAGATACCTCTCCTATGCAGTGGCAAAATTTTAAACCCCTTATCTTAGAAGGACTCTCAAGAGGCAAAAGCTCTTTGGTTGTAGGCGATGTAAAACAGAGTATCTATCGTTGGCGCAATTCAGATTGGACCCTTTTGAGCAATGGAATTTATAACGATATACCAAAAGAGAGAATAGCGGAGTCTCAATTGAGAGAGAATTGGCGCTCTTCAGAAACCATTATAGAGTTTAACAATAGATTTTTCCCCTATTTGGGCAAGAGTTTCGCCTCTCTTTTAGGAGAGGAGGACTCCTCTATTTATAGCGAAGCGGAACAAAAGATATCTCCTCTTAAAAGAGAGGGTAAAGGGCGGGTAAAGGTCCATTTTGTAGAGAAGAAAAAAGGTGAAGAGAGCTGGGAAGATAGAGCCCTTGCTATAGCGGTTGAGCAGGTGTTGGAGTGGAGATCCAATGGGTGGAACTATAGCGATATCGCTTTTTTGGTAAGGAGCAATCTTCAAGGGGAGTGGGTTGTAAATGCCCTTTTAGAGGCCGGTTTTCCCGTACTCTCCAACGACTCTCTATATATCTCATCCTCCCCCGCTGTAAATTTGATTATTTCAATTCTTAAACATATCTCAAATCCCGAAGATCAGCTTAATAATACTCTTTTAAATCTATTGGAGATTGATCTTAAGAAGTTGCACCATCTCTCTAACCTCCCTTTATATCGCATGTGTGAGCAGATTATTGCTCTATTTTTTAAAGAGATTAAAGAGAACGATACTATCTATTTAACTGCTTTTTTAAATTTAGTTTTACAGTATGGAAGGGGAGAGAGAGGTGATATCTACTCATTTCTTCTATGGTGGGAGAGTAGTGGAATTAAAAAAAGTATCGCCACTCCAGAAGGGGTAGATGCTATAAGGGTGATGACTATCCATAAGGCAAAAGGATTGGGGATTCCCTTAGTGCTACTCCCATTTATGGAGCTGCCAATGGATCATCAGGGCAATAGAGGTCCCATATTGTGGTGCCGTTCCAATATAGAACCCTATTCCAACTCTCCACTCTTAGCCATAAAGTACTCTAAAAGAATGGAGGAGAGTCTCTTTAAAGAGGAGTATCTATTAGAGAGAAAAAAGAGCTATATGGATAATTTAAATTTGGCATATGTGGCAATGACAAGAGGGGAACAGGAGATGGTGATACTCTCTCCCCTCCCTCCAAAAAGTGGAGAGAGCCACTCTATTGCAAAATCTCTTTATACTCTGCTTGAGGGTGAGTTGATTGACAATTGCTATATTGTTGGTGAGCCAATAGTTCACAGTGACCGTTCTCAAAAAGTGCAAGGGCCGGCAGAGGGGCCACCCTTAAAATTTGGAGAGAGTGAAGCCAAAATAGTGTTGGCCCTTAGGGGAGAGGAGTACTTCAATGAGAGAAGTGCAAGGGGGATGGGGTTGATTATGCACCATATAATGGAGCATATAGATAGGGAAGAGGATCTTCAGAAAGCTTTAGAGAGTGCGCTCTCTAAAGGTATCCTCCCTTTAAAATTGAAGATGGAGGCAGAAGAGAAGATATTGGGAATGTTTAAATCTGTAAGGGAGAGAGGGTGGTTTAGCGACAAATATAGTTCACTTCGTGAAGTAAAGATTTTATTGGAAGACGGTTCTATAAAAAGGCCCGATAGGGTACTCCTCTCCAAAGAGGAGGTGATAGTTATAGATTATAAATTTGGAGCAAAAAGATTAAAACACCATTTGGATTCGGTAAACGAGTACTGCTCTATTATTGGCAAGATGGAGCACAATAATAGTAGAAAAATTAGTGGATTTATTTGGTACCCCGACAATAATGAAATTTTAGAGAGCTCGTTTAAAGATAGATAATATTTTTACGACATCTATTTTTATAAAAAAAAGTGTTATATTTAAATTTAAACTTAAAAAAAACTTTTTGACATGAGAAGATTCTTCTTTATAACCACTTTATTAATTGCTACAATCTCTTTTTTTGCAGCATGCGAGAAGGGTCCCCAATCTTTAGACGAGTGGGGCGATCCCGACAATCCGAACG
>CAZEGL010000009.1:0-80002 GCA_964512295.1 uncultured Muribaculaceae bacterium
AGACCATATGGGTGTGGGAGTCGCAAAAAGGGGGGAGAACATCTCTATCTGTAGCATCTATTATATAGAGAGGGGGGGTAGAGCACTCCTCTTTGAGGCTATACTCTTGGGGGAGCTGCTCCATTGGGCCAAAGGAGTCTATCTTTTCGCCCTCAATTATTAGAAAGGCATTGGAGAGGCTCTCTACTCTCAAGAGGGAATCGCCACTCTTTGGAGAGGCGATTGGGCTCTCTTCAATCTGTAGAAGCTTCCCTATATTTTTTATAACTACTCTACTCATTTAAAATCTTGCTCTCTCTTAAGAATTTGATAGTGTGATCTATATGGGTGTACATCACTTGATCTTTTTCTATAAAGGGGACAACACCCCGATAGCTCTCTAAAAGTTTCTCAATTTGGGGTGAACTCTTAACCCTTTTTGAGCCCCCTCCCTCTCTTCTAAATTCAATAGCTTGTGCCGCATTAAAGAGCTCTATTGCCAAAATCTTCTCTAAGTTCTCTACTACCCTATAGCACTTTGTTGCGGCATTGGCCCCCATACTTACATGATCTTCCTGCCCTTGTGAAGAGTCTATGGTATCTACAGAGGCGGGGGTAGAGAGCTGTTTGTTCTCACTCACCACAGAGGCTTGTGCATATTGGGTAATCATAAAGCCTGAATTTAAGCCGGGTGTGGCAATTAGAAATGAGGGGAGCTCTCTTTTGCCCGAAATAAGTTGGTAGGTTCGTCGCTCCGACACGCTTCCAAGTTCCGCCGCAGCAATAGATAGAAAATCGAGAGGGAGTGCTAAAGGTTGACCGTGAAAATTACCTGCCGAGACAATAAGATCTTCGTGGGGGAGAAGTGTGGGGTTGTCTGTTACGCTGTTAATTTCGGTCTCAAATATAGAAATTGCGTGGTCAAGAGTATCTTTGGTAGCTCCGTGTATCTGGGGAATACATCTGAAGGAGTAGGGATCCTGCACCTCTTTATTTGGCGTTGCAGCAATCTGGCTCTCTTTTAAAAGAGCTACTATCTCTTGGGCACACTGCTGCTGCCCTTTGTGTGGCCTCACTTTGTGGAGTGCAGGGTGGAAGGGTTCCAACGAGCAGTTGAATGCATCCAATGAGAGTGCCGCTATTTTGTTGGCAGCTCTGTAGAGTTTTGCAATTTTTAGACTATTCCAAACAGCATAGGCCAACATAAATTGTGTGCCATTAAGGAGAGCCAACCCCTCTTTTGAGGCGAGAGAGAGAGGTTTTATATTGAGCTTGGCAAGCACCTTGGCTGCTCTCACTCTCTCTCCTTTGTAGAGCACTTCGCCCTCTCCTATGAGGGGTAGAGACATATTTGCCAAAGGGGCAAGATCGCCCGAAGCGCCAAGGGAGCCTTGGGTATAGACAACAGGCCAAATCTGGTGGTTAAAGAGCTCTATCAACCTCTCTACTGTTTCTAATCTAACTCCAGAGAGCCCATAAGAGAGCGATTTGATTTTGAGTACCATCATAAGTTTTACAATGGGGATAGGCACCAAATCGCCTATTCCACAAGCGTGAGACATCATTAGGTTGCTCTGTAGCCGGGAGAGACTTTCGTTCTCTACACTAATATTGTAGAGAGAACCAAAACCGGTAGTTATACCGTAGATAGGCTTTGTAGCCACTTTTACTCTACTCTCTAAATACTCTCTTCCGGCAACTATTTTCTCTTTTGCCTGAGCGCTTAGGCTAAGAGAAAGAGTGCCATCTATTATTTTCTCTAAGTCGAAAATTGAATCCCTTTTAAGAGATATCTCAAAAATCTCCATATTGGCTATAAATTATAAGGGTTTAAGGGCCATTTCTACAAATATAGTAGAAAAAAAGGGGTCTCAAATAGTTTTAAGACCCCTAATATCAACTTTAAAGTTTAACTCTAATTTCTTCTTTTATCTCTAAATGAAGAGGAGTGTCTTCTTGGAGGAGCTGCTCTTCTTTCGGGTTCTACATACCCTTCGGGTTTCTCTAAAAGAGCCCTACGCGACAATCTCATCTTACCTGTCTTGGCATCTACCTCTAAAAGTTTGACCTCTACTTCGTCGCCCACTTTAAAGAGAGACTCTACATTGGCCACCCGCTTCCAATCCATTTCGGAGATGTGAAGAAGACCCTCTTTGCCGGGTAAAATCTCTACAAAAGCACCAAATTCAACTATAGAAGAGATCTTTCCGTTATATATAGTACCCTCTTCGGGGACTGTAGCGATACCCTTAATCCAGTTGTAGGCACGCTCCATATCTTCTTGGTTCTGTCCAAAAATCTCTACTATACCGCTCTCATTCTCCTCTGTAATTGTAACGGTGGTACCGGTACTCTTCTGAATCTCTTGTATAACTTTTCCACCCGAACCAATCACAGCTCCAATAAATTCACCGGGAATTACAATAGAGACAATCCTTGGGGTGTGTGGCTTAAGTTCGGCACGGGGCTTATCTATGGTTTTCATCATCTCATCTAAGATGTGTAGCCTTCCAACCCTCGCCTGCTCCAATGCCTGCTCCAACACCTTGTAGGAGAGTCCATCTACTTTAATATCCATCTGGGTAGCTGTAATACCATCTTTGGTACCTGCCACTTTAAAGTCCATATCGCCCAAGTGGTCTTCGTCGCCCAAGATATCTGAGAGTATGGCGTGACGGCCACTTTCAACATCGGCAATGAGCCCCATAGCTATTCCCGAAACCGGTTTTTTTATCTGTATCCCGGCATCCATCAACGAAAGGGTTGCAGCACATACGGTAGCCATAGAGGAGGAGCCGTTAGACTCTAAAATATCGGATACAATCCTTACCGAATAGGGGTTCTCCTCTCCATTGGGTACCATGTTTTTAATGGCTCTTAAGGCAAGATTTCCATGACCTATCTCTCTTCTTCCTACCCCTCTATAAGGTCTGGCATCGCCTGTGGAGTAGGGAGGGAAGTTGTAGTGTAGTACAAGGGGAAGGGAGCCCTCTACCAACACCTCATCTACCTCTTTCATATCTAAACGGGTTCCTAAGGTAACGGTAGTGAGAGATTGGGTCTCTCCTCTGGTAAAGAGTGCCGAACCGTGGGTAGCGGGAAGGTAATCAATCTCGCTCCAGATGGGGCGAACCTTGTCTGTTGCCCTCCCATCTAAACGCACCCCCTCATCTAAGATTAGGTTACGCATAGCCTTCTTCTCTACTGCATGGTAGTAGCGGTTAACCATTATCTGTTTTTCGGCCAGATCCTCTTCGCTTAGAGTTGCTTCGAACTCTGCTTTAAGGGCTGCAAAAGCTTCACTCCTCTCCTGTTTAGAGGAGGGGTTCTTTGCTATTGTATAGCATCTTTGGTAGCAATACTCTTCTACAGCTTTGTGAAGAGCTTCGTCGTCGCTCTCGTGGGAGTACTCTCGCTTTGTGGTTTTGCCCACCATCTCGCTAAGCTCTACTTGAGCTTGACACTGAATTTTTATCTCTTCGTGGCCAAATTTGACTGCCTCCAACATCTCTGCTTCGCTAATCTCCTTAAACTCTCCTTCTACCATAAGAATGTCGCTCAAGGTACCGGCCACCATAATATCAATATCGGAACGAGTCAACTCTTCAAAGGTTGGATTGATAACAAATTGCCCCTCTATTCTGGCTACTCTCACTTCGGAGATGGGGCCCCCAAAGGGAATATCGCTTACAGCCAAGGCTGCCGAAGCAGCTAAGCCCGCCATAGCGTCGGGCATAATACTCTTGTCGGCCGAAATTAGGTTTACATTTACGAAAACTTCGGCGTGGTAATTCTCTGGAAATAGAGGTCTTAAAGCTCTATCAATAAGCCTTGATACAAGAATTTCCGAATCATTGGCTCTACCCTCCCTTTTAAGAAAGCCGCCGGGGTAGCGCCCTGCAGCTGCATACTTCTCTTTGTACTCTACCGAAAGAGGCATAAAATCGCTCCCCTCTTTGGCCTCTTTGGCAGCTACTACAGTTGCTAAGAGCATTGTGTTGCCCATCTTAACTACAACAGCCCCATCTGCCTGCTTGGCCAACTTGCCTGTTTCAATTTCGATCACTCTTCCGTCTCGGAGTTGGATCTCTTTTTTAAAAATATTCATATAAAAAAATTGCAATCCGTCCCTTCCAACAAGGGTCTATTATTATATTATTTATCCATTTGAAAACTAAAACTGCTACGGATCGCTTTAGAGAGCAGCTTTAGTCTATCTACTTAGTAATTAAAAGTGTCGCTTTTTACCCCTATCTCTTCTCTTTTTTGCTTTATCTTTTTTATTGTTGTTAAGGAGTTTGAGAGGGTGAACAAAAATATAGAAGAGTGGCAACAGCAAAGATAACAATTGCATATGAAAGAGCAAAGAGCAATAAAAAAAGGTGTCTTTCGACACCCTCTTTTTTTGCTTTTATCTCCTCAAGTTTAAAACTTTTATCAGCTCACGATACCTCTCTATATCGATCTTTTTTAAATAATCCAAAAGACGACGCCTCTGTCCAACCAATTTTTGAAGCGACCGTTTGGTCACATTATCTTTTTTATTGGCTTTAAGATGCTCGGTAAGATGAGTGATACGGTAGGAAAATAGAGCCACCTGACTCTCTGGGGAGCCGGTATCCACATTAGACTTTCCGTATTTCTCGAAAATCTCTTGCTTCTTCTCTTTGTTTAGATATAAGGCCATAGCTAAGCAATTGATTTAATTATTCTCCCAAAATTGGGAAGGCAAAGATATCACTTTTTTTTAAGAGTGCAACATTTTATCTACTTTAGAGCCCTAATGAGAATAGTAAAGCGCTTTAATATTTCTGGAATAGGAGAGATCTCTCTTATCAAAAGAAGAGGCTATAAAAATATTAGGATTTCTGTAGCCCACACAAAGGGAGTTGTGGTTACAGTTCCATACCTTTTGAGTTGGAAGAGTGCTCTGCACTTTGTAGATAAGAAGAGGGGTTGGATAGAGAAAGCTATTGAGAAGGAGAGGGAGAGGAGTAAGTTTAATTTGATTGATGTTGTAGAGGGGGCAGAGGTTATGCTAATTGAGGGGAGCCTCTCTTTCCATTTTATAGAGGAGGGGGAGCTCTCATTGGGAAAGAGGCACTTTAGAGTAGTTGTAGAGGAGGAGAGAGAGCAGCCACACTATATTATAGAGACTCTAAGAGATGGGAGAGGCGAACCACTCTTCAATGCCCTCTTCCAAGTGTTAAAGAGTGCCGCCCACTCCTATCTTCCTCAAAGGGTAGCCTACCTCTCTGCCCTACACAATCTACACCCGACAGAGTTGAAGATTAGGCGCTCTAAAGGGCGATGGGGGAGTTGCTCTTCGAATGGGGTACTCTCTCTGAACAGCCACCTGATGAGGCTTCCACAAGAGCTGTGTGATTTTGTAATTCTGCACGAATTGGCACATCTGCGCCACCACAACCATGGGAGAGAATTTTATACCCTACTAAATAGTCTCACTCGGGGCGAAAGAAAGCGGTTGGATATGGAGATCAAAAAATATACCCCAAAGCTTGAGTTGAGGCGGGGTGGAGAACTCTTCACCCTATAGAGGGGATTATCGCTAAGGGGTGCCCTACCCTACTACCTACTCTTTTGCAGCAGCCAATTGGCTAATCTGCTCGAATAGAGAATCTATACCACTATTCAGATCTTCCTTGATTGATCTAAAGTGGCTCTTTATACCCTCTTTAACTGGGGTATTTATTCTATCGAAAAGATCCTCCCTCAATTGGTAGGTTGCATCTACAATAGCCTCTATCGACTCTAAATTTTTCCCACCATTGGTAAAGAGATAGATTTGGCAATCTACCAAAACCTCCGAGGCCAAATAGTCGATATCTTTTTTTAAACTTCTAATGCTTGCCATAATAGTTCTAATAATGTCTAATTTCTATTTAAAGTACCATCTATGATTTTTTAAGAGCATAACACTCTCATCCTCTTTAGAGAGTGGAATTAATCGTTTAGCTCTTAGGAATTTGTTGCTATTTTGGTAATAGTTGTTGCTCGAGGGGTAAATTGAATTGATACGCACCAATTGTGAGGAGTGCAATATTTGCCCCTCTCCAATATATATAGCTACATGCTCTATCTTCTCCTCTCTTCCCCCTTGGGCGCTCTCTCCAAAGAAGAGGAGGTCGCCCCTCTGCAGGAGAGAGAAATTTTCTCCTGCCACAACCTCTTTACCTAAGGTAATCTGTTGCGATG
Organism: uncultured Muribaculaceae bacterium; assembly: GCA_964512295.1. Lineage (GTDB taxonomy): Bacteria > Bacteroidota > Bacteroidia > Bacteroidales > UBA932 > Bact-08. The sequence goes on from CAZEGL010000009.1 coordinate 6,196, forward strand.
CATCTCGCAAAAGAACTGCTCCATTTAAAAAGAGTGCCGTTTTGGTAAGGCCGGAACAATCTACCCCTTTAAATGAGGTGCCACCCCAAACATAGGGAGCACCAAGCATCTCCATTGCAGTTGCTATAAAACTATCTACCGTCAAAGAGCGGCTCCCTACCCAATGTGAAAACTCCACGCCATCTTCTAAAGGGAGATAGCACTCTACTCCACCGGGGAGTGATACTCTGTAATGGGTAGCGCCCTCTTCAAGTAAAACAACTATATTGCCCTTGACACCATCTGCCACTATTTGAGAATTGCCATTGGGTTGCCCTCTAAAGAGAGAGTAGTGTGCAGTTACAATAAGGCGGGGCAACCCTATCCACTCTTGATGCTCCTTATCGTTTAAATAGGAGAGGGCAAGCTCCAATGTCCAACCTACATATCCTTCTGGTGTAATAACCCTACTCCACCCATCGCTACGCTCTAAAACCTTTACAGGGGTGCCCATTAAAATTTGGGTAGAGAGTGCACTTCTATATTGGGGTTCGCTCCGTAAATCTACTACAGATTGTGCAGCTATCCCCCACCCTATTCCAATAGAATCCAATGGGGGAAGCGGGCTCTCTACCTCTTTGTGTGAAACGGTGCAGGAGAGGAGAGAGAGATTTAGCAGTAATATGTATAGTGCTCTTCTCATAAGAGAGACAAAGATAACTATATTTGTAAAATGGAGAGCAAAAAGCCACCCTATTACTCCTATCTAAGTTACCTTACCTCTCTCTTTGGTGAGAGGGTTCAGAAGGTGGTTGTAGATGCCGGTTTTACCTGCCCCAATCGTGATGGGAGCAAGGGGTGGGGAGGGTGTACCTACTGCGATAACGATGCATTTCACCCCTCTTACAGCACTCCAAATAAATCTATAGAGCTTCAAATTGAAGAGGGGATAGAGTTTCATAGAGGGAGATACCGCAAAGTAAAGGGTTACTTGGTCTATTTTCAATCTTATAGCAACACCTACAGTTCGGTTACCCACCTAAGAGAGCTCTACCTGAAGGCTCTTAGCGACCCACGAGTGGTAGGAATTGTTGTGGGGACCCGCCCCGACTGTATAGATCAAAAGAAATTGGAGCTATTTAAAGAGCTGTCACACAGCCATTTTGTAGCTATTGAGTATGGAGTAGAGTCTGTTTACGATAGAACCTTAGAGATTATAAATCGGGGCCACACATTCCGCTGTGCAGAAGAGGCTATTGAGATGACAGCAGCGATGGGAATCGCGGTGGGGGCCCACTTTATTTTGGGGCTACCCGACGAAAGTAGAGAGGAGATTCTCAATTATACCCACTTTATCAATAGGTTGCCTCTAACTTCAATTAAACTCCACCAGCTTCAAATAGTTAAAGGAACCGAAATGGAGCGCAGCTACAAAGAGAACCCCAACCGTTTTGTAAGGTGGGAGTTGCCACAATATATCGATTTTATTGTGGATTTTTTAGAACTTCTAAGAGAAGATATTGCTATTGAGCGATTTGCCGGAGAGGTACCTCCCCGATTTGTAGAGGAGCAGTGGTGGGGGCTGGTTAGAAATTTTGAGATTGTAAGGATGGTTGAGAAACGCCTTTTGGAGCGTAACTCATTCCAATCGAAACTTTACTCTCCCTAAAGCCTTTTTTACTATATTTGTTATTTAATCTTTTCTAAAGAGATGAAGCTTCGGCTAATATTTGCAGCTGCATTGCTTTTAGTAGTTTCGTGTAAATATATTGACTTTATTGGCAACGATCAGGTGATAGCAGAAATTGGTGGAAGAAGACTTCTTAGAAGTGAGATTGAGAGTGTAATACCCGAAGGGATCGCTCCACAAGATAGCATTGCAATGTTTCGCCAATATGTAAACTCATGGGTTGTAAACAATCTGTTAATCCATCGGGCAGAGAGTGAGCTTCCTAAGGGTGCAAAAGATTTTGATAGGGCTGTAGAGGAGTATAGAAATTCCCTTATGGTCTATTCGTATGAGAAGCTCTATATAGAGTCTAAGATTGATACTACTGTAACCGATAGTGAAGCTTTAGACTACTATCATAGAAATGGACATAGAATGACTCTTACCAACTCTATAGTTAAAGGAAGATATATAAAGATTTTACAGAACAGCCCAAATACTCCATTGATAAAGAAGCTCTATCGAAAAGAGGGGGAGAAAAACTTTCAAGAGCTTATGGAACTGTGCCACAACTCTTCCGAAAAATATCTCTTTTTTGACAATTGGAGAGAGTTGGGAGAGATTGTAAGAGAGAGCCCCCTTGATCTTCACAGCGCAGAGATTATCCTTAAAGGCAAACAATATATTGAGCTGGACGATGCCCTCTACACCTATCTTCTCTATTTTTCTGAAGTTAGACCTGCAGCCACTACCCCTCCATTTGAATTTGTAGAGGTGCAGATTAAAGAGGCTATTATTGAGAAGAGAAAACAGCAGCTCCTTAGAGATTTGGAGAAGGAGATTTTGGCCGAGGCGTTAGAGAAAAATTTAATTAAAACTAATCTTCAATAAGATATTCAAGATGAGACATTACCCCTATTTTATTATTGTGGCACTTATCCTTTTTAGCTCACCCTCTCTTTGGGGGCAGAAATATGAGAAGGGATTGATAGATAAAACAGTTGTGCTCATTGGCAACGATATGATACAGCTCTCTGCCATTGAGTCGGAGGTTCAGATGATGCTCCTTCAGGGATTTCCCCCCGACAAAGATCTTAGATGCAATATCTTGGAACAGATGCTAATTCAAAAACTGTTACTTACACAGGCTCGTTTAGATAGTCTTGAGATTAGTCCAGACAATGTAGAGAGTGAATTGGAGAGTAGATTGGCCGATATTATGACCCGTTTGGGCGGCGAAAAAGAGGTGACGGAGTACTTTAAAAAACCTATCTACCGCCTTAAGGAGGAGTGGAGAGAGACCCTTTCGGAACAGTTCCTTACACAAGAGATGAGAAGTAAAGTTGCACAAGGAGCTCCGCAGGTAACCCCTTCCGATGTCTATAAATATTTTAAGCGTACCCCCGAAGATTCCCTCCCTATCATTCCCACCCAGTATAGATATAGACAGATCGCCTTCTATCCCGAAAAGGAGGAGGCTACCCTTGCTGTTAAAGAGCGTCTGTTGGAGTTTAGAGAGAGAGTGATTAAAGGGGAGCGGTTCAGTACAATAGCTACCCTCTATTCAGAAGATCCGGGAACCGCAATTCGTGGTGGAGAGCTTGGAATGGCCTCTAAAAACCTCTATTGGCCCCAATTTTCCGATGCAGCTATCTCTCTTAAGAAGGGGCAGGTCTCTCAAATTGTAGAGACCCCAGACGGATTCCACCTTATTCAGATGATCGAAAAGAGTGGCGATATGTTCAATGCTCGCCATATTTTGCTTAAGCCCAAATTCACCAATGCAGATAGAGATAAGGCATTTCATAAATTAGATAGTATAAAGGTGCTTATAGAGATGGACTCTATCTCCTTTGCAGATGCGGCAAAACGATACTCTCAAGATACAAAATCATATCTTAATGGAGGGGTGGTATCGAATAGTAGAACCGGATCGCTATTCTTCCCTAAGGATGAGCTTAAAGTCCAAGACTTCAATATATTAAACACTTTGAAAGAGGGAGAAATCTCCTACCCTTTTGAGAGTGCCGACGATGAGGGAAGATCTGGAAACCTTCTCTATAAAATTGTTAAGTTGGAGGAGATAATACCTTCCCATATTGCAGACTATAAGCGCGACTACAATATTCTACAGGAGCGGGTACAGACTAAACTGGCAATGGAGGAGATAGATAAATTTATTAAAGAGAAGCGTGAAACCACCTTTATTCGTATAGACCCTATTTGGCAACATTGTACTTTTTTAAAGGAGGGATGGATTAAATGAGAGCAGCTGCCATAGCTCTATCTTTTCTTCTTCTTTTTCTCTACCCTTCGTTTGCACAGGAGAGAAAAGAGGTAGAAGAGAATATGGTAAGGTTGATAAAGGCCGATAGGGCAGAAAGCTATCAAACCGACCACCAAAATCTTCGAATGGTCAAAGGCAATGCTCGATTTATTCATAACGATGTAGTTATTTTATGCGATAGTGCCCTTTGGGACCTCAATCTCAACAGGGTAGATGCTATTGGGAGGGTAAAGGTGATCCATCAACAAAATACTCTTAGAGGAGACCGAATCAACTATTTGGCAGACAGTTCAATTGCTAAAGTTAGAGGCTCTATTGTAGAGTTGGAGGATAAGTCGGGAAATAGACTAAGAACCCGCCATTTAGATTACAACACCCGCGACAGTATAGCCCACTTCTTCAATGGAGGAAGTATGATAGATACTGCAAACAATATAATAGAGAGTGTAATAGGGTACTACTACTCTAAGATAGAGAAGTTTAAATTTATAAATGAGGTAGAGCTATCTGCCGAAGAGATGATGCTCAAATGCGACTCCCTTATCTATCTCCCCGACTACCATTTAATGATGCTCTACAACAATATTCACGGCTGGCAGCAGAAGAGCTACATATCGGCCCAACGGGGAGTATATAATAGCGACAGCGAAGATTACCACTTCAATAGAAGGGTCTATCTAAACGATCCAAAATATGAGGCGTGGTGCGACACCCTCTACTATAAGAAGAGGGAGCAGGAGGCTACCCTTTTGAGTAATATACAGATATTAGATACGGCACAATCTACCCTACTCTTTTCGGACTATGCCCATATAATTGAGAAGCCAACTAAGGCTACCCTCTATAACAATCCCTCGTTGGCCTACTACTCTGTTGAGAATGGTAAAGCAGATACTCTATTCTGTGCAGCCGACACTCTAAAATATATTGCGCTACAGGAGCACTCGATAGACTCTCTCTCTATGGCAACTTACAAAAAGCGAAAAGAGGAGGCGAAGAGAGATCCTGTAAAGGAGCAGTACTTTGCCACTAATACGATAATAGATGCCGATTCCGTAGCAGCTGCCACACCACCTATCGATTCTATAGCAGCTGTCACACCACCTGCCGACTCTTTAGTAGCAACTATACCACCCCCCGCCGACTCTACTGAGCACCGCTTTGTTGAGGCTTTAAAGAGGGTAAGACTCTTTAGAAGCGATATACAGATGGTGTGCGACTCCCTCCAATTTAACTCTGTAGATTCACTTATCCGCCTCTATATCAATCCTGCAATATGGAATGAGGGGGATCAGTTTGTGGCAGACAGCATCTTCTTGGTAGCATCAAAAGGGGAGATAGAGAAGGGAGAGCTACTCTCAAACCCCTTTATTATCTCTCCAATAGATAGTGCCCACTACAATCAGATAAGGGCATCTGAGATGATAGCGTGGTTTGAGAAGGGCGATCTTCGCCGCTACGATGCGCTGGGAGGGGTGACTCGTCTCTTTTTTGTTGAGGAAGACTCTACACTTACAACAATGAACAGGTTGGAGGCAAAGGTAATGACTGCAACTCTATCAAATAGGGAGGTAGAGACTATCCGCTCTTTTGAGGGGGTTAAAAATGAAGCTTCCCCACTTTTTGAGCTTGAAAGAGGTGAAAAATTTTTAAAGGGCTTCAATTTGCGGGAAGAGGAGAGGCCAAAGAGCAGATTTGATATCTCTACCAGGTCTGTTATAGCGTCAAAAAGAGAGGAGAGCAGTAAAGTACCGCTCCCCTCTCTAAAATTTACCAAACGATTTTATCGTAAGGAGTTACCAGATATTCAAAGGTAATCCGTGCATCTTCTTTCTAACCTGCTCCTTAACATCGGCAATGGTGTTGGGGTCCTCTACATTAGAGAGTACTCTATCTATTAGATTTACTATAAGAGAGATATCTTTCTCTACCAACCCTCTTGATGTGATTGCCGGTGTACCAACTCTAATCCCCGATGTTTGGAAAGGTGAACGGGAGTCGAAAGGGACCATATTTTTATTTACGGTAATATCTGCCGACACCAAATAGTTCTCTGCCATCTTACCGGTTAGATTGGGGAATTTAGATCTCAAATCTATGAGCATAAGATGGTTGTCGGTCCCTCCGGAGACAACTTTATAACCCTTCTCAATAAATAGAGAGGCCATCTCTACTGCATTTTTGTAAACCTGCTCTTGGTAGGTTTTAAATTCAGGCTCTAAAGCTTCGAAGAATGAGACAGCTTTAGCTGCTATACAGTGCTCCAATGGGCCACCCTGTATTCCGGGGAAGACCGCAGAATTTATCATAGCAGACATCATCTTCAACTCCCCTTTTGGGGTTTTCACTCCATTGGGATTCTCATAGTCCTCTCCAATCAAGATCACGCCTCCTCTTGGGCCACGGAGTGTCTTGTGGGTTGTAGAGGTAACAATATGTGCATGCTTTACGGGGTTGCTAAGCAACGAAGCTGCAATCAATCCTGCCGGATGGGCCATATCTACCATAAGAGTGGCTCCAACAGAGTCGGCAATCTCTCTCATCCTCTTCCAATCCCACTCACGCGAATAGGCCGATGCACCCCCAATTATCAGTTTGGGTTTGTGTTTGTGGGCCTTCTCCTCTATATCTTTATAATCTATCGTTTCACTCTCTCTATCCAATCCGTATGCTACGGCATTGTACCACATCCCCGAAATATTTACAGGAGAGCCGTGGGTAAGATGGCCACCGTGTGAGAGATCTAACCCCAAGAAGGTGTCGCCGGGCTTTAATAGGGATACAAATACAGCCATATTGGCTTGGGCACCGGAGTGGGGCTGTACATTGGCATATTGAGCATCAAAGAGTTTACACACTCTATCTATGGCAAGCTGCTCTACCTGATCGACAACTTCGCACCCTCCATAATACCTTGCCCCGGGATACCCTTCGGCATATTTGTTTGTGAGGACAGAGCCTAAGGCGGCTAAAACTTGTGGCGTCACAAAATTTTCTGAGGCAATCAGCTCAATTCCATTGAGCTGCCTATGTTCCTCTTTTTTGATAAGTTCCGAAATTTGAAGATCTTGTTTCATAATTGTACTCTTCTTTTTACTTCTTACTCCTCTTCAGCTACTACCTCAACTTGGATAGTAGCTTTAATCTCTCTATGGCAATTGACTTGAGCTTCGTAAATACCAACCTCTTTAATTGCCTCTTTAGATACGAACTCTATCCTTCTTCTATCTACCTCAATCCCTTTTTGGAGTAGAGACTCTGCCACCTGAATTGTATTTACAGAGCCGAAAATTTTGCCGGTTGAGCTCACTTTGGTAGCTATTACTACGCTCAATCCCTCTAATTTGTCGGCCAATAGTTGGGCATCCTCTCTTATTTTAGCCTCTTTATGGGCCTTTTGTCTTACATCTTCGGCATGCATCTTCTTAATAGAGGGGGTGGCCATAACAGCCCTCCCCTTTGGGATAAGAAAGTTGGTTGCATACCCATTTTTAACTGTAACCAAGTCTCCCTTGAGACCAAGGTTGGGAATATCTTCTTTTAGTAAAATTTCCATTTTGCAATCCTTTTTCTTATTTCAACAGGTCTGTTACATATGGCAAAAGGGCCAGGTGTCTGGCACGCTTAATAGCCACCGATACCCTTCTCTGAAACTTTAGAGAGGTTCCGGTCAAACGGCGGGGAAGTATCTTTCCCTGCTCATTTAAAAATTTCTTAAGAAATTCGGGATCTTTATAATCTATATATTTGATTCCCGCTCTTTTAAAACGACAATATCTCTTTTTTCTTATCTCAACTGTTGGTGGGACAAGGTATCTTACTTGTGAACTTCCTCTATTGCTCATAATTATGCCTCCTCTTGGATTTTAGGTTTTGACTTGTTGGCCCTGCGCTTTTCTGCATAAGCTACTGCATATTTGTCTAAGGAGATAGTCAGATAACGAATTATCCTTTCGTCTCTTCTGTACTGGGTCTCCAATAAGGCTACAAATTCCGGCTTTGCTTTAAACTCAATAAGAGTATAAAATCCGGTGCTCTTTTTTTCTATGGGGTAGGCCAACTTCTTCAGACCCCAATCTTCGTGATGCACAATTTCACCACCATTGTCGGCGATCAAATCGAGATACTTTTTTACCGCTTCCTTTATCTGAGTATCAGATAAAACGGGAGTTGCAATGAAAACGGTTTCGTAATGTTTTAACATAAACTTTAGTTTGTAAATTTAATTTAAAAAAGGGCTGCAAATATAACTTATTATTTACAGCCCTGCAACTTATTAGAGAGTTTTAATCTTTTTGGGGTATATTTTTCAACACCTCAACAAGATAGTTCCACCACTTCTCCACCGAAGCTATCTCTACCCTTTCGTCGGGGGAGTGGGGTGAACGAATTGTTGGCCCAAATGAGATCATATCCCAATTGGGGTATATGGCTCCCAAGATCCCACACTCCAAACCGGCATGTATTACATTGATACCCGGCTCTTTGTCATATAATTTTTTGTAGGCATCCTTCATGGTAACCAATATGGGTGACTCCATATTGGGGCGCCATCCGGGATATTGCCCTGTAAACTCTACACTACCTCCTGCCAAAACAAAAACATTTTTAATTGCATTGGCCAGCACCATTTTGGCACTATCTACCGAACTTCTGGTTAGAGAGTTGATTTTAATAACACCCTCTTTAGAGGAGACTATAGCCAAGTTGTTTGAACTCTCTACCACCCCCGGAAGGGCGTCGCTCATCCTCTCAACTCCATTGGGAGCAGAGTAGATAGCGCGAATAGCTTTAATGGCAACCTCCTGCTCAATAACCTGGGTGGGGAGATCTATACTATCGAGGCAAATCTCCAAATCGGGCTCATGTGCCGCCAATTCTGCCTGCATCTCTTTCAACTGCTGTGCAACAAACAACTCTACCTCTTTTAGATGTTGCGAAGGAATTGTGATTTGTGCAAAAGCCTCTCTGGGAATGGCATTTCTTAAAGAACCACCTTGAATTGAGGCAAGCTCTACACCATACTGCTCCATAATAGGGAGTAAGATTCTGGTTATAGCTTTGTTGGCATTGCCTCTTCCTAAAATTATATCCATTCCTGAGTGTCCACCCTTAAGCCCCTTTACTGTGAGTGAGTAGCCCAAGTGATCCTTAGGTGTAGTGTTGGTAGTATAGGGAATTTTGGCATTTACATCTAAACCTCCGGCACACCCTATAAAGAGTTCTCCTTCATCTTCGGAATCCAAGTTTAGAAGTATATCTCCTTTAAGAATATTTGGCTGTAGGAGTCTTGCTCCGGTCATTCCCGCCTCTTCATCTATGGTAATCAACGCCTCTACAGGGCCATGGGCTATGTCGTTAGATGTTAAAACAGCCATTGCGGCGGCAACACCAAGACCATTGTCGGCCCCAAGAGTGGTACCGTTGGCCCATACCCAGCCCTCTACAATGCGTGTTTCGATAGGGTCTTTCTCAAAGTCGTGAACTTTGTCGCTATTCTTTTGTGGAACCATATCTATATGAGCCTGTAATATTACACCTTTGCGATTTTCCATCCCTTTGGTGGCAGGCTTTCTAATTATTATATTTCCACACTCCTCTATAATGGTCTCCAATCCATACTCTTTTCCCAGCTTCTCTAAGAAGGCTACTGCCTCCTCTTCATGTTTTGAGGGGCGGGGAATTTGGGTTAGAGAGTAGAAGTGGTTCCACAAACTTTTTGGTTTAAGATCTCTGATACTCATGATTTTTAATTTATAATGTTATGATTATTTAAATTTTCCTACCATTATCTCTAATGGAAAAGAGAGACTCTTTCCCAATTGATAGATTGGTACCCTACTCTCTAAAAGTCTCTCTTGACCATCTGTCAATTTAACATTAAAAGAGATGGGTCTTCTATATATAATGCTCTCCTTTGGAGGCTGCTGAAGTAGTTGGAAGTTTTCTATTTCGCCTATATTGCCACTGAGTTCCAACACAATTGGCCTACCGGAAAGATTTTCTGCAGGAAGGGCACCACCGCTCTCAGACATTCTAAAGGCAACATATATTTGCCGTTCGTTGCTTGCTGTGGGTACTACATCAAAAGCAACCCGCCGGGTTCCCCCACTCTTCTTGCCAATAAAGAGTGAGAGGTACTCCTCTTCTAATCGGTTAAGCTCTTCTATTGCAGCACGAAGAGCATCGCCGCTAAAGGTAGCATCGGTATCTCCTGTTATAATCTCAATTTTTTTGGTACGAAGGTGAAATATATGTGATGCCGCCTCTTCGGCTCTCTTCTCAACCCCCTTCTCAACAATTTGGCTCTGTTTAATTGTTGCCCTCTCAATCCCGGAAGAGCCTCTAACCCCCTTGTAGAGGGTACTCTCTTCGTGGGTTATACCCGGAGTGACCAACGCCTCTACAAAGAGATCATTGGAGGCCATTGTAGGGTAGCGTACTTTTGTGCTTTTGCCCGTGTAGGAGTCAGACCACATTACCAATCCTTGATTTGTAAGCTCTAAGAAATTTGCTGCCGAAATTTTTTTGGTTCCCAAGTTTATAAAGATATTTATTGTGGGATCGGCCTCTATATAGGGTATCAACTCCACAGATTCGATAGTGTATTCTACTCTATCTTCTGTAGCTACATCTATACCTAAATATTTTGAAGCAAATTTAGCATATGGCCCAGCTTTGTACTCTTCAAATTTTGTTTCAACTTCAAGGTGCAGTACAGTAATAGGCAGTGTATATTGAACTGTACCCGCCTCCTTCACTCCATCTCTACCTTTAGTTTGAGAGAGTAGTGGAGCTATCCCTAAAAAGAGCAGGGCAGCTACTATTAAATTCCTAATCAACATTCTCATAATCAATAGATAATAGTTATTATAGCCTCTTCCACCGCTTGTGACTCCAGAGCCAATTTGAGGGCTGCCCCTCTATTGCTTCCTCTAATAGGCGGGCATACTGCTCTGTAATATATCCCTTTTCGCAAGCTGTAGGATTGGAGGTTATCTCTTCAAATTTAACAATATATTTTTCTTTTTCTACCCTTCTCATATTTAAAAAGAGAACAGCCATTCCCGCTGAACGGGCAAGAGCTTCGGGACCTGCAAAAAAAGAGGTGGGGCGATTTAGAAAATTGAACTTAAATTTAGATCCCTCCGGAGGCGACTGGTCGGCAAAGAGAAAAAAACATTGTTTAGACTCTCTCTCTTGTAAAATAGTTCGGGCAGCAGAGGGAGAGGGTACTAGTTTAATATTGCTATTGGTAGTTCTAATTTTTTTTACAATATAGTCTGAAACTCTACTATGCTGCTCTTTATATATAAAGGTGAGGTTGGAAGAGCTGTAACCCAACTCCTCGCCCCCTTCTAAGTGGTGTATTTTGGTTAGAAGTTCCCAATTGCCAATATGACCACCCACAATTATAACAGCTCTACCATTATTGTAGTGGTTCCTTAAAAGTTCCGGATTTTCGATCTTACCCATTCTCGCAATTTTAACAGCAGGGAGAGAGATAAGTTTTATGTTTTCGGCAATTATTTGTGAAAAATTGAGGGTAAATTCTCTGTAGAGGGCAACCAACTTGGGGTAAAAAAGTGTAGGGAAGGCCCCTGCAAGATTAATTAAAATCACCTTTTTTCTATATCCAAAAAGCTTAAATATTATAATTTCCACAAAACGGGTAAAGTTATAGAGCACCTGCAAAGGGAGGAGGGAGAGGAGATAAAAAGGGGTATATAAGATGAAAAAAAGTACTTTGTTCATTATATCTTCTACTTTTAGAAGCAAAGCTAAACATTTTTTGCTATGTTTGCGAACATTAAATATTAATCAATTAACTATAGAATCAATGTTCAAAGGACAACCCAAAGGACTACTTGGAGCAGCTCTCTCTAATATGGGCGAGCGTTTTGGCTTCTATGTGATGATGGCAATTTTGTCGCTATTCCTCTTAGCTAAATTTGGATTGACAAACACTCAAGCTACCGTAATCTATTCAGTCTTTTATGCCCTTATCTATCTGTTGGCACTGGCTGGTGGCTATATTGCCGACAGAACCAAAAAGTATAAAAACACAATTTTGTGGGGGCTTATTTTAATGACGGTGGGCTATTTCTTAATTACAATACCCACTCCAACCCCCGTTCCCCACTTTACTCTCTATTTGGCAATGACCTGTTTTGGTCTTTTTGTTATTGCATTTGGTAATGGCCTATTTAAAGGAAATCTTCAGGCTGTTGTTGGCCAAATGTACGACGATCCCAAATATTCCGACAAAAGAGATGTAGGTTTTCAGGTCTTCTATATGTTTATAAATGTAGGGGCTCTATTTGCTCCTCTTATGGCAGTTGGTATTAGAAACTGGTGGGTTCAACGCAACGGTTTCACCTACAATGCCGACCTCCCTGCACTGTGTCATCAATATTTGAAGGGAACAATTACCCCCGAAGCTACTGCCCGCTTTGAAGCACTCTCAACAGAGGTGAGTAGTTCAGCTGTAACAAGTTTGGAACTCTTCTCAAAAGAGTATCTAAATATCTTTAATACCGGATTCCACTTCGCATTTGGTGTTGCTATTGTAGCTATGCTTATCTCTATAACTATCTTCTTAACTAATAAAAACAAGTTCCCCGATCCTGCACTTAAAGTTGCTAAGAGCAAAGCCACAGGTGGGAATGAAACAACTGTAGTTGAGATGGATAAGAGTGAGGTTCGCCAAAGATTGTTTGCTCTCTTTTCTGTATTTGCAGTTGTAATATTCTTCTGGTTCTCGTTCCACCAAAATGGGGTTACATTAACCTTCTTTGCCAAAGATTATGTTAACTTAAGTACTATTCAGATAAATTTAGGCTTTACCGAAATTAAAGGGGCAGAAATTTTCCAATTTTTTAACCCTTTCTATGTTGTATTCCTAACCCCAATTATAATAGGAATTTTTGGATGGTTACGCGCTAAAGGGATGGAGCCCTCTACTCCTAAGAAAATTGCAATTGGTATGGGAATTGCCGCTTTGGCATTTGTTGTGCTGATGATTGGTTCATTTGGTGTTCCAAGCTTTAAAGAGGTAACCAACATGGGAGGATTAAGCGATGCTGCACGGGTTACACCCTTCCTTCTAATTGGAACCTATTTTATATTGACAGTGGCAGAGCTCTTTATTAGTCCATTAGGACTCTCATTTGTATCGAAAGTTGCTCCTCCTCAATACCAAGGAATTATGCAGGGAGCTTGGTTGGGAGCAACCGCTCTTGGCAACCAACTTCTCTTTATAGGCGCAATCTTCTATGAGTCGCTTCCTATTTGGATAACCTGGCTACTCTTTGTGGTAGCGTGTCTAATCTCTATGTTTACAATGCTCTTTATGCTTAAATGGTTGGAGAGAGTTGCAGGTTAGGGAATAGAGGGATTACCAAAATAAGATATAGAAAGGGGTCGCACAGAGTTGCGCCCCCTTTTTATTTCTACTCCATTTTTTTAAATTTGTTTCTATTAATATATAGAATAGTTGTTTAGAGATGAAAAATAAGATTGAAAAGGGAGCAGATCCCTCCAACCCCTACAATTTAGATATAATATCTACCCTTGAACGCTATAGAGAATCTATAGAGGAGAGTAGTCACAATAGTTTGGTCGATTTAGAGATTGTTATTCCTGGAGTTGAGTTGGATATCCGTTATGCTACAGAGAATAATTTTACGGGAAAAAAGATCTATACAAAACCTAAAGCGTGGCTTAGGAAAGGAGCTGCCGAAGCACTTAAAAAGATTAACAGGGAGCTGAATAACGAAGGGTTGGCTATAAAAATATTTGATGCCTACCGCCCATATGCCGCCTCTCTCTTTTTTTATGAGGTTTACCCCGATACCAATTATGTGGCAGCCCCATGGGTAGGCTCTATACACAACAGGGGAGCTGCTGTAGATTTAACTTTAATCGATTTATCGGATGGCAATGAGTTGGCTATGCCCACCCCTTTCGACGATTTTACAGAAAAGGCACACCACACATATAGCAACCTGACCCAAGAGGAGAGTGCCAACCGCTTTAAATTGCTGACTGTAATGGAGAGATATGGTTTTGAACGGTTCCAGACGGAGTGGTGGCACTATAATTTTATATCTGAAACTCCTTACCCTTTGATGGACATATCGTTCGACCAGTTAGACTCTTTTTAGTCTCAATAAAAATAGACCATACTTGATTATGGCACGCGATTTGCTTTTCTTGAAGTAAGAAGTTTTTTCATAGTTAAAGTTTTAGGTTAAGTTAGTAGAAGGGTGCCATTTTTAATGGCACTCTTTTTTTGTATTGATAAAAATAGTTTATCTTTGCACACCTTTTCTCGAGCAGATAAGGAGTTTATTTTAAGTTAAACTTTATAAATGACAGTATTATGGCTGTAAGAATTCGTCTCGCAAGAGCCGGTAAAAAGAATTATGCCTTTTACCACATTGTTGTTGCAGACAGTCGCGCACCACGAGATGGGCGCTTTATTGAACAGATTGGCTATTACAATCCAAACACAAATCCCGCTACAATTAAGTTGGACAACGAAAAGGCTCTCAAGTGGCTTGATGTTGGGGCACAACCTTCCGAGACCTGTAGAAGAATTTTATCCTATAAAGGTGTTCTTCTTATGAAGCATCTTCAAGGTGGAGTAGCCAAAGGAGCTTTCACCCAAGAGGAGGCCGAAAAAAAATGGGGTGAATGGAACCGTGAGAAAGAGCAGAAAATTGCCAATCGCAAAGAGCAGCTCTCTCAAGAGAGCGACAAGAAGAGAAAACTCTCATTGGAGGCCGAAGCTAAAGTTAATACAACAAGAGCCGAAGCACTAAACAAGAAGAGAATGGAAGAGGAGGCGGCTGCCGCTAAAGCTGCTGCCAAGGCTAAAGGAGAGGGTGACGACCAAGAGGCCCAGGTAGAAGCTTCTACACAAGAGAGTGGCTCGCCGGAGAGCAAGAGTGAAAATCAAGAGTAAACTCTGTTTATGGGAGCGTCATATCCAAAAGTGACGCCTGTTGCAAAGATTTCTAGATCGCACGGGAAGTTAGGTGAGATTGTTATCCAAATTTATCCCTCCTACAGAGACTCCTTAGATTTTAAGTTGCCGCTATTTATCTATTACGATGGAATAGCGGTACCTTTTTTTACTGAGTATGCTAAAGTAAGATCTAAAAGGGAGGCTCTTATCAAATTGGAGGGTATAGACAATCTGGAACTTAGCGATGAAGTTGTTGGGAGATCGCTTTTTGTAGATTATCTCTCTTCTCAAGAGGATCAATATTGGGAGTTGGAAGGATTTGAGCTCATTAACGAAAATGGGGAGCGGGTGGGTATAGCTACTCAATTTTATGACTTCCCAAACAACCCCTGCATTGGAGTGGCTACCCAAGAGGGGGGAGAGGAGAGTTTTATAGCTCCGCTCAATGAAGAGCTGATACTCTCTATTGATTGGGATAGGGAGCAGTTGACAATCGCCCTTCCCGAAGGACTCGATAAGGTATAGGCTATTTGGCGAAAGCTGCTGTTGCACAGCTTGAAGAGTTTAAGCGGTGGGAATCTTCCCTGCTCTATGAGGGGGGTGGTTCGTTATCGTAAAGTATCCCTCCATTTTTATCGCGCTTTACCTTTACAATAGGGTTATCGAAGGTGCCTGTTATAGATACCGGAATTCCAATAATACCAAATGGAGGCAATCCAACTCTGACTTTAAAGTTTACCCTGCCATCAAAAGAGCTCTCACCTTCGAATCGAGGGCGAAAACCAAAAATTCTCATTCTGGTTCTCTCAACTCTAATTTTATTCTCTCCTATGGTACTATTTACAACCACCCCCTTTAAGTTGGGGTTGTTGAGCGAATCTCTACCTGTGGCACTACTAAGAGCACCCAATATCTTTAACCCCTTTACATTTACATCTTCCAATTTTATATACCCTCCACCTTTAATAGAGGAGAATATGGGATTCATTGTGGAGTCTAAGTTGGTGGTAACTTTATAATCTAAAGAGATCAATCCGCTCATATAGGCGCCACTACTAAATAGATCGCTAAGGAGTGGAATCTCTCTATAAGCTCTTTTGATGTCAAAAGAGTCGGCCCTTGCCCATAGATCTACAACTGCCCGTTTGGAATCTGTTGCTCGATAGGTGGCATCTAAAAGAAGATGGGCTCCCGCAATGTCAATGCCGGTACCATTTATAAAGAGACTCTTGTTGGCAATAACCGCCTCTCCTACAAAATTTGTAGCTTTAATTTTATTGTATATAACCTCATCTACCCTCCCTTTAAGCGATAGGTTCACATCTTTGGGGAACTCTATCACTCTATAAGAGGTGGAGTCCAATTGGGTAGAGTCGCCAATGGTGGGTTCCGAAGAGAGGGTGGTAAAATCATCCAACTGCAATTTTTTGGAGCTAACCTCTAAAGCGCCATTGAGAGTGCCCTTTGCAAGAGACCAATTTAGAAAATTGGAGAGATATCCTTTAAGTTGTGCCCTATTTTGGCCATACTCCACCTCTGTCCTATCTAAAATAGCCCTCTCTTTATTGAAGTGGAGTGAAGCGTAAGAGAGCTCTATCGCATGGGGCATTGCTCTGCTCTTATATCTAAAATCTTGGAGTAGGAGCTCCCCTCTACCAATCTCAACCGACTCTTCAATCTGCTGTGAGGCCGCCCCTCCTTGAAGATAGAGATTGCCACTAAGCCTCCCTTTTAAAGGTGGAGACTCTATATTAAAAAGGGAGGCTAAAGAGTCAACAAATAGAGAGCCATTTGCAACAATTGTGTAGTTGAGCTTGTTGAAGTTTTCCAATTTGCCCTTTAGATAGAATGGAGCCCCTCCAAAACTAAACTCTAAGGGCTCTATGGTAACTCTCATTGCCTCTCTTGAACCATCTCTATTTTCAAACTTTAAAGAGGCTTTGGCCTCCTCTATAGAGTGGCTGCTATATGGCGTTTTAAGTGAACTCTCTCTTACCTCTATTGTAGCCTCACCTTTTGGAAAGAGATTGGCTTGAGGTTGCCATCTGCCATCTATTGAAAGTAGGTAATCCAACTCCCCCTCCGAAGAGAATCCCGGAATAGATAGCGCCCCACTAAGTAGGGCCAAATCTAAAGCACCCTCTCCATCTAAATAGATATATGGCTCCTGAAGACCCTTTATCTTAAATTTTAATTTTGAGAGACTCTCTCCCAACTTAAAGTTAAGGGAGTTGCTCGCAACCTCCAAGGAGTCGAAATTGAAATTGGGCAGCTTCAAGTGGCCGAAAAAATTAAGCGACTCTATGGGGTGTGGAAATGAACTCTCTTTGATAGAGCCTTCGAAGAGATCGAAGGAGAGCTCTAAGGTTGGAGAAAACTCCTCTAATGTGGAATTGCGGTTAGAGAGGGAGAGCGCCAACTGCGACTCCCCGCCAAACTCCATTGTAGAGAGCCATTCACTATATTGGGCAGGAAGGAGTGAAAGGAGCCTGTTGAGTGGAGTTCTGCCTGTAGATAACTCTATATCTAATTGATAACCATTAAGATGATCTTCAATAAGGGTTGTTAGGGTAGCCTCCAATTGTGATAGTTTCAATGCACCTCTTTTCAGCTCCACCCGCAGTGGATTGGCTTCTATAATTGCAGTTAGGGTGGTGCCAAACTCTTTCCGATCTATATAACGAATGCCTTGATACTCTACAGAGAGCGACTCTACTGCCACTTTGGAGCGAAGAGTTATATTAGACTCCCTGTAGCTCCCTCTTCCTCTAAAGTTTGCCCCTTGTGCATCAATAGAGAGTTGGGTGCTTTGGTCATTGTAGAGAATAGTGGCATCGACTAATCTTAATCTACTGAAATCTATGATTTTAGAAAATGGTTCTCCCTCCGATGCATCCTCAATATCTTCTCCTATAAAATTGAAGTTACTCTGGCCATAGCGGTCAAAGAGCACCAATATGGTGGGTTTTTTAAGATATATCCTTTTAACTTTTATTCTTTTGGAGAGTATCGAAAAGGGATTGAAGGTGAGCGAGACTCTCTCTCCCTCTATAAAGGGGTTCTCTTCATTTCCCAAGGAGTTTAAGCTATAATCTAAAAAGTTGATAGAGATATAGGGAAGATGGGAGAGGAGTGAGAGTTTTACCCGATCAAAATGAAAGTTTCCATCTATAGAGGAGTTTATTAGATCTTGGGCCTCCTCTTTCAATTTTGGGGAATAGACAATTGTAGCAATAGTGAGGGCTACAATAAAAAGCAGTAGCGTTAAAGCCAATAGTTTTAAGGCTTTTTTTAATGAAGGGAGGGCCATATCAATTTATATTTTACTATTGGAAATGGGCCAATAGCTCTTTTACCTTCTCTACCCTACTATCCAAAATAGATTTAGATTTGGCTTCGGCCAAAAATCGGAGATAGGGTTCTGTGTTGGATGGTCTGATATTGAACCACCATTGGTCAAACTCCACTCTATAGCCGTCGAAGTCAAAAGTTGCAACGGCTCTCTCATTGGCCAAGAAGTACTCTTTTACGGCATCCATCGCCTCTTGTTTCTTTTGGATCTTAAAATTTATCTCGCCAGAATTGTGATAGAGTTCTATCTTTGATATTAGCGAAGAGAGAGAGACTCCCCTCTCTTTCATCTTAGAGACCACTCTTAAAACAATAAGGGCAGCCATCAAGCCGGAATCGCTATAGAAAAATTCTCTAAAGTAGTAGTGGCCTGCCAACTCTCCACCCCATACTCCATCCAACTCTCTAAGTTTTAGAGCAGCAAAGGCACGGCCCACTTTCCAAGTGTGGAGCTCTACTCCAAACGGTTCTAAATACTCCTTTATAGATTTAGAACTTCTAATATCTTGTAAAACAGCCCCCTTCAAATTGCGTTCTTCAACAAAGTAGTGAGCCATCAACGCTATAATAAGATCGGGCGATATAAAACGGCCACTCTCATCTACAAACATAACTCTGTCGCCGTCTCCATCAAAAATAACCCCAATATCGCAGGAGTTTTGAATTACCTTTCGTTGTAAATCTACAATGTTTTTGGGATCTAAAGGGTTGGGGTCGTGATTGGGAAAGGTACCGTCGGGGGTGTCGAAGAGATAGAGGAGCGACTCCGACTCCTCTCCTAAAAGATCTTTAATAAGTGTTGCTACCATTCCATTGGAGAGATCTATAGCGCATCTCAAATTTGAGAGATCCACTTTGTAACTCTCTAAAAAGGCAATATAATCTCTACGAATATCCACCATATGGAGCTCTCCTCTTTTATTTGCCTCTACCGGAATAACCCTACCCCCTTCAACCATCTCTTTCAATTTACCCAGCCCAGTGTCAAATCCAACCGGGATTGCATCTTCTCTTGAAACTTTTAATCCGTTATACTCCTTCGGATTGTGGGAAGCTGTAATTTGCACCGATGCCGAAAAATTAAGTTTTACAGTGGCAAAGTAGAGCATAGGGGTGGTGCTCTCACCTATATCGTATGCGTGGGCACCCGAATCGAGAATGCCTCTAATGAGCCACTCCCTAATTTCCGGCGACGACTCTCTAACATCTCTACCAATTAAAATTTTATCGCTCCCCAGCAGTTTGGGAAGGAAATAACCGATTCTATATACATCGTTTCTATTGAAATCTACATTGTAAATTCCTCTTATATCATATGCGTGAAAAGCTCCCATACTATATAATCTCTCTATCTTTTAATTTTGTAATCGGGATTGGATTTACCCGCTCTAATGTTTGACAGCTTATTGCTAAGCATCTTTTTTCTAATAGGTGGCGCCAAGTCGGTAAAAAGAATCCCATCTAAGTGATCCATCTCATGTTGTACCATTCTACAGGCAAAATTGTCCAACTCCTCTACAACCTCTTCAAAGTTCTCGTTTAGATATTTTATCCTCATCTTTTTTGGGCGTGAGATTATTGCATTTACATCGGGGATGCTCAAACACCCTTCGTTGTACTCAATCTCCTCTTCGCTTTCGTAAAGTTTGACGGGATTTATTATAACCCTTTTAAACCCCTCCAATTCGGCCATATCTTCTGCCAAAGGTGCTCCATCTACAACTAAAACTCTTATAGATTGGCCAATTTGAGGAGCAGCCAACCCTACTCCATAGGCTTGCTCCATAGTCTCCCACATATTGGCTATTAAGCTTTTTAGTTTCTCTTTTTGGCTGGGGGTATCTATCTCTACCTCTTTGGCCTTCTCCCTTAAAACTTGGGATCCGTATAGATATATTGGTAAAATCATATTATTGCTCTTTTTTTTCTTCTCTCTCTCTCTTATAAGAGACTCTATCTAAATAGCCTTGCAAAATTATTGCCGCACTTATTTTGTCTACAGCTCCTTTATCTCTACGCTTCATCTTTTTCACCCCCCCGTCAATCATACTTTGAAAGGCAATTTTTGAGGTAAACCGCTCATCTTCAAGAATAATCTCTATATTCGGCGCCCTCTTTCTCAACCTTTTTAGAAAAAGTTCTGCATATTGCACCCCTTCGGAGTCGCTATTGTCCAAATTTTTGGGATACCCAACTACTACTTTAACAACACCTTCATTATCGATCATTTTTAATATATGGTCAACCACCTCCAACGAAGGTAGGGTAAGAAGTGGCGAAGCAAAAATATTTAAGGGATCGCTCACCGCAAGACCACTCCTCTTTTTACCACAATCGACACCTACTATTTTTCCCATAAATACAAAGTTACTTTTTTTTAGTACATTTGGAATTGGTTTTGAGATATGGCACAACAGAGAGAAAAAAAGAGGCTGTTAGGAAATAAATATCGTTTTTCTATCTTTAACGACACCTCCCATAAAGAGGTTTTTGTCTTGAGAGCCAACGGGTGGGCATTGGTTATCTCTGCTGTTGCATTTCTACTTATAATTATCTCTTCTGTGGCACTTACAATTTCTCACACCCGTTTGAGAGAACTTATTCCCGGATATCCCAATGAAGAGACCAGATTGGCAATAACCCGCAATGCCATTAGGGCAGACTCGCTCGAAAGGGAGATAAAATTGTGGGATATTTTTTTAAGCAATATGCAGAGAGTCCTATTGGGCCAAGAGCCGCTAAACCCCGAAATTTTTATATCGGAATATATAAATATAGAGAAGTTGAGCGACTCTCTTGCCCCCCTTACAAACAAGAGCGACTCTTCTTTAAAAAGGGAGGTTGATAGAGTGGCAAGATTGGAGACATCGGCAAAACGAAGAACTATAGAGCAGCTCGAAGGATTGCATTTTTTTACTCCGGTCAAGGGGGTTATATCCAACGGCTATAGCGAAGCGAACAACCATCCGTTTTTAGATATTGCCGCACCTGCCAATACCCCTGTTTTTGCCATTTTAGATGGTACAGTTATTTTTGCCGCATGGAACGACAAAACAGGCTATAATATACATCTTCAACATGATAATAACTTAGTCTCAATCTATAAACACAATACCAAACTACTTAAAAAGGAGGGCGACAAAGTTGTAGCAGGTACCGCAATAGCCCACCTTGGGAGTACCGGCTCTCTAAGCAGCAATAACCATCTCCATTTTGAGCTTTGGCACAAAGGGGTACCTATAGATCCCACAAAATATATTAAATTCTAATTGGTTGCCAATGAGACGGGTTGCTATTTTAGGCTCTACAGGTTCTATTGGAAAACAAGCTTTAGATGTTATTTCCAAACATCCAACCCTCTTTAGTACAGAGGTGTTGACAGCAAATCGTAATGCCAAATTGTTGGCAGAGCAGGCAATAGAACACAATCCCAATAGTGTAGTTATTGTAGATGAGAGCAAATACAAATATCTATTTGACAGGTTAGATCCTTTAGGGATAAAGGTTTTTGCAGGAGTAGAGTCGCTCCATAAAATTGTAGAGAACTCCAATATAGATATTCTCTTGTCGGCGTTGGTAGGATTTCATGGTGTTATCCCCACCCTAAATGCTATTGAGGCCGGAAAAGCGATAGCTTTAGCCAATAAAGAGGTGTTGGTGGCAGCAGGTGCCATTGTAATGGAGAGAGCCCTCAAGAGGGGAGTTCCCATTATTCCTGTAGATTCTGAACATTCGGCAATTTTTCAAGCACTTCAGGGAGAGGTCTCTATGCCCGAAAAATTAATTTTAACCTCGTCGGGGGGGCCTTTTTTACACTCCTCTATTGAGAGTATGGGTGGAGCAACTATTGAGCAGGCACTCAATCACCCACGCTGGAGTATGGGAGAGAAGATATCAATAGATTCTGCAACTATGATAAATAAGGGATTTGAGATGATAGAGGCACACCGGCTCTTTGGCCTCTCCCCCTCTCAAATTGAAATTTTAGTACATCCCCAATCGATTATTCATTCAATGGTGCAGTTTAGCGATGGTTCGGTTATTGCACAGCTAAGCTATCCCGATATGAGGATCCCTATCCAATATGCCTTAAGTTACCCAACTCGATTAAAATTGGATGCCCCAAGAGTCAATTTTGTAGAACTCTCAAAGTTGGAGTTCTACCCTCCCGATTTTAACAAGTTTCCCGCTTTAAAGGTGGCTTACAGGGCGATAGAACGGGATGGCAATATACCTTGCGCTATGAATGCTGCAAATGAGGTGGCAGTAAATGCCTTTTTGGAGGGAAAGATAGCGCTGCCCTCTATAGTAGAGATTATAGAGAGGGTGATAGAGGAGATTGATTTTATAGAGAAGCCCTCACTGCAGGAGATAGTAGAGAGCGATAGAGAGGGCACCATTCTTGCAGAAAAAATAGTTGACAATAAATTTTTAAAAAGGTAAATGGTTACAGTTATTAAAGTGGTGCAACTTATCTTGGCACTCTCTATTTTAGTTTTAATACACGAGTTTGGGCACTTCTTTTTTGCCCGTCTCTTTAAGATTAGAGTTGAAAAGTTCTATCTCTTTTTCAATCCGGGGTTCTCTCTTTTTAAGTATAAGCCAAAAAATAGCGATACCGAATATGGAATCGGTTGGCTCCCATTGGGGGGCTATTGCAAAATTGCCGGAATGATTGATGAGAATATGGATGTAGAGGCGATGAAGGGGGAGCCTCAGCCGTGGGAATTTAGGAGTCGTCCTGCTTGGCAAAGATTTTTAGTAATGTTTGGAGGGGTACTCTTCAATTTTATACTTGCAATAGTTATCTCTGCATCGATGTTGCTCACTTGGGGCGATAGTTATCTTAAGAATAGTGAAGCTATCTATGGGGTTGAGTGTAACGATTTGGCTCTAAAGATGGGCTTTAAAAATGGCGACAAAATTATCTCTTTTAACAACAATAGGGTAGAGAAATTTCATGAACTGCAGATAGTTTTAATTAGAGAGCAGGCAACAACTGCCCAAATTATTAGAGATGGAGAGGAGATGACAATCAATATCGATCCCTCTTTTTTGCCTCAACTCTTAAACTCTCCCGGACTCTTTACCCTACGCCTCCCCTTCTTGGTATCGGAGGTGGTAGAGAGCTCTCCAAATTTTGGAGTGTTACATGCGGGGGATAGGCTAATTGAGATTGACACTCTTAAAAGCCCCGTTTATCAAGATATCGCACCTCTACTTGCCCAGTTGAGTAACAGAAGCGAGGTTGGAGCAGTGGTGTTAAGGGGTGGAGAGAGAGTAGAGCTTGAACTCTCTATAAACGAGAGTGGAATGTTAGGAGTTATTATTGAGGGCGACCCCTCTAAACTCTTGGAATTTACCAATAGCGAGTATAACCTTCTCTCCTCTCTTTCGGGAGGTGCTAAAAATTCGGTCGCCACTGTTGGAAACTATCTAAAAGAGCTTAAACTTATTTTTACTCCAAAGAGTGAGGCTTATAAATCGGTGGGAAGTTTTATTACTATTGGAAAAATCTTTCCCGCCCAATGGGATTGGAGAGTTTTCTGGAGTATCACCTCTTTTCTCTCTATTATGTTGGCAGTACTCAACCTACTTCCAATACCCGCCTTAGATGGAGGGCATATTCTCTTTCTTCTTTGGGAGATGATAACAAGAAGAAAACCCAACGACAAATTGATGGAGTATGCTCAAGTTGCAGGAATGCTATTCCTATTTGCAATAATGATATTGGCCTTTGGAAACGATATCTATAGACTTTTTAAATAGTTACTCTAATGCGTTATACTAAATTATTGCCTCTCTTTCTCTTTTTGCTCTCTCTTTTAAGCTCCGGCTGCAAGGAGGGTGCTCAATTGATGCCCAATATTAGTGGAAAGGCGGGCGAGGTGTTAGTGGTTATTGCCAAAAGTGAATGGGAGGGCGACTCGGGAGCTGCTATTAGAGCAACTCTTATGGCAGACCACCCCTTTCTACCACAAAAGGAGCCACTATTCACCTTAATCTCAATCCCAGAGAGTGCATTTTCTAAAATTTTTCAAAGCCATAGAAATCTAATTATTGTAGATATCGACTCCGCTATTAAAGAGAGTGAGATGAGGGTTAGGCAAAATGTTTGGGCTGCGCCTCAAGTTGTTGTTACTATTAGAGCCAAAAATTCTAAAGAGCTTACTACCATAATAGAAGAGAGTAGCGAATCTCTTAAAAACACCCTTCTTATGGCAGAGCGCAATAGAATAATTGAGAATGCCAAAAGGTACGAGGATCGGGCAATTAGAGAGGAATTGGCCAACTACCTCGAGGGCTCTCTCAACTTCCCCAAGGGCTATTCAATTAAAAAGAGAGGAAAAGAGTTTGCTTGGGTTTCATACGAGACCACCTACACCAACCAAGGGGTTTTTATCTATAGATTTCCCTATAGAGATACATTGGATCTTACACTTGAGCGATTGGTTGCCAAAAGGGACCAAATACTTAAGAGAAATGTCCCTGGGCCGGTAGAGCGCTCCTATATGATAACCAACAGTATGGTAGAGCCCGCTCTCTATCGTTTTAGATATAAAGGGAGGGAGATTTGGGAGGTGCGGGGATTATGGGAGGTAGAGAACGACTTTATGGGTGGCCCCTTTGTGTCGCACTTCTTCTTGAACCAAAATAGAGATTATATAATAGCGGTAGAGGCATTTGTATATGCTCCCCGATATAACAAGCGAAACTACCTTAGACAGGTAGAGTCGCTGCTCTACTCTTATTACTTTTTTAACTAATAATTTTGGAACTTCAAAAAAAGTCTATATATTTGCGTTCCAAATTATGGGACAAGGTCCGTTCGTCTAATGGTTAGGACTCAAGATTTTCATTCTTGCAATAGGGGTTCGATTCCCCTACGGACTACAAAACTAATTAATAGATCAGATGGCAAATCACGCATCCGCTAAAAAGCGTGCGCGCCAAAGCGCAAAACGCAGATTACACAATAGGTACTACGCCCGTACTACTCGTAACGCGATTAAAACTATACGCAATAGCCCCGATAAGGAGAGTGCATTGGCAATGTTGCCTAAGGTAACCTCTATGTTAGACAAATTGGCAAAGAAAAATATTATACACAAAAATAAAGCGGCAAATCTTAAAAGTGGACTCGCTCAATTTATTGACACTTTGAGTTAATCTTTTTCTTTTTTGATTCCACTTATTGAGCTAAACTTCCCACATTAGGGAAGTTTTTTTTATATAGTAGTGTTATGAAACGAGGGGGAATTAAAGGGTGGAACAAAGATGAGCGGCCACGGGAACGATTGTTGGAGAAGGGTGCAGCATCGCTTTCAGACGCCGAATTGATAGCTATTCTTCTCTCAAATGGGAGCAGAGGGATGAGCGCTTTAGATCTCTCAAGAGAGATTCTAAAGAGTTGCGACAATAGTTTAAGAGAGTTGGCAAAGGTCAATTACCACAAATTATTGGCAATAAAGGGTATGGGGCCTGCTAAAATATCAGCTCTCCTTGCACTTTTTGAGTTGAGCAGGCGTTATATGACTCGAGAAGCCAAAGAGATGGAGAGGGTAAGCTCCTCTTCCTATGCTGCCCAAATCATAAAACCGCTACTTAGAGATTTGCCACACGAAGAGTGTTGGGTAATGTATCTGAATCGTGCCAACAAACTTATCTCTAAAGAGCGGATGAGCTCCGGAGGAATCTCTGCTACTGTGGTAGATGTAAAGATTATTGTACGAAACGCTTTGGAAAAGTATGCCAGTTCAATAATTTTGGTGCACAACCACCCTTCGGGGAGTGTACAGCCGGGCGACAACGACAAAAGACAAACTTACCTTCTTAAAGAGGCTTCGGCAGTTTTTGGTATTACCCTTTTAGACCATTTAATTATTGCAGGCGACAGCTACTTTAGCTTCTCCGATGAAGGTATAATCTAACTTAAAGCTCTTTCCTAAGTCTTGCAATAGGAATAGAGAGCTGCTCCCTATATTTGGCAACTGTTCTTCTTGCCACAATATATCCCTTTTCATTTAAGAGTTTAACCAACTCCTCATCTGTAAATGGCCGCTTTTTATCTTCTTTCTCTACACTGTCAGACAAAATCTTCTTAATCTCCCGGGTAGAGACCTCTTCTCCCGACTCTGTCATTAACCCTTCCGAAAAGAAATATTTAAGAGAGTAGACCCCAAAGTGGGTTTGAATATATTTACTACTAACAACTCGAGAGATTGTAGAGATATCTAAGTTTGTAATTTCTGCTATATTTCTAAGTACCATCGGTTTCAGCTTGGTTTCATCGCCATCAATAAAGAAGTCGTGCTGAAAATCTACAATGGCTCTCATAGTACTACTGAGAGTGTTGTGGCGCTGACGAATAGCCTCTACAAACCAGCGGGCAGAGTCTAACTTCTGTTTAATAAAGAGTGTAGCCTCTTTATCGGGTTTGGTATTGTTTACACTCTTTGTCAACATTTCGGCATACCTTCTATTTACTCTCAATTCGGGGATATTGAAGCGGGGCATAGAGATTATCAACTCTCCATCTTTATACTCCAATAGAAAATCGGGAACCACCTGTTGAGCCTGCTCGTTATAGGAGTCGTCAATTTCACCCCCAGGTTTGGGATTTAGTTTAACAATCTCCTCTATTGCATCTCTGAGGCTATCTTTATCTACCGAAAGACGGGACATTATCTTTTGATAGTGCTTTTTTGTAAACTCGGTAAAGTGATCTTTTAAAATTTTAAGTGCCAACTCTCTCGCCTGGGTACTCTCTTTATGGTTCAACTGTATTAGAAGAGACTCTCTCAAATCTCTGGCACCCACACCAATAGGCTCGAACTCTTGTATAATGGATAGAATTTGCTCCAACTCCTCTTCATCTGTCTCAATCTGTAGGCGAAAACTTATATCGTCAACCAACGAATCCAAGTTGCGTCTTAGGTAGCCGTCGCCATCTATACTCCCAATTAAGAAAGAGGCAATTGCCTTTGTGCGACTATCCAATTGTCGATACCCCAATTGCGACATAAGGCTCTGATTAAAACTCTCTCTTACCGAAAATGTACTGTATTGGGGTCTCTCATCTTTGCCTGAAAGGGTATTTCTTAATTTGTATGAGGGGATAGAATCGTCCGATGTATAGTCGCTTAAAGAGAGATTACTATTGGTATCGTCATCCTCTTCAGATGGCACCTCGTCTAAAACAGGATTCTCTTCCAACTCTTTTCTTATACGCTGCTCCAACTCCATCATAGGCAACTCCAACAACTTGATTGTTTGAATCTGTAATGGAGAAAGTTTCTGTTGTAATTTCTGTTGTAGGCTCTGTTTAAGCATATATGTCAAGTGGAGAACTATTTATACAAAGATAGGTTTTTTATTTAACTTAGCATTTTATAAGCCCCTAAATTGCAGCATTTTGAAAATAGATATAGAGCAGGTTATTATAGCTAAAAATCCTAAGCTACAAAAAGTTATACCCAAGTTTCTATTCAGGTGGTTGGCAAAATTGATACATCAGGAGGAGATCAATTTAGCCTTGGTAAAGCTGAAGAACTATTCGGGTGTAGAGTTTATTTCCGAAGTGTTAAAAGAGCTAAAGATTGAGTATGAAGTAGAGGGACTCGATAATATAGATTTGCAAAAGCGATATGTTGTAGTATCAAACCACCCTATGGGGGGATTGGACGGATTGGTGCTGTTGGAACTCTTTGGAAAGCTCTTTTCGGGTGTTAAGTCTATGACCAACGACCTCCTCTACCATCTGGAGCCTCTTAAACCAGTTTTTATACCGGTAAATAAATATGGGAGACAGAGCCAGCAGAGTGTAGCGATGTTAAAAGAGAGCTACCTCTCCAACGATCCAATTTTATACTTTCCGGCCGGCTTATGCTCAAGAAAAATTAAGGGAGAGATTACCGATTTGGAGTGGAGAAAGAGCTATCTTACACAAGCTGTAAAACATAAAAGAGATATTCTTCCACTCTATTTTGAGGGGAGAAACTCCAATCTTTTTTATCGTTTGGCCAATTTAAGGGTGAGATTGGGAATAAAGTTTAATTTTGAGACTATCTTGCTTCCCCACGAGATGTTTAGACAAAAAAATAGGAGATTGAAATTATATATTGGAAAAGCAATCTCCCACGAAGAGTTGACCGATGGCAAAACTCTTCAAGAGTGGAATAGCGAGATTAGAAAAAGAGTTTATAATTTAAAGTAGAAGTGATGAAAGCAGTTATTCAGCCGGTAGAGCGCAAACTTATAATGGATGAGCTTACCAGCGATAAATTTATCCGAAACACAAGAAGAGGAGATAATAAACTTTTTGAGGTGACAGCCGAAAATTCTCCCTACACTATGAGAGAGATTGGGAGGCTTAGAGAGATTTCGTTTAGACTCACCGGAGGAGGGACTGGAAAATCAATAGATATAGACAGCTACGACACCGATCTTAAGAACGGCTATAAACAGCTGATTGTTTGGGACCCTAAAGATAAAGAGATCTTAGGGGGGTATCGCTATATACAATGTACTGCATTGCAGCAGGAGCATATGGCAACCCATGAACTCTTCAACTTCTCTGAAGAGTTCAAAAGGGAGTATATGCCATTTATTATTGAGCTGGGGAGATCTTTTATACAACCCAACTATCAGAGCACCAATATTAAAAGAAAAGGGCTCTTTGCATTGGATAATCTATGGGATGGATTGGGTGCTCTAATTCTAAGATACCCCAATATCAAATATTTCTTTGGGAAAGTGACTATGTACTCTAACTACAATACAAGGGCAAGAAATACCCTCCTCTATTTTCTCAACCACTATTTTAAAGATAGCCTAAACCTTGTTACCCCAAAATTTCCTTTAGATTACGATATAGAGAATCGCTATTTTAAAGAGCTCTTCGATGGTGTGGAGTATAATGAGGGGTATAAAAAACTCTCTAAAGAGGTGAGAGGATTGGGGGAGAATATTCCACCCCTTATCAACTCCTATATGAATCTCTCCCCCTCTATGAAGGTGTTTGGTACCGCATTCAACTCTACTTTTGGCGATGTAGAGGAGACAGGGATTATGATCAATATTAAAGATATCTACCCCGAAAAGTTAGACCGTCACCTAACCCCTCTTAGAAGGTTGGCCTTGAAGTTTCGCCCCTATTGGTGGAGAAATAGAGGTTAGCCTCGCCCTTTATGGGAAATTGATATTTTCTCGAACAACAAAAGCGGAAGGAAACTCTCTCTTGAGACGATTTAGAAGCCCTACAGCTTCCGATCTGTTGCGAAGGTCACCCACCGATACTTTAAAGTAGGGGTTGTCGTAGCTTCTATAGACAGGAATATAGGGGTAGCTCTCTTGAAATAGAGAGACTATCTCCTCCGATTTAATGCGTGCATTTTGTCTATTGTCGAAGTAGATTCTAACTCTGTACCCTCTCAATTTTCTGGAGGGTCCATTAGAGATATACCTCTTTACCCCCTCTTCTATGGCACGGCTCTGTTTAATATTAATTGCCCCTTTACCGAAAGGAGTTCTCTCTCCAATAAGCTGAAAGGGATCTTGCTGCAAAGAGATAGAGTCCGCAATAGCTCTCTTCTGTTTTAGCGAGTCGGGCAAAAGGAGGCTATCCAAATAGGATTGCCCCAAAAGTGTTGAGGTGGCAGCTATAGAGAGTAGAGCAGTTAGAAGTATGGCTAAAATAGACCTCATTGTCAATTAAATTTTTTAATAATTGAGTTTAATGGGAGCTCCTTAAATTTTATACACTTCCTTACACCCGAAGAGCTTTTAATAAAGGAGGAGGCATCCACACGAAACTCCTCTATCTGCCACTTCGAGGGGTCTAAACCCATAGAGAGAAGCGACAGGGGATCTAAAAGTTCCAATTTAAAAGTGGCGCTATAGTGTTGTTGAGCAGCAGCCTTCACTGTATCTGCCTCAATAAGAGTAAGTAGAGCAAACTCTACTCCATCTTTTTTTACTATACCATCTGCCTTTTCTAAAATAAGATCACGATTGGAGGGATTGGAGACATTGTACCCAATATTTATCTGAAGAGCAGAGGTAGACAATAGTGTAAACCCCATTAGTTCAAACTCTCTAATATCTATATCTCTTAACTTGGAGCAGGAGGAGAAGAGAAGAGAGAGGAGAAGTAAAAATAAGAGAACCTTTTTCATATCGACTGCACTATTATGGCAAAGGTACAAAAAAGCATATATTTGCAGAATTAATATGATAGATATGGCTACAAACTTCAACTCTGTAAGGCCTATTTTAAACGAAAACTTCAACAAAGTATATATAGAAACTTATGGCTGTCAGATGAATGTGAGCGACAGTGAGGTTGTTCTTTCAATACTTCAGCCCCAAGGCTATTCGCTTAGCCGCAACTACAAAGATGCCTCTCTAATCTTAATTAACACCTGCAGTATAAGAGAGAATGCCGAACAGCGGGTTTGGGCACGCCTAAGGGAGCTCAACTCTCTTAAGAGAAAAAATAGAGCTCTTAAAATTGGGGTGTTGGGATGTATGGCCGAAAGGTTGGAAGCGGAACTTTTAGATTCCGGTTTGGTAGATATGGTTGCCGGGCCTGACTCTTACCGCACACTGCCTCAACTGATTGATGGCGCCAATAGTGGAGAGTTGGCAGCCAATACAATTCTCTCACAAGAGGAGAGCTACGCCGATATTACCCCCGTAAGATTGGATAAAAATGGAGTATCGGCATTTGTATCGATTATGAGAGGTTGCAACAACTTCTGCACCTACTGTGTAGTTCCATATGTTAGAGGTAGGGAGAGGAGTCGAGATCCAAAAACAATATTAGAGGAGGTAAAGCTTCTCTTTGAGAGTGGTTATAGAGAAGTTACCCTCCTTGGGCAAAATGTAAATTCATATTGTGCCGGCGAAAATATCACCTTTGCAAAGCTTTTAGAGCAGGTAGCCCTTATTGCGCCACAGCTTAGGGTTCGCTTCTCTACCTCACATCCAAAAGATATTGGCAGGGAGCTGATAGATACAATTGCAGCTTTTCCAAATATCTGTAAACATATCCACCTTCCGGTACAGTCGGGGAGCAACTCTGTTTTAAAGAGGATGAATAGAAACTATAGCAGAGAGGAGTATCTCCAAAAGATAGACTATATCAAAAAGAGAGTTCCCAACTGCTCTATTAGTACAGATATAATTGCAGGTTTTTCGGGCGAAAGCGAAGAGGAGCATCAAGAGACCCTTTCAATTATGAGAGAGGTTGGCTACTATACCGCCTTTATGTTCCAATACTCCCAGAGAGAGGGTACCGTAGCTGCCAAACGATACCCCAACGATGTTCCCCCAAAGGTAAAGGGTAGAAGATTACAGGAGATTATTGAACTTCAAAATAGTCTCTCTCTACTCTCTAACCAAAATGATGTTGGGCAAGAGTTTGAGATCTTAGTTGAGGGTCGTTCAAAACGCAATAAAGAAGAACTTTTTGGACGATCTTCTCAAAATAAGGTGGTTATAATTCCTGCCAAAGGGCATAAGGTGGGAGATTTTGTAAAGGTGAGGGTCACCTCCTGCTCATCTGCCACCTTAAAAGGAGAGGCTGTAGAGTAAAATTTAAAAGAAGAGAAAGCGAAAAGCTCCAACCCCTACAGCTGCACCCTCTCTACTCCCTCCATTTTCTTCTGTGAATGGGCGAAGAGTTCCGTTGGAAGAGTATCTCTTTATAAGAGAGTTTGAGGTAAAGCTCACTTCGGCAGCCAAAACATTATTGGTTACAGGACTCACTCCCACTCCGTAGAAGTAGTTCCCTGTAGCAAAAATTGAAACACTCTCTCCACCCTCAGAGATTCTATATATTGTTGATTGTTCAGGCTGGTAGTTGGAATCGAATGTGGTGTTGTAAGTATAGAGACTTCCATCTACAGCTGAGCTCTCTATCACCCCATTCATCGTATCTATGGGTACCTCTACAACTCTATCTGCTTGGTTGGTAGTACCACTAAATTTTACCACCCCTTTTGCAGGGAAAGAGGCCCACATCCATCCAAATTTATCTTGAACAATATGCTTTGCTCCACCCCAACCCTCTGGGGCAATTATCGCTTTGGTGGTAAGAAGATCTTCTTCTGTATCTAAAACTTTTACCCCTTCGGCAGTAGCAACAAATAGGGTATTGCCCACACCTAAGAGAAGCCCTTCGGCATCTGTTCCAACCTCTACCTTTTTTATAAACTCTCTACTCTCTTTCTCATAGATGGCAATATAGGAGTTGGGGTAGTACCACCACCCTTCGGAGTTCTCTTCGTAGCTATAATCCCAGTTTGAGACATATATTCTATTTTCTCCAATAGCAATATCTCTGGGATTGGCAAGTTCTTGAGTAATAGGTTCTCCAATTAGTTTAAAATCTCTACTGCCAATAACTTCAATCTTATCGGGGTAGTTGCACACCAAATAGATATTTTTGAATGGAGAGACCCTTCCCGAAACTAAAGTGGCTCCAATAGAGATATCGTTCACAGCTTCAAAGAGTCCATTTTGCACCTCTCCGCTATCTTCGTCGTAGAGCGAAATAGATGAGGAGTGTTCGCTAAAGTTACCTTGATTCAAAACCAACACTTTTCTGCTCCAATCTATTGGGGGTTCGATTGGTGGAGTTTTTGTACAAGCTATTGTGAGCGCAACTGTAATTAACAGATAAATAATTCTTTTCATCAATTGATATTTAAAATTTAAAAAAAGTATCTTAAAGTTAAAAGTGAGTTTGTGGGGGGCATTGCGTAGAACTTCACATTTTGATAGTTCACTCCAAAGAGGTTGTTTATAGAGAGAATAATAGAGAAGTTATTGCCCCACAAAATTCCCTTATACTCCCCCCCTATATTGGTAAGGGTATAAGAGGGGAGGAGATCAAAAATATCTAAGGTGCTTCTTCTTCCCGTATAAGAGATGGTAGTAAAGAGTGAAACTCTATCCCGCTCTATGGTAAGTGTACTATTGAAAGAGTGTAATGGCTGAAAAGCCAACTGCTGCCCAATTGAAGGATCCTCACTCCACAACCCCTTATCCATTACAATGGAGCTATAAGAGTAGTTGGCAGCTGCCCTATAGCCAAGCCGGCTCCACTCTCCCTCTACTTTCAATTGCGCCTCTATACCTTTAGAAGTTACATGTGGCACATTTTGCGGCCTCCACACTTGACCTGCCGGAAGCCATCTAATCCAATTTTCTACAGCACTGCTATATAAAGAGGTAGAGAGAGTTAAATTAAACCTTTCTCCACTCCGTGAGAAATCAACTCCCCCCTCTACCGTTGTAGAGCTTTCACTAAGAAGATAGCTGCTTACCCCTCCCCAGTAACGATCGTTAAGGGTAGGGACCCTACTGCTTATTGAAAACGAGCCCCTAAGTGCAAGGTTGTGGGCTCCCCTCCGATAGGGATACCATTTAAAATCTATAGAGGGCATTGGGGGTACTTTACCGTTGGTAACCTCTCCTACCCTTATACCCGCACCCAAAATAAGAGTCTCTTTGGCAAAGGGTGGTAGGTATCTTGCTACTGTATAGAGATAGCCTCTCCGCTCTTTAACTCCAAGATCGAAATAGTTCCCTTTAGGTAGAGCAAGTTGAAATGTGCCTCCACTCTTTAAAGTTAGTGTACCTACGCTATATTGTGCCTCTACCTCTCCAAAATATTTTGTACCCGCTATAATATCCTCCTTATAGAACTCTCTATCTTCCGACACCGCTCCAACTATCCGGTAGCTTACTCTTGCCACCCTCCCCTCGTATTTGATAACTCCTTTAAAGCTTCTATCCAGTATAGAGGCGTAATTTTCGGGAGTGTCGTTTAGTGGAATAGAGGGTTGAATCTCTCTATTGAAATTTAGATACCAGAGGTTAAAAGAGAGTTGAGACAACTTTTTAAATCTCTTATGAAACTCCTGCATAATACCGCTATTATAGTAGGCGCTGTTGTTTAGCCGCTCACGGGGGTGCCCCGGTTTGGTATTGTTATTAAATTTATAATTGTTCTTAGAGGATGAGTATAAGAGTGAAGTGCGAGAGGTAAAAGAGTTGCTGGAGTATCTAAAAGTTCCTCCACTATATAGAGTGGAGTAGCTTCCTGCCGACAGGGTAAGATCGCCCCCAACGCCATTATTCCACTCTGGAGTAGTGGAGAGTTCAATTGCACCCCCTATAGCCCCATTGCCATAGAGAGTAGAGCCTCCCCCCGTATGGATAGTCATTTTATCGAAGAAGTAGAGGGGAATTTGCACCAGATTAATCTGCCCCATTGTAGGTGTAGAAATATCTATCCCATTCCAAAGGAGAGCTGTATGTGCAGAGGAGCGTCCTCTAACAGAAAGATGGGAGAGCATACCTCTACCATACTCTTTGATATAGAGAGAACTTTCACTCTTAAGCAGCTGCTCAAGGGTAAGGGATGCCCCCCTCTCTAAAGCAAGGGGTGAAATTCTCTCTATTTTGGTACCAACAGCATATAAGGCCATATCGGTACTGCTTGAGAGTTCAATCTTCTCCTCTACAACCAAAGAGTCTATAATACCAACTACAACACTATCCCTAATGGCTACATTTTGTGCTGCAGCAGCCAAAAAAAGAAAAAGTGAAAATACTAAAAGAGAAATTGTTCTAGTCATCGTTCCCTATCTCCCGAAAGTTCGATTAATAAGTTACAATCTGGGCAGGTCTTCTGACTTAGCTTTTACTTTTGCACCTTCCCGCACCAAGCAGTGGTTTAAGAGCAAAAAACCGAATGGAAAGCATCACAGCAGCGGGTACTGTATCCGAATTTCACGGAATTCCCTTTGCCAAAATTGCTCTGCAAAGTTAGTTCTATTTTTTTAAGTTCACAAAAGGCTCTACACTATTTGTATTATTTCCAATTTTAGCTACTTTTGCATCTCCTACTGTTTACTTAGTAGCCCGGATGGCGGAATTGGTAGACGCGCTGGTCTCAAACACCAGTGGCTGCAAGGCTGTGCCGGTTCGATCCCGGCTCCGGGCACTTAAAAAACGCTAAATCTTTTTCAAAAATGATTTAGCGTTTTTTATTCTTTTTGGCCAACATCTCTACGGGGCTGATTACCTCTTGCGGAATCAGACTATCGAAATTTTCTAGCAGTTTCAACACACGCATTACGGCTATCAACGACGCCAGCGAAGTATTTTTACCGTTCTCCATCTGACCTATCGTAAACTTGCTTATTCCTGCCCGCTCGGCGACCTCCACCTGCGAAAATTTTTTTCTTAGCCGGGTCGCCCTGATCCTTTTTCCCAATTCGAACGCTATCTGCACATCCGTTATTCCGTACCACTCCATATCGTCAACTTTATTCTACACAAAGATGACAGTTATATCTAACAAATTGCACTGTTTTACTAATTTTTAACAGATATATCTAATCTAAAAAGCCGATCAGCTCCTTCTTCATCTCCTGGTCGATATTGCAGTAGCGCGCGAATGGCTTGGAGCCTTCCTTCGGCCCAGAGAGCGATCCTGCGAGGCTGGACTCTTTTACTATTTTATAAGAATTAAAGAAAAAAGGAATTGGCAGACTAAAACTCAATTCCCTTTCGTGCCTCTACCCCACTGTTGTAATAGTGTTTAATCTCACGCATTTCGGTTACCAAGTGTGCATACTCTATGAGTTCGGCAGGAGCATACCTCCCGGTAATTACAACTTCACACCCCTCCCCTCTCTCCTCCAACACCTCTAATAGCTGCTCCAAAGAGAAGAGGTTGTAGTATAGGGCAATGGTAGCCTCATCTAAAATTATCAATTGGTGCTCTTCCAACTCTATAATCTCCGCCACCTCGTCCAAACCCACACGGGCAGCAGCTATATCGGCTTGGGTGGGCTCTTTGCGAATAAAACACTCCAAGCCATATTGCTTTATAGTAACGGCATCCCCCAGCTGTTCCAAAGCATCAACTTCGGAATATCTCATTCCCTTTACGAACTGTGCAACAAAGACCCTCTTGCCTGCACCAACTGCCCTAAGTGCGAGTCCCAAAGCTGCAGTTGTCTTCCCCTTACCGTTACCGGTATAGATATGGATAAAGCCTTTCATCTCAATCAGCTATCGATTCTCTATCAATTTCTCCAACTCTCTATTTGCCTTTTCACTCTCTCTATTGTAGTGCTCTAATTTCAATTTAAAGAATCCTATTTTTTTTTCATTGGAGATACCCTCAATAGAGAATAGCATCTTTTCTAAGATACCCCTCTCATATACCCCCAACCACTCTAAATTCATCTCAAAGTAACGCTCTATCTCCTCTATTTTCCCTTCGTAATACTTCCTTGCTACATCTAAAACTAAAGGAACTTCAGCTCTATTTTCGGCAACATAGGGCAAATAGTTGAGTTTGCCTATTATCTCCTCTCTATCCAACTCTCCCAAGTTACCACTTACAAAAGAGGTTGCAAAGGAGATTAAGCCATCTCTGATTGCTTTATCTACCCTCTCTTTTGTAAGGGTTCTATCGGCCTCTATTTTTTCTAACAGTAGAATATCAAAAACAACCGAATTGGGATCTTTTAAAGTATAGGAGAGATAAGGCCAAATTGATTCTGAATATCGCTCCCAGATGGGCAGTTGAGGAAAAATCTCCTCCATAAATGCTTTGATTTCGGGATATTTATAAGCTTCTATGGCAGTGGTGAGGTAGGCTAAAGCATTTGTAAAATTTTTCTCCTGTATATAATTTGCCCTCAGCGCTTCTAAAGTTGATGAGGGATCTAAAGCTTTTTTAATTTTTTTTATAAACTGCTCTGCCTCTGAACTACCTACAACTCTATTTATCTCATCTCCTTTGGCATCAAGAAGCAAAAAAGTAGGATAAGCCTTTATATTATACCGCTTTAAAACTTCAATCCCCTCTTCCTTCTCCATATCGATTTTGATTACTAAGAAATTGCTATTTAGATACTCTCCCACCTCTTTTTGGGGAAATACTGAACTGCTCATTTTTTTACAGGGGCCACACCATGTGGTAAAGCAATCTACAAAAATCATTTTAGGTTCCCTTTTGCCCGCTTTAGAGGCTCTCTCTATAGCTTCATGAAGGGAGATTGGTTCAAAATAGGTTCCAACCGCCCCCACTCTCTTATCTTGACCAAAAGATGTAAAGGGAATTAAAATAGATAAGAATAGAGTGAAACAAAATCTCATTACTCAATTTTTAAAGCTTTTTCAATTTTTAAAAGCTGCAATTTATAATAATCTTTATCTACACTTTTTCTACTCTTAGAGGCTTTATCTAAGGTTGCTTTAATTTTTTGAATATTGCCATAGGCGATAGATTCTCTATTTTCACTCTTCATATTAAATTTGGCAACTTCATTAAAGCTATTTTGTGCTCCAAACAACATAATACGGCGCATATCCTCTTTAACAAGTTTTGATTCGACCAAAAGAGAGTTGATAAAATTCTCCTGTAGAGCTTTGGTACCTGCCGAAAGTGATTCTCCATTCAAAGTTTTTGTAAAAATAGCGGTATAGATATCTTCATATGCATCTCCTATTGTGTAGGCATTCTCTGAAAGATAGGCGCTATACTCCATATCATTGATTCTTGCAAATAGGGAGGGTAGAAAAAGAGCTCTGCAATAGTCCGATATCGATGCCATCAGTTCGATTTCTGCCTTTTCTGTCTCATTGTCTAACCAAGATAAGTGTTCATAGAGTTCCAGTAGATAGATAAGCGCCTCTCTCTGCCTCTCTTTTGGGACTGGAGTCAAGTGATCGAACCAATCTCCCTCTCTCTTTTGATTGATAAATATACCGCCTATATTGGATGCTACATGATTGGAATAGTTGATAAATGTCTCCACTATCCGAGAGTAAAGTTTAGAGCGGAATTTAAAATCTAAATCTTCCTCCTTAAGCCAGCTGTTCATATTTTGAATAATAGTTTTTAAATTCTCTATGCCATATCGGGAGGCTTTAATGGCATCGTCGCCTAAGTCGAAAGCTAAGGCAGATGGGTCATATTTTGAGTATCTGTTCTCCTTCCCATATCTATACTTGGAATCTCCCATCTTCTCATCAATCCAACTCTCCAATAGACTCTTTTCCTCTCTAAGATCCAATAGTGGATCAATTGGCTTATAGAGCCATTTAATAGCATAGTAGTCGTAGGGGCCCAAAGAGGATTGGGCAAATTTTACACCCCTCTCTTTATCGCCCGGTTGAGCAACATAGTTGTAGTTTATCTCATCCATAATGGACCAAGTGATGCCGTACTTGGTAGTAAAGGTTGGCGATCTAAGAGAATCGACAGGTATCGACGAAGAGCCGGCTAAATTTTTAGACAACCCTAAAGAGTACCCTACCTGCTTTGCCACTATCTGTTCCAATGACTCTGCCATAATCTCTTGGGGTAGCGTTACTCCTCTAACCGATTTGTCTGATGCTGCACACTCGATAAATCGCTGCAGGGCTATCTGTGAGGCAATATCATGATAGATATATATATCTGCATTCAATATCTCGCCGCTTCTTGGATCTATCCAAAATGAGTAGGTGGCCCTCTCTTGGTTTATAGGGATATATCTAATACAGTTATACTTGATATTATTGGGATCGAACTCGGGATCGTTTTTAGGAAATGGAAGTGCCAAAAGAGCATCTTTAAAGCCTATCGCTTCAAAGGCGGAATTCCAGCGCTCTACTCCTCTCTTTATGGGGCCAAACCACTCCGTAGGAAATTTATCGTCTATATAAAAAACAATCTCTTTTTTGGGTTTTACCGGGTGGGCAATATTGGGCAACGAGTCGCTCCTGGGCTCTAACCTCCAGCGTTTGGCATAATATTTTTTTTGAACGCCATCCTCTTTGGAAGAGAAGTCGCTATACTTTTCATAAGAGAGACCAATCCTTTTATCTGCCAATCTTGGACGATACGGTTTTTCCGGTAAAAGGAGGAAAGATTTTTTGGCAACAGCAGTATATGGTTTATCTTTTTGAAGAACTAAAACTCCAAAAAGTGAAGAGGTTATATTATATGAACAGAAGGTAGAGATAGAGAAATTATCGCTATACGACCCTATATCGCCAATTGTCGATCTATTGGCAACATAGTTGGCTTTACGAACAACAAGCCCTCCAAAGGAGTTGCTCCCTGCAGGATCGAATGGGCGTAATTTCTCATAGTCGCCAATCAGAAATTGAGTAGCATCAAAAAGTACTGCCGAACTATCTATATTGTAGGCTAATATCTTAAAAGTATGAAAAATAGCCGGTATAGAGTTTACCTCTAAAGCCTTTTGGATAGACTCTTCTCCGCCGCTAAGCATGTTGTAATTCTCTTTAACGACAAGGAGTACTGTAGAATCTACAATAGTAAATTTTAGATAGAGAGGTTTAGAGGGCTGCTGTCCAACAAAGGCCTCTCCTATATCGCTTACCAATTCAACAGTATTAGCCATAATAAACTCCCTATCGAATAGATTCAACGGATACTCGAAGTATACCTTATCCTCTATTTGATGAAGAGTAACTATTCCTTTAACGCTCTTCGCTTTTTTATCTTTAAAAATTTCTTCATACTTCGAAAGTTTGGTGCTATCCTCCTTTTGAGCACTCAGCAAATTAAATGAGAAGATAAAGAGTATGAGAATTATCGATTTATATATTTTCATAGATCTTCAATATTTATTTTATAGATTTTTGAATAGTTCTAAGAAGAAGCTCATAGTGGAGCCTCGCTTCTGGAGAACAGTTTCTCATCCTTTTTAAAACTCTATCTTTTGTTTTCTCCAAATAGCCGTAAAAAAGACTCTTTTCATAATCGCCAATATCGTAATTGAAAAGTACCCACAGTTCAAAGCCCTTGGGAGGTTCTGAACTTTGCATTTTTTCAATAAGTTCCCTCTTTTTTGAAATGGTGTTTAAAGCGTATAAAGGTGTGTCGGAGTCTGAAGACAATTCAGCAGCATCAACTATCTCT
Organism: uncultured Muribaculaceae bacterium; assembly: GCA_964512295.1. Lineage (GTDB taxonomy): Bacteria > Bacteroidota > Bacteroidia > Bacteroidales > UBA932 > Bact-08. Next base: position 46,421 of record CAZEGL010000009.1, read on the forward strand.
GCTATAAAATCTTTTTGAAGTTTCATCTCTGTTTTGGAAGGGGTCTCCTTTGAATCCAACGATTTAAAGATATTGGTATATAAATCTTCCAAACACTCCTTTGTAGTGTATGGGTCGTCACTCTTTGTAGAGCCGAAGTGCACTCTTTTGGCACTTGATATAATCATCCCCGACAATCTATCCCTAACTAAATCTTTTATAGAGTTTTTTAATGGCATATTTCTGATAAATTCCATATTCTCCAACCACTCTAAATCTCTAATTTGATTCAACAGAAAGATTAGTGAAGCTCTCTGCCTATCTCGAGAGACAATTTTATAGTGGGGGAGCTTGTCTCCTTCAAATCTCTCATTTACAATTACTCCTCCAACATTGGTTGTAACATGCCCCAAGTATCTTAAATATTGATTGGCTATCTCTCTATAAATTTCTGTTCTATAGATATAATCTCTATCTTCTCCTTGCAGCCATCTATTAATATTTTCCATTATAAACTTAAGGTTCTTTATCCCATACTCCGATGCTTTAATAGGATCATCCCCCAAATCCTCCATTTGAGAAGTGGGGTCACAACTTGAAAAGAGCTGTTGCTTTCCGTATCGGTATATCTTATTGCCGGATAGTTCAGTCACCCACTTTGCCAGATAATCCCTCTCTTCGAAGGGATCTTCTATGAATAGAGGCTCATAAAGCCATTTTACAATATAGTAATCGTATAGCCCAAGGAAGGGAGGTGTTAAACGGACACCCCGTTCCAAATCACCCGGCTGTGCAACATAGTTAAATCTTGCATAATCCATAATAGATAGAGTAGTTCCATATTTTTGAGTATAGGTGGGAGACCTGAGCGAATCGACAGGGATAACTGCCGAAGAACCCATATTGTGCATAAAGCCTAAACAGTGTCCCACCTCATGGGCCAATACATACTCTAAAGCATCCCCCAATATATCGCGTGGTATTGTAGTACTTCTTACCCTTTTATCTGCAGGTGAAGTTTGTACAAAAAGCCACTTATTGAGAAGTTTGATTACATCGTGGTAAACATAGACCGAAGCGTTGATAATTTCTCCCGATCTTGGATCGACCCAAGAGGGTCCCATTGCATTTTCTACCTCTACAGGTGAGTATCTAATACAAGAGTATTTTATATTGTCGGGGTCAAAATCCGGATCATCCTCCGGGTAGGAGAGTGCGCTAACAACATTTACAAATCCAATTTTTTCAAAAGCGTCGTTCCATCTCTCAACCGCTGCTTTAATATGGGGCTTCCACCACTCTGGAAAATCTTTGTCTATATAAAAAACAATCTGTTTTGTTGGTTCAACTTTTTCTCCTCTTCTGTACTTTTCAATATCGGAGGGTTCTACTCTCCATCTATGTGCAAAATGTAGCTCCTCTGCCCTATTGCCCTCATCACTAAACATTGTCCGAGCACTATTGAAAATACCTACTCGCGGATCTGCAACCCTAAAAGTGTAGGGTTCATCTTCCAAGAGCAAAAAAGATCTGGTAACCACAACAGTATAAGGCTTGTCTGTATATATTGCCCTCCTATTCCTATCGGTCAAAGTGACTCCATAAGATAGTGTCGATTTAACTGTAAAATTCTCTTCAAACGACTTAAAATCGCTTATTAGAGATCTATCCCCTTTGAAAACTTGCGTTCTGGTACCCAGAGCTGTATTGGCAGAGTAACTGTCGAAAGGAGTTATCTCTTCTCTATCCGATTTGAAAAAATCTGTCACATCAATCACTACAGAGGAGCTGTCACTATTATAACTCTCTATTTTAAAAAGTTGCATTATGGCCCCTACGCTGTTTTTATCGAGAGCCCGTCTAATATTTAAATTATTTTTAAAGGTTATACTATTCTGCTCCAATTTATTGAGAGCAATATTTTCGTTGTATTTGGTGAAGTTAATGAGAAGAGGGGGCACCGGCTTGGAACCCACTGTAACATTTCCATTATCGCTTGTTTCTGTAATTGTCGAACCCAATAAGATATTTTTTTCAAAGAGAGTTATTGGCAACTCAAAGTAGAGTTTACCATCTATTTTATGAATATTAACAAGCCCCTTTGCAATTGGGTGATCCTCCTCAAAGAGCTTCTTAAACAACTCTCCGCTTTTACCCCCCTTAAGGGTATCTTTTTCACCTCCTTTTTTCTCTATTTTGGTCTCTTGTAGTAAACAAAATCTATTTGTCGCAAAATTTGGGACAAAAGAGAGAGCCAGGAGTAGCATAACCCCTGAAAAAAATTTTACTGCCATAATATGATTTAATTATTTGTAAATGATCACTTTTACTATTAATTGTTTTGCTCCATTCCCGGATTACTTTCAATTACCTTCAACCATATAGGGAGCGCATACCTACCACTTTCAGGTGCCAATGTGTATGTTTCTCCCTCAACTGTTCTTGTTAGGGTTGCTGTTTTAAATTGGGGATCTTTGCTTAGCCTCTTCATATCGTATAATCTTGTGCCATTATAAAAGCAGAGCTCCCTTCTGCGTTCGTCCAAAATCATTTGTATAACATCGTTCTTGATGGAGGAGTTGAATCCGGAACCATAGGCTTGCGGTGTCAACCTCTTTGCCCTAAGTGCATTCAAGTCTCTTAATGCTTCTGTTAAATTATCTGTTCGAGCCGCTCCCTCCGCTCTTAACAGGAGTAGCTCAGGAGTTCCCACTCCTAAGTTTACCATTAGGTGTCTGGCGAGCATATCGGTTTCGTAGGAGACACCATAATATGGGTTGGCAAAGAAAAATTCAAATCTCAAATCACCCTCTGAATAGAGAGATTTTAAAGAGTTGCTAATAAAGACATATCCCGAAGGAATAGACTGCTCTCCAAGTTTTAAATAGACCGCTTCTACCCCTTCGTGGGCATTTGGCAAATCTGTTCTACCATAGCCACTATTGGGATCTACTACGGAATAGTCGTTGAAATTTTCAAGGGGCACCGTTGATCCCAACAGTTGCAGAGCCATATCGGCATAGTTGTAAACCTCCTGATACTCTCTTTTATATAGATGCATCTTGGCAAGAAGCCCATAAAGACCTGCCTTAGAGCCTCTGTGCCTATGGTGCGCCAAATCCGGTAAACCAAGAGCCAGTGCATTATTGAGATCGTCAGCCACCAAGTCGAGCACATCTTGTACCGAAGCGCGTGTGAGTATTTCGGGGGCAACTACAGGCTCCAATCTTAGAGGAACTCCCGGATCTGTTTGAGAAGAGGTTGGATCGTAAGGCTTCCCATATTTTTGCACCAACCTTAGGTACTCAAAAGCTCTTGCCAAATAGGCTTCCCCTTTAAGGATATTTTTTTGTTGGGGGGTGCCCAATTCGGCACCATCTACCTCTTTAATAATTAAGTTAAAGTTGAAAATTCTACTGTAGGTAGAGGACCAGTCGCCATCATAATCATCCGAATAGAACATTGGCGACTCCCATTTGTAAGCCCTTTGCATAGAAGCACTCAACCAACTCGAATAGATTGTACCGTACAGATATGCATCGTCGCTAAAAAAATCGGCTATATCGTCGGAGAGTTTAAAATTGTACTCAAAGTCTAAAATTTTACTATACTCGGCAAGTGTAGTAGGAATCAAAGTCCCCTTAGGCTTGACATCAAGGAATTTATTGCAGCCCGATGCAAGCAATAGAACTCCAAATATTAAAATTATATGTCTAATTGGTTTCATCTCTAATAGATTTAAAATGTAATATTTAAGCTAAATGTATAGTTGGGGGCGGTGGGATTGCGAACCCCCTCCGACGAAAACATTTCGGGATCTAACCCCTCTCTATTTTTTGCCAAGTAAAAAAGATTGTTGGCAAAAAACTTAATTGAAGCATTTGAAAAGTTGATTTTTTTCAACAGATCCTTAGGTAGATTATAGGTAAACTCAATATTCCTAAGTTTTATAAAATCTGCCGGCGCCCAATGCTGCTCTACAGCCCTGTACAGATTGGCCCTATCGTAATTGTCGGGAGCTATATCAAATTTTGGAATATCGGTTTTTAGCTCATCTCCTTCTACCATCCACCTATCATTCAGTGCTTTATTAAAATTACTAGAGAGCCCTCTATTGGTTCCTGAAATCTCTGGAACATCTTTTTTAAAGATATTGCCTCCATAGAAGACAAATAGGAATGAGAGAGAGAAGTTTTTATATCTGAAGAAATTTTCAAATCCTCCGGAGTAGTTGGGCATCAATGTACCTACACACTTGAGAGCCTCTATCGATTGTACTCCCGAAGTGGTGAGAACAATATCGTCATTCTCGTTATAAACTTGTGGCTCGCCTGTTGAGCTGACTCCTGCCCAACGGTAGGCATAAACACTCCCGTAAGGCTTACCAACAACATGGGCAATGTTACCGGCCCATGCAGAAACTGCCAATACCGAATGTGTTATGTCGGTCATTTCATTTTTGTTATATGCAACATTTAGTGAAGTGTTCCATGAAAAATCTCTTTTTTCTATATTTCTCGAATAAATACCAAACTCCACCCCTCTATTGAACATAGAACCATAATTGACTATAATCGATTGAAACCCCTGTGTAGGGTCTGTAGTAATTGGCCCTAAAAGATCTGTTGTCTTTTTATTATAGAGTTCGATAGTGGTATTAAGTCTATTTTTTAAGAAATTGATATCGAAGCCAATATTTGTAACGGCAGTTCTCTCCCAAGTCAAATTGTAGTTGGGAGGGCTGGCAACAGAGTATCCATGTAAAAATAGAGATGAGGAGTAGTATGGAGAGAGTTTGACATAAGGGCCGGTATCCTTTGGTATATTACCGTTGATACCATATGTCAGCCTAACATTCAATCTGTCGATCCAAGGCAGATCAAAGAAATTCTCATCGCTTAACAGCCAAGCGCCTCCCAACGACCACAGAGGCTTATACTGGACACTTGGGTCTGTACCCCATAAATTGGATTGGTCAACCCTAATACTTCCGGTAAAAGAGTATCTCTTCAAATAGGAGTATGAGGCATTACTATAAAACGAGACATATCTATCGTCACTCTCATAGATTCTATTATTTAGAGTCTCATTATAGAAGCTATATCCATACATCGATTCGGTACCAAAGATGAAACCCAAATCCAAAGAGTTTATTGGCGAATAGGTGTTGTCTTTGCCGTTATAGCCAAAGCGCTGTACAGTAAATGAGGAGGTGGTCATTTTTCGTCTTTCGGCACCTGCTAAGGCGTAGAGATAGTGATTCCCGTCAGTCGAAGATTGCTCATAATTGATTTGTGCCCGTAAAGTTTGGGAGAAATTGTTTCCCCTAGTCTCAATCAACTGACCCCCATACGGTATATTAAATTTAATAGAGTTGTCATAGGAGTCTATCTGAGCAAAGTCGTTAATCATTGTCAAAGCTGTATTGGACGACTCGCCATAATGATTTGACTGAACTCCATTACCCCTTTCAAATTGATACTTAAATTCAAAGGTAAGAGGAGCAATTATATTGTATTTTAATGAGATATAATTTCTAGTGTTAAAATTTTTTGTGCCGATATCTACATAACTGTTCTCTTTCAAGGGGTAATATGCTTCGTTAAAAAGATTTGCATCTAAAAGTCTTGAAATCTCATAATATGGCTTCTTAAAATTAATTGCTAAATCTTCTCCCTGATCATCTTTTAACATCTCATATGACGGATAGTATAGCATACTTCCAGAAATAGCATTATTTACCGCATTGTAAATTGTGATATTTGAACCTATATCTACTCTCAATTTATTAAATAGGGTAAAGTCGCTTTTCAAATTGAGATTTACCGACTCATTTTTATTGCCCCGTAAAGATTCTGAGGTGCCTCTAAAAAGTCCGGAAAGGTAGTAGGAGGAGTTGTCGGAGCCACCACTTACGCTTATGCTGTGTTGGTTAATTTGACGGGGTCTCAAAACATAATCTTTCAACTGGCTTCGGTTATCGCTGTTACGCAGCCTCTCTATCTCCAAATTGGCTTCTGCATTGGATAGTACCCCCTCACTCTTTTTATATAGCACATCATATACCTTAGAGAGGAGAAGCTTATTGGCTTTAACAGTTGCCCACGGATTTTTTGCAAAAAATCGATCGAAACTCTCAACCTCCAAATCAACCAGCTCCTGAGAAGAGGAGAAGTTATATTTGTCAAAATTGACCATTGGAGTAACACTATAGGCACTCTCTATGTTGATTCTGGGAGCCCCCCTTACCCCTCCCTGAGTAGTAACAACCACCACTCCATTAGCTGCCTGTGCTCCATATATAGAGGCAGCCGATGCATCTTTAAGGAGGGTAATATGTGTTATATCTTTTGGATTAATCGAATTGATATCTCCAACCAAAGGGAAGCCGTCTACTATATAGAGTGGGGTCGATTTTCCTCTTATAGTGGAAATACCTCGAATTTTAACATCCCCTTTGTAAACTGAGAGTCCGGGAGCAATCCCCTCAATTTTTGAAGTGACATCTAAAATGCTCCCTTTGTCAATCCTCTCCTTGGGAATCACACTAAAAGATCCGGCTGCCCTATCTCTCGAAATGGTTTGATATCCGGTAAAGACCAACTGCTCAAGAGAGAGAGGGTCAACCTTCATTTGAATTTCCAACCACTCTTCGCCTGAATATTCAATCTCCAATGTTCTCATTCCCATAAAAGTGAAGATAATTGTCTCACCTTTATCTATTTCAAAAAGAGTAAATTCTCCATTGTCGTCGGAGACTGCTACTCTTTTGCCACTACGCTCCTTTATAAAAGCACCAGGCAAAATCTTTCCATCTTCGTCACGGACGATACCCTTCACCACCTTTTTTTGATCTTCAATCCTCTTTTTGATAGGACTCTCTCTTAAGATAACGGTATTGTCTCTAATTGTGTAGGATATGTTACTATTTTCTAAAAGGATATCTAATAGCGACAAAAAAGAGATCTCCTCTTCCGAAACATAAGAGACAGGTATCGCCCTAATTTTATCTACATTAAAGAATACTTTCGCATCTGTCTGTTTAACAGCTTCATTAAGCACCTCTTCCAATGTAACATCCTTCATACAAATAGTAACTCTCTTGTGGAGAACGCTATCTGTAGCGTTGTTGCCAACTCCTTTAAACCCACTAAAGAGTAGCAGATTTGTAAAGAGTAGGAACAAGAAAATTAATTTTTTCATAGTATTTAGTTTAAAAGTTTTATAAAGATTTTGTGACTCCCAATTATTTCAAATTGGAAATCTCCACATGTTTCTAAGAAATCTAAAATTGACTCCAGATCTTTATGTTTTTTTATTGAGCCGGAATAGTAGAACTCTCTTATAGAAGTTGTCTCGTAAACAAACTCTATATTATATAGATATTCTAAAATTTTCAATATCTTGCTAAGGGGTAAATTGCTGAATACCAAACTCTCTTCCGTTAAATTTGCAAGTGTGCTCTCTGACGGCTCCTCCTTTATTACACCTTGCTCTTTTTTATCAATAATCTTATCGCCGGGAAGAAGTAGCAATTTTTTACTGCTATGAGATTTGGGACTATAGGCAACTAACCCACTCTCCAGTATAACCTCCACTTTTTCCTCTTCAAGATAGTCGCGAACTTTAAAACTTGTCCCCAATGCCACAACATCACCCATAGAGGTTCTTACAATGAAAGGATGTTGCGTATCACTCTTCACATCAAAAAAAGCTTCGCCCTTCAGTTTTACCTCTCTGTTGCCATTAGAGGTAAAGAGAGTAAATTCTAAAGTCGATTGTGAGCTTAAAAGAACATTGGAACCATCTGCAAGTTGTACAATATACTCTTCTCCTTCGGGAACAGTAATCTTCTCTCTCTTGTTGAGGAAGGAGAGAGGATACTTTAATGCTTCCGGTTGAAAACTCTTATAAGATATCCTCTTATCCGAAATTTCTATAGAGTAGAGAGCATTGTGGCTCTTTATATATCGAAGAGAGGTTGGAAAATTCAAGGGAGAAAGAGTGATAGCCGTATTGTTCGATATGTGGCGATTGCTGCCATTGTGCATAACCAACAAGCTAAAAGTTACAATAGAGATAAAAAGAGCAACTACTTGCGCAACTCTTCTCAATTTTGCATAGTAGCGAAGGGATTGTAACTCAAAATATTTGATTCTAAATTTAAAAAACAGATAAGCAACAATAGCCCATCTTCTATCTATCCGCTCTGAATCAATTTTTCTTACTATCTCTAAAGGGTCTGAAAGTGCTTTAAGATCCCTCCCAAATTTATGGGACAAATCATCCAATATTACACTCTCTTCTGAGGTAATAATTTGTAGAATATTTTTTACAATTAAATTGGAAGCAGAATCGAAATCGCAGGGGTTCTTCATAATTATTTGGGCTATTTCTTATATAATCCCAAACAACAGTAAACGGGTACCTTAATATTCCAAAAGAAATAGAAAAAGCAAAAAAAGATCCCGCTCTATGTGGATACGAATAGTCGAGTAGGCATTTTTTTTAAGTTTTTTAACTGTATTGATAGAGATCTTCATCTCATCTGCTATATCTATATTTCTCATCTGAGAAAGACTCAATTTGATCACTTTCTGTTGCCTGGAAGGGAGTTGGTCAATAATTTTCTCTAACTTTCTTACAATCTCCTCTTTTAAGGCCATCTCAATTATCTCCCCTTCATCAAATTTTAAAGATTCCACCTCTACCTCTTCAAACCTCTCTCTCTTCCTATCCCTCAAGTATTTTAGAGAGTTATGATAGACCGATTTGTATAGATAATGGTTAAGTTCGGGGATGGAGTTGAAAGTGATTGATCTTTGCCAGATAGAGAATAATATCTCTTGTACAATATCTTTTGCAATAATTCTATTATTGACAAATGATGTAGAAAAATTACATAATGGATTAAAGAAATTTAAAAAGAATTGCTTCCATATTCGAGGCTCTTTATGATTGATCCCTGAGAGATATCTATCGACATCAACCTTATTGTCAAAAAGATCCATTTCTCAAGAGTTCCTATAAAGTTGTAAAACAGTGCACCAAACGAAGTACTTTCCAAATCTATATTTTTCGCAAATTGAAAACATCTCTCTCTACCCCTATCCACATTAAAAATATTTATTGATCACTATAAAGTTACAAATAATATAGAGATAATCGGTCTCTTTAGAGCATCTACAAATTTCTTACAATCCAAAAGGCAGCAACTATTAATGCGAGAGTAGTAATAGCAAATTTACCGTAGAGCACTCTTCTCAATTTTTGAGCTCTTGCCGATAGAGGTTTTAGATTGTCTAAGAGAATCCCCATCACTATATAGGGGAGAGCTGTCACAAAGAGCGGATTGTGTTGTAGTGCACCGTAGAGGTTAAAGTTCAAAAGAGAGTGGATAGCGCTTTGCGCTCCGCATCCCGGACATTTGAAGCCGGTAATCTCTTTAAAAAAGCAGTTGGGAAAGAGATTGTAGAGAAGGGGGTTATAAAATTTGTAGAGCAATAGTAGAGAGAAGAGGAGCACTATAATAAGGGCGCCGTTTATCCTCTTTTTAGCCGCTACTCTCTTCAAATATAACACTCCAAACTATCTAAAATTGACTTATCCAATGAAGCTGATTGCGCTGTACAGTTTTTGTAAATTTTTCTCTTTAGTCGCTTTTTGAATCAAAAACCAATCTACAAAAGCCCAAATACCACACCCTCCAAGGGTAACCAATTTGCCCACTCCAAGCCCGGTATCGCCAATAATAAAACGATCGATACCTAAACCTCCTGCAAATATTGAGACCAATAGCATCATAGTGGGACCATTAAAGCTTAGTGAGGCAACAAGAGGCCATTTACTCTCATCCATATTAAGCAACATATCTCTAATGGCTCCAATTTGTAATTGATCGAAATATTTGCCGTTCGATATGATAAACATATCAACTTTTTGTGCATCCATACTCTTTAAGTTTAGTAACATCTAAGTTAAACAATTCAAAAGAGATAGCAAACAACTCTATGGGATAGTTACAGTATAGATCAAGAAATCCCCCCCTAAATTGTAGGAGGGGATTGCATTGAGCCTGTAGCGCGGCCGAGAATTGAACTCGGGACCTCATGATTATGAATCATGCGCTCTAACCATCTGAGCTACCGCGCCGTTATCTCTATCTGTAGTACCACCATATATAACTGTAGTGGGAGTGCAAAAATAATACTTTTTTCTATTTGGGCAAATAGTTTTGTAGCAGTACAGTTGCCTGTGCAGCTATCGCCTCACCCCTGCCTGCAGCGTCTAACCCTTCGGCAGTGGTAGCTTTTACCGAAACCGAAGAGATACAGCACTCTAAAATAGAGGCAACCCTCTCCCTCATCTGCTCTATATAGGGTGCAATTTTTGGTTGTTGTAGAATAATAGTAATATCTATATTGGCAATGGTGTAACCCTCTTTCAACACTAACATATAACTTCTCTTTAGAAGCTCTTTGCTATCTATCCCCTTAAATTCCATAGATGAGTCTGGGAAGTGCTTCCCTATATCGCCTAAAGCGAGAGCGCCAAGAAGTGCATCACAAAGTGCGTGTAGTGGAGCATCGCCATCGGAATGGGCAACTGCCCCTTTGGAGTGCTCCACTTTAACCCCGCAAATCCATAGTGGCAAATTGGGGGCAAGAGGGTGAATATCCCACCCCCCTCCTATCCTATATTTTGTTACACTCATCTCAATTCTCTATTGGGTAGTGTACGAAGGTACAATAAATTTCCTGCGATTATTACTATCTTTGTAAAGTTAAAAGATAAAGCTATGGCTTTAAAATTAAGTTTTTTTAAAACACCCAAACATAGGGTTTTCAATTACCGGCCACTCTATTGGGATAAAGAGAAGGAGGAGCTGCAACAACGAGTAGCAAAAGCTCAAGAGGAGAGGGATAGGGAGCTGGAGAGTGCAGGGCAGAGAGAGAGCTCTAAAGAGAGAGAAGGGCGCTATATCCCCGGTAAAGAGATCCGTATGAACTTCAGACGCAACCTCTACGAAAGTAAGCGTCGTCCAAATTCTCCCTTTTTTATGCGAATTATTATATTGTTGTCGCTATTGGGGTTAATGGTTGCGCTATACTACATAGCTCAAGCGTTTGGACTCTTTTTTGCATAGAGAAGAGAGATGATTGAAGTTCTACCCGGCCACATTGCAAATCTAATAGCAGCAGGAGAGGTTATCCAACGCCCCTCATCTGTTGTTAAAGAGCTTATTGAAAATAGTATAGATGCCCAAGCCACCAAGATCGATCTTTTAATAAGGGATTCGGGGCGGACAACAATTCAAGTAAAAGATAACGGTATTGGCCTTTCGCGCGAAGATGCCAAAAAGGCATTTCTTAGACACGCCACCTCTAAAATTGTTGCCGTTGAAGATTTAGACTCTATCCACACTTTAGGTTTTAGAGGCGAAGCTCTACCTTCAATTTCGGCAGTCTCCCAGGTCACTCTTAGAAGCAGAAGAGGGGGAGATGAGACCGGTATAGAGCTACGGTTTTCGCAATCTGAATTTGATGGAGAGGAGGAGGTGGTTACCCCCGCCGGTACAATTGTTACTGTCTCAAATATCTTCTATAATCTTCCTGCCCGTAGAAAATTCCTTAAGAGCGATGCCACCGAATTGCGTCAAATAGTACAGGAGTTTACACGAATAGCACTTTCTCGAAGCCAACTCTCTTTTGAACTCTCACACAACGGAAAAGAGTTGTTTGTACTAAAACCTGCCAATCTAAAGCAGCGTATTAAAGAGCTTGTTGGAAGAGAGGTTGCAAATGGGCTTGTAGAACTAAAGGTAGAGACATCTATTGTAAAGGTGAACGGCTATATTGGAAGGCCCGAAGATGCCAGAAAGAGTGCCGGCAACCAATATCTTTTTGTTAATGGGAGATTTTTTAGAAGCGGATATATTCAGAAAGCAATAGTGAAAGGTTATGAAGAGGTGATTCCAGAAGGATATATCCCCTCTTTCTTTATTTTTTTAGAGGTAGATCCCTCTAAAGTAGATGTAAATATTCACCCCGCAAAAGCAGAGGTAAAATTTGAAGAGGATTGGGCAATTTTTGATATCCTTCACAGTGTTGTTAGAGAGTCATTGGGCAAAAACGCTTTGGTTCCAGGGATAGATTTCGACCGCGAGGGGGCGCACGAGATGCCAAAGGTAAAAATGGGGCAATACCTTCCTCCTCCTAAGATAGATTACGACCCTCTTTTCAACCCATTTATTGAAGAGGGGGGAGAGAGAGTAGATTCGATTTACCACAACATAGAGGAGAAGGGTTCAAAAGATTTAGAGGGGATAAAAGAGCTCTTCTCAGATCCCCGCTACCAACAACAGGCAACTCTACTACTTGGAGAGAGATTTATTGTCACTACAATAAAGTCGGGGTTGGTCATTGTAGATGCTTATAGGGCTCGCGAGAGGATTCTTTATGAGAGATACCTTCCCATGCTCTCATCTAAAGAGAACTTAACCCGCCAAATGTTATTTCCAGAGAGAGTAGCTCTCTCTCTTTCCCATTATAATACACTCTATGAAAATAGAGAGGAGCTATTGGCTATGGGATTTATTGTTGGCTTTTTAGATGAGGAGATAGAGATAAATGGGGTACCGGAAGGGCTCTCCGACCTCTATAGAGAACTTCTGCCACTAATGGAGAGCTTGGCTCAAGAGCTTGAAGAGAACGGCAAAGAGAGAGTCACAAATAATGGAGCAGAGCAGAGAGCACAATATCTTGCAAAGGTGGGATCACAAAGTAGAGAGCCCATCAACCGTTTTGAACAGCAGAGCTTGGTAGATGCACTATTTGCCTGCAAGGAGCCCAACTTTACCCCCCACGGCAAAAGAACCCACACTATATTTGATATAGATTGGATTGACAATTTTTTTAAGAGATAGAGAAAGAGATAATGTACTACAATAGAAGAGCCTCCTTTTGGAATATAATGCCACCGGTGATTAAAAATTTAGTGATAATCAACACTATTATCTTTATTTTTACTATGCTCACCGGTAATTTTATGTATGAGACATTTGCTCTCTACTACTTTAAATCGGATCTTTTTAAGCCCTACCAGTTGATTACACATATCTTTATGCATGGGAGTTTTTTTCATCTCCTGTTCAATATGTATGCTTTGATCCTTTTTGGAGTCAACTTGGAGAGGATGTGGGGGAGTGAAAAATTTCTATTCTACTATATGGTTACCGGCATTGGAGCAGCATTACTACACTCAACTGCCTTACATTTAGAGGCTCTCCCCTATAAAGAGGCGGCAATGGCTGGAGGAGCATCGGCAATTTATGCCTATAGCAAGTTCCTATCAATCCCAACGGTGGGAGCTTCGGGAGCTGTCTTTGGAGTCCTTTTGGGCTATGGAATGCTATTTCCCAATAACCGTTTTTTCTTACTCTTTCCCCCAATAGCCCTAAAAGCAAAATGGTTGGTTATCATCTATGGGGTTGGAGAACTTATATTGGGGCTGAGCAACCATGGAGGCAATATAGCCCACTTTGCACACTTGGGGGGGATGATTTTTGGATTTATTCTTATAACATATTGGCGACGAAACAACAAAATGTACAGCTAAGGTGAAAAAAAGGGCAAAACTTCCTGTTGTGCTACAAATTATCTTTAGATCTATAGTGCTTGCCGCTGCAGGCAGTCTGGCCATTGCCTATCTCTCTCCCTTTATAAATCCCGCTAAATTTACCTTTCCCCTCTTTTTTGGACTATACTTTATCCCATTGGCGGTTATTAATACTCTCCTACTTATAGTCTCTCTCTTTATTAGAGGTTCCTCAACAGCCTGGATCTCTTTTATTGCCCTTCTCCCCTCTATTCTATTGGCTGAGCTCTTTGTTAGGTGGGGCGATATAGAGATTAAAGAAGATGGAGAAGAGGTGCAGCTGTGTACATACAATGTGGGGCTCTTTGTACAGGGTAGAGAGAGGCTCTCCCGCAAAGAGGCTCTTGAAGGGATAATAGAGATGGTAGATGAAAGGGCTCCCGATATTTTATGTTTTCAAGAGTATCATACAACAGAGATAGCTTCAATAAAAAGGGAGTTTCCCCAATATCCCTACTACACCTACCACCTCTTCAGGGGTAGAGGCAACTCCAAATTTGGCAACTTGACACTAAGTCGCTTCCCAATTATAGAGAGTGGTAAGATAACCTTCACAAGAAGCACCAACCTCTCTATATGGAGCGATATTAAGATAGGAGAGAAGATTGTTAGAGTCTATAACACCCATTTAGAGTCACACAGCATCTCTTTTACCGCTCTCCTTAAAAGAATTAGAGAGAATCGAAAATTGAGCGAAGAGATCTATTCACTTCACGATAAAGTGGCATTGACATTCAAGCGTCGCTCTCAACAGGTAGATTCATTGTTAAAGCATATGGAATCTACCCAACTTCCCTCTATTATATGTGGCGACTTCAACGACACCCCAATCTCCTATACCTACAGAAAATTATCGTCAAATAGGTGGGATACCTTTAGAGAGGCGGGTAGTGGATTTGCATCTACCTACTCTCTTTTATGGCCAATACTTAGAATCGACTTTATCTTAACTCCAAAAGAGATGTGGTGCAGGCAGCACACCACTCTTAAACTGAACTACTCAGACCACTACCCGGTTATCTCACATCTAATCTTCCCATAATATGTCTTACCTCTATATATTGGCCGGTTTTGCTCTATTAGTTGCCGGGGCCGACTATTTGGTCAAAGGGGCCTCTTCATTGGCCAAGCGGCTTAAACTCTCTGAACTTGTAATTGGATTGACAATAGTCTCTATAGGGACATCGGCTCCCGAACTGTCGGTAAATATTTTGGCAAGCCTTAAAAACTCTTCTCAAATGGCAGTGGGCAATATTATTGGAAGCAACCTCTTCAATCTCTTGGTGGTTTTAGCTCTCTCTGCCCTAATAAGGCCTGTAAAGGTAAACTCCTCTCTTATAAAGGGCGAAATCCCCTTTTTAATTTTGGCCACTGTAGTGCTTCTATTTTTAGCCGGAGATTCTCTATATAGCACAAGAGCGGGTGAACTAAGTAGTGGTGACGGAGCTATTCTGATTCTCCTTTTTATCGCTTTCCTCTACTATCTCTTTAGAAGTTCGAGAGCTAAAGAGGATCTCTCCACCCCCTCCCATAAGAGTTTGGTCTACTCGTGGGGGGTAACTCTTATTATGGTTGTAGGTGGCTTTGCAGCTCTACTGTGGGGAGGTGAGATAATTGTAAAAAATGCAATTGTCATTGCGCAAAATTGGGGGATAAGCGAAGCTACAATTGGTTTGACCGTTGTTGCAGTTGGTACCTCACTCCCCGAAATGGCTACCAGTATAGTTGCTGCCATAAAAGGAAGAAGTGATATTGCCGTTGGCAATGTTATAGGTTCCAACATCTTAAACATTTTGATGATTTTGGGTCTCAGTTCACTAATTGCACCGCTCCCCTTCTCTAACGAGAGTATAGCAGAGACAGTTCTGTCGTTGGGTGCTACGGTGGTTGTTCTAATAGCGGCAAGAGTAGACAAAAATAGAAACATTGGCCCACTCGTAGGTACATTTTTACTACTACTCTATATGGCCACCATGCTCTATATCTTCTCAAGATAATTGAGGTAGAGAGCATTCACTGCAGTGAGCGCCGCACTCTCAACCCGTAACCGTGAAGCGCCCAAATGGAAAAAATTAAATCCCCCTTTGGCGGCACCCTCTACCTCCTCTTTAGAGAAATCGCCTTCGGGCCCTATCATCACAACAAAAGAGTTGGAACTTCCCAATTTTAACAGTTTGGTAATTGCCTCCCGCTTACCCTCTCTACAGTGCCCCATCAATTTAATAGGCTCCTGCAAGAGGGTGGCTCCATTGGGAATTATAGGGAGGCCTCCCCCTCTATCGCCAATAGAGTCAATAAAACTTTTGGCAGAGATAGTCTCATCTAAGTGGGGAAGGGTAGTTTTAAGCGACTGTTTCATTGCCGAAAGAACTATCTTCAACTCCCGTTCCCTATTTAATACTTTTCGTTCACTATTGTCACATACCAAAGGGGTTATCCTATCTACCCCAATCTCTACCGCCTTCTCCAAAAACCACTCATACCTTGAGATATTTTTTGTAATGGCTACAGCCATATGTAAATTATAGCCTCTCTTATCCCTACCCTCACTAATTGAAACTATCTCAACTTCACTCTCCCATTTTCCTATTTTAACAATTACACCTTCGTAGAGACTCCCTTTCCCATCGGTAAAAGAGATACGGCTCCCCAAACGGTTTCTTAAAACGCGGGTAGAGTGGTTAGATTCTGCCGCATCTAAGAGTGCCTTACCATCTAATATATTTGTTGTGTAAAATAGTTCCATATTTCGCGCAAATATAGTTAAAAAGATTATTTTTGTAATCTTTGGAAAAATTTTCTAAACTATGCCTTTTATTGGTCTCCTCTCCGACACACACTCATATTACGACCACAAATTGGAAGCCTTCTTCAAAGATGTAGACGAAGTGTGGCATGCCGGCGACTTTGGCTCTCTTGAAGTCTCTACTCAGATCTCAACAACTAAGCCGTTACTTGCCGTTTATGGAAATTGCGACGGCACCAAAATTAGAGAGCTCCACCCATCGATACAACTTTTTGAGAGGGAGGGATTGAAGTTTCTAATGACCCATATAGGAGGAACACCAAACCACTACTACTCATTGGCACAGCAACTAATAGTTGCCCACTCTCCAAATATTTTTATATGTGGACACTCCCATATCTTACGGGTGGAGTTCGATAAGAGGAACAATCTGCTCTATATAAACCCGGGAGCTGCCGGAGTTGAAGGGATTCATAAGGTTCGTACCGCTCTCCGTTTTAAGGTAGAGGGGGGAGAGATTAAGGAGATGGAGGTGGGAGAGTGGCCAAAACACTAAGTTTAGATGCAATTAAAAATAGATAAATATTAAATATGTAATTATGAGAAAGATTGTTCTATCTACGCTCCTGTTTCTTACTACGCTCTCTTTGGCTGTAGCACAGCAACAGCCGATTGTTAAGGCCAATTATGATTTGGCAGCCCAATTTTCGCCAAAGAGAATCTCAAAATTGGTATTCTCTACCTCTGTAGAGCCCAACTGGTTCAAAAACTCCGATAAATTTTGGTACAAATGGCAAGATAGTCAAGGGAGCTACTACTATATAGTAGATCCGGCCACCCGAACAAAAAAAGCACTTTTTAACAATGCCACAATGGCAGCCCGCCTCACCCAAATAGTAAAAGATCCCTTTGATGCCCAAAATATACCTATCACAAATCTTAAGTTGGTAGATGACAGCTACTTCACCTTTGAAATTCCAAGCTCTGTTATGAAAGAGGAGAAGAGCGAACCAAAGAAGGGGGCCAAAGCTACCCCTAAGAAAAAGCCTACAAACAAGATACATGGCTTTAAATACTATTTTAACGAAGATAGATTGGAGGAGATTGAGGAGTTCGAAACAAGAAAGGAGTATCCATCGTGGGGGAGTATCTCTCCCGATAGGAGGTTTGTAGTCTTCTCAAGAGATTTTAATCTTTGGTATATGGATATGGAGAACTTCGAAAAGGCTAAGATAGATGCTAACGACACAACCATTGTAGAGCACCAGCTCACCACAGAGGGAACCTCCAAATATGGATTTGGAATTGGTTCAAACGACATCTATGCTACCGAAAAAATAAAAAAACAGAGGCTTAGAGCCCCTATTTTATGGTCGCCCGACTCCAAGCACTTTGCCATTATGAGGAGCGACAATTCCAAAGTTCAAGATTTGTGGGTTATAAACTCTTTGGCGCAACCCAGGCCCAAACTTGAGCGATACAGCTATCAGATGCCCGGAGAGAAGGGGGCACCCGTAAGGCATCTATTCGTTGTTGATATGGAGAGTAAGAGTTGGCGAGAGATCTCTGTAGCCGCTTTTAAAGATCAAGATTTGAAATTTGAACTCTATCGTCCAAAAAAGAGAGAGCTTAACGACTCTATCAAGCATGCCGTGTGGCAGGGAGAGAACAACGGGTTCTATCTAACCCGTACCTCACGCGACTTAAAGAGGATAGACCTCTGTTATGTAGATCTAAAAGAAGATAGCACCAAAGTGGTGATAGAAGAGAGGATGAACACCTATGTAGAGACACGCTCCCCAGTAATCTCAAACGGCAATATTATCTGGTGGTCGGAGCGGGACGGGTGGGCTCATCTCTACCTCTACAACCAGAGTGGGAAGTTGATAAATAGAATCACCTCCGGCGAGTACCATGTAGAGGAGGTGTTGGCTGTAGATGAAGCCAAAAAAATCATCTATTTTACCGCCAACGGAAAAGAGAGAGATGAGAACCCCTACTACCTGCATCTCTACAGAGTAAACTTCGACGGTTCGGGGCTACAACTTCTAAATAGCGGCAACTACAACCATACACCATTTGTAAGCGAGAGTGGCTCTCTCTTTGTAAATAACCGTTCAAGGGTAGATAGCGCTCCTCGAGCCAGTCTAATAGACAATAGCGGGAAAGTTTTAGTTGAGTTGGAGGAGTGTGATCTTACACAACTCTTTGCAATTGGCTATAAATTTCCAGAGCCTTTCAATATTAAGGCTGCAGATGGAGTAACCGATCTTTATGGAGTAATCTATAAGCCTTTTGACTTTGACTCTACTAAGCTATACCCTATAATTGAGTATGTCTATCCCGGACCACAAACCGAAGGGGTCAATTTCTCTTGGTCTCACCGTATGGATAGGGTAGACCGTTTGGCCCAACTTGGTTTTATAGTGGTAACTGTAGGCAACAGAGGAGGCCACCCCTCCCGTTCAAAGTTTTACCACAATTTTGGATATGGAAATTTGCGCGATTATGGATTGGCCGATAAAAAAGCTGTAGTAGAGAAGCTGGCAGCAAAATATAAATTTATAGATATAGAGAGGGTTGGTATTCATGGCCACTCCGGTGGAGGCTTCATGTCTACAGCGGCAATGCTCCGCTACCCCCACTTCTTTAAAGTGGCAGTCTCTTCGGCAGGCAATCATGAAAACAATATCTACAACCGCTGGTGGAGCGAAAAACACCATGGAGTTTTGGAGAGTATTACAGCAAAGGGCGATACCATATTCCAATATAAGATTGGTACAAACTCCGAACTTGCAAGGAATTTAAGGGGTAAACTATTGTTGGTTACAGGCGATATAGACAATAATGTCCATCCTGCCAATACATACCGTATGGCCAATGCTCTCATTAGAGCAGGTAAGAGATTTGATATCTTCATAATGACAGGGCAACGCCACTCCTTTGGAAATATGAACGAATATTTTTTCTGGCTAATGGCAGACTACTTCTCTGAACACCTTATTGGAGATAGCCAAAAGAGTACAGATATTATCCAAATGAGGAACAATTAGCAAATTTCACTCTTTACTTTTTGAGGTATAATTATAACTGACTGATTCCTATCATCTTATTTGGCTTATATTTACAACCTTATAAAGTATCAAGATAATAGTAAATTCACTTCGTTAATATATTGTTTAACTAATAGAAAAATGAAAATGAACTTTAGAAAAATTTCTCTACTACTCTTGGCCAACTTAGTTGGACTAAGTTTAATGGCAGAAGGGTACCAGCTCAATTCACAGAGTACCCGCCAGATAGGTATGGGGCATATTGGTACCGCTTTAAGATTGGGTTCGGAAAGTATGGTATTTAATCCTGCCGGTCTCTCTTTTATGAAAAGTTCCACAGAGCTGTCGTTAGGTGCTACCGGTATAATCTCAAAGGTCAACTACACCTCGGGAAGCTACAGTGTAGATAGTGATAGCCCAATAGGAACCCCTCTTTTTATATATGCAGCCACCTCTATATCCGACAAATTCTTTGCAGGGATCAGCGTAACAAATCCTGCCGGAAATAGTTTAGTGTGGCCAGACAACTGGAGCGGCTCACACTTGGTGCAGAATATTACTTTAAAAACCTTCGCTATACAACCTACTATCTCTTATAAAATTAGCGATCAGTGGAGTATTGGAGCCGGTTTGACTATCAATCTTGGAAGTTTTAACCTAAATAAAGGTATGGTCCCCGTTGGAGCGCTCACCCCATATCTTGGAGTTGCCGGATTTCCACAAAACTTAAAAGATATAATTACCGCGACACAAGAGTTATCTCCCCTAAATATCAATTTGGCAGGAAATGCCGATTTTGCCTTAGGGGTAAATGTGGGTATACTTTTTACCCCAAGCGACGACTGGAGCATAGGTCTCTCCTACCGCTCTAAGGTTAAAATGTCTGTTTCAAGTGGGCTTGCATCGGTAGATTATGGAGCAAGCTCCCTCTCTGCAGTATTTTCTGCCCTCACCGGAGATCCCACCTCTCCACTTTTTAACGCTCAATTGGCCGGTGCACTCTCTTTAGATAAAGCAAACTTTTCTGCCGAGCTCCCCATCCCCTCAAATCTACAATTTGGAGTAGCCTTCAAGCCAAGCTGTAATCTACTTCTTTCGGCAGAACTGCAATATGTTGGATGGAAAGCTTACGACAAGTTGGTGATAGATTTTGGCAATCCCCTATTCAATTCGGTACAGCAGAAAAATTTTACAAACTCTATGATTTATAGGGTGGGAGGAGAGTATTATCCTACCGATAAAGTTACCCTTAGAGCAGGTTTGATTTACGACACTACCCCTGTAGATCTCACTCTCTATAGCCCCGAAACCCCAGGAGCCAATAAGATTAGCGCCACTGCCGGGCTCTCTCTAAATTTCTCACAAAAGGTAGCTTTAGATCTTGCAGTGCAATATTTAAATGGTGCTCTTACAGAGGGGTCGGTACCCGTTTCACCTACCGAAACTTTTAGTGGCCAATATAAATCTAAAGCACTTCTTCCCTCATTGGGATTGCGCCTAAGTTTCTAAAAAAATCTTACTTTTGCAGTGAAGTTTAATCTATGCAAAAGGAGATTCAAGTTAAAGAATTTTTAGAACGGAGCAGAAGCTGCCCCATAGTTGATGTAAGGTCCCCCGGAGAGTATGGTAAAGCCCATATCCCGGGGGCCTTTAATTTAGCACTATTTACAGATGAAGAGAGAGCTAAAGTGGGCATTACCTATAAACAAAAGGGTAGAGAGAAGGCGGTTATAGAGGGGCTCGAGATTGTAGGGCCAAAACTTAAAGAATTTGCCCAAGTTGCCCTCTCCTTGAAGAGTAAAAAACTCCTTCTATATTGTTGGAGAGGGGGGATGAGAAGCAGCTCTATGGCTTGGCTGCTCAAGCAGGTGGGGATTGAAGTAGAGCTCCTTTCGGGGGGGTATAAGAGTTACCGCAACTTTGTTCTCTCCAACTTCGAAGAGCAATATAAGCTGCTCCTATTGGGGGGCTATACAGGCGCCGGGAAGAGCTCTCTTCTAAAAGAGTTGGAGCTGGAGGGGGAACAGATTATAGATTTAGAGCGATTGGCCAATCATAAAGGGTCGGCATTTGGAGCTATTGGCGAAGTGGAACAGCACTCCAACGAGATGTTTGAGAATTTACTCTTTAAACAGCTCTCTGCCTTAAATCCCAATCGCCCTATCTGGGTTGAGGATGAGAGTAGAAATATTGGAAGAAATTTTATCCCCAACTCCTTTTGGCTTCAGATGCGTAGTGCCCCTATTATAATTGTAGAGAGCTCTTTTGAGGAGCGGTTGGGAAGATTGATTGAAGATTACGGTTACGCCTCCAAGGAGTCGCTTATAACCTCAATTAATAAGATTGAGAAGAGGTTGGGTTATGACCGCTGCAAAGAGGCGGTTGAGGCTTGTAAAACGGGAGAGCTAAAATATGCGGCAGAGATCTGCCTAACATACTACGATAAGGCATACTCAATGCAGTTAGAGAAGCGGTTCGGCTCTACATTAGAGATAGTACCAAAATTTTATAACAGATTAAATAGAGGAGAGGGAGAACTTCCCACTCTTATAGATATTTCAAAAAAGATATATGGCAACAACAGTTGATAAATTGACCCAATTTAGCCCGGGAGCAGGATGCGGCTGCAAAATATCCCCAAAAGATCTTTCCCAAATTTTAAAAGAGTGCAGCTCAAATTTTTACGATCCAAATCTATTGGTGGGCAACAGTTCCAACGACGATGCCGCTATTGTAGATTTGGGTGATGGAAGGGGGATAATCAGTACCACAGACTTCTTCACTCCAATAGTAGACAACCCCCGCAACTACGGAAAAATTTCAGCTACCAATGCACTCTCCGATATCTACGCCATGGGGGGCACCCCTCTTATGGCTATTGCCATCTTAAGTTGGCCATTGGATAAATTGGGGCCCCACTTGGCTGCAGAGGTGATGGGAGGAGCAGAAGAGGTTTGTCACTCTGCAGGAATAGCATTGGCAGGAGGGCACAGCATTAGCGGAAGTGAGCCTATCTTTGGCCTTGCCGTAACTGGAATAGTAAATATTAATGAGATTAAAAGGAACGGGAGTGCCACCGCCGGCTCACAACTCTATATAACTAAACCGTTGGGGATAGGGTTGGTTACAACAGCCGAAAAGTTTGAATTGGCACGGGAGAGCGATCGATTGGAGGCACTCAAACTTATGACAACCCTTAATAGAGTAGGAGCCACTTTGGCAAAAGTGTCGGCAGTGACAGCTATGACAGATGTAACCGGCTTTGGTCTTTTAGGCCACACCCTTGAGATGGCAGAAGGGAGTGGTTTAAAGTGTGTTATAAAGTACAACAGCGTACCTAAGATAGAGGGGAGCGACTACTACATATCTAAAGAGTGTATCCCCGGAGGAACCAACCGCAACTTTGCAAGTTATGGCAATAAAGTTTCTACTATAACCCCAATAGAGAAAGGGCTTCTTTGCGATCCTCAAACCAGTGGCGGCCTATTGGTTGCTATTGAACCCCATGGAGAGAGGGAGGCTGTAGAACTCGCTCTTAAAGAGGGGGTTGTAATGACAAAAATTGGAGAGTTCCAAGAGCGTAGTGGAGACTATTTTATTGAAGTGGTTTAAAGGAG
The DNA here is from genome assembly GCA_964512295.1 of uncultured Muribaculaceae bacterium. Lineage (GTDB taxonomy): Bacteria > Bacteroidota > Bacteroidia > Bacteroidales > UBA932 > Bact-08. The sequence goes on from CAZEGL010000009.1 coordinate 69,472, forward strand.
TTCCCAAGATATTATCCTTGAGAGATCCTCTGCTATCTCTATAGTCGCTTTTACACTCCCTTGGGGCAGCAGTTCTAAAGCCAATTGTGGCCACTCTATAAAGCAGATATGAGAGTTGTAGAGATACTCCTCCAATCCTATCTCTATCAGTTCGCTATATCTCTCCAATCTATATAAATCAGAGTGGCAGACAACGATTTTATCTCTTCCAGAATATTGATTTATTAGGGTAAAGGTAGGGCTGGTCACCTCTTCCTCCACCCCCAAAACTTTACAGAGAGCCTTTATAAATGTAGTTTTACCCGACCCCATCTCTCCAAAGAGAGCAAAAACAGTTACTCCACTATTTTTACGAAGAAACTCCTCTGCAACCTTCTCAATCTGAGCAAGAGAGTCAATTGTCAATCTATTATTGGCCATATTAAGCAGCTATTTGTACAAAGATAGGGAGAGAGAGGAAGATTACCTCTTAAAAGCGCAATTTTTCGATACGATACTGGATAGCTTCTGCAATATGTGCAACTTCAATCTTTTGGGAAGAGTCTAAATCGGCTATAGTACGGGCCACCTTTAGTGCCCTACTGTAACCACGAGCCGAAAGGTTCAAACTATCTACAGCTTTTGATAGGAGCTTCTGCCCCTCTCTATCCAATTGACAAAATAGTTGCAACTCTTTAGGGCCCATTACACTATTGGTATTACACCCCCCTCTTCCAAAGCGCTTTCGCTGCACATCTCTCGCTTGAGCCACCCTTTTGGCTATCTCTTTAGAACTCTCCCCCTTTATATCTCCTGTTAGCAACTCCTTCTCTACAGGGAGCACCTCAATGATTATATCTATTCTATCTATAAGCGGTCCCGAAATTTTAGAGAGATAGCGTGAGATTGAGTATGGGGTACAGTGGCACCTGCCGTTAGAGAGAGAGCGGTAGCCACAAGGGCAGGGATTCATTGAAGCGACAAACATAAAGCTTGCGGGATAGGTAACTTTATAGTGAGCCCTTGAGATAGAGATTTTCCTATCCTCCATTGGCTGGCGCAACATCTCCAAAACTCTTGGAGAGAATTCGGGAAGTTCATCGAAGTAGAGTACCCCATTGTGTGCCAACGAGATCTCTCCGGGGTTGGCCTTACTCCCACCACCCATTATTGAAATAGGGGAACAGGAGTAGTGGGGAGCTCTAAAAGCTCTTTGGTAGATTAGACCTGTAGAGCTCTCTTCCCTTTGAACAAGAGAATGAATCATAGTACTCTCGATAGCCTCCTCTCTTTCAAGAGGAGGTAGTATAGAGGGTAAGGCCTGCGCCATCATACTCTTCCCCGACCCGGGACTCCCTATAAAAAGTAAGTTGTGTGAGCCTGCTGCTGCAACTTCAAGAGCTCTTTTGGCATAAGCTTGCCCCTTAATATGGTCAAAACTGAGTTGGTACTCTGCCTCTCTCTTACTCTCAGCCTCAACATCCCTCTTTAGCGGCTCTATTCTCTTCTCTCCACTTAAAAGTGAAATCACCTCTTGAAGGGTAGTTAGGCCATATACCTCAATCCCCTCTGCTTCACATGCCTTATAGGCCGACTTAAGAGGGAAGATTGCCTTTTTAAAAGAGGAGTTTGCGGCGTGTATGGCAATAGAGAGAGCACCCGGCACAGGGCGCAAAGAGCCATCTAATGCCAACTCTCCCATTATCATATAGCTCTCAAGATTTGGGAAATGATATTGGCCTGTTGCTGCCAAAATGCCTACCGCTATGCTTAAATCAAACGAGGAGCCCTCCTTTTTAATATTGGCAGGAGCTAAATTTATTGTAATCCTCTTTCCCGGTATTTTTGAGTTGACTACCCTTAAGGCGGCAGAAATTCTCTGTTGGCTCTCTCTAACGGCACTGTCGGGAAGCCCTACAAGGTAGAAACTTATTCCACGAGAGAGTTCGGTCTCTACAGTAACAGTTATAGCTTCAATTCCGTTTAGAGCCGCACAATAGCTTCTAAAAACCATTTTTATTCAAATGTAGAATCTCTCCTCTTCAAATGAAAGTGAGAAGGTTAAGTTTGTACATTCCTAACGATGTTCTTTCTATTTATTTAAATAGAATAAAATTTTAACTTTGTAATAGTATGGTTAACAATTTAATTGTTTGCGACTCCATTTCAGATATTGAACTTCACTTGCCTAAAGGGAGGCATATAGTTACCGTTATAGACTCCAATATTAAAGCTTTATATGGCAGCTATTTTCCTACGCCTCAAATTGAAGTTGTGGCTAATGAAGAGCAAAAAGGGATGGAGCAGATATTGGCTTTGAGTGCCAAGCTTATGGAGTTGGGGGCAGACCGCAGCTCTTTTATAGTTGCAGTTGGAGGAGGGATCACTTCCGATATTGTAGGTTTTCTCGCCTCTATCTACTACCGTGGGGTGGAGTTTGCACTTGTCCCTACCACTCTCTTGGCTCAAGTAGATGCCTCATTGGGTGGTAAAAACGGAGTCAACTTTAAAGGTTATAAAAACATCTTGGGCAATATCAACCAACCCTCTGCCATCTTTCAGTCGCCTCATTTTTTAAAGAGCCTCTCAAGCGAAGCTCTTTCGGAGGGATTGGCAGAGATGTTAAAGGCATTTATCATTGCCGACCGGGAACTCTTCTTTAAATTTTTGGATTTTTTAGACTCTACCCCCATCTCTCCTCATAACGCCTCCCTTCTATCTCCCTTTATTAAAAGAGGCGCAGAGATTAAATTAGATATTGTAACAAGAGATACCTACGAGGTGGGAGAGAGAAAACTTCTGAACCTTGGACACACCTTTGCCCACGCTATTGAAAAAAGGTATCGCTTCTCTCATGGGAAAGCAGTTGCTATAGGTATAATATTGGCATCAAAGCTCTCTATGAAAGTGTTGCAGACACCGGTAGAGGAGGTGATAAAAATTGAGGAGGGAGTTGAAAAATTGGGATTTGGAAAATTGCCCAAAATAGAGCCCTCTTCACTCTTAGGCTCTATCGGTTTTGATAAGAAGAGGAGCAGAGAGAAGATCACTTTTGCACTTGTTAAAAGAGTAGGAGAGTGCACCCTCTACCCAATCGAAATTTCTAATTTAAAGGAGCTCTTTTATGATTTGTCTTAGTATTGGCACTAAAGAATATAAAAAGATAGAGAGTGCCCTCTCTAAAACCGATATGGCCGAAATTAGATTGGATCTCACCAATCTAAGCAAAAATGAGACAATTAAACTGTTTCAGTCAAAAAAAGCGTTGATGGCCACCTGTAGAAATTACAGACTTACACACAAAGAGAGTAAGAAGAGGTTGACTTGGGCTATTTTGGGCACCCGTAGCGTTAAATCTAATGGGCCACGCTACTTAGATTTAGATTACGACGCCCCTTTGGAGTATAGGGAGGAGCTCACTACAGCAGCAAGAAAGGCAGGTTTTAAAATTATCCTCTCATATCACAATTTTGAGATTACCGAAAGCTACGAGAAGTTATTGGAGGTTTACAAAGAGGCAGTTGAGAATGGGGCAGATATAGTAAAAATTGTTACCACTGCCCATACTATTCAGGAGTGTACTCGAGTTATAAAGCTATACAATGTATTGGAGAGAGAGAGGTTGGTAGCCTTCTCTCTTGGTGATTTTGGGCAATTTACAAGAGTACTTGCACACTATCATGGCGCTCCATTTCTCTATTGTACTTTAGATGAAAGTAGCGCCACTGCTCCCGGCCAACTTACAATATCAGAAGCACAAAGAATCCTCTCTAAAAAGAGCTACCCCCATAAAGTCTCTAAGATGGGACTACTCCCCAAGTTGACAGCCCCCGCCTCTAAAAGCCATGCTCAACGGGCTATTTTGGCTGCGGCATTCTCTAAAGGAACCACTTCACTATATGGCTACTCCCCTTGTCTTGATAGCGAAAAGGCTATCGCTTTGGTAAAACGGCTTGGAGCTAAGGTAAAGGTAGAGAAAAGTAGGGTTCCCCGTTATAAATTGACCATAATTAGTGAGGGAATTGAAGCTTTATCGGCTCAACTAAAACGGAGCTACCAACGGAGAGGGTCGCAACTGGTCTTAAATGTAGGAGAGTCGGGTCTGCTTTGCCGATTGATGATTCCCTTTGCTGCTCATCTAACGGGAGGCGAAGAGAGATTGGGAAAGATAGTTTTAACCGGCGAAGGGGGGCTACAGGAGAGGGAGATATATTCCCCGGAAACCCCTTTTGAAGAGCTTGGATTAAGTGTGGAATCTATAGATAGGAAGCTCCCTTTAATTATTTCGGGACCTCTAAAGCCCGGTAAAATAACTCTTTCGGGGAAAGGAGGATCGCAACTGCTGTCGGGTCTTTTAATGTCACTTCCACTATGCGACAAAAGTAGCACAATTAAACTCACCGAACCCACCAGTGTCCCCTACTTGGATCTTACAATAAAATCTATTAAAGATTTTGGTGTTATAGTAGAAAATAGCGATTATAGAGAGTTTAAAATTCCAGGCAAACAGCGATATAAATCTAAAAACTTCATCTCAATAGATGGGGATTGGAGTGGCGCCTCTATGTTGATTGTTGCTGGGGCAATAACTTCGGGAGTAACCATCACCAACCTCCCTATAAACTCCAATCAGGCCGACGAGAAGATTATTGAGACTCTCCGCAGCTGTGGAGTAGAGCTTAATATTACCGAACATCCCAGATATTTGATAATGTGCGGCGACCAACCCTGTGTTTTAAATGAGAATAGTAAGTCGGAGGTGATTTTGGGTTCAAGTATAGAGGTAGTAAAACCAAAACACCCTCTACTCCCCTTTGAATACGATGCTACCGACTCTCCCGATCTCTTCCCTACCCTTGTTGTTTTAGCCCTAAATTGCGATGGTGTAAGTAAAATAAAGGGAATTCACCGATTGGCCAATAAAGAGAGCAATCGAGCTGTAAGCCTCTATTCGGAATTTACCAAATTGGGGGCAAAGATAGATATAGACAGCGACTGGATGGTAATAGAAGGGGGAGAACTGCACGGAGGCAGATGCAATTCCCACAACGACCATAGAATAGCTATGGCAATTATAACAGCTGCATTAAATATAAAGGAGCAGGTCTATTTAGACGATTTGGAATGTATCTCAAAATCTTTTCCCGCTTTTTTAAAAAATTTCAAATAGCAGAGTAGCTATGAACACTTTTGGCAATCTATTTAAAGTTCAAATTTTTGGAGAATCTCATGGAGTGGCTGTTGGAGTTGTAATTGATGGGGTCCCCCCCGGAGTGGCAATAGAGAGGAGAGATTTTGCTGCCGATTTAGAACGGCGTGCAGGGGGTAAAAAGGGAGGAACACCAAGAGTAGAAGAGGACTCTCTCCAACTCTTATCTGGAATATATAATGGATTCTCTACCGGAACCCCAATTGCTATAATTGTAAATAATCTAAATACCCGCTCCAAAGATTACGACAATTTAAAGAGCACTCCCAGGCCGGGTCATGCCGATTTTGTATCACTTAAAAAATTTCGGGGCTTTGCCGATCCACGAGGGGGAGGACACCATTCGGGAAGAGTAACCTTAGGGTTGGTGATTGCGGGTGTAATAGCAAAGAAGATTACCCCCAATGTAGAGTATAGGGCTCAAATACTCTCTATTGGCGGAGAGCGCAGGTGGGAAGAGAAACTTGAAGAGGCATTGGAGCGGGGAGACTCTTTAGGTGGAATAATAGAGTGTGTGGTAAAAAATGTTCCGGTAGGGTTGGGTAACCCATTCTTCGATAGTGTAGAGTCGCTCCTCTCCCATATTGTCTTTGCAATTCCGGGTGTTAGAGCAATTGAGTTTGGAGATGGATTTAAAGCCTCCTCTATGTGGGGTTCCCAACACAACGATCCAATAGTTGAGAGTGGTGGAAAGACATTAAGAAATGCATCGGGGGGTATCAATGGGGGTATAACCAATGGCAACCCTATACTATTTAGAGTTGGGGTAAAACCAACATCTAGTATCTCACTTCCACAAGAGACTCTCAATTTAGAGAGCGGGAAGATAGAGCCATTGGTTGTAGAGGGGCGTCACGACACCTCTTTTGCATTGAGAGTTCCTGTAATTTTAGAGGCTGTGTCGGCCATTGCAATAGCCAATCTCATATTAGAGGGCACCCCATCTTAGAAAATTCTCTCTTTAGATTTAAGAGGGGTGTAATTAAAAAAGGAGTACCCAAGAATCAGATTCTTGGGTACTCTCTTTTAATATATGTATAGTCTTAAAACTCTATCTCCCCCCTTTGTTGTCGGATCGTCCTCTTCCACTGTCGGATCTTCCTCTTCCACCACCTCTACCCACTCTTCTTGGTCTATCGGAACCTCTACCACCCTGCGAAGAGTGACCGGTAGTTGAAAGTCCTGCATTGGGCGAAAGATCGCGTTTTCCATAAACTTCACCATGACAGATCCACACTTTCAAACCAATAGCACCAACTTTAGTGTGAGCCTCTCCCTGTGCATAGTCTATATCGGCACGAAAGGTGTGAAGAGGAGTTCTCCCCTCTTTGTAAAGCTCTCTACGCGCCATCTCTGCACCACCCAATCTACCGCTAATTAAAACCTTAATCCCTTCGGCTCCCGATCTCATAGCGGCAGCCATTGCCATTCTAATTGCACGGCGGTAAGAGACTCTCCCTTCGAGTTGACGGGCTATATTGTTAACTACGATAGTAGCATCGGTCTCAGGCTTCTTTACCTCAAAAATGTTAATCTGAACCTCTTTATTGGAGATCTTCTTAAGCTCCTCTTTGAGCTTATCTACCTCCTGCCCCCCTTTACCAATTATGATACCGGGGCGAGATGTATGAATTGTAATGGTTATCAACTTGAGAGTTCTCTCAATTACAATTTTAGAGAGCGAGGCTTTTGCCAATCTAATATTTAGATACTCTCTAATTTTTGCATCTTCCAACAGTTTGGCAGAGTAATCTTTTCCGCCGTACCAGTTGGAGTCCCAACCACGGATAATTCCTATACGATTAGAAATTGGATTTGTCTTTTGGCCCATATTATACTCTCTCTAGTTCTTTAACATTTTTGTTTTTATTGCCCAAAATTACAGTTACATGGTTGGAGCGTTTGCGGATTCTAGAAGCGCGTCCTTGGGCTGCAGCTTTTATTCTCTTTAAGGTACGGGCTTCATCTACCATTATAGTCTCTACAACTATATTGCCACTCTCCAACTCTTTTCTATCGCCTTCATTCTTCGCCTCCCAATTTGCAATAGCAGAGTGGAGAAGTTTTTCAAGACGAATTGCAGACTCCTTTTTGGAGTATCTTAGTAGGTCTAATGCACGATTTACTTCAACACCTCTAATCATATCTGCCACCAATCTCATCTTTCTGGGTGAAGTGGGCACATTTCTCAATTTGGCAACAGCAGTTGCCCTCTTTATCTCTTTAAGCCTTTCGGCCGATTTTCTTTTTCGAGCTCCCATAATACTGAACTTTTTCTCTATTTCTATCTGTTACCCGAATGACCTTTGAATGTACGGGTAGGTGCAAACTCACCGAGTCTGTGTCCTACCATATTTTCAGTTATATATACGGGAATGAATTTATTACCGTTATGGACAGCTATAGTCTGTCCAACAAAGTCTGGAGAGATCATACTTGCACGCGACCAGGTTTTGATCACCTCTTTCTTTCCCCCCTCTTTCATGGCCATAACCTTCTTCTCTAAGCTAGGTTGTATATAGGGTCCTTTTTTTAGTGAACGACTCATATTAAATCAAGTTAAATCCTCTATTTTTTTCTCTTTTCAACAATAAATTTACTGCTATTTTTCTTAGGGTTACGAGTTTTATAACCTTTAGCAAGCAATCCTTTTCTTGAGCGGGGGTGTCCTCCTGAAGCTCTACCTTCACCACCTCCCATAGGGTGGTCTACAGGGTTCATTGCAACCCCCCTTACGCGAGGTCTGCGCCCCAAGTGGCGACTTCTTCCCGCTTTACCGGAAGAGATTAAGTTGTGGTCGGGGTTGGAAACACTCCCTATTGTAGCACGACAGGTGGTGAGAACCATTCTAACCTCTCCCGAAGGGAGTTTTAAAATAGCATACTTACCCTCTCTTGCCGTGAGCTGGGCATGAGTTCCTGCACTTCTGGCCATAGCGGCACCTTGACCCGGACGCAACTCGATATTATGAACAAAGGTACCCAAAGGAATTTCGGAGAGTGGGAGAGCATTCCCCAACTCGGGTGCTACACCCGGCCCCGAAGAGAGAATTTGACCAACCTTTAGGCCATTGGGTGCAATAATATATCTCTTTTCGCCATCGTCATATTGTAGGAGGGCAATGCGTGCACTCCTATTTGGATCGTACTCGATAGATAAAACAGTAGCGGTATGGTTATCTTTATTCCTATAGAAGTCTATAACCCTATACATTCTCTTATGACCTCCTCCAAGTTGGCGAACAGTCATCTTTCCTGCCGAATTTCTACCGCCACTTTTATGGAGAGGTTCTAAAAGCGACTTTTGAGGTGTCGATTTTGTAATTTCGCTAAATGCGCTTATTGCTTTATGTCTTGATCCGGGAGTAACCGGTTTTAATTTGCGTATTGCCATAGGAATTAAATGTTACTGTAAAAATCGATATTATCATCCCCAGCCAATGTGACATAGGCCTTCTTATAGTGGTTGGTGCGACCGGCAATCAATCCCGCTTTTGTATAGCGGCTCTTTCTCTTACCGTAATAGTTGATTGTATTGACATCTAAAACCTTTACACCATACATCTCTTCAACTGCCTCTTTAATTTGCAGTTTGTTGGCAGAGCGATTTACTATAAATCCGTAACGATTCAACTTTTCGCCCTGAATCGTCATCTTCTCTGTTATTAGTGGCTTAATTAATATTTCCATTACTCTACAGATTGATCGTTACTGTTGCTGCTCCCACCTTGAATAGTATCCTGCACTCCATCTACAAAAATTAGAGAGGTTGCATTAACTATATGGTAGGTGTTTAGCTCATTTACACCAATAACTCTAACATTAGGCAGATTGCGCGAAGAGATAAAGATGTTTTGATTGGCTTCATTCAATACAAAGAGCACCCTTCTCTCGTTAACTTTAAGATTTTCTATAATCTTAAGAAACTCTTTAGTCTTGGGAGTCTCCATATTAAACTGCTCCACAATACGGAGCGACTCCTCTTTCACTTTATACGAAAGAGCCGAATAGCGCGCTAAACGCTTTAGCTTTTTGTTAAGCTTAAAGCTATAGTCGCGAGGCCTTGGTCCAAAGACCCTTCCACCACCAACAAAAATATTTGCTTTGCGGCTGCCGTGGCGTGCACCACCCGATCCTTTCTGACGGACAATTTTCTTAGTGCTGTAAGCAACCTCCCACTTCTCTTTAGTTTTATGGGTACCTTGGCGCTTGTTGGCCATATATTGCTTTACATCTAAATAGATAGCGTGGTTATTTGGTTCTACTCCAAATATGGCAGGGTCGAGAGATACTTTTTTCCCCGACTCTGTCCCATCAATTTTATAAACCGACAATTCCATATCGACTAACCCTCCACAATTACATAAGAACCATTGGCACCGGGAACCGATCCTTTAACTATTAGCAGATTGCTCTCCGGTACAATCTTTAACACTCTAAGATTTTGGATTTTCACCCTCTCATTTCCCATTCTACCGGCCATCTTCTTTCCTTTGAAGACTCTGGCAGGAGTAGAAGCTCCTCCCAATGAGCCGGGGGCACGCTTTTTATCCTTTTGCCCGTGGGTTGTTGCACCTACCCCACTAAAGCCGTGGCGTTTGACAACTCCCTGAAACCCTTTTCCTTTAGAGGTTCCTACTACATCAACCCACTCGAAAGCATCAACTCCAAAGAGATCAGCTACAGTGATAGTGTCGCCCAATTTTAACTCTTTCCCAAAATCGTTGGGAAATTCGACAAGTTTTCTTTTGGGTGTGGTGTTTGCCTTTTTGAAGTGGCCGAGTTGGCCTGCGCTGGTGTGTTTCTCTTTCTTTTCGTCATAGGCAAGTTGTACAGCGGCATAACCATCTCTCTCTTCTGTACGAATTTGCGTAACTACACACGGACCAGCCTCAATCACGGTGCATGGAATGTTTTTTCCATCGGCACCGAACACAGAAGTCATACCGACTTTCTTTCCTATTAATCCAGGCATTGGTTTGTAATTAGTACTACTATATTATAAAATAACTTTAATTCCGCATAAAATTTGCGGGTTGCAAATATACAATATTTTATTTTAAATGCAATAGGTAGGATGAGATAGAGCCAATTATCACCCAACTACTTCTAAGTATAGAGGTCTATTGCTATATATTGGATTGTGAAAACTATTTTATAGAGAGTAAATTAAAAAAGAAGTGCTCGGAACGGGAATTGAACCCGTACGGGCATTGCTGCCCACAGGATTTTAAGTCCTGCGTGTCTACCTATTCCACCACCCGAGCCCAACTCACCATAAAAAAAAGAAGAGCGGAAAACGAGACTCGAACTCGCGACCCTAACCTTGGCAAGGTTATGCTCT
>CAZEGL010000010.1:0-60153 GCA_964512295.1 uncultured Muribaculaceae bacterium
TGTCAATAAAGTAGATACAGGCGACCGCCTATACGATATGCACCAGTTCCACTCTTTGGGATTGGGAGAGCTTTGGCCTATAGCCTCTGCCAACGGTAGCGGTACCGGCGATCTGTTGGATAAAGTTATAGAGTTGCTCCCCCAAAAGGAGAGTGCTCCTGAGAGTGAGAAAATTCCCCGCATTGCAATTGTAGGGAAGCCCAATGTGGGTAAATCATCTATGACAAATGCTCTACTTGGCGAGGAGCGAAATATTGTAACTCCTATTCCCGGTACTACACGCGACCCAATCTCTTCTCATTACAATAAGTATGGACACAATTTTATTCTTATAGATACGGCGGGGCTCAGAAGAAAGAGCAGGGTACATGAGGATCTTGAATTTTATTCTGTAATGCGTGCTATAAGGGTTATTGAGGGTTCCGATGTCTCTATTTTGATGATAGATGCACAAGATGGAATTGAACAGCAAGATCTCTCTATCTTTAAGCTTATTATAAAAAATAGAAAGGGGTGTATAATAGTGGTCAATAAATGGGATCTAATTGAAAATAAAGAGAGCAACACTATGCGCGACTACCGCTCTAAAATTTATGATAGGATAGCTCCCTTTGTAGATCTTCCAATTCTATTTACCTCTGTTACCAATAAGCAGCGGATTATGGAGCTGCTCGACGAGAGTGCAAAAGTCTATGCAAATAGAAATAGAAGAGTTGCCACATCTGAATTGAATAACTTTATGCTTGAGGAGATTTCAAAGACTCCTCCTCCGGCACTTAAAGGGAAGTATATTAAAATCAAATATGTTACCCAACTTCCAACTGCAACTCCCTCCTTTGCTTTCTTCTGCAACCTTCCCCAATATATTAGAGAAGACTACAAAAGGTTCTTAGAGAACAAACTTAGAAGCAGATTTGACTTTTCGGGGGTCCCTATTCAAATCTATTTTAGAAAGAAGTAGAAGAGTGCTACCCCACTTCGGGGAGTGTAAGGAGAAAAGCGGCTCCTCCCACTCTTTGGGAGCGGCTATAGGAGATTGTACCTCCACTTTGTGAGACAATACTTTTACATATGGCCAATCCCAAACCGGTTCCCCCACTCTTAGTGGTGAAGTTGGGCTGAAAGAGTTTTCCAATTAGAGCCTCTTCAACTCCGGGACCATTGTCCTCTACCAAAATTTGTATAACCCCTTCTACTCTCTCTACAGTTATTAGAACCTCTCCCCTCTCTAACTTTTCTACTGCCTGAACCGCATTGGCTATCAGATTTACAAATAGTCGGGTAAATTGGTTTTTACGGGCAGAGATTTGACTGTTGCCCTCTTTGTACTCCAAAGTGATAGAGAGATTCTCTTTAGTGTCAAAAAGCACTATCTGCTCCTCTAAAAGTACCTTAAGATCGAAGTAGGTGAGATCTTCGGAGTAGAAACGGGAGAGGCTCGAAAATTCGCTTGCAGCCTCCGATAATATATCTATCTGCTCTATTAGGGAGTTGCCCAGTACTTCAAATTTTTCGCTCCACCCCTCTACTCCTTCATTTTTAAGTCTTAAAAGATGTTGAATACTTAACCGCATGGGTGTAAGGGGGTTCTTTATCTCATGTGCTATTTGGCGTGCCATCTCCCGCCAAGCCTGCTCTCTTTCACTCTGAGCCAACAGTTTGGTACTCTCATTGACATGATCCACCATCTTATTGTAAGAGGTAACCAAAATCCCCAACTCATCGTTATGGAAGTAGTTGATATATTCGGGCTGCTCCGAAATATCTAAAAACTGCATCTTCCGGCTTATCTCTATTAGGGGGCGCGCTATAGAGTTGGAGAGAGCTACTCCCAAAAAGAGCGATGCCACCAATAGTAATATGTAGATATTGATTATTGCTGCAACTATAGAGGCCGCCTCTTCTCTAAAGTCACTCTGCCTGGAGAAGTATGGAATATTTATAATGGCAATCAATTTCCCATCGTTGTTGAAGAGCGGGGCGTAGAGAGAGTAATATTTTATATCGCCTATACTCTCTCTATTGATCAACTCTTTTTTATTGTTCTGTATAATCTCTCTGAAAGCTTCTGCATTCATTCTGGTACCAAGTAGGAAGCGGTCAAAAATTTCGTTTCGGGTGGTGCGTAGCAGAAGCCCATCGGGGCGGTAGAGATTGATATCTACCCGAGTGTTGCCCGAAAGACGGTTCATCTCCTCCAACAATTTAAGGTTGTTGAACTTGGGGTCGTTATAGCGATCTACATATTTACTATAGTAGGAGAGGGAGCTGTGAACAGAGTTGAGTTTCTCTTTCATATGTGAGTTTATGCTGTCGTTAAAGTATCGGACAGCAAGCCACATAGAGCCGGCACCCAAAGCGAGCAGAGCAATAAAGAGAGAGGAGAGGATCAGTATCATAACTTTCCAGCGGAAGGAGTCTTTGGCTACCTTGTAATCCAAATTGAAGAGTTTAACCCGCAACAGCCCCAAAACAAAGAGGGAGTAGAGGAGCAGCAGATAGGAAAAAGAGACTAAGTAGGGAAAGGGGGATCTCACTTTTCTGCTCATTACAATAAGGTTCTCTTCGGAAATTGAGTTGATAAAGTGGATATAACCCTCTCTTCTTACTCTTTGGTACCCCTCTGTATGTTCAATAAGATTGCGGATAGGGTAGTTGAACGGACCTGCATGTGAGACCAATCTTCCACTTAAGTATTTCCCATAGGAGTAGCCGTAGGGAATAGTAAAGCCCTCTACCTTGCGATGATCTATCAAAAGATCGGGGAATCCAACAGACTCCTTCATAAATTTGCTCTCAAGCTCTACATAGAGTCTATAAATTCTTCCAAATCTAAAGTAGGTGAAGATTCCAAGGTAACTTATCTTCCCGTCGTAGTTGTTCATAAAGAAGAAGCGCGACCCTTCGCCCAATTGCGACCCAAACCGTGAGGCTAACGCTTCGAAGTGGGAGTTGCAAAGCTGTAGGGGGGTTGCAGAACCATCCTCCTCTAACAGAATAGTATTCTCTAAGCAGGCAGTTAGATGGAGATCGTATCGCTGTAGAGTATTTAGGAGATAGGCCTCCGATAGTCGATTGTGCACAAACTCCAAATTGGAGTTTATAACATCTAAATTGGTAGAGGAGGTTAAGTTGCTGTAAATAAAGAGATCCTTTTCAATAAAGAGCTCCATCCCTTTAAGCTGAATCTCTAAGTTTAGATCGCGCTCTACAGAAATTTTTGTGGTAAGAACTCTATTTTTTTCATACTCTTTTTTTGCACCCAAAAGAGAGACTGTAATTAGGGTATAGAGCGAGATTAAGAAAAGATAGAGAAATATAAATCGCTTCTGGCTAAACAATCTTTGCAACCTACCGGGAAGAAAGAGTAAGAAGAGCTTTAGCATCAGGAGAAGTGCAACGAAAAGAAGCGAGTAGCTCACATAAATTAAGATAGTATAGATCGAAATTTCGTTAATTCTAAAGGGCTCCATAGTTATATTGGAGTTTGCCGTTAGAGATCTTATTGTGTAGTGTATATACCACACTGTAGAGATTGAGAAGAGTAGAGGTATTATGCCAAATATCTTTACTTTATTAGAGTTGCCCCTCTTTGAGAGCAGGTTGGAGATACGATTGCCAAATAGTGAGAGGGAGATTATAAAAAGAAAGATAAAGAGGTTATTTATAAGGAGATCTCCCATTGAGGAGAAGAGACCGCGATCGGCATAGAGATTGGGAGAGAAGAACTCCAGTTCGCCTTGAGAGAGCTTGGAGAGCTTAATTGCCAAGAGTCGCAGAAGCGACAGCCCCACAGCAAATGTAAAGAAGCTTTGAAGGTTTCTTATTCGAAAGTGATCTAAGAAGAGGGTGAGGGTCACGATAAAGAAGACAAGCCAGCGCAAAATTAATCTCTCCTCTCCAGACCTACTGGGCAACCTCTTTATAACGGAAAATAGAGTAGAACCCTTTTTCCCCTTAACTATATAACATTCGTCAAATGTAAGAGAGGTTATAGACAATCTCTTATTAAGCGAGAAGCGGGGATTGACTCTATTGTTGAATGCCGGATTTTCGGTAGGGTAATCGGTTTGCACAAGCAATCCGGCTACTACTGTTTGATTTCCCCTCTTAAAGAGCTCTACAACATACCATGAGGAGCCTAAGTTAAGATATTGTTCGGAGTGGGTAAGGTGGGCCAACGGAGTATTGGTAACTGCTCTGCTATTTAGATGGTTAATCCTATAGATTGCAGGATAATAATCTATATCGTCGTTGGCTATGGGAAAAAGGTTGATCCAAGAGTGAAGGGTGTCGTCGAAGTAGCGGTAGATTACCATATCTTCGGGAAAGTTGTTGAAATGGATAAAATCTTCACTCTCCATCTCCAACACTTTCCGGGAGTAGTCGGTTAAAATCTCTTGTCTCTTATGTATTTGAGTCTGAAAACGGGCTACACTCTTGTCTAATACTCTGTTGGAAGAGAACTCTACAAATGAGAGGAGCCCAATTAGGGCAGCAGAGCCCCAAAGAAATTGGGTAATCTTTAAAGAGGAGAGTTTCAAGAAAAGCTT
The DNA here is from genome assembly GCA_964512295.1 of uncultured Muribaculaceae bacterium. GTDB lineage: Bacteria > Bacteroidota > Bacteroidia > Bacteroidales > UBA932 > Bact-08. The sequence goes on from CAZEGL010000010.1 coordinate 4,554, forward strand.
TTTCACTATATCCATATTTCCCTCCTATAGATGATGATAGGGTTCTCCTTTGATTATTGTAAAGGCACGATAGAGCTGCTCTACAAAGAGCAATCTTACCATTTGATGAGAAAGGGTCATTGGAGAGAGGGAGAGAACTCTATCTGCCCTTTGATAGGTTGAAGAGTGGAATCCCCAAGCACCTCCTATAACAAAAAGAAGTTTGGAGGAAGAGAGCAGACTCTCCTTCTGAAGAAAAGAGGCAAATTGTACAGAGGTAAGTGAAAGCCCCCTCTCATCTAACAGTACAACTCTCTCTTTTGACGATATCTCTTTTAAGATAAGTTCACCCTCCTTTTTTTTAATCTGATCGGGGGTGAGGGAGCGACTCCACTTTTTTGAGGGAATCTCCCTCCAATTGAAGTTGCAGTAGCTCTTCAACCGCCCTTGGTAGAGTTCTATCCCATCGTTGAGATAGCGTTCCCCTGTTTTTCCAGTAACCAACAAGTCAATCTTCATGCCAACCGTCTCTCTATTAACAAAATTAAAATTTATTTAAGATATTGGAAGAATTATTTTAAATTTATACTTTGAGCCTCTTTGGTTCACTTTTTGATTGACCCTCTTATAGAGAACCTACAGAACTGAAATGAGACCATTTTTTCTATTTTTAATTTTATCGATTCCTCTTCTTTCCATTGCACAGAGTGAGCAGGATGTTTTTGTACCCATAGCCAAGTACCTTCAAAATGGCGATGCAGAAAGATTGTCGGCATGGTTTGCCTCCAACTTGGAGATAGATGTTATGGGGAACTCCAATGTCTGTAGCAAGCAGCAGGGGAAGCAGATACTCAAAGAGTTTTTTGAGGAGTACTCTCCAAAATCTTTCGAAATTGCATATAAATCTGGAAAAGCGCCAATGAAGTATGCAATTGGCATTTTAAAGGCGGGGGGTAGTAGTTTTCGTGTAACTCTCTTTGTAAAGACAGAGGAGAGGGGCAATTTTATCCAACAGCTTAGAATAGAGAAGGAGTAGTTAGATAAATAGTGGTGTTACATAAGCTGCAACATCCTCTTTGCTTATTGTGTTCCCTCCCAAAATCATCAATCTCTCTACAACATTCCTCAATTCACGGATATTGCCGCTCCAGTGATGTTTTTTAAGCTCTTCCAACGCATCTTGAGAGATCTCTCTCTTTGCTATTCCACTCTCTTGAGCGATATCTTCAATAAAATAGCGGGCAAGTACAGGGATATCCTCTCTCCTTTCGGCTAAGGGGGGGACATTTATAATAATGACACTTAAACGGTGGTAAAGATCCTCTCTAAAATTGCCTCCCATTATCTCTTCGGTCAAATTTTTATTGGTTGCTGCAATCACCCTCACTTTAACTGGAATCTCCTTATCACTTCCAACCCTACTCAACTTATTCTCCTGCAACACTCTAAGCACCTTAGCCTGCGCCGCCAAACTCATATCTCCAATCTCATCTAAGAAGAGGGTTCCTCCATCGGCCTGCTCAAACTTCCCCTTATGTTGCCTTACGGCAGAGGTAAAAGCTCCTTTCTCATGACCAAAAAGCTCGCTTTCAATAAGTTCACTTGGAATAGCTGCGCAATTGACCTCAATAAACGGCATATTGTTTCTATTGCTTTTTTCATGTAGCCATCTGGCTACCAACTCTTTTCCTGTGCCGTTTGAACCGGTGATAAGCACTCTTGCCTCTGTTGCCGCTACCCTATCTATCATATCTTTTATTTTGGCAACTGCCGAAGAGATTCCAACTATATCGGGAATTTTACCCACTCTCCGTTTGAGTACTTTAGTCTCTTTAACCAACTTGGTACGATCGGTAGCATTTCTTAGGGTGATCAATATTCTATTTAGATCTAACGGCTTCTCTAAAAAGTCGAAAGCCCCTTTTTTAATACACTCTACAGCCGACTCTATAGAGCCGTGGCCAGAAATCATTATTACCGAAGAGTCAACCCCTATTTTGTTGAGACGATCTAAAAGTTCGACACCATCCATATTGGGCATCTTGATATCGGAGAAGATTACATCAAAATTATCTTGGGCAGCTCTCTCCAACCCCTCTACACCATCTGATGCAAGAGTAACCTCATGCCCCTCAAATTCTAAAATCTCTTTTAGAGTGTTGCGAATTGCTCTTTCGTCGTCTATTACCAACAGTTTCATATAATATCTATTTATAGAGTTTAGAGGGTTGAGGCAAACTCTGCCATATAGCCCTCTTTAAGTGAGTAGGATGATTGGAAAAGCTCCTCTATCCCCACCTTCCCAATGAGATGTTCAATAAAGAGTGAACCCAACACCATATATTCGGCTCTAATAGGCATCATGGGCGACATCTCAACCCTTTGGGCAAGGGTAGAAGCGAGCAGTCTGCTGTGCAATTTAAGGAAAGAGTCTATAGGGAGCTCCTTTAGCGGTAGGGAAAAATCATCTTTGGGATCTATCAACTCCCGTAAAGTGTCGAATGATCCCGAACTGCCAACCATCAATTTGGGGGAGTACTCTTTAACAACATTGTAAAAAGGGAGTAGAACCCTATCTATATACTCTTTATACTCTTTAATTTGAGCCGCAGTTATTGGATCTGAAGGCTGGAGCAACTCTTTCATTCTAATTATACCCAAAGGGTAACTCTCTTTCCACAATATTTTATCTCTATCTGCAATAATCAGCTCATTGCTGCCTCCTCCAATATCCAAAATCAAAATTGTTTCGTTGTAAAGGATAATGGATTCCCTAACACCTTTGTAGATTAGCTCTGCTTCTCGATCTCCCGAGATAATTTCAATCTTTTGGCCAAATTTTTCCTCTATCATCTTGGCAAAAAGGGCTCCATTGGCGCTATCTCTAACTGCCGAGGTGGCAAAAATTTTAATCGCTTCAATGTTGGGATAGCTCTTTACAACCTCATAGAGTTTATTGAAAGCGCCAATTGCCGCCGATAGCGATTGTGTAGAGAGTTCCCCTTTTTGAAACCCGCCCACCCCAATTCGAGCAGGCTCTTTAACAATTTTTTCACTTATGCACAATCCTTTGGAAACTTGAGCAATCAAGAGATTGAATACATTACTGCCCAAATCGAAAATGGCGATCCTCATCTACTATTTTTGTACAAAGATAACCCTTTTTAGCTATATTTGTCTTTTACCCCCCTATGAGCAAGAGAGATTTTATAGTGGCAATAGATGGTTACTCCTCTACAGGGAAAAGCTCTTTTGCCAAGGCAATTTCTAAAATTTTCCCTTTTATCTATATAGATACCTGAGCGCTATATAGAGGGATTACTCTTGCAGCCCTTAAAAGCGGGAGAATAGACTCTCTCCTTCAGGGCAACAAAAAAGTGATTGAGCAGCTCTTGGCTTCACTCAATTTTGAGTTTAAAAGTGGCACCAATGGCGAAACCCAACTCCACCTAAATGGTTACTCAATTGAGGGGGAGATTCGAACCTTAAATATTGCAGAGTATGTGAGCAGAGTGGCTCAAGTGCAGCAGGTGAGAGAGTATGTAGATCAAATTTTAGGGAGATATGCACAAAAGGGTGGCATAGTTATGGAAGGAAGGGATATTGGAACGGTAGTTATCCCCGATGCAGATCTTAAAATCTTCATGACCGCCTCTCCACAAATAAGGGCTAAGCGGCGCTTTAAAGAGATGGAGGCTAAAGGGGAGAAGGGTAATCTACAAGAGGTTTTAGAAAATATCGTAGAGCGGGACCGCTTAGATGAAAACAGGATTACTGCACCTTTGCGTATGGCACCGGATGCGCTGCTGTTAGACAATAGCGAGATGAGCGAAAAGGATCAAATTGAATGGATAAAAAAAATATTGAAGGAGGGTTGGGGCTTCACCCCGAAATAGATAAAAGTTCCGGCTTCTGCTATGGAGTTATAAAGGCGATAGATAGGGCAGAAGAGTATATCAAAGGGGCGGAGAGGCTCTACTCTTTAGGGCCTATTGTACATAACTTCAAAGAGGTCAAACGGTTAAAAGGGTTGGGAATAGAGGTAATCGACCATAACAATTTAAAGGAGATGAACGATAGTGTAGTGCTTATTAGAGCTCACGGCGAACCCCCCTCTACCTATAAAATGGCTAAAGAGAACCGTATAACCCTTATAGATTGTACCTGTCCTGTTGTTTTAAAACTACAGGAGAGGGTAATCAAGGGATATCATAAAATTAAGGAGCAGGGGGGCACTTTGGTTATCTTTGGAAAAAAACTTCACGCCGAAGTTGAGGGGTTATTGGGTCAAATAGATAACGATGCAGTAATTGTAGAGAGTAGAGCAGATTTAGATCTTTTAGATTACTCGCGCCCCATAGCTCTCTACTCTCAAACAACAAAAGATCCGGCCGAATATAATAAGATTATTGAGGAGATTGGCAACCGCTTAGAGGCGATAGGCTCCGATAGAGAGAGTTTGACTGCCCATAACACCATCTGTAGAGAGGTGGCATCGCGCCATCCAAAAATTAGAGCTTTTGCTGCTACCAAAGATGTGGTGGTGTGTGTTTCGGGTAAAGAGAGCTCCAATGGTAAGATCTTCCATGAAATTTGTTTAGAGAGCAATCCCCGCTCTTATAAAATTGAGGGAGCAGATGAGATTGAGCGCAGTTGGTTTCGGCAGGGCGATAAAGTTGGCATATGTGGGGCAACCTCTACCCCATCTTGGCTTTTGGAAGAGGTCTCCCGCCATATTGAGGCGCTATAGTTATGAAAGAGAGAGAGAATTTTGCCAAACTTCTTTTCCCTATAAACCTTCCTTTCGATCTTCTATATACGATACCCCAGAGATTGGTTGGAAAGGTTGCCGTAGGCAATTTTGTCAAATTGCCCTTTCGAGGGGGCGAAAGGATAGGGGTGGTGGAGAGTATAGGAACCTATGAGAGTAATATAGACCCGGCTATAGAGTATAAAGAGATAGGCGAAGTTTTAGAGATACCCCCACTCACCTCTGTACAAATGGCTATGATTGTATGGATTTCAAAATATTATCTCTGCACAAAAGGTGAGGCTTTAAAAGGTAGTGTAGGGCAATTGAGAAAGATAGAGGAGCTCCTGCCAATAACACCAAAATTGGAAAAGAGTGGCAAAGAGGAGCTGAGTAACACTATTACAACAGCACAGAAAGAGACTCTTCTCTCAGAGGATCAAGAGAGTGCATACCGTTCATTGATAAAGCACTTAGAGAAAAGAAGAGTAACTTTATTAAGAGGAGTTACAGGGTCGGGGAAGAGTGAAATTTTCCTTAAGTTGGCTAAGGAGTATTTAAATAGAGGAGAGAGTGTTCTCTATATGGTTCCCGAAATTGCTTTGAGTAGAGAGTTTTCTAAGCGGCTAAAGAGTTTCTTTGGCCGGGAGGCGGTTATATATCACTCTGCAATTGGCTTAAAAAAGCGAAGAGAGATAAGGAGCAGACTTAGAATGGGAAAAGAGCCAATGGTTATATTGGGTTTACGCTCTGCTCTATTTTTACCCTTCTCCAATTTGGGATTGATAATTGTTGATGAGGAGCACGATCCAAGCTACAAGCAGAGTGAACCTGCTCCCCGTTACCATGGTAGAGATGTTGCCGTAATGTTGGCTTCACACTTCAATGCCGCAGTTGTAATGGGCTCTGCCACTCCATCTTTGGAGACGCTCTACAACTGTTATACCAAAAAATACGGTATAGTGGAGCTAAGCAACAACTACTACAAAAGGGCTCCGGGGAGGGTAGAGATAGTGAACACTTCAATAGAGAGAGAGAGAAAGGGGATGGTCTCTATTTTTGCAAAACGGAGTTTAGAACTGATTCAAGAGAGCGTTGAAAGGGGAAGGCAGGTTTTAGTTTTTCGCAATCGCCGCTCATACTCTCCAATGGTGCAGTGTATGTATTGTGGCGATATACCCCACTGTACCCGCTGTAATGTTGCACTCAACTACCACAAGAGAGAGTCCCTTTTAAGTTGTCACTACTGTAGCTTTAAAGAGAGCTATCTTACCATCTGTAAAAAGTGTGGCAAACCGGGAGTGCGAGACAGGGGAAGCGGAATAGAGAAGATAGAGGAGAGTTTAAGATCTCTCTTTCCAAACTATAGGGTAGAGCGTTTCGATGGCCAGATTGGAAGTTCTAAGAGAGAGAGTGAGAGGGTACTGGGGCAATTTGCTAAGGGAGAGATAGATATTTTGGTAGGAACTCAGGTTTTGAGTAAAGGGTTCGATTTTGAAAAACTCTCACTAATTGTTGTAATAGAGGCCGATTCGCTACTATCGGTTGAAGATTTTAGAGCTTCGGAGAGAGCTCTGCAACTTCTTAAACAGCTAATGGGCAGAGCGGGTAGAAGAGAAGAGGCGGGTGTTATGGTTATTCAGAGTGGCCAACCCAACAATCCCATCTATCAAAATTTCCTAAAGGGAGAAGAGAGTGTACGACAGGAGCTTGCAGAGAGGAAGGAGTTTAATTTTCCACCCTTTGTAAGGATGATAAAAATAGCTATTAAAGAGAGTAACCGAGGGAGGTTGGTCAAATATGGCGAAGAGGTGGGCAAACTGCTTATAGCAATGGGGATAGAGGATTTTAGCGGCCCGGTTGCCCCATTGGTCGAAAGAGTAGATGGTAAATATATTTTCAATTTTTGGATAAAATTGGATAGAGAGATGCCGGTTGCCACTATAAAAGAGAGGCTATATACTCAAATTAAAGCTCTACATCAGAAAATGGGAAGGGGTGCGCTACTCTCTTTTGATGTAGACCCGCAATAAATGGAAAGATTTTTATAAATTTGCATAGATAGAGAACGAAACAAGCACTCAAAGATTATGGGTAAGATAATTGCAATAGCAAATCAAAAAGGGGGAGTGGGTAAAACCACTACAGCAATAAATTTGTCGGCCTCCCTTGCAGTGTTGGAGAAAAGGGTGCTTTTAGTAGATGCCGACCCTCAAGCAAACTCCACTTCGGGGCTCAACTTCAATCCAGACTCAAAATCAAAAAAGACTATATACGAAACACTTATTGGGGCCGCCTCTATTGAAGAGATAATTTTAGATACCGAAATAAAAGAGCTTAAGCTGGCACCATCCCATATAAATTTAGTTGGAGCAGAGATAGAGATTTTGGATATCCCCGAAAGGGAGCTGGTTCTTAAGAGAGCTCTCACACCTTTCAAGGAGCAGTTCGACTATATTTTCATCGACTGCTCTCCCTCTCTTGGCATAATTACAATAAATGCCCTCTCTGCAGCCGATTCGGTATTGATACCTGTACAGTGTGAATATTTTGCCTTAGAGGGGTTGGGAAAATTACTCAATACCATAAAATTGGTTCAAAATAGATTAAATACCACATTGGAGATAGAGGGTTTTCTTTTAACTATGTACGACTCTCGAACAAGACACTCCAATTTGGTTATGGATGAGGTTAGAAACCACTTTGGAGAGATGGTTTTTAAGAGTGTAATCCAAAGAAATGTTAGACTTACAGAGGCTCCCTCGCACGGAAAGCCTGTAATTTTACACGATGCAATCTCATCTGGAGCCAACAACTACCTCATGTTGGCAAAAGAGCTGCTCACCAATCATCAAATGAAATGAAAAGATCTGCTTTGGGAAGGGGGTTGAGTGCACTAATTTCAGATGCCGACAACCTAAATGTCAATAGAGCCGGAGAGAGTGTAACACCCGCTTCAATATCGGAGATAGAGATAGAACTTATTGAGGTGAATCCGTTCCAGCCAAGAGAGAGTTTTGACCCCGAATTGTTGCAGGAGTTGGCTCAATCGATAACTCTCTTGGGGCTTATCCAGCCTATAACAGTGAGAGAGATAGAGGGGGGAAAGTATCAAATTATTAGCGGCGAAAGGCGCTTTAGGGCAGCAGCACTTGCCAATTTGAAGAGAGTCCCTGCCTATGTTCGAAGTGCCGACGATCAGGGAATGTTAGAGATGGCGTTGGTAGAGAATATCCAGCGAAAAGATTTAGATGCAATTGAGATTGCCCTCTCCTTCCAAAGATTGATTGAAGAGTGCTCTCTCACTCAAGAGGAGATGGCCGATAGAGTTGGGAAGAAGCGCGCTACAGTAACCAACTATCTAAGACTATTGAGGTTACCTGCAGAGATACAGTTGGCCCTAAGGGCAGGTAAAATATCTATGGGGCATGCACGAGCACTACTTGCTGTGGAGTCGCCCAAAAGGCAGTTGAAATTGTGTAACGATATTATAGAGAGAGCACTTTCGGTTAGGGCTATTGAGGAGAAGATTAGAAAGGAGAGCAGCAGAGAGAGGAGTTTGGCTCTCGCCAAAGAGGAGCAGGAGGAGAGTTTTGGAGAACCATACTACAAAGTACTCGATTTTTTGGGTAGATATTTCAATAACAATATCGCTTTAAAGAGAGACCCTAAAAAAGAGGGGGGAACAATTACTATTAGGTTTAAAAACGATACCGAAGTAGAGAGTTTTCTTGAAGCGATTGAGAGAAAAAAGCTCTAACGAAATAATGAAGTTTCGCCTCTTTATAGCCACTCTTCTACTCTCACTCTTCTCTTCCAAAGTAGAGATATTTGCACAAATAAATCCTCAGATGCGTACCGTGGGGCCTCCCGGCTCAGAGATTCAACAGAGAGAACCCGACGACACCCTCTACAGTTTAGAAGAGAGAGAGCCCTACACCCTTAAGCGCTATTTTAAAAGTTTGGCAGGAAAGGATAGTATGAATATAGCCCGGGCATGGGCAGGCTCCCTTATTCTTCCCGGCTCTGCACAACTATACAATAGAGAGTACTGGAAAATACCAATAGTAATTGGCTCTATTGGTGGAACACTCTTGGGTGGCTCTCTCTTTGACAAAAAATTCAAAGAGAGTGGTCGGCAGGAAGATAAAAACTATAGAAATCTTCTTTATGGGGGTGCTGCCCTACTCTATTGGGGTTCTATTATGGATGGAGTAGCCTCCTATAAATATCCCGAAAAAGTTTTGCCCGCCCGAGCTTCGCTCTATTCGGCAATGCTCCCCGGATTGGGCCAGATTTACAATGGCGATTTCTGGAAGATTCCAATATTTTATGGTGGTTTTTTAGTGACAGGCTACTTTATCTCTACCAACCACTCTCAATATCTACGGTATAAAGAGCGATATTACAGCACCTCAGATCCTTTATCGCCCGATTATAACAGATTTAATCCCCAAACAATGAAGTACTATATGGATACCTATAGACGATATAGAGACTATTCGGTACTATCGGGGCTTTTAGTCTATGCGCTAAATATAATTGATGCCAATGTTTTTGCCCATTTTCAAGATTTTGATATTAGCGACGATATCACAGCACGGGTAGAACCGGCAATTATTGAGCCTATAGGGCACTCTATGGCTCACAATTTGAATCCCTCTATAGGTTTAAGATTATCACTATCGTTTTAAAGAGTTGACAATTATGAAATTTCGTATCCATTTCTCCCTTTTTCTTCTATTCTTAATACTCTCTACCTCTCAATTGGAGGGTCAGATTCTTGGCAAAAAGAGAGAGAGCGTAAAAAAATTGAAAGGGGAAGTTGAACAGCTTAAGAGGGTGATAGACTCTCTGCAAAATGAGTTAAACTATGGTGCCATATCAATTATAGATACCACCACAATTTACGATACTATAAATCCGGGCGGGTTGCAGTTTCTCAAGAGTGGCGACCTCTTGACCCCTTCGGAAAGCGACAGTCTGCTATCTATATGGTATATACAAAACTCCATCTCTCTCTCCGATCAGATGACAATCGATTTGGATACTGCACACTTGAGCTCTTCTATACCCGATTCAATCTATTTGAATAGATTGAAGGCTATCAACTCTGTGGTGCCTCTCCCTTTCAATGATATTGTAAAAAATCATATTATCTATTACACTCAACGGATTCCCAACAGGATAGATCTTATACTCTCTCTTTCAAGATATTATCTGCCACTTTTTGAAGAGATTTTTGACCAGTACGATCTTCCAAAAGAGTTGATAGTGATGGCTATTATAGAGTCTGCCCTAAATCCTACAGCGGTCTCGAGAGCCAATGCCAAGGGGATGTGGCAATTTATGTATCGTACTGCACTTCAATATAATTTAAAAATAGACTCCTTTGTAGATGAGAGGTTCGACCCTATAGCTTCGTGTCACGCTGCTGCCAAATATCTTAAAGACTCCTACGCTATTTTTGGAGATTGGCTCTTGGCAATAGCCTCTTACAACTGTGGTCCCGGCAATGTCAATAAGGCAATTAGACGATCGGGCTCTAAAGATTTTTGGAATGTTTACACTTTTTTACCCAGAGAGACTCGCGGATATGTTCCCTCTTTTGTAGCTGCACTCTATACTCTCAACTACTATAAAGAGCATCAGATATTGCCCAGGGCTATGGAGCTCCCCTCCCCTGTAGATACATTTATAATTCGAAAACCGCTCCATTTTGGTCAAATTTCTGAACTATTGGGTATTTCAAAAGAGAGTATCAAAGATTACAATCCTCAATATATACGCGAGATTATCCCCGGTAGTGCACAAGGGGATGTGTTGCGCCTTCCATATACACTCACCTCTTCTTTCATTGATCGAGAGGGCGAACTATACAGCTATAAAGACTCTATCTTCTTTTCGCCATCTGTCTTTAAAGAGAGTACTACCTCATCGGGTGGAGAGAGGAGTAGAGTTATCCATGTTGTAAGAAAAGGGGAGACCTTGAGCCATATAGCCTATAGGTACAGGGTGAGAGTTGCAGATTTACAGCGGTGGAATGGAGTAAAAAATATAATTAGACCGGGGCAGAGAATAACCATATATAGAGGAGGGGCCCCTGCCACCTCCAGTGTTGCCCAGTCGCCTCCTACCACTGTGGCGGGCAACTATGTGATGTATACAATTAGAAAAGGGGATACCCTTTGGGATATCTCCAAAAAATTTCCCGGGGTAACCTTAAACCAAATAATGAGGCTAAATGGATTGTCTAAGAGTAGTAAAATCTATCCGGGTAGAAAAATTAAGATTAAGCCGGCTTAAATCTTAGTTCTACTTTTAACTCTCCCTTTACACTCCCCTCTATCTGCTCCTTTCCTTGGCCAATGGTTGTTCGGTCGAAGTAGTTGAATTGTGCATATTTTAACCAAATTTCGAACCTCCTACCTACCCTACCCTTAAGATTTATATACCACCTCACCCCTTTACCGTAAAGGAGTGAGGTTTTAATTTGGTTTAAGAGATCCCTCTCATAGCTATAGAGTCTTACCCCCCATAAGGGGGTGTCGAATAGTGCAACTCTAATAGAACCTCCAATTGGGCTATCTCCAATGTTATAGATAAGTTCGGAGTGAAAATTATAACCAAAATGGCGATTGTTCTCTCTATAGAAAGCAATTTGCCCTCTGGCATGGTGTGAAAAGTTGGAGCTTATCTTATGTCTTAAATCGAGGCGAAGAAGGGCTCTTCGCTCCCCATAGGTAGAGAGCAGCTCCAACACTCCATTTTCTTTAAAGAGGGGAGAAGAGCCTTTAAAGAAGAGGTTGAGAGTACCCCCCACCCCCTCTACTCCAGCGCCTAATATCTTCCCTTTGGGTGTTCTTTTTTTGTATATTACAGAGTATGCAGGAGTTCCAATCCCCTTAAAATTAAGTGTAGAGGAGGGAGCAGAAAAGCCTCTCTCTATATAGTTTGTTGTTAGAAGAAGTGATGCTCCACTTTTAAAACGGTAGTTGAATCCTGTAAGGAGAGCCACCCTTTGCGCAATATCCAATGCAGCCTCTCCATACAGGAGATGTCTGCTAATTACTCCTCTGAAGTGGAGAGAGAGGTTGGCTCTATTTTTCCCATAGCGTTGTGCCGTTTCTGCCTCTTTACTCTCTTGCCCCACATATGGTAATGACTCCCTTTGATAGAGTGCAACTACTCCAACTCTCCACCGTAGAGGATTATAGATTAAATGTAAACCGGTGACCCCTCTCTTAAGAGCCCCCCTGCCCCTTATACTCCTTGGAGTGTTGTGGAGTCCCGTGTTGGGGAGAGAGGTGTAGCCCCCATTGTTGAGTAGAGCATCTAAACCTCTGTAGGAGAGAAAATAGGTAGCTCTAAAAAGCTTATGGGTAAGGGTTATAGCTCCCCCTTTAAAGGCTCTATTTTCGTCAGTAGAGCTGTAAAGCGACGGGAGATACTCACTCTTAGGAGCTGTAATGGGATCGAAGCGGTTGGCCATAGAGAAGCCGTTCCAAAGGATAACTCCCTCTCCGGCTCTTACAACATAGGAGCCCAACATTAGATTGGTAGCTATCCTCCCCTCTTTTTGAAGAGAGAGACTTAATGAAAAGAGATCCAATCCCCTCTCTCCAGGATCTTTTTCGGAGGTTATAATAAGAGAGAGAGAGGGGGGAAGGGCTATCCTGTTTTGCATATAGAGGTGTGCCCTACCTCCAATATAGCGGCTTTCGGGATTGGCAAGGTAGTCACTCTCTAAAATGGGGCTATACCCCTTTTTGAGTTGAGGGGTGATAGAGGCTCTCAGAAGAGTAGAATTTTTGGGGTGTGGGGCAGTCTGCTTCTGAGTAAAGGAGAGTAGAGAGGTCAAAAGGGCAAATTTTGCACTATCCACCCCTACTCTCTCTACTCTTTGATTGGAGAGAGTGCTACTCCCTTTTAATAGCAACAGGCGCAGTAGCGAGAGGTACTCCCATTCGTCTATAATCCTATAATAAAGAAGTTGTTGCAACCCCTCTCTACTGAAAGGGATCTCTCTATTTACAAGTAGATCTAAAAAGAGCGAGAGCTCCTCAAGATAGTTGGGGTCTAAAGATTCAATCTCAACACCCGATAGTAGTTTATTTAGAAGCTCACCCCTCTCTTCGTGGTACTCGATAGTACCAACGCCTCTCTTGTTACCATATATACAATTGAAACCTAAGCAGATAATATACAGCAGTAGCATCAATTTTAAAACTCCTCCCCTCATCTCTTCCCTCCATATTTAAAATGATCGACCTCTACCTCTCTACCTCATTACTTCACCCTAAAGTTATAACTTATCTCACCCAATTTTCGATTTGCATCTTCTACCTTTGAGGCTAAAGAGGCTTTGAAATTATTTAGCTTCTTTAGATAGAAATTATCGGCAAGAGCTAAAATTTGAAGAGCAAGAATTGCTCCATTTTTGGCACCATCTACTCCCACAGTAGCTACCGGAATACCTGCCGGCATCTGCACTATAGAGAGCAGAGAGTCTATACCCTCGATGGAGTTGGAGGAGTTGATAGGGACACCTATAACAGGCAGAGAGGTATAGGCGGCAATCACTCCAGGCAGATGGGCCGCTCCGCCCGCTCCGGCAATGACAACTTTAAGCCCCCTCTCTTGTGCTGTGGCAGCATAGTGTGCCACCTGCGAAGGGACTCTATGGGCAGAGAGGGCGTTGATCTCAAAGGGGATCTCCATCTCATTTAAAAACTCTATCGCTTGATTCATAACTGGAAGATCTGAGGTGCTTCCCATCACCACTCCTACTAATGGATTCATAATTGCTCTTATTGTTATAGACAAAAATAATCATTAATTTCACCATCACAAAAATTTTAAAATGTCCAAAAAAATTAAAATAGATAACTTAGAATTTCAGCTATATATACCCGAAAATAAGATAGTTGACTCTATCAAAAGGGTTGCAGAGAAGCTGAACGACCACTACCCCCAAAATGGTATCCCTATTGTTTTATCGGTCTTAAATGGCTCTTTCCTATTTACCGCCGATTTGGTTAAAATGTTAAAATTTGAGTGTGAAATCTCTTTTGTAAAGCTCTCCTCTTATCGCGGCGGGCTCTATTCGAGCGGTGAGGTGAAGGAGCTGATAGGGCTTTCGGGTTCTGTAAAGGGGAGAGATGTAATTGTAGTTGAAGATATTGTAGATTCGGGCAGCACTTTGCTTGAGATAGATAGGATATTAAAAGAGAATGGTGCTGCATCGGTCAAATATTGCACCCTCCTATTTAAACCGGAAAATTATAGCCAAAATCTCCCAATCCACTATATTGGATTAGAGATAGCAAATGAGTTTGTAGTGGGCTACGGATTGGATTACAACAACCTTGGAAGGCACTATAAAGATATCTATGTGGTTGTCTAAAAAGTATTACAAATGAGGTATTTTATTGTTTTTGGCCCTCCAGGCGCAGGAAAAGGGACCCAATCTTATCTAATAGCAGAGCGGTTCAACTTCTTACATATTTCAACCGGTGAGATGCTTCGTGCTCAAATTAAGTTGGGAAGCGAGGTGGGAAAGGAGGCAAAAGAGTTGATAGATAAAGGTAAATTTGTTAGCGACAATACAATATTGAAGATGGTTCGGGAGCACCTGACAACAAATTACAAAAGGACTAAAGCTTTTGTTTTCGATGGCTTTCCTAGGACCTTAAATCAAGCTGCAGAGTTCGACAAAATCCTTTTGGAGATGGAGGCAGAGGCCAAAGTTGTGGTAATTTCACTTGAGGTAGACGATGCCTTGGTGGTAGAGAGGATAAAAAAGAGGGGGGAGATTGAGGGTAGAAGAGATGACGCCTACGAAAGTGTAGTAAAAACCAGAATAAAGACTTACCATAACAAGACAGAACCACTTATAGAGTATTATAAGAGAAAAGGGGTATATTACCCAATTGCGGGGGAGGGAAGTGTAGAGGAGGTTTTTGAGTCAATCTCAAAGTTGATAGATCGGTTAGATAGAGATGAGTAGCAATTTCATAGATTATACTAAAATATTTTGTGCCTCTGGAAATGGCGGAAAAGGTTCTACCCACATGCGTAGGGAGAAGTTTGTGCCAAAAGGGGGACCCGACGGTGGTGATGGAGGGAAGGGAGGCGATATAATCCTCAGGGGAAATAGTCAATATTGGACCCTTATACACCTTAGATACAGACGGCATATTAAAGCGGAACATGGTGGAGCGGGCTCCGGATCGAATAGAAGCGGAAAGGATGGCAACAATATTGTTTTAGAGGTTCCTTTAGGCACTGTAGCAAAAGATGCCGAAACAGGAAAAGAGCTCTTTGAGATTGTTGAAGATGGAGAGCAGAAGGTACTTCTTGCCGGAGGTAGAGGTGGTAAAGGGAATCACTTTTTTAAAAGTTCAACCAATCAAACTCCAAGGTATGCACAGCCCGGTGAAGAGGGTCTTGAAGGGTGGTTTATTTTGGAGCTTAAAATTTTGGCCGATGTAGGATTGGTAGGGTTTCCAAATGCCGGCAAATCTACACTTCTCTCTAAGGTTTCGGCAGCAAAACCCAAAATTGCCGATTACCCCTTTACAACTTTAGAACCCAATTTGGGGATAGTGGAGCATAGAGATTTCAAGTCGTTTGTAATGGCAGATATACCCGGTATTATTGAGGGGGCCCATAGGGGTCGAGGGTTAGGAGTGCGCTTTTTAAGACATATCGAGCGCAACTCAATGCTACTCTTTATGGTACCCGCTACAAGCGAAGATGTTGCAGCAGAGTATCAGATTCTACTAAACGAACTGCAACAGTACAACCCCGAACTGCTCTATAAAGAGAGAATAGTTGCCATTACCAAATGCGACCTTTTGGATCAAGAGGGGAGAAGAGAGTTGGAGAGCAAGCTTCCAAAAGGGGCTAAAACTATTTTAATCTCTTCAGTAACGGGTGAAGGGCTTAACTCCTTAAAAGATCTACTGTGGGATAGTTTAAATTAAAAGTTTAGATGATCAATTTGATTATTGAGAGCGACTACTCGCTATTTATACTTATCAATTCACTGCACACCACCATCTTAGACTCTATTATGGTGATTTTCACCAAAGCACTCCCTTGGATTCCACTCTATATTGCAATATTGGGCACTCTTCTCTATAAATTTGGATATAGGGAACAGAACTGGAAAAAAGCTCTATTTGCTACTGTTGCCCTCCTTCTCACCTTTGCAATAACTGATATTGGGAGTTCGCAAATAAAAAAAGGATTTGAGATATTGCGCCCCAGTCACGACTTAAGGTTAGAGGGTATTGTACGGCTCTTAGATGGGAAGGGGGGGCTCTATGGATTTATCTCCTCCCACGCCGCAAATGTCTTTGGTTTGGCAACCTTAACCTCTCTCTTTTTTAGAAAGAGGTGGTATTCAATCTCTATTTTTACTTGGGCTACTATAGTCTCCTACAGCCGAATATATGTAGGGAGGCACTTCCCCTCCGATGTTGTTTGTGGAGCCCTTTTTGGAGTAGCCGTTGCCTTAGCCGTTTATAAATTGAACAATTTTTTAATAGCAGCACAAAGAGATGTTTTACATAATTGAGAGTTCTAACAATCCCCAATGGAATTTAGCATGTGAGGAGTATCTCTTCAAAGGGTTAAATATTCCAATAATTAGATTGTGGCAAAATAGCCCCTCTGTAATAATTGGGCTTCACCAAAATAGTTATGCCGAAATTAATCACCAATATGTGAGGGAGAACAATATTCCTGTTGTACGAAGATTGTCGGGAGGGGGTGCAGTCTTTCACGATCTGGGCAATATCAACTTCACATTTATAGATGAGAGGATACCGGGGGAGAGCAATAGTGAGATGTTTGCCCGTTTTACCGCTCCAATAGTGAGAGCACTTCACAAGCTTGGGATTGAGGCCTACCTTGAAGGGCGCAATGACCTAATGATAAAGGGAATGAAATTTTCCGGAAACGCTGTTGCAACTTATAGAAATAGAGTTTTACAACACGGCACTCTTCTCTTCTCCTCTTCAATCTCAAATTTAGATAAAGCCCTTATTAGTAGAGCAGAACAATTTAAAGATAAGAGTGTCAAGTCTATAAAGTCAAGGGTTACAAATATCTCAGAACATCTTGAAAAAAAGATCACTATTTCCCAATTTCTGCAACATATTACAAATTCTCTTATCTCGGAGAGGGGGCAATATAATCCCTATATCTATACGGTAGAAGATTTGGCAGCTATAGCCAAACTTCACCTTAAGAAATATTCACAAGATAGTTGGAATTGGGGACTCTCACCTAAGTTTAGCTATAGCAAAAGTAGTCGATTTCCTTTTGGTCTATTGGAACTACATATGGAGGTTGAACAGGGGATTATTAAGGAGATCAAATTTTTTGGCAACTTTTTTTTCAACTTGGAAAGTAGCGGTTTGGAAGAACTTCTAAGGGGCACCCCCCTTACACCCGAAGCTATTGAGAGGCGTATAGAAAAAATAAACCTCCCCGACTATTTCAATGGAATTGCCAAGGAGGAGTTTCTCTCTATCTTCTTTTAATATATTATCTGGCCTGCTCTCTCTTCTCTTTAATCTTAATCAACTGATCTTTTAGAAGGGGAATAGAGTCGACAACTGCATCTTCAAATTTAGTTCCCTGCCTCTCAATCACAATTTCGTTATGCCTGGGGACAGTGAGCTTGATCAATACATTTTTGTTGAGATAGTCGGGGCGAAGGGAGAGGGTTACCTCTACACTTTGAATAGGATCGTAAAACTTAGTAAGCTTAGATAGCTTTTTTTCAATAAAGTCGATAAGTTTTACATCGGCATCAAATTTCAACGATTGAATTCTAATCTCCATAATTAATCTCCTTTTTTGCTCTGGGATGAGCAGTTTGAAAAATAGTTTTGAGTTGTTCAAATGAGTTGTGGGTGTAGTGTTGGGTGGCAGCCAATGAAGAGTGGCCAAGAAGCTCTTTGATAGAGCTTAAATCTGCTCCACTGTTGAGCAGATGTGTAGCTAAAGAGTGCCTTAAAATATGAGGGGTTCTTCTTCCTACAATCTCCTGAGCCTTAGATAACCCACGCTCCACTGCCCTATTTACAAATAGGGGATATAGAGGATTACCGCTATCGGTTAAAAAGAGCATCCCTTTGGGGTTATGGGGGTAGAGTTCTTTAAAGAGAGAGAGATACTCTCTTAGTGTTGCAGAGAGAGAGGGTGCCAGAGGAACCTCTCTCTCTTTATCGCCCTTTCCAACAACTCTAAGGGTAGATCTTGAAAAATCTATATCTCCAACTGTAAGTGTTGCTGCCTCCCCTCTTCTAATTCCTGTAGAGTATAACAGTTCAATAAGAACCCTATCTCTATAGGGCCAAAATTCCTGTAGAGCAGCACCCCTTTTAGGGGGAGGCCCATGAGCATCAAAAAAACGCTTTAGTACAGGTTCAGAGTAGAAGAGAGGAATCCTACTACTCTCTTTGGGCCTATTGATCCTCTCTAATGGATTTGAGGAGAGTCTCCTTTTTCTTACTAAAAATTTTGAGTAGCTGCTAAGAGCAGAGAGTTTTAAATTTATAGTAGAGTGTGAGAGCCCGTTACCCATTAGATGAGAGATAAAAGCTCTTACAGAGAGTGGGGTGAGTATAGTTTTAATACTCTCACCCTCTACTACTCCCACAAAAGAGAAAAACTGCTCTACTGCAGCAAGATAGTTCGCCTCTGTGCGAAGAGAATATCTCTTCTCAACTCTCAAATAGTTTTTAAACTCACTTTTCAACTCCATATTGCGGTACAATTTACAAAAAAAAAAGAGCGTCAACAAATAGTTGACACCCCTATTTCAGAGGAAAAATAGTAATTCCTACTCCTCCATATCTCGTAGAGATTGAATATATCTTGCTTTATTGAGTTGCTCTCTTCGAGTAACAGATTTCTTTTCAAAAGCTCTCCTTTTCCTAAGCTCGCGAATCACTCCTGTCTTCTCAAACTTGCGTTTAAATTTCTTTAAAGCTCTCTCAATATTTTCACCCTCTTTAACTGGGGTAATAATCATATTCTACACACCTCCTTTTTAATCGAATCACAAATATAATCATTCTTTTTTTAATTGAGAATTATTTATCTAAAGTTCTTTAATTTGAGCTAAATTTTCTACATTTATCTTCAATAGAGCAATAACAATGAGTATACGAAAATTTCAAGAGGAGATTTTAGAGGGGATACCCAAACATCTTCCGCCACTACCCAAGTACGACTATTCCATTAACCACGCTCCAAAAAGAGTAGATATACTCTCTCTTCAAGAGAAACAGTTAGCTGTAAAGAATGCACTACGCTATTTTCCAAAAGAGCTGCACCCACAGCTTGCCCCTGAGTTTGCCTCGGAACTTCAACAATATGGCAGAATCTATATGTACCGCTATCGCCCCTCCTACCCTATTAGCGCCCGCTCGATAGATCATTTCCCACATAAATCTATAGAGGCAGCAGCTATTATGTTAATGTTAAGTAACAATTTGGATGAGGTTGTAGCACAACATCCCCATGAGTTGATAACCTATGGAGGAAATGGTGCAGTTTTTCAAAATTGGGCTCAATATAGGCTCACTATGAAGTATCTGGCAGAGATGGAGAGCAACCAAACTTTGGTTCTCAATTCTGGACATCCGTTGGGCCTCTTCCCCTCAAGCAAAGATTCGCCAAGAGTAGTTGTCTCAAATGGAATAACAATTCCCAACTACAGTAAAAAAGAGGATTGGGATCGGCTAAATGCCTTAGGGGTCTCCCAATATGGACAGATGACTGCCGGCTCTTTTATGTATATTGGGCCACAGGGAATTGTTCACGGTACTACAATAACAATTTTGAATGCTCTAAGAATGAGAGAGAAAAAGAGTGTCAAAAGAGCTCTCTTTATAAGCTCAGGGTTGGGAGGGATGTCGGGGGCGCAACCGAAGGCGGGAAAAATTGCGGGAACAATTGCAATAATTGCAGAGGTAAATCGAAAGGCGATCGATACCCGTTATAGTCAAGGGTGGGTAGATGAGATCTACAGCGATTTGGATCTTTTGGTAGAGAGGGTAAAATTGGCACAAGAGAGAGAGCAGGTGCTATCAATAGCATATCATGGCAATATTGTAGAGTTGTGGGAGAAGATGATTGAATCTAAAATTGATATTGACCTTGGAAGCGACCAAACATCTCTACACAACCCCTATTCGGGTGGTTACTATCCTGTGGGGTACTCCTTCGAAGAGTCAAATAGGATTATGGCAGAGGAGCCCGAAAGGTTTAAGGAGCTGGTAAAGCACTCTCTACAGCGCCATGTAGAGGCAATCAATAGTATGAGCAAAAGGGGGACCTACTTTTTTGACTATGGCAACGCCTTTCTACTTGAAGCCTCCAGAGCAGGGGCAGATATCTTAAATAGAGATGGAGAGTTTAAATATCCCTCCTATGTTCAAGATATAATGGGACCCCTCTTTTTTGACTGGGGTTTTGGCCCTTTCCGTTGGGTCTGCACCTCTTCGCTTGCCAAAGACTTAGCTCTTACAGATCAAATAGCAGCAGAAGTTTTGGAGCAGATGTTAGAAAAGGCTCCACCAGAAATTGAGGGACAGCTAAAAGATAACTTACGCTGGATTAGAGAAGCACAGGAGAATAGGTTGGTTGTGGGGTCGCAGGCAAGGATTCTATATGCCGACAGTGAGGGGAGAGTTAAAATTGCACTCGCTCTAAATAGAGCTATAGGTGAGGGAAAGATAGAGGGGCCCATTGTATTGGGGCGGGACCACCACGATGTATCGGGTACCGACTCTCCATTTAGAGAGACCTCCAATATTTACGACGGTTCGCAATTTACTGCCGATATGGCAATGCAAAATGTTATTGGAGACTCTTTTAGAGGTGCCACTTGGGTCTCTATCCACAATGGAGGAGGTGTAGGATGGGGAGAGGCAATTAATGGCGGGTTTGGATTGGTGATAGATGGATCCAAAGAGGCAGAGAAGAAGATAAAAAATATGCTCCACTGGGATGTCAACAATGGTGTGGCAAGAAGAGCTTGGGGGAGAAACAGCGGCGCCCTTAAGGCAATTGAGAGAGAGATGGAGCGGAGCAGGCTATTAAAAATAACTCTACCCCAAGTGGCAGAAGATAGATTAATCGAGCTGGCAACCAACCATATTTTCAATGGTGAAGCCAAGTGAGCCGGCATAATTTTTAAGCTCCTCAATAATCTTTGGGGAGAGGGTTCTCTCCCTTGAAAGGATTCGCAAGAACTTCCCCGATGGCTCTCCTACCAATGCATAGGAGTAGTCGGGGGCAATCTTAAGAACCCAAGAGTCAACCATAAATGGCCATATATAGCTTACCTTAAATTTTGAACTGTCGGCTCTCTCCTCTATTAAGACTCTTCCCTTAGATTGTCTAATGCGGCTAACATCGTCGTTGAGCCTACCCTCATTTACTACCGTAAGTTCCCCCTCTGTATTATATTCGTATGTAACAGTTATCTCGCAAAGATCTTTATCGAATTTATTGGGAAGGCGACTTACCACATACCACTTTCCTAAGAATTTATCCAAAGAGAATTGATCTACGCTGCTTAAAGCCATATAAGCAGTTGAACACGATAGAAAAAGAAGAGAAATATAAATAGCTACCCTAAAACGCATAAGATGGGCATTGGTCTAAAGTAGGGTTAACTACAAATAGCATACCGTTAAACTATAATAAGCTTTTTAGAGGCTCTTCAAACTCCAATTTGCTCCCCTCAATCTCCTTAAGTTTACTTTTGCCGCTCTCGCTTAACGAGAAGTACATCTGGCGCCTATCTTCAACTCCTACACCCCTTTCAATCAGCCCCTTCTCCTCAATTGTCCTTATTAGTTTCGAGGTGTTGGAGCAGGCTAAATTGATCTCTTTTGCAATCTCGCCCGAAGAGCGCGATCCCTCTTTTAAAGAGCATAGAACCATTCCTTCATTTAGTGTTATAGAGTGCTCATTTAAAAAGAGCGTCTCAAAACGGCCAATTGAGTTGCATATATCTCTAAGGAGACAAATTTTACCTTTCATCATTCTCTATCTCATTACCTAACAAAAGAGTTTCAATAATTTTTACCAACTCCTCCTTTGGAGGGGCTCCGGCGGAAATTTGAGGATCGCTTCCCTTTGGTATAAAGAGTAGGGTGGGAATTGATCGTATTCCAAAGGCTGCTGCCAACTCACGTTCCTTTTCGGTATCAACTTTAAAGATGTAGATCTTATCTTTATACTCTTCGGCCAACTCTTCCAAAATAGGGGCCAATCTTTTACAGGGGGCACACCAATCGGCATAGAAGTCTACAAGAGCAGGCTTGTCGCCTTTATAACTCCAATCTTGTTTTTGGGTATAGTCAAAAATACGATCTATAAATTGTGCTTTATCTATTGATATTGTGTGTGTGAGGCTACTCTTCCCCTTTTGAGAAGTATCTTGAATGGATTCTCCATCCCCTCTACTTGAGCGGGCACCACACGCCGTTATTGTAGCAACGATAGCAACAATTGGTAAAATTCTATTTATCATTTTCACTTCAACAATTTTTCGGTTTATAGGGCAAAAATAGATATAATTTCCCTATTAACAAATTTCTACTTGAACTATTTGCCTGTTAGAAATTTTTATTGTTTCTTTGCGCCATTTAAATTACTAAATAATTGGGTTAAATGAAGTATATTATTGTGGGTGGAGTTGCCGGAGGGGCATCGGTAGCTGCCAGATTAAGAAGAAACGACGAGAATGCCCAAATCATACTATTCGAAAGGGGCGAATATATCTCTTATGCAAACTGTGGTCTTCCCTACTATATTGGAGAGACAATAGATAGTAGAGACAAATTGCTTGTGCAGACCGTAGAGGGATTTCAAGAGCGGTTCAATATAGAGATTAGAACGCTTACCGAAGTGACTCAAATCGATCCGCAAAAAAAGAGTGTTCAACTCTACAATATAACCAATGGCAGCCGCTATAGCGAATCTTACGACAAACTGATTCTCTCCCCCGGAGCAGAGCCTTTGAAACCTAAAATAGAGGGAATCGAACATCCCAATATCTTCACTTTAAGAAATATCCCCGATACAGATAGAATAAAACAATTTATAGGCTCCAACAAGGTAAAAAAAGCTATTGTGGTTGGCGGTGGATTTATTGGATTGGAGATGGCAGAAAATCTTCGTCATCTGGGGATAGAGGTAGATTTGGTAGAGATGGCAGATCAAGTTATGGCCCACATAGATTACTCTATGGCAGCTATTGTACATGTCGAACTGCGCAACCAGAAGATTGAGCTCTACCTGAGCGATGCAGTAGAGAGTTTCCAAGATGCACCCAACGGGGTGAGAGTTAATCTAAAGAGCGGCAAGAGTATTGAAGCCAATTTGGTAATCTGGAGTATTGGAGTGCGTCCCGAAACAAAATTGGCAAGAGATGCCGGGTTGGAGATAGGGGTGAGTGGAGGAATAAAGAGCAACCAATATCTTCAAACTTCAAATGAAGATATATATGTCTTGGGAGATGCTGCCGAAGTGATACATTCGGTACTGGGGACCCCTGCCCTTATTCCACTTGCAGGACCTGCAAATAAGCAGGGAAGAATAATTGCCGACAATATTGTCTTTGGTAACAATTACAAGTATCCCGGAAGTATAGGAACCGGGATAGCCAAAATTTTCGATTTGACTGTTGCCTCTTCGGGAGCAAATGCAAAGATGTTGAAAAGGGTTGGAAAGGAGTATCTCTCTTCCTACACCCACTCTTCGTCGCACGCCGGCTACTACCCCAATGCAGTCCCTCTCTCTATGAAGATTCTCTTCTCACCCAAAGATGGAACTCTATATGGGGCACAGGTAGTTGGTTATGTTGGAGCCGACAAAAGAATTGAGATGTTGGCACAAACTATAAAGAGTGGAGGGACCATATATGATCTTATGGATATAGAGCACGCCTATGCTCCCCCCTACTCCTCTGCCAAAGATCCTGTAAATATGGCCGGTTTTGTAGCAGACAATATTCTTAGGGGACTTATAAAAACTGTCTCTTGGAGGGAGATAGCCACTCTTGATCCCACAAAGGATATGGTGGTTTTTGTAGGGAGCGAAGATGAGTTTAAATTGGGCTCTATCCCAGGCTCAATCAATATACCGGTAGACTCCCTTAGGGATAGAATGGAAGAGATACCTAAAGATAAGAGGGTAATACTCTACTGCTCTATAGGGTTGAGAGGCTATATTGCCTATCGTATTTTGGTGCAGAATGGGTACGACAATATCTACAACCTTTCGGGAGGGTATAAAACCTACTCAATAGCAAGTGGAGTAGAGGGTGCTATGGAACTATTTAGTGTTGAGATGGGTTCCGACGATCTGCCTGTAGAGAGGGGAAGCGAAACCGTTGTAGCAATAGACGCCACAGGGATGCAGTGTCCGGGACCTATAATCAGATTAAAAGAGAGCTACTCTCAATTGGGAGTTGGCGATAGATTGGAGATAAAGGCTACCGACACCGCTTTTGCCAAAGATGTCGCCTCTTGGAGCAAAATAACCGGAGCCAAACTGCTTTCGGTAGAGAGTAGTAAGGGGATTATCTCTGCACTAATTGAGAAGCGGGCCAATGAACCCGTTTGCGAAGGGCTTCCCACACAATCAAAAGATGGAAAAACCATAATAGTCTTTAGCGACGACATGGATAGGGCTCTCGCCTCATTTGTAATAGCCAATGGAGCTTTAGCTATGGGCAAAAAAGTTACTATGTTCTTTACTTTTTGGGGGTTGAATGTTATAAAAAAGAGGGAGAGGGTAAAGGTAGAGAAAGACTTTATGGGCAAGATGTTTGGCTGGATGCTACCAAAGGGGGCAACTTCGTTAAAGCTCTCTAAAATGAATATGTTAGGGGTGGGTAGTGCAATGATGAAGGGAATTATGAAGAGGAAGCAGATTGAATCTTTGGAGTCTCTAATTGCACAAGCTCAAGCGGGAGGAGCCGAATTTATTGCCTGCACCATGAGTATGGATGTGATGGGGGTAAAGGAGCAGGAGCTTATGGATGGAGTCAATTTTGCCGGGGTGGCCACCTATCTTGAAAGAAGCGAAGAGTCAAACATGTCTCTTTTTATCTAAAGAAATTAAAAAATAGTATCTTCGTCTGTTCTTTTTAAAGATAAGATGAAGAGAGTCTCTAAATTCTTACTCTACATTTTGGGTTGGAGGGCAGTGGAACCGCCTGCTCCCGAACCCAAATGTATTATATTGGGAGTTCCCCACACCTCTGCCTGGGATTTTATTATCTCCTATCTTTACTATAGAGCGGTAGGGGGGCGTGCAAGT
Source organism: uncultured Muribaculaceae bacterium (assembly GCA_964512295.1). GTDB lineage: Bacteria > Bacteroidota > Bacteroidia > Bacteroidales > UBA932 > Bact-08. The sequence goes on from CAZEGL010000010.1 coordinate 29,647, forward strand.
GTGATGGTAAAAAAGAGTTTTTTTGTATGGCCATTGGGAGCGATTGTAAAAGCGATGGGAGGAATTCCAGTAGATCGCTCTAAAGGCTCAACTTTAGTACTTCAAATTATTAGAGAGTTCCAGGAGCGCGACCAACTCCATTTGGCTATAGCCCCCGAGGGAACCCGCAAAGCCACCAACCGTTGGAAAACCGGATTTCACACAATTGCAAAGAGGGCGCAGGTACCCATATACTTGGGCTACTTCGACTGGAAGAGGAAAGAGGTGGGGAGAGGAGAGAGGTTTGAGCTTACCGAAGATGTCGAAGAGGATTTGAAAAGAATTAAGAGGTGGTATATAGAAAAGGGGGTAGAGGGTAAATACCCTTCTCAATTTACCCCTTAGAGAGTTTGGAATAGAATTTGTTCACCTTTAACAATGTAAATTATTTAAAATGCAAAATATAGAATTTAGTACCCTCAAGGAGCTTTTTGAACTCACTACCGAACGGTTTGCAAACAACCTCTCTTTTGGCTTTGTTTCGGGGCAGTCGTACAGCTACCGCACACTTAAAGAGGAGGCAGATAAAATTGGCAAAATGTTGGTAGAGAGTGGAGCAAAACCGGGGGATAAAATTGCAATAATGGCGCAAAATATGCCCAACTGGCCGGTAGCCTACTTTGCAATTATCTGTAACGGAATGGTGGTTGTACCACTCCTTCCCGATTTTTCACAATTTGAGGTTGAGAATATTTTAGAGCACTCCGAATCTAATATGCTCTTTGTCTCTAAAAGTTTAAGCTATAAGATTGGCGAAAGGGTAAAAGAGAGGTTGGAGCTGGTTGTTGAGTTGGACTCTTGGAAGAAGCTCCATTTGAAAGGGGGGCTATCTGTTGGAGCTAAAGCTGTTCCAAAAGAGGAAGATTTAGCTACCATTATCTACACATCGGGTACAACCGGTGGCTCTAAAGGGGTGATGCTAACCCACAGCAACTTAGTTTCTCACCTCTATTCGGCAATGAAGCTTCGCCCCGGATTTGAGTGGGATATTTGGCTGTCGCTTTTACCACTTTCACACACTTTTGAAAATAGTTTAGGGATGCTTCTTCCAATGGCAAGCGGCTCCTCTGTCTATTATATAGAGAAACCGCCTACCCCTACAGTTTTACTTGCTGCCCTTAAAGAGGTGAGACCAACAACACTTTTGAGTGTACCTCTAATTATTGAGAAGATCTTTAGAGGTTCGGTGCTTCCCAAGTTTAAGAAAAGCAAGGTTGTTGCCTCTATCTATAGCACCACCCTTGGAAGAAAATTGCTCCATAGGGTAGCAGGTAAGGAGTTGATGAAAACTTTTGGAGGGAGAGTGAGATTTTTTGGTATTGGTGGAGCTAAATTGGATGGCGAGGTTGAACAATTCCTCTATGAAGCAAAGTTCCCCTATGCTATAGGATACGGACTTACAGAGAGCTCACCCCTATTGGCAGGGGCCACCCCAAAATTTGTAAAGTGGCAAAGCTCAGGAACTGCCGTAGATGGAGTAGAGCTTAGAATAGATAATCCCAATCCAATCACTGGAGAGGGTGAGATAGTTGCCCGCGGCCCCAATATCACTGCCGGCTACTATAAGAATCCAGAAGCGACCAAAGAGGCATTTACTAAAGATGGATGGTTTAGAACTAAAGATCTTGGATTGTTCGACAAAAAAGGGAGACTCTATATTAAGGGGAGACTTACCAATATGATATTGGGCCCCGGTGGCGAAAATATCTATCCCGAAGAGATTGAGATGGTGATAAATGGCCACTCAATGGTAGCAGAATCGGTTGTGACTGAGAGTAAAGGAAAATTGGTTGCCAAAGTTCACTTCAACCCCGAAAAGCTCAAAGCGCTCAAGGAGGCAACCACCGAAGCTATTGCCTCCTATTACGACGAAACAAAAGAGAAGTTGGTTAAGAGCTACGAGGATAAAAGAGGCGATCTAATCCACTTTTACGACGAAAAGAGAGAGGAGATGACCTCTCTTTTCAACAATAAAGTGGAGCAGTTGAAGTTGGAGGTACAGGAGTATGTAAACAAGCGGGTCAACAAGTTTTCAAGAATTGCTGTTGTGATAGAGCATCGAGAGCAGTTCGAGAAGACCGCGACTCAAAAAATCAAGCGATACAAATATACCGATTGAGCCGGCTAAAAGCTCAAATCCAACCTCCCAACATATACTCCCAATGCTCCGGTTTGGTTTACTATAACGGTTTTACCCTCTCTATTTTTTACTTCGGTGGGCTTCTCTAAGAAGGTGTGGGAGTGTCCTCCAATGATTATATCTACCCCCCTACTCTCTTTTGCAAGATCTAAGTCGGAGACTCTCTTTGGATCGCGGGAGGTGTAGCCCAAGTGGCTTAAAACAATCACCAGGTCGCATCTCTCCTTATCTCTCAATCTTTTTGCAAGCTTGTTTACCACGCCAATAGGGTTTTGGTAGTGGAGCCCTTCAATGGCACGCTGAGCAACGAACCCCTTTAAATTTACCAACACTCCAATAATAGCTACTCTTTTTCCACCCCGCTCAATAATGGTGTATGGCTCTACAACTCCCTCGAGGGGTGTCCCCTTAAAGTTATAATTGGCACATAAGATAGGATAGTTGAGCTCTTTTATCCTCTTAGCCAACGACTCCTGCCCATCGTCAAACTCATGATTTCCAAGAGCTCCCGCATCATATCCTATGGCATTGAAAATTTCTACCTCTACTTTACCTCCAAAGAGAGTATAGTAGGGGGTTCCCTGATTGAAATCTCCAGCATCTAAAAGAAGAACACTCTTATGATTATCTCTCACATATGAGATGTAGTTTGAGATTCTCTGAAATCCGCCCAATCCTTGATTTATACCGCTTCTGTGAGGCTCTATATTGCTATGGGTATCGTTGGTATGGAGGATAACCAAATCTTGAGAATAGAGCACTTCTACCCCACATAGCGGCACAATAGCCCAAATCAATACTATCTTAAAATATTTCATATTGCTCAATTTTCAATTTTAACTCTTTTGTCGAGTGGTCCAACAATAGCCTCTCCTCTACCGGATCGACTCTCTATCACCTCAATTATAGCATCTCTAAGTAAAACTTTGGTAAACTCTCTCTCTTTAAACTCTCTAAGAGAGGAGAGATTGTCTCCCCCATCCATAAGAAAATCTATTGTTAAAACTCTATACATTTTAGTTGGCTCAACCCTCTCTCCATCTATTAAGAGCTCCTTAAGAGTTCCCTTTTCAATCCTATATCCAACATTGGAAGAGGTTGCCTCTACCCTATTGCGTGCAAAGGAGTTGAATAGTTTTATAAGAGAGGCTCCACTCAAATCTAAAATTACAAGATAGTTTTCGAAGGGGTAGATAGAGAAGATATTGTAAACTTTAATATCTCCTTTTGGTAGGGCAGCACGAAGCCCTCCAAAATTGGTCAATGAAAAGTGGATATTGGAGTACCCCTTTAATGCAGCAAACTCCATCATAGCATCGGTAGTAAAGTTGGAGAGAGGCGACTGTGGGCGGAATGAACGCATCTCATAGTGGGTACTACCGATTACCCTATCCATCAAGGAGTCTATCTTGGGCTTATAGTATCCTATAATAGCTTCAACTTTGGGTTCTGTTAATCTATCCCAGGTGGAATCCATAAGAACTCTGGAAGGTTTATAGATTAGCTCCTGTGCACACCCCCCTAAGGCGAGGAGCAGCAGAGTGGAGAAGAGAGTAATTCTTTTTCCCATATTAGTGGCCGGTTAATATTTTATCCATTTAATTACCTCTTTTATAGAGGGTTTTTTACCATACATCAATATTCCCACACGGTAGATTTTGGCAGAAAATTTTACCATAAGAAGAAATGTAAGAAGAAGAAGAGCCATTGAGAGGAGAAGTTCGCCAAAGGGAACCCCGTAGGGAATGCGACTCATCATAACCATTGGAGAGGTAAAGGGGATGATAGAGCCCCAGTAGGAGATGGCGCTATCGGGGTGTTGCAAGGTGTGAATCATTATAAAGAGCCCAACCAATAGTGGTATTGTTATGGGAAAGACCAACTGCTGAGTATCGCTCTCATTATCTACTGCACTGCCTACAGCGGCAAAGAGGGCTCCATAGAGGAGATAGCTAAAAACAAAGTAGAAGATAAAGAGTAGCAGAATAGTCATTAGAGGAAGAGACAGGAGTGCCCCTAAGAGCTCCTCTACAAAATTTTGTGACAACTCAGGTGCGGCAGCAACCATGTTTGGATCTATCTCTGTAAAGCTCTCCATTGGAATAAATAGCTGAAGTAGGGTAACTATTCCTAAGGTTAGCACTATCCAGATTGTAAATTGGACTATTGCAACCAAGCCTACTCCCACTATTTTACCCATCATCAGCTCAAAAGGTTTGACAGATGAGAGTATAACCTCTACAACCCTATTGCTCTTCTCCTCAATAACGCCTCTCATTACCATAGAGCCAAAGATAAAGATGAAGAGAAAGATTAAAAATCCCGAAATATAGGAGATTGCCATAGTGGCCTCAACTACCGAAACCTTCTCCCCACCATCTTGTGAGAGCGTAAAGGCCTTGATAGTTACACTACTTTTAACCTGGTCAATTATTTCTCTAAGATTTTCAATTGAATAGGAGTCAATCTTCCTCTCTACCAATGCCGCCTCTATATATTTTTCAATAGCCATTTTACTCTCTAAACTGAGCTGCTTGATTGAGTAAGAGCGTACAGTTACATTTTGCATGGAGTCTAATGGAGAAATTTCAACAATAGCGTGTAGCTGCTGTGGAAACTCCTTTTTTAACTTCTCTAAATTTGCATTGGCATCAAAAGTAAAGGTAAACCCCTTCCCCTCTTGAAAGTATGGTTCAGTAATTTGAGAGTGGTCTATCACTAAAATCTCTTTATCGCTCTCTTCGGTAGAGAGAAACATAATAAGAGAAGGGAGAATCATTAAAGAGGCAAAGAGTAGTGGGGTAAGGATTGTCATTAAGATAAAAGATCTCTTCCTAACCCGTAAAAAGAACTCCCTTGATGTTATTAAAAATATCTTACTCTTTTGCATCGTTTTTTGGTTTAGAGATCAATTTGATAAATATATCCTCCATTTTAGGGATAATCTCTCTAAAAGAGATTATCTCTAATTTTGAAGCGGCGCGCTGAAGCAGTTCGGAGTGTGAAGTTCCACTGTGCAACTCTACAACTGCTCTATAACCACCCTCTATAGCCTCTTGCCTCTGAGAGAGTACCGATGTAGAGAGCTGTGAAAGATTGTACTCTTGAGCTCCTCTGTAGTAAAATTCAAATTCGCTCTTGCCGTGTGAACGCCGTATCTCCTCTAACTTCCCCTCTTCTATAACCTTAGCTCTATCAAGAAGCACAATATGGTCGCAGAGCTCTTCTACCGAAGCCATATTGTGGGTAGAGAGGATTATAGAGTGCCCACTATCCCTCATTTTAAGAATCTCATCTCTTATAAGTTGTACATTAACGGGGTCGAAGCCGGTGAAGGGCTCATCTAAAATGAGAAGGGAGGGGTTGTGTAGAACGGTAGTGATAAATTGAACCTTTTGTGCCATCCCCTTTGAGAGCTGCTCCACCTTTTTGTCCCACCATAACTCCAACTCAAATTTTTCAAACCACTCTTTTAACCGTTTTTTTGCAACCGAAAGGGGAACTCCCTTAAGTTGTGCAAGGTAGAGGCTCTGCTCCCCAACTTTCATCTTCTTGTATAGCCCCCTCTCTTCGGGGAGGTAGCCAATATTGGCAAGCTTCTCTTTAACTAAAGGCTCACCCTCAAAGAGAACTTCACCCGAATCGGGCATTGTTATATTGTTGATAATTCTGATTAAGGTGGTTTTTCCTGCACCGTTGGGCCCTAAAAGACCCAAAATTGACCCTTTTTTAACAGATAGAGAGACTTGGTCTAACGCAGTAAAATTGTGAAACTGCTTTACAACTTTATTACAGGAGATTACTTCCATATGGGTAGAGTTTAATCTTTTATATTACAAAGATACTCTTCTAACCCTCTATTTATAGTAAAAGTTTAAAAATTTCTCCAACTCTTCGCCAATTATCTTATGAAGACGAATTTTTTTTAGGGTAATCTCCTCCCCAACCAAAAGTTCCTTCAACTTTAATATCGCTCTAGCACGATATGCCCCAATTTGGGGATTGTTGCTAAGTTCTTGAAAAGAGGCAGCAGAGATGCTTTTCCGCTCTATTTGAGAGGGATCGACAACAATATGGGGTAAGAGCTCTCCCAGTTTGGTGCTATCTATCCCCCTTATCTCCAAAAGTTGTCTATGAGAGACAAAGCCTCCCAACTCCTCTCTTAGCTTCAAGATTGCAGAGGCGAAGTAGGGACCAATACCGGGAACGCTAAGAAGGGTTGCAGAGTCGGAACTATTGAGCTCTACAACAACTCTTCTTTGGGAGAGGTTCTCTCTTCTACTCTCATATTTGGTCTTGGGGCTCTCCTTTTTGGGCAGATGGGAAGAGGTGGCGATAGATTGACTCATATCGCTCTCTACTCCACTTGGCCTCCGGCTACGCTCCCACTCCCCATAGAGGAGTGCGGCTCCCTGCAGAGCAACAATAATTAAAGTTAAAATTAAAACCCCTTTCGATTCTCTTACCGAAATTTTCCCGAAAATTCTATCTCCCCTCATCTCTCCTCTCTCTATCTAACTCTCTCCCTCAAAAATCTTTTTACAATATACTACTTTTCAGACTTAAATCCTCCAACCACCAATACAATTTCGCCCCTTATTTGCCGAAGTGAAAAGTGATCTATCAATTGAGAGAGAGAGCCTCTAATAGTCTCTTCATGAATTTTTGTAAGTTCCCTTGAGATTGATGCGGGGCGATCTGCTCCAAAGTGAATCGAAAGCTCTTTTAAAGTTTTTAGAATGCGGTGTGGCGACTCGTATAAAATAATAGTCCGCTCTTCTTCACTAAGCTCTTCTATCCGTTTTTGCCTCCCTTTTTTTACGGGTAGAAAGCCCTCAAATATAAAGCGTTCCGAAGGTAGAGCAGAGTTTACTAAAGCGGGAAGAAGAGCCGAAGGGCCGGGAAGAGTTTCAACCTCAATCCCCCTTCTTACACACTCCCGAACTAAGAGAAATCCGGGGTCGGAGATAGAGGGGGTTCCGGCATCGCTCACTAAAGCTATTTTTACTCCTCGCTCCAATCTCTCTACAACTCTCTCTAAAACTTTATGTTCGTTAAATTTATGAAAAGGTTCAACCGGAACCGAAATTCCATATTTCGAAAGGAGAATAGAGCTGGTTCGACTATCTTCGGCCAATATTAAATCTGCTTCCCCCAAGAGCCTTACAGCTCTATAGGTGATATCTTCCAAATTTCCAATTGGAGTTGGTATAACAATCAATTTTTTCAAGAGAGTAACAAATTCTTTCTATATATTTGCTAAGACAAAAATAGGCAAAATGTTTCTTGAAAACACTACAAGAAGAGGGGTAGTTGAAGTTATTTGCGGATCGATGTTCTCTGGGAAGACCGAAGAGCTTATTCGTAGAATAAAGAGGGCCCGCTTTGCCAACCAGAGAGTAGAGATTTTCAAACCTATCATAGATGTTCGCTACTCTTCACAAGAGGTTGTCTCACACGACTCCAATACAATAGACTCTACACTTGTAAATAACTGCTCCGAAATTTTAATCTACTCTTCTAACTGCGATGTGGTAGGGATAGATGAGGCTCAGTTTTTTGACAATGAGTTGGTGGAGGTGTGTCAAGAGTTGGCAGATTCTGGAGTAAGGGTTATTGTGGCCGGGTTAGATACCGACTATTCGGGCCGTCCTTTTGGAGCTATGCCTCAACTGATGGCAGTGGCCGAATTTGTAACCAAAGTTCATGCAATATGTGTAGAGTGTGGCGATTTGGCAAACCACTCTTATAGAATAACCAAGAGCGACAAATTGATTCTCTTGGGGGAGAGAGAGAGTTACCTACCCCTTTGCAGAGGCTGTTTTAACAAAAAATAAATAATTGATATCTATGAGAGGTATAGAATTGATGGTAAGTGAGTCGAAGCTCCTTAACAACTACAACTATTTTAAAGCGCTTCTTGAGCCTACAACCAAGATTTTGGTAGCATTGAAAGCAAATGCATATGGTCTTGGAGATATTGAAATAGGTAGAGTTTTAGAGAAATTTGGAGTGTCGTATCTTGCGGTAGCATTCCCAAGAATAGGGATAAGATTGAGAGAGGCGGGAATTAAACTTCCAATTTTAATCTTAACTCCTGGATGCGAAAGTTTTCCGGAACTTATAGAGCACAATCTTGAACCCTCAATTATAAATTTTTTCACCCTACAAAAGATGGAGGAGGCTGCCACTGCAGCAGGTGTAAAAGGGTATCCTGTGCATATAAAGTTAGATAGCGGTATGCAGAGGGTAGGATTTAATGAGGGTGAGGTTCAAAATCTTAAAGAGCTTCTTAAAGAGAGTAAATCGCTTAAGTGTGCTTCCCTCTTTTCACATTTGGCGGGAGCCGAAAATAGAGAGCACGATCTATTTACCAAAGGGCAAATTTACCTCTTTGAGAAGATGTCGGATCAAATAATTGAAACTTTAGGATATTCTCCCCTTAGACATATCTTAAATAGTGCCGGAATAGAACGCTTTGCCTATGGGCAGTTCGATATGGTAAGATTGGGTATGGGTCTCTACGGCACCAATTTTACCGAAAGCCAAAAGGTTCAAATACCCTTCTCTTTAGAGGCTCCAGTGATACATGTTAGAGATACCAACCACGGAAGTATAGGGTATGGAAGAGTTGGTAGGGCCAATCCACAAGGGAGCAGAGTAGTAATTGTATCGGGCGGCTATGCCGACGGCATATCTCGAGCGTTGAGTAATGGAAAGTGGAGCTGTCTCCTCAATGGAGTTTTAGTTCCAACAATAGGGGTTATAAATATGGACAGCTTTGCCTTAGATGCAACCGGTGTAGATGTTAAAGTTGGCGATAATGCAATTATTCTTAATGAGCAGCTAACTCCTTCGGCAATGGCAAAAGTACTTGATACCAGCCCATATGAGATAATTGCAAGAATGGGAGTTAGAATAGGCAGAAGTATAGTTCCATAGCTACTTCAATATAAAGGCTATCAACTCTCTAATAAGATCCCAGTCGGAAGCCTCTCCCCTTTCGGAGCTTTTGCTTTGACGATCACTTCTTCTTATACGGTTGATAATTTCCATACATCTAAGAGGCGAATAGTTGATTGAGGCGGTTCGGTACTCTCCAATAAAATAGGGGTTTACACCAATATAATGGGCTTTTGAAGTTTCGTTGCCTCCCATTTGAGAGTGGGAGATTGCATGGTACTTCAACACTCTAAAGAAGTGTGAAAAGAGGGTAGCAACTATTAGCTGTATAGGGTATTGGGAAGAGGAGGCTTTAAAGTGGTGTAAGATTGTTGCTATCTTATCGCCAGCCCTAAAAGAGAGAGCTCTATTTAGCTCAAAAAGGGAGAACTCCCTACTTAAACCGCTATTTTTTTCGACATGGGAGAGTTCAATTTCGCTACTTCCCTCCTCTAAAGAGGCAATCAACTTCTCCAACTCCAAAGAGAGTTTGCGTAGTGAGGTGCCACAGTGCTCTAAAAGGAGAGTTGAAGCTTCCGGAGTAATGGAGGCTCCACCCTCTTTTACAATTCTTTCTACCCACCGTTGTGCCTCTCTGTCGGATAGTGTAAATGAGAGGTGCACAACTCCCCCCCCCTTGGCACTTTTATAGAGGCTTCCTCTCTTGTCGAGCCCCTTTCCACTGTAGGCCAAAATTAGAATGGTGGTGGGTGAGGGATTACGGAAGTAGTGCTCAAGATCGCTCCCCTTTATAAGGGCTTGCGCCTCTTTAACCACAACAACTTGGCGTGGTGCCATCATGGGGTATCTGCGTGCAGCCTCTACAACAGCGGCAGCGGTTACACCCGAACCATATAGAAGTGTGTAGTTGAAACTTTTCTCTTCGGGAAGAAGTGCTCTTTCAACAATTTTGGAAATTAAAGTATCCCCAAAAAAAGGCTCCTCTCCCATAAAAAGATAGAGGGGACTAAAGTCTCTATCTTTCACTTTTTCAAGAAGTTGAAAATATTGCTCTAAGCTATCTGATATCTCTTTTTTCCCCATAATCGGCTATAGCTAAATTAGAAAAAAAGTGTTTAAGGTGCAAATTTTATATCTTTGTTGCGATAAAATCTAGATGGGAAAAGAGTATATCTGGGATCGAGTAAGAAAGCGCAAAGTGGTAGCAACTCCCGAAGAGAGAGTTCGCCAATGGATTATTGGAGAGCTCACCAATAATAGAGGATACCCTTTAGAGATGCTTAGCTGCGAATATAGCTTTAGCCACAATAGAAAAGCGTATAGATGCGATCTATTGGTCTTTAACAGAAAGCTTAAGCCAATAATGGCAATTGAATGCAAAGCTCCCAATGTTAAGATAGAGCAGTCGGTCTTTGATCAGATTGGGCGATACAACTTGGCTCTACAGGTAAATTATCTACTTGTAACCAATGGAGTTGAGAGCTATCTTGTTACCCGTTCTCTCTCTGGAGAGCACTCTTTTATAAGTTATATTCCACACTACAATGAAATTTCTCAACAATAAAATATTTGAAATTGTTTCACAAGAGGCACAGATTCTTGGTGTAGAAGCCTTTGTTATAGGAGGGTTTGTAAGAGACTCCCTCTTGGAACGCAAGAGCACCGATATAGATATAGTTTGTGAAGGGAGTGGAATTGAGTTGGCGCAGGCTGTTGGAGAGAGGGTTGGAAGTAGAGTTACCATCTTTAAAAATTTTGGTACAGCAATGTTGCGTTGGGGGAAGTGGGAGGTAGAGTTTGTAGGGGCAAGAAAGGAGTCTTATAGAGCCTCGTCGCGCAAACCCATTGTTGAAAGCGGCACATTGGAGGATGATCAGCTTCGCCGCGATTTTACTATAAACTCTCTTGCATATAGCCTCAATTACAACAGTTATGGCAATTTGATAGATCCTTTTGGTGGGGTAGATCATCTAAAGGAGAGGGTAATCAAAACTCCACTCGAACCCAAAAAGACCTATAGCGACGACCCTCTTAGAATGTTAAGGGCTATACGGTTCGCTACACAGCTCAACTTCACAATTGAATCACAATCTTTTAATGCAATTGTAGAGATGCGCGATAGACTCTCAATTGTTTCTAAGGAGAGGATAAATGAAGAGTTTTTTAAAATCCTATTGGCACCCAAACCCTCTATAGGGATAAAATTATTGGATAAATCTAAGCTTCTTGAGCAGGTACTGCCCCAACTAATCGAACTAAAAGGGGTAGAGAGAAGGGGAAGGGTGTCGCACAAAGACAATTTTATACACACCTTAGAGGTATTGGACAATGTTGCCAAGGTGAGCGATAATTTGTGGTTGCGGTGGAGCGCTCTTCTTCACGACATAGCAAAACCAAATGTAAAACGGTTTGAAGAGGGGGTGGGATGGACCTTCCACGGCCACGAATATCTTGGAATGAAGATGGTAGCCTCAATTTTTAAGGAGATGAAGCTTCCTCAAAATGAGAAGATGCGCTATGTTCAAAAGTTGGTTCAACTACATCTTAGGCCAATAGCATTGGCACAGGAGGAGGTTACCGATTCTGCAGTGAGGAGGCTGCTCTTCGATGCAGGAGACGAGATTGAAGATTTGATGCTGCTATGCGAAGCAGATATAACCTCTAAAAATCACGAGACTAAAAGGAAATTTCTATCAAATTTTGCCTTAGTGAGGCGCAAACTGATTGAAGTAGAAGAGAAAGATGCCATTAGAAATTTTAAGAACCCCATAACCGGCGATTATCTTATGGAGCGCTACACCCTTGCTCCGGGGCGCGAGATTGGAGTGATAAAAGAGTATGTCAAGAACGCAATCTTAGAGGGGAAGATAGGAAACAATTTCCACGAAGCAGAGGAGCTTACAAAGGAGTTGGCCAAAGAGATGGGGTTGAAAGAGAAAACAACCTGTAAAGAGAGGGCAATCAATGGAGAGAGAGCCCAATTAGATGCATAAACTCCTCACGGGTCCTCATATCTTTTAAGAAAAGTCCTGTAAATGCACTGGTGGTAGTTACAGAGTTCTGTTTTTGAACTCCTCTCATTTGCATACACATATGGCTACACTCTATAACTACAGCCACTCCCAAAGGGGAGAGAGTCTCCTGTATACAGTCGCGAATCTGCACTGTAAGTCTCTCCTGTACCTGCAATCTTCTGGCAAAGCTCTCTACAACTCTGGCAATTTTACTCAAGCCGGTTATATGTCCGTCGGGGATATATGCCACATAGGCCTTACCATAGAAGGGGAGCATATGGTGTTCACACAAAGAGTAGATATCTATATCTTTTACCAATACTATCTGCCTATACTCCTCTTTGAATTTGGCCCCATTTAAAATAGCGGCACAATCGCTATTGTACCCTTGGGTTAAAAATTGAAGAGAGCGGGCAACCCTCATAGGTGAATCTACAATCCCCTCTCTATTTGGATCTTCCCCAAGAAGTTTTAAAATTTCCCTATAGTGGTATGCCATCTTTTCGGTCACCTCTTTATCGTACTCTTCCCGTTTTGTATATGCCATAATTAATAACTATTTTCGTTCCCACTCAAAATTAAGTTACAAAATTAAGAAAAAAGGGAAGATAATGAAAGTGCTTATTTGTGCTGCAGAAGAGGAGGAGCTGATTGTTGCCCGGCAAGGTTATGAACAGCTGACTGTAAATGAGAGAGAGAGGTTGGATATAAGCTGGCTGCTAACTGGAATTGGCACCACTTCTACCAGTTATAGGCTCACAAAAGCAATAGCCCAATCGCCACACCCATTGAATCTTGCTATAAATGTTGGTATAGCGGGCAGTTTTTCGCCGCAACTTCCGTTGGGTAGCGTTTCAAGGGTGGCTGTAGAGTATTTTGGAGATTTGGGATTTGAGACTTTTCAAGGATTTCAGACTCTATTTGACTATAAGATTTTAGATGCAAATACCCACCCATTTAGAGATGGAAAGTTGATTGCCCCAAAATTGAGCAACGAAATTGAGAAAAGAATGGCTCCCTATGGCAATAGTGTTGGGGTTACAGTGCAGACTGTAAGCGGGATACCCGAACGAAAAGAACTTCTAATTGAGGAGTTCAATCCGCAGATTGAGAGTATGGAGGGGGCTGCCTTTTTCTATGTCTCTACTTTGGAGGAGATTCCCTTTATAGAGCTTCGCTCAGTCTCTAATGAGGTTGGAGAGAGAGATCGCTCCAAATGGAATATTCCACTTGCATTGGAGAATTTAAGAGAGGCAATTAGAACACTATTGGAGGGTTTGGCAAATGAAACTTAGAACAGCATTCTCTCCCTGTCCCAACGACACCTTTATTTTTCACGCAATGGTAAACTCTCTAATCGATTGTGAAGGGCTCTCATTTGAGGTAACTATGGCAGATGTAGAGGAGCTCAACAGAGGTGCCTACCAAGGGCTCTTCGATATTTGTAAATTAAGTTATCACGCTTTTTTTAAATTGGCAGAGAGATATTGGATGTTAGAGAGTGGAAGTGCTCTTGGCTGGGGTAACGGCCCCCTACTTGTAGCAGCAGCCAACTCCCCTATTTTCGACTCTACAGAGAGAGTAAACTTAAATAGATTGGCAGAGGAAAAAATTTTAATACCGGGAAGAGATACTACTGCGGCACTTTTGCTCTCTCTCTATTTTCCTGAGGCTAAGAATACTCAAGAGATGCTCTTTAGTAAAATAGAGGAGGCTCTACTTAAAGGGGAGGCGGCTGCAGGGGTTATTATCCACGAGTCCCGCTTTAAATATCGCGAAAAGGGGTTGGTTAAGATTGCCGATCTTGGAGAGGAGTGGGAGAGAGCAAATAGGCTCCCTCTTCCTCTGGGAGGTATTGCATTTTCTAAAAAGTTCGATAGCGATACAGCTAAAAGGGTAGAGCGGGTTTTAAAGCGAAGTGTCCAATATGCAATAGCCAACCCAAAGGACTCTTTCGACTTTGTTATGGAGAGCGCCCAAGAGATTGAAGAGAGTGTTGTAGAGAAACATATAGAGATGTTTGTAAATAGTTATAGTGTAGAACTTGGCAATGAGGGGAAGAGGGGGGTGGAAAGGCTATATAACCTCATGTTGGAGAGTAGTTTCCCATTAGAGAAAATAGATAATCTTTTTATTAAATAGATAGGAGTATGGAAGGGAGGGTTATTCGGTTTGAAGGAGTTACCAAGCTTTATAAAGTTGGAACCCAAATTATAAAGGCGTTAGATAGTGTCGATCTCTCAATTTCAAGAGATCAATTTGTAGCCATTATGGGTCCTTCGGGTTCGGGAAAATCTACTTTGATGAATGTAATGGGGTGTTTAGATAGCCTCTCTGCCGGGAGGTATCTGCTAAATGGCACCGATGTATCTAAAATGGATGAGGAGGAGTTGGCTGATATTAGAAATAGGGAGATTGGATTTGTATTCCAATCGTTCAATCTACTGCCACGGTACAACGCTTTAGAGAATGTAGCACTCCCTCTTATCTATTCGGGAGTAGAGAAAAAAGAGAGGGAAGAGAGAGCTTTAGAGGTACTTAAGAGGGTGGGGTTGGAGTTGAGAGTAAAACATAGGCCCCACGAGCTCTCTGGAGGTGAACGGCAGAGAGTTGCCATTGCAAGAGCATTGGTAAACACCCCCTCTCTAATTTTGGCCGATGAGCCTACCGGAAACTTAGACTCTAAAAACTCCAATGAAATTATGGAGCTCTTCTCGCAGATACACTCAATGGGCAACTGTGTAGTTATAGTTACCCATGAAGAGGAGATTGCACAAAAGGCCCATAGGGTTGTTAAACTAAGAGATGGTTTAATTGAGAGTGATAATTATTTAAAATGAAACAATTATGAAGATTTATACAAAGGGTGGCGATAGGGGAGAGACTTCTTTGGCAGGTGGGAGAAGAGTTGCCAAAAACAGTCCTAAAGTAGAGGCTTATGGAGAGGTAGATGAGCTAATTGCCCATCTGGGTCTAATAAAGGCCTACCATACCGACGCCAATGAAATAGAGGGAGTTAGAAGGGTTCAGAGAGCCCTAATGAGTGTTGCAGCACTATTTGCTTCAGATAGCGATAGAAAGAATATCAAAGAGTTAGATTCCAAAGAGTTACTCTTTTTAGAGGAGAGTATAGATATGGTGTCGGCGCAGCTTCCCCAACAGAGTGCATTTATTTTACCCGGTGCCCCTCCACTCTCAGCACTCTATCATATTGCACGCACAATATGTCGTAGGGCAGAGAGAGCAGCCTACGCTATGGAGATAGATAGTGGGCAGAGAGAAGGAGTGATATATCTAAATAGGCTCTCCGATTGGCTCTATATAAATGGTAGAAAAGTTGCACACTCCGCAGGGGTAGAGGAGGATTATTGGCATCAATAGTTTTTTATAATAACAAATAGAGAATTTATTGTTATATTTGCTGACATTTTTTTAGAATATTGTGTAATTTTCTGATTGTTACTAATTTAACCGTTTTTTATTATGTATTGGACGCTAGAATTGGCATCTAGATTAGAAGATGCACCTTGGCCTGCCACAAAAGAGGAACTTATCGATTATGCGACCCGTTCGGGAGCACCGTTAGAGGTTGTAGAGAACCTTCAAGAGTTGGAGGAGGAGGGTGAGATTTATGAAAGTATAGAGGATATATGGCCCGACTATCCCAGTAAAGAGGACTTTTTCTTCAATGAAGAGGAGTATTAACTTCAATTAGCTGTTATGAAGATTGTGATTGCAGGGGCAGGTGAGGTTGGAAGCCATTTGGCCAAGATGTTAAGTAACCAAAATCACGATCTTACAGTTATTGATGAGAGTGAAGAGAGGTTGGAGCGGATAGCTGAATTTTTAGATATCTTGACTCTTCAAGGTTCACCATCTTCAATTGAGGTATTGAATCGGGCAGCTATAGAGAAGGCCCATCTGTTTATTGCTGTTTCGCCAAGTGAGCAGCAGGAAATTAATCTAATAAGCGCTCTGTTGGCCAAAAAGATGGGAGCCAAAAGGGTGACCGCCCGTGTTGACAACGAAGAGTATTTAGAGAGCGACAACCGCTCCTTTTTTAATGAGTTGGGTATAGATTTACTCTTCTACCCGGAGAAGATAGCTGCCGAACAGATAGTAGATCTTATTGAGCAGGGAGAGAGTTCTGAATATATGAGTTTTTCGAGCGGCAAGATCCACCTTACCGCTATCAAATTGGAAGAGGAGTCGCCCTTAATTGAGAGTACTTTGGAAGAGAGTCTTGAGGGTAGTTCCACACTCTTAAAATCTGTGGCGGTGGTACGCAATAACAAGACTTTTATACCCAAAAGTGATACCCGCTACCAGAAGGGCGATCTGCTCTTTATTCTCTCTAAGCGGGAGGGAGATACCAAAATCGCATACCTATTGGGTAGAGAGAAGAGAAAGGTTCGAAAATTGATGATTGTTGGAGGGACTCCCATTGGAAAGATGGTGGCAGAGAGGATGGAGAAAATGGTTGATAGAGTGGTGTTGGTTGAGGAGGATAGGGAGCGGTGCGACTATTTAAATGAGAAGTTGAACAATAGTTTGGTGATAAATGGATCTGCCCAAGAAGAGGATCTTCTTATAGGGGAGAGGTTGGCTGAAAGTGACCTTTTTATTGCGGTAACTCAAAGTTCCGAAAAGAATATCCTCTCTTCAATTATGGCAAAAAAATTGGGGGTAAAAAGAGCCATTGCAGAGGTTGAACACTTGGACTATATTACTCTTGCAACCAATATGGGTGTAGATGCAGTAATAAATAAAAAGTTGATTACAGCTTCGCAAATATATCGTTTTACACTACTACACACCACCCAAACTGTAAAGTGTCTGAATGGTTCAGACGCCAATCTTTTGGAGTACATAGCTGCTCCAAACACTCTTGTCACCAAAAAAAAGATTGGAGAGTTAAATCTCCCTCCAGAGGTTATAATAGGGGGGATTATTCGCGGCAGCAACGCTGTTATAGCCACTGCCGAGACCCAAATTAATCCATACGACAGGGTTCTTCTTGTTGCTTTGTCGTCGTCGTTAAGGGTAATTAATCGTTTCTTTATGTAGAATTGCCTATCTTGGAAGATTATTTTTTATTAACATTAAGTTTTAGTCAATATGAAGAAATTTGGATTTGCAGTGGACGGAAAGAGTCGTACAGAGTCTGATCTACTTGGTTCTAAAGAGATTCCCCAAGAGGCTCTATTTGGTGTTCAAACACTTAGATGTATCGAAAATTTTGATATCTCTCAAGAGATTCTCTCCGATTATCCCGAATTTATTAAGGCGTTGGGAATTATTAAAATGGGAGCAGTATTGGCAAATCATGAGCTTGGTCTAATTGAAGATAAGATCAAAGATGCCATTGTTGCCGCTTCGCAGGAGTTGATTGAAGGGAAACATAGAGAGCACTTCCCTATAGATATGTTGCAGGGGGGAGCCGGTACAAGTGTAAATATGAATGCCAATGAGGTTATAGCCAATAGGGCATTGGAGATTCTTGGCCATCAGAGAGGAGAGTATAAATACTGTAGTCCAAATGACCATGTAAATAACGCACAAAGCACCAACGATGCCTACCCCAGTGCGATGCATCTTGGACTCTACTTCTATTACAACAAGCTTAAGGAAGCTATCGAAAAGCTCATTGACTCTTTGGCAAAAAAAGAGAGAGAGTTTGAGAATGTAATTAAGATGGGGCGTACTCAATTGCAAGATGCAGTTCCTATGACCTTGGGACAAACCTTTGGAGCTTACAAAACCTCTATGCAAAATGAGTTGGCAAGATTGAACAGACATGCCCAAGAGCTTCTTATTATCAATATGGGTGCTACCGCAATAGGTACCGGTATCACCTCCGAACCCGGCTACTCAGAGGCTTGTCTAAAACATATTAGAGAGATTACCAAATTGGATGTCAAACTTGCCGAAAATTTAGTTGAGGCAACAAACGACACTTCGGCTATGCTCTCTTTTGCTACAGCTCTTAAATTTATAGCGGTAAAACTTTCAAAAATAAGTAACGACTTAAGGCTACTCTCTTCCGGACCAAGAACCGGAATTGCAGAGATCTCCCTTCCTGCCAAGCAGCCCGGCTCTTCAATTATGCCCGGTAAAGTGAACCCTGTTATTCCAGAAGTGGTAAATCAAGTGTGCTTTAAAGTTATTGGAAATGAGGTAGCCGTTACTATGGCTTCAGAAGCAGCACAGCTTGAATTAAATGTGATGGAGCCCGTTATGGTACATACAATTGTAGAGTCCAATGAGTGGCTAAGAAGAGCAATTGACACACTTAGAGTTGAATGTATAGATGGGATAGTTGCCAACGAAGAGGAGTGCCGCCGCCAAGTAGAACACTCTATAGGTATTGTAACTGCGCTAAAACCCCATATTGGATATGCCAAGAGCACAGAAATTGCCAAAGAGGCTTTAGAGAGTGGTGCAAGTGTTTATAACCTTGTAATTGAAAAAGGTATATTAACCAAAGAGCAGTTGGATATTATTATGGATCCAAAGCATATGGTTCAACCCTCAAAAGTAGAGTTATAATCTACTACTATATTAAGAGAGAGGCGCCTAAAGGGCGCCTCTCTCTCTTTTATACCACTCCTTAAAGATAAATCGATAAATTAACGGGTTAGGGGCTTATACCTTGCGCGCTTGGGTGTAGTGTCGCCCAATCTCATTTTTTTATGCTCTTCATACTCTGTATAATTGCCTTGATAAAAATAGGTTTTAGATTCTCCCTCAAATGCCAAAATATGGGTGGCTACCCTATCTAAAAACCATCTATCGTGAGAGATTATTACGGCGCATCCGGCAAAGCTCTCCAACCCCTCCTCTAAAGCTCTAATTGTATTTATATCTACATCGTTTGTAGGCTCATCAAGAAGCAGCACATTTGCCCCCTCTTTTAAAGTCAATGCCAAATGGAGTCTATTGCGCTCACCGCCCGATAGTACTCCACAAAGCTTCTCTTGGTCGCCCCCCGAAAAGTTGAATCGCGAAACATAGCCTCTTGCATTTACCTCTCTATTGCCAAGCTTTATAAACTCTGAATCTTGTGCTATTGTTTTGTAAACACTCCTATTTGGATCGATCTCCCTATGTTGCTGATCTACATAAGCTAACTTTACACTCTCCCCTATTTTAATAGAACCGGAATCGATACTCTCATAACCCATTATCATTCTAAAGAGGGTTGTCTTCCCTGCACCATTGGGCCCTATTACCCCTACAATAGCACCTTTGGGAAGGTTAAATTCCATATTTTCAAATAGAATTCTATTGCCAAAATGTTTGGTTAGAGAGGTTGCCTCTATCACCAAATCTCCCAATCTTGGCCCATCGGGTATAAAGATCTCCAACCTCTCCTCTTTTCCTCTACCCTCTTCATTCAAGAGTTTCTCATATGCTCCCAAACGCGCTTTACTTTTGGCATGCCTTGCCTTAGGGGCCATTCTAACCCACTCCAACTCCCTCTCTAAACTCTTCCTCCTCTTACTCTCCTGCTTCTCCTCTCTCTCTAACCTTATAGCCTTCTGCTCAAGCCAAGAGGAGTAATTTCCTCTCCAAGGGATTCCCTCTCCCCTATCCAACTCTAAAATCCAGCCGGCAACATTGTCAAGAAAATAGCGATCGTGAGTGACCGCTATAACGCTTCCCTTATATTGTTGAAGATGACTCTCCAACCACTGCACACTCTCTGCATCCAAATGGTTGGTGGGCTCGTCCAACAAAAGTACATCGGGCTCTGTTATCAAAAGTCTACAGAGTGCTACCCTTCTCCTTTCGCCACCACTCAAATTTTTTATTGGGGTAGAGGGTTCCGGGCAGCGGAGTGCATCCATAGCCCGTTCAAGTTTGGAGTCTATCTCCCACCCACCAATAGCCTCTATTTTTTCGGTAAGTTCTCCCTGCTCTTCAATAAGGCGCTCCATCTCCTCTGATTCCATTGGCTCTGCAAATTTTGCAGAGATCTCTTCAAATTTTTTCAGAAGAGAGATCACCTCTTGAGCCCCCTCTTGTACAACCTCCAAAACAGTTTTGCTATCATCCAACTTGGGTTCCTGCTCCAAAAAACCTACTGAATACCCCGCAGACCAAGCCACTTCGCCATTATACTCCTTCTCTACTCCAGCTATAATTTTTAAAAGAGTAGATTTGCCCGAACCGTTCAAACCTATAACTCCAATCTTAGCACCATAAAAAAATGAGAGATATATCTCTTTTAAAATTGCTCTATTACTGTTGGGCAAAATTTTAGAGATCCCATTCATAGAGAAAATAACCTTATTATCTGTCATAATCGAATCCTATTTTAAAGAAAATTGAATCTATTACCATTTGAGAAAGTAGAGAATCCTTCATTTTGGAGTACTCCTCTCTCTTCCTCTCGAAGGGCTCTCTATTCTCCTCTTTGAGAGGTTTGGCAGGAGGAGACTCCATCTTGAGCGGATTGATTGGAGAGCCATTCTTCCATACCCTAAAGTCTAAATGTGGTCCTGTAGAGATACCTGTACTTCCAACAAAACCAATCACCTCTCCCTGCTTAACCCTCTTCCCCACTACAAGCCCCTTAGCAAAACGGGAGAGGTGCAGATAGGCGGTAGTATAGACAGAGTTGTGTTTGATTTTTATAGTATTGCCTCCTCCACCATAGTACCCTCTTTGAATAACCACCCCATCGCCTATAGACCTTACAGGGGTACCGGTGGGGGCAGCATAATCTACTCCGGTGTGTGGTCTAACAACCCTTGTAACAGGGTGTCTGCGACCGTATGAGAACCCCGACGATATACGGGTAAAATTCAAAGGGGCCTTAAGAAAGGCCTTCTGAAGATTCTCTCCCTCTCTATTCCAATAGTCGCTCCCCTCATCTTGAGAGAAGAGAAAAGCGTCGTAAAGGGTACCCATATGGTTAAAGGAGACAGCATAAATTTCACCTATATCGTAAAATTTATCCCCTACAAAGAGTTCGTTATAGAGAACTTCAAAGGAGTCGCCTCTTTGAAGGGCAAAAAAGTCTATACTCCAGGCATAAATTTCGGAAAGTTTAAGTGCCAAAGTGGGCTCTATCCCCTCCCGCACCATATCGTTCCATAAAGAGCTCTCTATGGTAGCCTTGGCAATCTTCAATTTGGACTCAAGCTCCAAGGTGACCTCCTTTACAGAGAGCGAGTCGCCAAAAGTAAATAGAATAGAGGTGAGGGGATCTTTTTCGTATATAAGATATTTTAGTTGTGGATTTTCCTCTTTTGTATAGAGTGCCTTATAGTTGTGGTGAAGTTTAAGTTCTTTGGGATTAAAGCTCTCCTTAGCCATAGTTGCAAGAGTGAAACCATCCTGGTAGCTCCCTCCAAGTTTGGTGATCAATTTAGTAAAGTAATCGCCCCTCTCTACCCTTCCATTATAGTGGGTATAACTATCAAAATCTAACCCCCACAAGGAGTCTTTAATTGAATCGGGTTCTCTCTCTTGATAAGTGCTACTCTCCTTATTTCCAGTACAACATAGAATAGTAGAGAGTAACAGGGTAGAGAGCGCAAAGAGGGTAAAGGGGGTAACTCTTTTCATGTCGAATAAGATCTTTTGCCTTCAAAGATAGTTATTTCAAAACTCTTTCATCCTCAATTGTGGAAAAAAAAGTAAATTATAGTAATAAAATGGAAAAGAATTTATAAATTTGTTGTTACTGAGAATAGGTATAAAATGGTCAAATTTATTGGAGAGTATATAGCTAAGATAGACAACCAGGGAAGGGTTGTCTTCCCCTCTCCTTTTAAAAATATAGTGGCAGAAGAGGGAGATCTCCGCTTTGTTTTAAAGCGTGACCTTTTCTTTAACTGTTTGGAAATGTATACCTACCAAGAGTGGATACGACTCTCTGAAGAGGTGAAAGCTAAACTTAACTTTTTTAACCGCGAGCACTCACTCTTCTGGAGGGAGTATATGAGAGATAGAGCGTTGGTAGAGCCCGATCCAAAATTGGGAAGAATTGCCATTCCAAAGAGGCTTCTTGAAGAGATAGGGGCTGTTAAAGAGATACGATTTGTTGGGAGTGATCATAAAATTGAGGTGTGGGCCACTCGCCAATTTGACCAAGAGCGCCTCTCGAGCGTTCAATATTTGGAGCTTGCCAAAAAACTGTTGGGTTAAAATTTAGAGAGATAATGGGTCAATATCACATACCTGTACTTTTAGAAGAGAGTATAGAGGGGTTGAAGCTAAAAGATGGAGGTCTCTATGCCGATGTTACCTTTGGAGGGGGCGGCCACAGTAGAGCCATTCTCTCCAAAATGGGAGAGAACTCTACCCTTATCTCTATGGATAGAGATTCAGATGTTTTAGATAAGGTTCCACGCGACAAGAGATTAATTTTTGTACACAACAACTATCGTTTTCTAAGAAACTACACTAAATATCACGGATTTGAAAAGATAGACGGCGTTATAGCCGATCTGGGGGTGTCGTCTCATCAGTTCGATAGAGAGGAGAGGGGTTTCTCCTTTAGATTCGACTCTCTTCTGGATATGAGAATGAACCGGCTGGGAAACAAGAGCGCCGCCGATATTATAAAGAGCTATAGCGAAGAGAGATTGGCCTCTCTCTTCTATCTATACGGCGAAATAGATCGTAGTAGGGAGTTGGCGGCATTGATATGTAGAGCTCGAGAGGGGGGAGCGATAGAACGCACTTTTGAGCTTAATGAGGCGGTAGCACCACTTCTTCCCAAGTTTAAAAGAGAAAAATTTTTGGCAAAAATATACCAAGCTCTTAGGATAGAGGTAAATGGCGAACTAAACTCTTTAGAACTTTTTTTAGATAGCGTAACCTCACTTATGAGAGAGGGAGGGAGGTTGGTAGTTATCACCTATCACTCTTTAGAGGATAGGATAGTGAAGAACTATATGAGAAGCGGCAATATAGAGGGAAGAGTTACAAAAGATTTTTTAGGGAATCGGTTGGTGCCATATAGGGTCGTTACCCGAAAACCAATTGTACCCAGCCCCCAGGAGATTGAGAAAAATTCCAGAGCAAGAAGTGCCAAATTGCGGATTGCTGAGCGATGCAGCGCTACTATAGAGAAGAGTGTCGAATTATGAAAGAGAGAACAAATTGGTTAAAGGAGATATTGGGAGGCGAGTTTCTTCTTAAAGAGGGGGTAAAAAAACGGCTGCGCTATGTAGCTTTTCTATTTTTATTGACACTCCTCTATATCTCTTTCAATTTTGTAATAGAACAGAGCTTAAGAAGGGAGGGAAGCAACAAGAGAGAGTTGAAAGAGCTTAACTCTATCTATCTTACCAAATCTGCAATATTACAATATAATAGCACCCGAGAGGAGGTAGAGAAGAGATTGGAGCAGATGGGCTCCTCTCTCAAACCTTTAAGAGATCCCCCTTTAAGAATTAAATTGGAGAGATAGCTATGGAGCGAATTTATAAAGGGATTAAAATATTGGCATCCTTAGTTGTCATATCAATAATATTGATAATGGTATCTCTTTTTTATATACCACAACTATCCAAAAAAGAGATAGAGTACTCTACCATCTCTTTTAGATACGAAGAGCAAGAGGCCAATCGAGGTACAATATTCTCTATGGATGAGGAGCCTCTCTCAATCTCTCTACCCTATTTTAAAGTGAGAATTGATTGTAAAGCGCCACACGATACCCTATTTGATAAGGAGCTGCCGGGATTGGCCCAATCACTCTCTACCCTCTTCAAAGATAGAGATGCTCAAGAGTATATTAAGATTATTGAAAAGGGACGAAAAGAGAATAAGCGATATCTCCCTTTGGGAAATAGATTGGTCAATTATAGCGAAATGTTGGAGGTGAAACGCTTTCCGCTATTTAAATACGGTACCAATCGTGGAGGATTGGTATTGGAGGGTAAAGAGATTCGAAACAAGCCTTATAGAAGATTGGCTTTCAGAACAATAGGATATATAAATGAAAATGGCGAAGGGGTTGGATTGGAGGCGGGTTTCAATAGACTGTTAGAGGGAAAAAAGGGTATTCAAAGAGTTCAAAAGCTTCTTGGTGGGGAGTCTAAACCGGTCTTTAGCATTAAGAACAGAGCACCCCAAGAGGGGTACAATCTGCACACTACTATTAATGTAGATATTCAAGAGATTGCAGAGAGGGCTATTAAAGAGCAGTTGGCAAAAAATGAGCTTATAGAGGGGGGGACAGCAGTTGTTATGGAGGTTAAAAGTGGAGCGATAAGAGCTATTGTCAATCTTAAAAAGGGGAAGGGGGGCGAATATGACGAATCGTACAACTATGCTCTATGGCACTCATCTGAGCCGGGCTCTATCTTTAAATTAGCAACCCTCACTGCCCTTTTAGAGGGGGAGTATATCAACATGGAGAGTAAGATAGATGCCGGAAACGGCAAATGGCAATATGGAAGATACACCATAAGTGATGTAGGGCGTCCTTTAGGGCTTATAAATGTTAGGGAGGCATTTGCCAACTCTTCAAATGTCTCATTTGCCAAGCTTGCAGTAGAGAATTTTGGAAATAGAGAGAGGGAGTTTGTAGAGAGGCTCTCATCGTTAAAGATTGTAGAGCCGCTCGATTTAGATATAGGGAGGACAGCCGGTACAACAATCTACGCTCCGGGCGATGCAATGTGGTCTAAAAGTTCTCTTCCCTCAATGGCTATCGGCTATTCGGTAGCAATTACCCCAATCAATGCACTAACTTTCTATAACGCCATAGCAAATGAGGGTAAGATAGTCTATCCCTATTTTATTGAGAAGGTAGAGAGAGAGGGAGAGCTTCTATATCTTCAAAATGTAGAGAAGGCCCCGGCGCTCTCTATCTGTACCAAAAAGAGTGCAGCCACTTTAAAAGATGCTCTCAAAAGTGTAGTAGAGATAGGAACAGCAAAATCTATTAAAGATCCCAGATATACAATAGGGGGTAAAACAGGAACTGCACGGGTAACAATTGATGGCAAATATAGCGACCCGCAGGGGAATCGAAAATATCAGGCTTCATTTGTGGGCTTCTTCCCGGTAGAGGAGCCAAGATACTCTGTTATAGTAGTAATATACTCAGGAAAAACAAAAGGGAATTTCTATGGCGGTTCGTGGTCGGCTCCAGTCTTTAAATCTATAGCAAATAATATATATGCCATGGGGAGTGATTGGCATCTACCCATTGCCCGTACAAACGGAGGGGAGTTCCCGCCTCTCTACCCGGGGAACAACAGTGAAATTGATAGGCTCTACTCGCTATTTGGGAAAGAGGAGAGGCAGTTGGCCCATCTGCCCGAGTGGAGCCAATTTTCAGAGATAGGAGAAGAGACCCCTTTAGAATACTCACCGGAGGCTCTACCCAACCTCTATGGTATGGGGTTGAAGGATGCACTCTTCTTGGCAGAGAGTTTAGGATATAAGGTTCAGTTCCAGGGAGGAGGGAGAGTAGTATCACAAATACCCCTCCCCGGTTTACAACTTGCAAAGGGGGAGAGCCTCTTTTTAAAATTGAGCACAAAAGATGAGATTGAGAGAGTTGACAGAGAAGATTGAGATTCTTCAAGAGAATCACCTTGGCAACCCCCAAGTAGAGTCAATAGCTTTCGACTCCCGTAAGGTAAATGAAGGGTGCCTATTTGTTGCAATAAAAGGGAGCAACAGCGATGGTCACAACTATATTGACGATGCCATTGAGAGGGGTGCAGTTGCAGTTATATGTGAAGAGCCCTCGCACCTTTCAAAAGAGGTGCCGATCTTTGTCACTCCAGAGAGTAAAGAGGCTCTTTGGAGAGTAGCTTCCGCTTTTTGGGATAACCCCTCCCAGAAGATTAAGGTGGTGGGAGTAACCGGTACCAACGGCAAGAGCACCACAGTTACCCTACTCTACCATCTCTTTACCAAGCTGGGTTATAGATGCGGATTGATCTCTACAATCCGAAATATGGTTGGCGAACGGGAGTACCCTACAACCCTTACAACTCCAGATATTTTAACTCTAAACAGATTACTCTTTGAGATGGGCGAGGTGGGATGTGAGTTCTGCTTTATGGAGGTTAGTTCTCACGCCTTAGATCAGCAACGGGTTGGAGGAGTAGAGTTTACGGGAGCAATATTTACTAATCTGGGGCGCGATCACCTTGACTACCACGCCAATATGAGAGAGTACCTCTATAGTAAAAAGAGACTCTTCGACAATCTCTCTCCAAAAGCTTTTGCTCTAATAAATTCCGACGACAGAAATGGAGCTGTAATGTTACAAAATTGTAGAGGAGCACACTACACCTATGCACTCCATACTCAGGCCAATTTTAACTGTAGGGTGATTGAGCAGAGCTTGGAGGGGATGTTGGTTAATATAGATGGGAAAGAGATATGGAGCAGATTTATTGGCGATTACAATGGCTATAATCTATTGGCTGCTTACTCTGCCGCCACTCTGTTGGGTGCCGATAGCCAGGAGGCAGCAGTTGCCCTAAGCTCCCTACCTCTTGTAGAGGGGAGGATGGAGTACTATACCGGTGGAGACGAAATTACCGCAATTGTAGATTATGCCCATACAGCCGATGCCCTTGATAGCATTCTAAAGAATCTGCGCAAAATAGCTCCCGACAGAGAGATTGTGACACTCTTTGGTTGTGGAGGAGGAAGAGACCGAGGAAAGAGGGTAAAGATGGCAGAGGTGGTTGCCCGCTATTCAAATAGAGTGGTAGTGACTTCCGACAATCCGCGATTTGAGGAGCCGGAGGCAATAGTAGAGGAGATCTTAAAAGGATTTCGCCCCAATGAACTTAAAAAAGTTTTGACAATTGTAAATAGGAGAGAGGCGATTAAAACTGCTTTATCTATAGCCTCTTCGGGTGCTATAGTTTTAATTGCCGGTAAAGGTCATGAAGTTTATCAAGAGATCAAAGGGGTGAGGTATCACTTCGACGACAGGGAGGAGGTAAAAGCATTTTTTAATCTATAAGAAGAGAGGAATGTTATTTAATTTAGTACAATATCTAAAGGAGTGTTTTGAGTTTCCCGGTATGAGGCTCTTTACCTATATCACCTTTCGAGCCTTTGCTGCTATGCTACTCTCTTTAACAATAGCTCTTATTGCTGGAAAGAGAATTATAATTCTACTTGCAAAAAAACAGATTGGCGAAGAGATTCGAGAGTTGGGTTTAGAGGGAGAGAAGAGTAAAAAAGGGACCCCTACAATGGGGGGGATAATTATCCTAATCTCTGCCATTGCTGCTTCGCTACTCTTTGCCGACCTTACAAATATTTATGTGTGGCTTCTAATTATCTCTGCCCTATGGTTGGGTGGGATAGGGTTGGTAGATGACTATATAAAGGTCTTTCGCAAAAACAAAGAGGGGTTACAGGGGAGATTTAAAATTTATGGACAAATTTCATTGGGGATTGTGGTGGGGCTTTCGCTCTATTTTAGCAACCAAGCTGTTATTAGAGTTGTAACACCGGCCGGTGAAATTACAAGTGATAGTAGAGTAGTGATTGAGGAGAAGAGCACCAAAACCACTATACCCTTTATAAAAAACAACGAGTTCGACTACAAATGGATCTCACCAATTAGAGGGGAGAAGGGAAAGAACTATGTATGGATAGTCTATATTATAGTTATAATATTTATTATTACAGCTGTCTCTAACGGCACCAATCTTACAGATGGTATGGATGGACTCTTGACTGGGGTCTCTGCTATTACAGTTGTAACTTTAGCCATTTTGGCCTACCTATCGGGAAACATAATATACTCCAACTACCTTAACATAATGTATCTACCAAACACTGGAGAGATTGTAATTGTATTGGCTGCCTTTATTGGTGCCTTAGTTGGCTTTTTATGGTACAACTCCTACCCTGCCCAAGTATTTATGGGAGACACCGGCAGTCTTGCTATTGGAGGGGTGATAGCTGTAGCTGCAATAGCAATTAAAAAAGAGCTCCTTATTCCCCTACTTTGTGGAATTTTCTTTGTAGAGAGTCTTTCGGTAATAGTACAGCGCTACTATTTCAAATATAGTCGCAAGAGATATGGAAAGGGGAGAAGAGTGATAAAGATGGCCCCTCTTCATCACCATTTTCAGGTTGAAGGGGTAGAGGCAATGTTAAAACGCCCCTTGAATGCTCTCCCCGAAGCGAAAATTGTTGTGAGATTTTGGATAATAGCAATATTCTTAGCTATGATAACAGTAATAACTCTAAAGATAAGATAGTATGTCTAAAGTTGTTATACTTGGTGGAGGGGAGAGTGGTACAGGTGCTGCGGTTTTGGCAAAAATTAAAGGGTGGGAGACCTTTCTCTCCGATAGCAATATGCTCACCTCCCAATCCAAAGAGCTTATAGAGAGCTACTGGATAGAGTATGAAGAGGGGGGGCACAGCCGCCCAAAGATATTGGATGCAGATTTGGTTGTCAAAAGTCCCGGAATTCCCGATAGTGTACCAATTGTAGAGGAGATTGAGGCTGCCGGAATTCCAATTATCTCCGAAATAGAGTTTGCCGGGCGTTACGACCGTTCCAAGAAGATTTGTGTTACCGGAAGCAATGGGAAGAGCACCACAGCTTCAATCATCTATTTTCTTCTGAAAAATTCAGGATTGAATGTGGCATTGGCCGGCAATATAGGGAACAGCTATGCCTACCAGGTTGCTACCCAAACTTTTGATTTTGTAGTATTGGAGCTAAGCAGTTTTCAACTCGATCGGATGTACCACTTTAAAGCAGATATAGCAATTTTGCTAAATATCTCACCCGATCACCTCGATCGATACGACAACAGTATTGAGCAATATATAGAGGCAAAATTTAGAGTGATTCAAAATATGTCTAAGCAAGACTATTTTATCTTCTGTGCCGACGATCAAATAACAGTTTCGCACTTAGACAAAATTGTCACTTTGGCAAAAGAACTCCCATTTGGTCAAACTACTAATAGTAAAGAGGGGGCTTGGATAGAGGAGGATAAGATGGTTGTAGGGTATCGTGATAGTGAGTACTTTTTCTACCTCAACGAGCTTGGCCTATCGGGCAAACACAACATTTACAACTCTATGGCTGCCGCCATAACCGGTAAGGTATTGGAGATAGATAGTGAAGTGATTCGTGAAAGTTTATCGAACTTTGTTGGTATAGAGCATAGAATGGAGAGGGTAATAAAAATTAAAAATGTTCTCTATATCAACGACTCTAAGGCAACAAATGTAAATTCTGTATGGTACGCTTTGGAGAGCGTAGAGGGGCCTGTAGTGTGGATAGCCGGAGGAGTAGATAAGGGTAACGACTATAGCACTTTAGAAAAATTGGTTAGAGATAAGGTAAAGATGATAATAGCTCTTGGAGAGGAGAACTCAAAACTAATTGAATACTTTAAAGAGAAGGTGCCACAAATATATGAGTGCTCCTCTATGGAAGATGCTGTTAAAGAGGCTTATAAAGTAGCCCAACCGGGAGAGACGGTGCTACTTTCCCCTGCCTGCGCCAGCTTCGACCTCTTTAAAAATTTTGAAGAGAGGGGCAAAAAATTTAAAGAGGCATTATCAAAACTGTAGGTTAAGAGAGTTATGAAGCTAAAGGGAGATAAGGTAATCTGGATAATAGTTGTGTTGCTCTCTATGATATCTGTAGCGGCAGTCTACTCTTCGAGCAACGCCTTAGTCTATTTTAAGTATAAGAGCAACTATACCCTTCTTGTAAGACAGATGACCTTTATTTTATTTAGCCTTCTTCTCCTTTTTATCTTCTATTATATCCCAATAGGGGTATACCGACTCCTCTCAATTTTAGCTATGCCGGCTGCTATTGCTCTCCTTCTTTATACAATAGTGGGAGGAAAGAGAATAAATGAGGCGGCCCGTTGGATTACTCTCTTTGGAGTGACTATACATACCGGCGAAATTGCCAAGATAGCCCTCATTGCCTATATGGCAAGAGTATTGGAGTTTAAAGAGTTTAAGCGATTTAAAGAGTTTTTTTACTGGATAGTGCTACCGGTAGGGATATTGATAACATTGGTTCTATATGGAAGTGTCTCTGCAGGTCTGCTACTTGCTATAATTGGCGCCCTTCTCCTTATTATTGCAGGGGTAAAACAGCGCTATATTCTCTACAGCTCTCTTATAGCGGGAGCAGTTTTGGTTGTTATAATCGGCTCCAATCTACTATTTGGATTGTTTCCCCGATTAGATACCGCAATGGCCCGTTTCTCCTCGTTTTCTCAAAAAAATGAGAGTAGAATCGAACTGACCGTAGAGGAGAGACAGCGACAATATGATAGAACTTTTCAGGCCGATATGGCAAAGATAGCGGTAAAATCGGGAGGCTTTTTTGGAAAGGGGCCGGGTAGAAGTACCCAAAGAGATAATCTACCCCACCCCTACTCAGATTTTATCTTTGCAATAATTATAGAG
>CAZEGL010000011.1:0-55066 GCA_964512295.1 uncultured Muribaculaceae bacterium
AGGAGAGAGAGAGAGCTCAAAAAGAGGCAGAGGCCCAAAAGAGAGCAGAAGAGCAAAAGGAGCAGGAGGAGAGAGAGAGAGCTCAAAAGGAGGCCGAAGAGCAAAAGGAGAAGAGAGAGAAGGAGGCGAAGAGAGAGAAGAGAGTACAAGAGAAGCAGGAGAAGGAGCGCCCACAAAAGGAGACAAAAGAGGAGAAAAAGGATGTAGTAGAAAAGATAGGGCACATAGAGACCAAAATAGAAAAGTTGAGTGGCCCTACCATTCGTGGGCAAGTAGATCTCTCTACTTTAGAGGGGGTAAAAAGGGGAGCAAAGAGAGGGGCAAAAAGTTCACAGAGAGGGAAGCGGGAGAGAATTCACAAGCCCCTCAAAGAGCGTGTAGATATTACAAGGGAGAGGGATAAAAAGAGAGAGGAGAGTAGAGCCAGAAGAGATAAAGGGGTTAGAAGAGGAGATGCTTCCAGAGGCAAACTGAGAAGCGAAGTTGATGAAGAGGCGGTTCAGAGACAGATAAAAGAGACCTATCTTAGAATAGTTGAAGGAAAGACCAGGACCAGAAGCTCACGATATAGAAGAGATAAAAGAGAGCAGGCTACACAGAAGAGAATTGAACACCAAGAGCAACAAGAGAGGGCCGAAACTATTTTGAAGGTAACGGAATTTGTTACCGTCAACGATTTGGCAGTGATGATGGATGTAGCGGTTACAAAAGTGATTGAGGCCTGTATGAATTTGGGGTTGATGGTCTCTATCAATCAACGGTTAGATGCCGAAGCAATCTCATTGGTTGCCGAAGAGTTTGGTTATACGGTTAAGTTTGTAACAGCAGAGATTGAGGGTGAGCTGGATGAAGAGAAAGAGAGTGAAGATCTTCTTGAGGAGCGCCCCCCTATTGTTACAGTGATGGGTCATGTCGATCATGGGAAGACCTCTCTATTAGACTATATAAGGGAAGCAAGTGTAATTGCAGGAGAGGCGGGTGGAATTACTCAACATATTGGTGCATACAATGTCAAACTCTCATCGGGAGATCGAATCACCTTTTTGGACACCCCCGGACACGAAGCTTTTACTGCTATGCGTGCAAGAGGAGCAAAGATTACCGATATAGCAATTATTATTATAGCTGCAGATGATGCTGTGATGCCCCAAACAAAAGAGGCAATCAACCATGCACAAGCAGCCGGCGTTCCAATGATTTTTGCAATAAATAAAATTGATAAACCTACTGCAAATCCCGAAAAAATTAAAGAGCAGTTGGCTGGAATGAATATCTTGGTTGAAGATTGGGGAGGCAAATTTCAATGCCAGGAGATCTCTGCCAAAAAGGGGATTAATGTAGATAAACTTCTTGAAAAGATTCTGTTGGAGGCAGAGATGTTAGAGTTGAAAGCCAATCCCGATCGTCTGGCCAAAGGCTCTATCATAGAGTCCTCTCTTGATAAAGGGAGAGGGTTTGTTGCTACTCTACTTATAGAGACAGGAACTTTAAAGATAGGAGATGTTATATTGAGCGGCTTTTGCACAGGAAGGGTAAAGGCTATGTTCAATGAGAGAGGGCAAAAGATAGAGGAGGCGGGCCCCTCTACTCCTGTTTCAATATTGGGGCTTAATGGCGCCCCCTCTGCGGGTGAACTCTTCAATATTTTAGAGGATGAGAAGGAGGCCCGCGATATAGCAAATAAGAGAGAGCAGCTAATAAGAGTACAGGGAATCAAGACTCAAAAGCATATAACATTGGATGAGATTGGAAGAAGAATAGCGATAGGAAGCTTCCAAGAGCTTAACCTAATTGTTAAAGGTGATGTTGACGGATCTATAGAGGCACTCTCCGACTCTCTTATTAAACTCTCAACCGAAGAGATTCAGGTAAATGTAATTCACAAAGCGGTTGGGGCAATTTCGGAATCGGATGTACTCTTGGCGGCAGCCTCAAATGCCATTATTATTGGATTCCAGGTTCGCCCTTCGGTAAACTCCAGAAAGCTTGCCGAACAGGAGGAGATTGAGATTCGGCTATACTCCATTATATATGACGCAATTGAAGAGGTTAAAGATGGTATAGAGGGTATGTTGGCTCCCGAAAAGAGAGAGGAGATTATGGCTTCTGCAGAGGTTCGTGAAATATTTAAAATTTCAAGAATTGGTACCATTGCAGGGTGTATGGTTAAAGAGGGTAAATTGACCAGAAACAACAAGGTGCGTGTAATTCGAGATGGAATTGTAATCTATACCGGAGAGCTGGGCTCTCTAAAGAGATTTAAAGAGGATGTTAAAGAGGTCTCTACAGGCTACGATTGTGGTCTTAATATCGAAAACTTTAACGATATTAAGATAGGCGATATTATTGAGTCATTTACAATTGTAGAGATTAAGAGGACGTTATAACATTAACTTCGGGCTCAATCTCTATATCGAACCGCTCTTTAATATCTTTTGCAATTTTTTTAGAAAATCTTAACAGCTCTTCTCCTGTAGCCCCCTCATAGGCCAATAGTACCAAAGGTTGAAGGTGGTGTACCCCTACATTCCCCTCACGAATACCCTTCCACCCACAATGGTCTATAAGTGCAGCGGCCGAAACTTTAAAAGTGCCGTTGGAAAGGGGGAACAGCTTAATTTGTGGATACTCCTCAGCCAATTTTGATGCCACCCGGGAGGAGATTACCGGATTTTTAAAGAAGCTGCCGGCATTGCCAATATGGGAGGGTTCCGGCAGTTTAGAGCTTCGAATTTGAAGTACCGCCTCCCTAACATCACCAATTGTTGGTGATTCTATATTTTCAAGAAGAGATGCCAAATCTCTATACTCCAAATTTAAAGTGGGGTTTATAGAGAGTTTGAAAGTTACTCCACTTATTACTGTTTTCCCACTCAACTCTCTTTTGAATATGCTCTCTCTATAACCAAAAGAGCATGATGCACCCTTTATTGATTCTATAGTACCGCTATCGAAGGATAGATATTCAACCTCTTCAATAGTGTGGGATACCTCACTTCCGTAAGCTCCTATGTTTTGTACCGGCGAAGCACCTACACAACCGGGAATTCCCGAAAGGTTTTCAACTCCACCCCACCCCCTATCTACACACCACTCTACAAACGAGTCCCACTCTACTCCAGCGCCAACTTTTACAAATATATTCTCTCTACTTTTTGCAACAATCTCAATATCTAAGAGTTTAGGGTGTATAACTACACCATCAAAATCTGATAGATAGAGTATATTTGAACCAAGCCCGGTAACAACTCTCCTTTTCTCTGAAAAGAGTTCCATTTTAGAAAAGGCAATAAGATCCTCTTTAGAGTAGAGCTCTACAAAATATTTGGCCTTTACATCAAAATTTAGGGTATTGTAACTTTTAAGAGAGTAGTTCTCAACTATTTTCATCCTGTCTCATTATTATAAGAGTGAGTACCCTTCCGGCTGCTACCAGAAGCAAAAAAATAACTAAGGGTATAAATTGTATAGTCAAATTGGCTCTAATCTCTCCCTTGGCCAGCATTAATTCCCAATCCTCCTCCAAAATTTTTTCCATTTTTTTGTATGACATTCCAATAGAAGAGTATTTTTTTACAATAGTTCCATCACTCAGAAGAACAACTCCACCATTGGAACGGTTCATAGAGAGGAGAGTTTTTTGGTCGGTATGGTAGAGTGGCGCCACTATCTCCCCTCTCTCTTCAATCTCCCAACTATCTCTTTTTGTGCCGGTTAGCACCAATGTAGAGTATCCTCTCTCCTCTAAATAGCTGTAGAGGGTATTAATTCTCTTTACCCTCCTTTTAGTTAGATTGTAACTCCTTGGAATCGTTATTAATATCTCTTTTCCCTCACTTGATAGAAGATGTTCGGTAAGATAGTTGCCTTGGTAGTCGGAAATGGCAAACTCAAAATTTTGAGGCTCTGTAGCACTCTCTATAATGGAGCTGTACGACTCTACAAAGGTGTAGGTGGAATCGGGAAGGCTATCTATAGTAAAATTATAGTTAACACCATCTTTGGAGTAGATAAGAGTGGTCTCAAAGGGCGAATGGTTCAACTCTCCATCTAAACCGGCCCTCTCCCTTAAGGAGACTCCTCTTTTATAATCCATAGTGTCTACTATAGGGAGATAGATGTAGGAGAGTACCAGAAAAAGGGTAAAGAGAGAGATTAGTGAGAGGAGCACTCTAACTTCAACTCTTGGAGAGCGGCTTGGCGCAATGGTTTTAATATTAAGAAGAAGTAGAAGTGAGAGAGGAAGAAAAATTAGATTTTTAAAAAAGGTTTGCCAGTTGGTCAATTTGACCACTTCACCAAAGCATCCACAGTCGGTAATTGGGTTAAATATGGCTAAAAAGAGAGTTAATATTGTAAAGAAAAGGAGAGAGATAAAGGAGAGGAAGGCAAAGAGCCGCGCCATTAGACCTACAGAAAGAGCCACTCCAATTGAGAGTTCGGCTAAAGAGAGAAGCGCCCCTCCAATTAGAGTGAGTGCCTCCATTGGGTAAAATCCTGCAGCTTTCAAATACTCCTCTATAATGAGGGAAGTTCCAACAGGATCCATCAATTTTGTAAAGCCCGAAAAGAGAAATAGTATGGCTATAATATATCGCGAAATGGTAACTGCTCTTCTCATACTACTCTCCTATTTTATCGATAATTTTTTTTGAGATCTCTTTGGGAGGAAGAGTCTCTCCCCCCTGCGACAAACAATCTATTTTTATCATGTGGCTCCCTCTTTGGCACTCGTTTAAGTAGAGCTCTCTTACCCTCTCCTGATAGGCAATATCCGCTTCATGGATATCTCTTTTCCCTTTTAGATAGGAGCGCTCTTCCCCATCTCTTAAATTATTTAACCGCCCCGCAACAACGGAGATTGGAAGATCTAAAAAGAGAGTAGTAGTAGCCTTGGGAATTTGGTTTTGGTTATACTCAAAGTTTATAATCCACTCCCGAAGCTCCTCCCGCTCTCTACTATCCTCTATTTTTGCACATTGGAATGCAATATTTGAATAGAGATATCTATCTAAAATTACTACACTCCCCCTCTCTAACCACTCTTTAATTATATGGGATGCCACCCTTCTATCCTCTCCAAAAAGTAGAGCAACCAACATTGGGTGTACACTCTCTTTGGAACCAAACTCACCCCTTAGAAAACGGGCAATAAGATCTCCATACAAAGACTCTTTGTATCGGGGAAAGTGAAGATATTTCACCTCTTTTCCCTCTCCTTTAAAGTATTCTCCGAGTAGTTTAATCTGAGTACTCTTACCGGCTCCATCCAAACCTTCCAATACAATTAACATAATAAAAACTATATTTGCAGAGCAAAGTTATATATTTTATGCGAGAAGTTCCACGCCACCCACCTTCGATTATGGGTATAATCAATCTTAACAGCGACTCTTTTTGGGAGGGAAGTAGGGTAGCCGACTCTTCACTTTTTTTGGAGAGGTTTGAGAAGATGGTTGAAGATGGTGCAGATATAGTGGATATAGGAGCTTGCTCAACACGCCCCGGTTCTCTATCGATATCTGTAGAGGAGGAGTGGTCACGACTTGCTCCAATTTTAAAACTCTTAAGCAAGAGAGAGAGTGGAGTAAAATTATCTATAGATACCTTTAGAGGAGAGATTGTTAGAAGGAGTTTCGATTCGATTGGCCAATTTATAGTAAATGATATCTCTTCGGGGGAGGACGACGCCACAATGTTAGAGAGTGTAGGAGCATTAAAGCTCCCTTATATTGCAATGCATAAGCGGGGGACTCCACAGTTTATGCAGCAAAATTGCAATTATGAAGATGTGGTAAAAGAGGTTAGGGAGTATCTGATTGGGATTGTAGAAAGAGCGGCATCATATGGAATAGAGGATATTATGGTAGATCCCGGCTTTGGTTTTTCTAAAAATATCGATCAAAATTACACTCTATTAAATTCTCTCTCTAACTTTAAATTTAAGGGAATCAATGGAAAGGTGGCTATGGTTGTGGTAGGGCTCTCGCGTAAAAGTATGATATATAACTATCTTCAAATAGATGTTTCGGAGTCGCTTAACGCCACCTCTGCACTTGAGCTGGTAGCTCTATTAAATGGGGCCGATATTCTTAGAACACACGATCCTAAAGAGGCGAAAGAGATGGTAAAGTTGTATCAAATATTATATAGAAATAGAGAATTGAGATGAGAAGTAGTCCATTAGAAAATATCTCCCCTATCGATGGGAGATATAGCGAAAAATGTGAGCCGTTAGTTAAATATTTTTCTGAGTTGGCTCTCTTTAGATATAGAGTCTTAGTTGAAATTGAATATTTTATTGCATTAACAGCTATTCCTCTTCCACAACTGAAGGGGTTTGACACTTCTTACTTTGAGTCACTAAGGGCAATATATATAAACTTTGGAGTTGAGGAGGGGCAAAGGATAAAGGAGTTGGAGAGGGTAACCAATCACGATATAAAAGCGGTTGAATACTATATAAAAGAGCATTTTATAGCTTTGGGATTGGAGCGCTATACGCAATTTATACACTTTGGGTTGACCTCGCAAGATATAAACAACAGTGCTGTTCCCCTTTCGTTAAAGGAGGGGATAGAAGAGTTCTACACCCCTCTACTCTACTCTCTTATAGAGGAGTTACACAAATTCGCCAAAGAGTGGAGTGAGGTGCCTATGCTGGCCAGAACACACGGGCAACCCGCCTCCCCCACTATGCTGGGGAAAGAGTTTGCAGTTTTTGCCACCAGATTGGAGGAGCAGGCTGCAATATTAAAGAGTGTAAAATATGGAGCTAAATTTGGGGGGGCAACCGGTAATTTCAACGCCCATATTGTTGCATATCCAACAGTGGAGTGGAATAGATTTGCTAAAGAGTTTATAGAGGGCAAACTGGGGCTCTACCGCTCCTATCCCACAACTCAAATAGAGCATTACGACCACTTGGCCTCACTCTTCGACTCTCTAAAAAGGATAGATACTATCTTGATAGATCTATGCCAAGATATCTGGCTCTATATCTCTATCGATTATTTTAAGCAGAAGATTAAGAGTGGTGAAGTGGGGTCATCTGCCATGCCCCATAAAGTGAATCCTATAGATTTCGAAAATGGAGAGGGAAATTTGGGAGTGGCCAATGCTCTCTTTGCACATCTTGCAGCCAAGTTGCCAATTTCAAGGCTACAACGAGATCTTACCGACTCCACAGTACTAAGAAATATAGGAGTGCCTATTGCCCACGCCACCATTGCTATAGACTCTATTAAGAGAGGTTTGAACAAGTTAATTCTAAATAGGGAGGCTATAGATAGAGATCTCAACCAAAATTGGGCTGTGGTAGCAGAGGCAATCCAAACAATTCTAAGACGCGAGGGATACCCCTCTCCCTACGAAGCTCTAAAAGAGTTGACCCGAACCAATGTAGCAATTGGTAAAGACCAGATTGCAGCTTTTATTGAGAGGCTCCAGATAAGCGAGAGAGTTAAAGAGGAGCTTCGCACTATCA
This sequence comes from uncultured Muribaculaceae bacterium, assembly GCA_964512295.1. Classification (GTDB taxonomy): domain Bacteria; phylum Bacteroidota; class Bacteroidia; order Bacteroidales; family UBA932; genus Bact-08. The sequence goes on from CAZEGL010000011.1 coordinate 7,487, forward strand.
CTCCACACAACTATACGGGAGCTAAATTGTAACTCTTTTAAAGTTTATAGAAATTGAGATTGGAGTATCGCTTTTATCTATTCGATTTAGATCGCACATTGTGGGATTTCGACACTAACTCATTCAACACCATCTCCTCTCTTCTTTTGTACTATTTTAAAGATAGAGTTGACCCAACAACCTTTTACAACTACTACGATAAGGTCAATAGGGAGTTGTGGGTAGAGTATGAGAGAGGTGCAATTAGTAAAAAAGAGCTTACAAGTAGCCGATTCCCAAAAGTTTTTAACTATTTTAAGATTGGCGACACCCTTATTGCTGAGCGCTTTGCGGAGCAATATTTAGAGCAGATGTCGTTGCAGAAAGTGTTGATGCCCCACGCCTCTGAAGTGTTGGAGAAGCTCTCTAAAAAAGGGGCAAAGATGGCAGTTGTCACAAATGGCTTTGTAGAGGGACAATATAAAAAGATGGTTAGTGCAGGAATAGACCATTTTTTTGATGCAGTTGTAACCTCCGAAGAGGTAGGACTCTTTAAACCCTCCCCTCCAATTTTTAAAAGAGCTTTAGAGGCTATTGGAGGAGTGAAGAGTGAAACTTTAATGGTGGGCGATGACTTTATAAACGATATAGAGGGGGCAATGATTTTTGGAATAGATCAATTTTTCTACAACTATAAAGGGCTGAAAGGGTTTCATGGTGCCACCTATAGCGATAGCGACCTTAGAGCTCTGCTTCTCTCTCCACCACAAAGAGATCTTCATCCTCCTCTTTAAATAGAAAGCGCTCTCTCGCAAATTTTTCTAAAGAGCTCTTATTGCTATCGAGCTCTCTAATCTTTTCATCTATAGCCTCTATCCTCTCTTTATAAAGGGTTTTTGCCCGCTCCTGCTCCCTAATATTGGAGTGGATACGGCTACATTGGATAACACTATTGGAGTCAAAAAAAACGACCCATATAAAGAAGAGTAGAGTAGTTATAACCCACTTGTTACCAATTAATTTGATCAATCGGTACTCAGATATCCTCTTTAAGCGCTCCTTTAGTGTCAAAAGATTCTCTTTTTTACAAAATTAACAATAATTTTGTTGCACAACCAAAGTAAATTTTAAGATGGGTAGAGCTACATTATTGGTATTGGCTGCAGGAATGGGAAGCCGTTACGGAGGATTAAAACAGATAGAGGGGGTGGGTCCTTCACAAGAGACAATAATCGAATATTCGATTTGGGATGCCATTGAGGGTGGGTTCGATAAGGTAGTCTTTGTTATAGCTCCCGCCATGAGGGATCTGTTTGAAGAGGTTGTTACAAAACGCTTTAAAGGGAGTATAGAGGTTCTCTTTGTTGAGCAGAGCATAGATCAGTTGCCGGCTCCTTATAAGCTTAGCAACCATAGAGTAAAGCCTTGGGGCACAGGCCATGCTCTGCTGTGTGCCAAAGAGAAGATCGATACCCCTTTTGCAGTGATTAATGCCGATGATTTTTACGGTAGGGCCTCTTTCCAAATTTTAGGAGATGCTCTAAAGAGTTTAGAGAGTGGAAGTGAGAAATTTGTAATGGTAGGCTATAGCGCCCAAGCTACTCTCTCTGAATCGGGAGTTGTCTCACGGGGAATCTGCTCAATAGGGAGCTCTTCTCTATTGAAAGGGGTAGAGGAGCACCACAATATTTCACAAGGGGAAGATGCACTAATCTTTGGTGAGAATAGTAATGGCAAAAGGGTAACAATTGCACCCGACACAATTGTCTCTATGAATATGTGGGGATTTACTCCTAAAATTTTTGAGGTGGCTCAAGAGCTCTTTATTCAATTTCTAAAAGAGAACCACAACCATCCAACAGCAGAATTTTACATTCCCTATATAGTAAACAATATAATAGAGCAGAGGGGGGGCGAGTGTAGGGTTCTCTATACCCCCGAAAGATGGTTTGGAGTAACCTATAAAGAGGATAGCAGTAGAGTAAAAAAGAGTCTGCTCTCTTTAGTTGAAAAGGGAATCTATCCCACCCCACTATTTAAATTGTAATATGAGAGGTTTTATTAGAGGAGTTGGTAGCTACCTTCCCACTCTACGGGAAAGTTGGATTTTAGTACTGTTACTTACAGTTGGTGGAACGCTTCTAACCGCTGTGGTTTTATTCCCTCTCTCTTTTTTACCCCCTTCTGCTTTGGCTAAGTTTGAACTATTACTATACCCTCTTATCTTTATTCCGCCACTACTTTATATTAATAGAACAATAGAGAAGAGGGAGGAGAAGAGAGAGAGTCCTATCCCCCTTAAAAGTGCCAATTGGGGATCTGCAGGAGTAGTACCTCACTTTTTGTTACTGCTGCTTTTACTCTTTTCGGTAAACTATCTAATTGAACCACTAACCTCTTGGATGGGTACTCCAAAATTTTTAGAGAAGCTGTTAGATACTATTGTTAAAAATAAGATAAGTTCATTTATCTCTTTAGTACTCTTTGCACCTATCTTGGAAGAGATTTTTTGTAGAGCTATTATTCTTAGAGGATTACTCTATCATACCACTCCTACTAAGGCAATTATTTGGTCCTCTATTATTTTTGGGGTAATCCATCTAAATCCGTGGCAAGCTATACCTGCAATTATAATTGGATTGGTTATGGGGTGGGTCTATTGGAAAAGCAACTCTTTATGGAGTACAATTTTTATCCATTTTGTTAACAACCTCTTCTCTTATCTAATCACAGTGCTCTACCCCTCTCTACCGGCAGATGCTGGATTTAAAACGCTTCTCCCTCTCAACCTTTATTGGTACCTTTACATTGTAGCAGCAGCAGTAGCTATCCTCTCACTAATTTTTATAAATAGACAGTATGAACACTCTATACCCGCTAAAATTTAATAGAATAGTTAAAGAGAGTGTATGGGGGAGCGAAAAGTGGCTTCTAAGCGCTCTTGAGGGGGATCTCTCTATAGTTGCCAATGGAGCTTTAAAGGGTAATAATATAAATGAACTGGTAGAGATTTATCTTGGCGACTTGATAGGGGAGCCTCTCTATGAAAAATATGGTGAGGAGTTTCCTCTTTTAGTGAAAATCTTAGATATTGAGCAGCCACTATCTCTCCAAATTCACCCCAACGACGCAACAGCGGCCGAAAGACACAATGCATATGGAAAGCACGAATGTTGGTATATTAAAAAGGCTAAAGAAGATGCCAAAATCCATTTGGGACTAAAGAGAGAGCTTACAATGGAGGAGCTCTACAATAGAAGTCAAGATGGGACAATTGAACAGGAACTCAACATTCTCTCTCCAAATATTGGTGAAGTTATAGATATTCCCCCGGGAACTCTCCATTCAGCCCAAGGGGGTTTAGAGGTGATAGAGATACAACAAACTTCCGATATAACCTATAGGGTTTACGACTGGGGAAGAGAGAGTACAATAGGGCGGCAGATAGATTTGGATTTAGCAATCGATTGTGTAGATTATGGTGCTAAAGAGATAGAAGAGAATCTCTTTCAAAGAGAGAGTTGTATAACTGAACATTTTGAGTTGAGGGTGTTGGATGGGGGTGTCGAGCGTTATGCTTCAACTGAAATAGGTTTTATTATCTACATCCCAATTGAGGAGAACTACACTGTGGAGTGGAGAGATGGTACAATTGAACTCTACCCCAATGAGGTTATTTTAATACCTGCTTCACTGGGCAGGTACAAAATTGAAGGGAGAGGAAAAATATTGGAGATAGAGGGGCGTTAGTTATTGTGAGGGTCAAAAAGAGAGTCCAAAATGCGTCTCTCTCTTTTGGTAGGCCTTCCACTCCCTTTTTCCCGTCTGCCAAAAGAGAGTTCTAAAGTTTTACTCTCCAATTTAGACAACTCCTCTGGGGGTGTAATGTCTAAGAGATAACTATCTACCTCTTTAGCAGGGAGCCGTCTTAGTGGTATATCCAATACTTTGTAGCGGTAGAAAATATCGCCCTTTCTCACCTCTATCTCATCTCCAACTCTAATCTCTTTGGAAGGTTTTACGGTAGAGCCCGCTATCCTCACTTTACCCGAACGGCAAATATCGGCAGCATCTACCCTTGTTTTGGAGACTCTTACAGACCACAAAAATTTGTCGGCCCTACTCATCTATCTCATTTTTATTGGAATTGTGGGACTCTTCCGGATTCTCCTCTCTCTCCTTACTGTTGAATAGGTTCATTGTTCGTTGCGGCCCCTGCAAAATAAAGGAGTTGACAGCCTCACTACATCTTTTGACAACTCTCCCTACCCTCTCACGCTCTTGTTCGTTCCAATTGCCCAGAACAAAAGAGCTCCCCCCCTCAAACTCCTTTCCGCTCCCTATCCCCACTCTAATTCTACTGTAGTTGGAACTCTCAAGCGACTCTTCAATACTCTTCAATCCATTGTGCCCCCCATCGCTGCCACGCATTCGCATCCGTATTCTTCCTAAGGGAAGAGCCAAGTCGTCGACTACTATAAGAAGTTCCTCCATCTTGACTCCCTCCCGTTGCATCCAGTAGTTTACTGCTCTACCGCTAAGGTTCATATAGGTTGAGGGTTTTAAAAGGGTCACCTTTTTCCCCCTAATTTTGGTATGGAGAACCATTCCCAATCTCTCTACAGAGAAAGAGAGCCCTTGCGCTTGAGCCAAGGCATCCAAGACCAAAAAACCAACATTGTGCCGGGTATCTTCATACCGTTCACCCACATTTCCCAACCCAACAATAAGAAACCCCATCTATAATTAATTTAATAGAGAGGAGCTACTCCTCTCTCTCTTCGCCTTCAACTTCGCCTTCTTGGGCCCCTTCAGCACTCTCTTGAGCCTCCTCTGTGCTAAGAGCTGCGGCAGCTCCTACAGCGGCACGGGTCATACCTACAGAACATATAATTGTAGCTTGTGGAGTTAAAATTTGTACCCCCTCATAAGCTATATCTGATGCAGCAATTGAACTTCCAATTTTCATTTGGGAGACATCTATTTTAATGTTGTCGGGCAATTTATCTAAAGATGCCGAAATTCTAAGTTTTCTACTGTTTACCATCAATTTGCCACCCTCTTTTACCCCTATCGGACTACCTTCTAAAATAACAGGAACCTCAATAGAGACAGGCTTTTCGTTGGTTACGGCCAAAAAGTCGACATGAAGAGCCTTATCGGTTAGAGGATGAAACTGTACCGCCTGCAAAATAGAGTTATACTGTTTTCCCTCTATATCTAATTCAATAATATATGCATTGGGCGTGTGGGTCAATTTTAAAATTTGTCTCTCATCTACCGAGAATAAAATATTTTCAAGATTGTTTCCATAAAGGTTACAGGGGATAAATCCTTTTTTTCTAAGCTCTTTTAGAGCGCTTTTAGTTGAAATCTCTCTAAGATTGCCACTAATTGAAATAGTTTTCATGCTTTTAAAAAATTAAAATGTGTTACTCTATTGGGACTATGCCCAACTCCATTGCACCAAAACCCTTAAAGGTTTTAAGAAGTTGCAAATATAGCGATTCTTCAACAATTTCAAATAGTAATAGCCCGCTACTCTACCATTTTGACCTTACGATTCCACTCTAAGCCTCTGTAGTAGTTTATAAGGGTAGATTCAGACCAATTGGGAATATAGCTGCTTACTCCACTGAAACTTTCAATATTTATAGATAAAAATTTGGGAGTGTTCCATTTGGCTACAACAACTTTAGAGAGCGATTCCCTATAGAGTGTAAATTGTTCGGCAGTAGCTATAGTCTCAATAAAATCCGATAGATCCCAAAACCATCTGTCACTCATTCTAAAATAGCGCTGAATTTGACTCTTGTCTACATTAGAGAGTTTTGCTCTATTCTCTTCAAAAATTGAAGAACAGATAGTAGCAAGCCCATCTAAATCGGCAGTTTTATATAGAGTTAAAGTTAGAGATCTATATTGTTCGTTACTCTTATTTTTATAGTGGTTAAAGATAGACTCCCCCATAAGTAAAAGGTGGGAGTACTCCCTATATGGTGCATCTATATTGGTGCTGTACCAGAAGCCATCTTTAGGGAGACGGCTTCTATCTGCTTTTTTTGCAAAGAGCGGCTCCATAATTTTATCGTACGGAAACCCCTCTGCCAAAATTTCTGTTGGGGCAGCAACAATATAGTCGCACTTCTCTTTTAATTGGTAGATTACCTCAATTCCCCCCATTAGACAGCTGTCAAATATGATAGAAGAGAGATGGTAGGGAAGAGAGTTAGATAACTCCACTAAATCTATTTCCGAAGAGCCATCTACTCCAAAGCTCTTTACCATATGGCGGTAAGGATCGCTAAAAGCAACCCCAAAAGGGAGGCTATAGTAGCCAACAGGAAGCCAGCCGGTTGCATGAGACCAAAGAATAAGATGGTACTCATTGGAGGGGAAATACTCCTTTATAGCCAACATCACTTCCCTTAGAACTGCGCCGGAGGCAGAGTTGTGGGAAGGGTAAGAGAGTACTCTCTCTTGATTGGCAACACCCTCTCTATCTTTGTAATATCTAATAATTTCGGGATCATTACCAGAAATGTGTTGATAGACCACTACCGCTTCTGTGCCCCCCTTATCTGGAAGATAGCCCCTTTTTAAAGCCTCTAAATTAAGATAGGCTTGAGAAGAGAGGTTGTTGTTGGCAGCCATATATATTACCACCACTTTATCCAATTTAGGGGAGGGTAAAAACTCCTCCTTACCACAACCGGCAATGAGATAAATTATAAAGAGAGTAGGCAAAAATTTAAATAGCACTCTTCTTCCCATAGTAGAAAATTAAAATTGTAGAAAAACTTCTTCTCTATCCAAACAAATATAATAATAGTTTGTTTCTTTTGTAGATTTAAAATGTACTGGCCACTATTAGAGGAGAATAGTTCGTTCTATTTTAAATATAGAGCAAATTGTAGGATTTTAAATAATTTATCTATTTTTATAACAGTTTAAAAAACATAAATCTTGACAGCTATGAAAAAGAGTATTGTCATTTTAATTTTTCTGTTGGCCTCTTTTACGGGGTTTGCACAACAGTATCAGGTAGAGGGAAGAGGGTTTACATATACCGAAAAGTATAAACCCAAAATGAATCTTGTAAAGATGAACCTTACAGCTATTCCCCTCAACAACTATTCAGTTCAGTATGAGAGAGTGCTCTTCAAAAGAGTTTCGGTAGCCCTCTCATACAGGATGATGCCTACAAAAAAACTACCTTTTCTCTCTTCAATTCAAGAGCAGATAGATGACCCCGAAGTAAATGAGATGTTAGACAATTTTAAGATTGGAAATAGTGCGATAACTCCAGAAGTGAGATTCTACTTGGGCAAGAAGGGGTATGGAAGAGGTTTCTATATATCTCCTTTTGTTAGATTTGCCAACTACGAAGCGAGTGATCTCTTACTCAACTATGACGATGAGAATAACCAGGAGCAGTCGATTGTTTTTGCCGGTAGCGGAAAATCCTTTACCTATGGAGTTATGTTTGGAGCGCAGTGGTCTCTTAGCAAACATGTTGTGTTGGATTGGTGGATAGCAGGCCCTCACTTTGGAAACTCTAAGTTCAACTTGGATGGTGTCTCTTCAAGGGTGTTGGGACCACCAGAACAAGATGTACTTCAAGATTTTATGAATGATATTACAGATGAGATAAACAATCTGGCAGAGATACGGACAACTGCTACTGCTTCTGTAAATGAAAATGGAGCAAAATTGGCAACAGATGGATTGTGGGGAGGGATAAGAGCGGGGATCTCTTTGGGAATTAAATTTTAAATATGGAGGAAAGAAAAGGTTCTGAAAAGAGCCCATTGACTCATATAGAAGATATTGCAGAAGAGGCTAAGAACTATATAGAACTGAGGATAGAGCATCTTAAATTGAAGATTGTAGAGGCTCTATCCTCAATTGTTTCCAAATTGTCGGTTCTACTAATCGCTCTTCTTTTAATTATTATTGCAATAGCCTTTTTGGCTGTGGCTCTCAATCTCTACCTGAGTGCACTCTTCAACTCCAACATTACAGGAGCTCTAACTACTGCTCTTATCTTTATAGTTATAGCTATAATTGTACTACTTTTTAGAAATAGGCTATTTGTCAACTCCCTAACATCGCTATTCTCTGCCCAAATTTTAGAGAGTCCATTAAATAGAGACTCTATCGTTAGAGAGCAGTTTAAAGTTGGAGAGAGAATAGCTGCAAAAGAGATACGGCTCAAAGAGCGTTATACTCAATTAAGGGAGAGTTTTACCCTAATGAACCTGTTTACTCGTTCAATTAGAAGGATATCCCTTATTCTCCCTTTTTTAATCTCTTTAAAAGGTATATATGAAAAAGTTAAGAAGCTTTTTCAAAAAGAGGGGAGTAGGGAAGGTGATCCCAACCAGGTAGGCGAAGAGCAGCAGAGTGAAGGAGAAGTTCAAAAAGAGGAGGAGCAGGAGAGTGTAGTGGGCCAACAAAAGGAGGGGGAGCAGCAGAGTGGTGTAAAGGGTAAAGAGTAGAAGAAAAGTATCAAATATAAAGCTAAAAGTAAAGTATGAAATTTTTAAAATTGACAATGTCTATTCTCTTATTGGGTTCTCTAACTCTCTCTTGCCATAGTGGAGAGAGGAGTGAAGATAGTTTTAAATATTTGGCAGATAGTTTTGCCGATATAAAAGTTATAAGATACCGTATTCCCGGTTGGGAGGCTCTCTCTCTAAAGCAGAAGGAGTATATCTACCATCTGAGTGAAGCGGCCAAGAGCGGTAGGGATATTTTTTGGACCCAAAACTTTAAATATGGTTTAAAAATTAGAAAGAGTATAGAGACAATTTTTGAAAAATGGGAAGGAGAGCGGGAAGGTAAAGAGTGGGAAGATTTTGTCATTTATGCCAAAAGGCTCTTTTTTAGCAGCGGTATCCACCACCATTACGGAGAGGAGAAGTTTATTCCAGAGTGCTCCCGTGAATACTTTGGAGAGCTCTTAAAAGGGAGCGGGCAAGAGGCTCAAATTGAGGAGCTGCTTCCTATTCTATATAATCCGGATCTCTATAGATTTAGAAAAAATATATCTGGTGAAGGTGACCTTCTACTGGGGAGTTCGGTCAATTTTTATAGTGGTGTCTCCAAGAGTGAGGCAGAGAGTTTTTACAAAGAGATAGAGAACCCCAATGATAGTAGACCTCTCTCTTATGGCCTTAATTCTAAGCTTGTAAAGAGAGATGGGGAACTTGTAGAAGAGTTCTATAGCATAGAGGGGCTCTACGGGGCAGCAATCGAAGAGATTGTAAAACATCTCCAAAAAGCTATGGAGTGTGCAGAAAATAGTGCCCAGCGAGAGTATATCTCCCTTTTGATAGAGTACTATAAGAGTGGCAGCCTTGAACTGTGGGACCGCTATAATGTTGCGTGGGTGCAAGAGGGCGAAGGTAGAGTAGATTTTATCAACGGTTTTATTGAAACCTATAACGATCCTCTTGGTATGAAAGCTACTTGGGAGTCGGTTGTAAATTTTAAAGATGAAGAGGCTTCAAAGAGAAGTGAAACAATTAGCGAGAATGCGCAGTGGTTTGAAGATAATTCGCCGGTTGAAGAGAGGTTTAAAAAATCGGAAGTGGTGGGAGTCACTGCAAAGGTGATAACTGTAGCTCAATTGGGGGGCGACTGCCATCCAACCTCTCCTATTGGGATCAATCTTCCAAATGCCGATTGGATTAGAAAAGAGTATGGTTCAAAATCGGTTACAATGGCAAACATTAGCGAAGCATACGAAAGGGCCGCTCAAGAGTCTCCTAAAAATATGAGTACTGAATTTTCATGGGATGAGCAAGAGATAGAACTTCTAAAGAGTTACTCCCTTCTTACAGGGAATATTCATACCGACCTACACGAGTGTTTAGGACACGGTTCGGGTCAACTGCTTGCCGGAGTCTCTTCCAATGCACTAAAAGAGTTCTCCTCTCCTTTAGAGGAGGCAAGAGCCGATCTCTTTGCCCTCTACTATATAGCAGATCAAAAAATGATCGATTTGGGTATCCTCCCCAATAGCGAAGCGTACAAAGCGGAGTATATCTCCTATATTAGAAATGGTCTCTTTACCCAATTTGTAAGGGTAGATCTTGGTAAAAAGGTGACTCAGGCACATATGCAGGCAAGAAAACTTATCTCTGAGTGGAGCTACGAAAAAGGTAAAGAGAGAGGGGCAATAGAGAAGAGGGTCCGCGATGGTAAACATTATTTTGTAATAAATGACTATCAAATAGTTAGGGAGCTTTTTGGAGAGCTGCTTGGGGAACTGCAGAGGATAAAATCTGAAGGGGACTACAACGCCGGCAAAGAGCTTATAGAGAGATATGCCATTGATATAGACCCCAACTTACACAAAGAGGTAAAAGAGAGGTATGAGAAGTTGGAACTCAAACCTTATGGGGGCTTTATCAACCCCGATATCACCCCTCTTGTTAAAAAGGGCAAAGTGGTTGATTATGTGGTAAGCTACCCCACAAGCTTCTTGGAACAGATGTTGGAGTATGGGAAAAGGTACTCTTTTTTATAAGGGTACCCTACTCACCCCACTCGTTCAATCCCCCTTTCCATAGATATTTGTCTGTCTCTCTAATCAACACTTTGGTCAATAGAAGTAGAGCCACTAAGTTGGGGATGGCCATTAGAGCGTTCATACTATCGGCAATGCTCCACACTAACGAAAGGTTTACCACTGCACCTAAAAAGACTCCAACTACCCAGAAGAGGCGATAGTAAATTATAACACGCTTGCCAAGGAGATACTCTATTGCCCTCTCCCCATAATAAGACCACCCTAAAATTGTTGAGAATGCAAAGGTTACAATACCTACAGCAAGAATAAGATTCCCAACTAATGGTATTTTAGAGAATGCCGCTTTGGTAAGGGCAGCTCCTTGTGTGTAATCTATATCGGGGTGTGCAATTACTGAACTTACTAAAACTAATCCTGTCATAGCGCAGGTTATTACCGTATCCCAAAAGGTACCGGAAGAGGAGACTAAAGCTTGTCTAACCGGATTACGGGTTTGGGCAGCTGCTGCAACTATTGGGGCAGAACCAAGCCCCGACTCATTGGAGAAGAGCCCCCGGGCAATACCAAACCGTGCTGCCATCATCACCGTAGTACCGGCAAATCCGCCACCGGCAGCTTTTGCCGAAAAGGCAGAGGAGAAGATTACTCTAATTGTCTCTCCCAAATAGGGCGAATTGACATAGAGAATATAGATACACCCTAAAATATAGAAGAGAGCCATAAAGGGGACTAAAGCTCCGCACACTGTAGCTATTCCTTTAACTCCATATAGTATAACCAATGCTGTTAAAGCACTTATAATCAATCCTGTAATTATGGGCTTTATAGAGTAGGACTCCTCTAACAGAAGGGCAATTGAATTGGACTGTACAGTGTTGCCAATTCCAAAAGCAGCAATTGCTGTAAAAATAGAGAAGAGAATTGCCATCCACTTCATATTTAATCCCTTCTCAAGAGCATACATAGGGCCACCCAACATTGTTCCATCTTCTGTCTTTACCCTATATTTGATAGCAAGAAGTCCCTCTGAATATTTGGTAGCAATTCCCAGCACTCCGGTAATCCAAGTCCAAAGTACAGCCCCCGGACCGCCTAAAGCAACTGCAGTGGCTACACCAACAATATTTCCGGTACCAATAGTTGCAGCGAGCGAGGTGGCTAAAGCACCAAATTGCGATACATCGCCGCTTCCCCCTTTATCTTTGGTAACAGAGAGTTTAATTGCGGTAAAAATTTTTCGTTGAGGAAATTTTAGAACAATAGTAAGATAGAGATGTGTTCCAAGAAGTAGAACAATCATTGGCCATCCCCATAGATTGTCACTAATAAGATCTACAATAGTGGCGAATTTTTCCATACTAAGGGTAAGTTAAAGTTTAGGTTTAAGTGTTTAGTAGTAGATAGTAAAGGTATAAAAAAAATAGGGCTCCCAAAATGGGAACCCATATCCAACACCTTTTCGGTTATATTATAAAAAAGGTAGTAACTATAGTAGCGACTCTACCGCTTTTAGAGCGGCATCGTAATTGGGTTCATCTAAAATATCTTGGGTAATCTCAAAATATTTGACAGAGCGATCTCTATCTACCACAATTACAGCACGCGCTAAGAGTTGATTCTCTTTTACCAAAAGACCATACTCCATACCAAAACGGGAATATTTAAAATCGGATAGGGTATAGACCTTATCGATCCCTTCGGCTCCACAAAAGCGTCCAAGGGCAAAGGGGAGATCTTTTGAGACTCCAACCACAACTACCTCATCCGACAGAGAGGTTGCTCTCTTATTAAAAGTGCGGGTTTGGGTTGCACAAACAGGAGTATCGATTGAAGGAAAAACACTGATTACTACTATTTTATTATGAAAATCGGAAAGCTTTACATCTTTGAAGTTATTATCTGTTGCAATAAAATCGGGAGCCTCATCTCCTATTTTAATAACATTTCCAACTAAAGTGGCATCTTCAGATTTAATTTTAAAGACCCCTTTTCTCTCTACACTTGAGAGATTTTTACTCTCATCACATCCTAAAGGCTTTTGCATATCTACAATAATTTAATAAATGTTCTTAATAATTTTTAAATTTGTCTTAACAGTAGGTATAACACTATTAAACGAAAAAAGTTGAAAAATATGATAATCGATATAAAGAATAGAGTTAAAAGGGGTTCTATATTACTACTCCTTCTGTTAACTATTTTTGCCGGCTCATGTAAAAAAGAGGCTCCTTCGCAAGGTGGAGGGAGAACCCCCGACCCTTTTGGAGTTATCAAAGAGTATATTCTCTACCTAATGAATAATATATATTACTGGAACAACGAAGTTCCACAAAATATAAATCCAAAGAGTTTCAATAGTGTAGAGGGGTACTTCGATGCGCTTTTAGCACCGGTAGACCACTGGTCGTGGATGATGACAGGAGAGGAGTATTTAAGTTCCGAAACCGGAATTGTAAAATCTTATGGAGCAAGTTTTGGACAAGCGGTAGATTACTATAACGACTACAAAGTGAGGGTTCGTTTTGTCCATCCCAACTCTCCATTTGCAAATAATGGGGTGAAGCGGGGTTATATTATATCAAAAATAAATGGTGTGCCTGTAGAGGCTCTGTTGGCCGACAATGGAAAAGCTTTCTTTATGGCATTGGAGAGGGAGAGCAATAGTTTTACTTTTATAAATTACAACGGAGAGGAGCTAAATTTTGAAACTTCGGCAGAGATTATCCACACCCGCTCGCAACTTAAAACAGAAATTTATGGCCCGGGAGATTTTAACAATTTAAATCACAATGTGGGGTACTTTCACTATCTCTCTTTTAAAGGGGGAATGCTCTCCGATATCGATGAAGCGATGGAGCAGTTTAAAAATGCCTCTATAAAAGAGCTTATTTTAGATATGCGCTATAATGGAGGGGGGGATGGTCAAGCTACACAGCTGTTAGCCAACTATATCGCCCCAGCTTCGGCAGAAGGAAAGCTTATTGCAAAGAGAGAGCATAACACTCTTTACCGCTCATGGGACAACGATCCTCTAACATCTACTGTTATAAAGCGAAGCGAAAACTCTTTAAATTTAGATCGACTCTATATATTAACTTCAAGGGAGACAGCTTCGGCCAGCGAAGTAATACTCAATGGATTTAAACCTCTAATGGATGTGGTGCAGGTTGGCGGCACCTCTTATGGCAAACCCAATGGAATGTATGTTTACGCCTATCCACAAGGAAATTACAACAACCCACTCTATATCTTTCTACCTATCTGTTTCTTTACTGTAAATAGCGTGGGTGAAGGGCACTATGTAAATGGGATAGAGCCAGACCACTCACGCCCCGACGACCTCTACCACAACTTTGGAGTAGAGGAGGATTGGGTTCAAGCAGTTTTAACACATATAGTCACTTCACAATTTCCTCCGCTCCCTGTCAAAGCTCATACTACAAGAGAGATAGAGAGCAAAACCGAGCGATTGACTCTACCACTCCCTCACCAAAAAGCGGGATATGGCCAATATCTCTTTAGAGGCGATAACTAAACTTTTCTCTACTCCTTAAAATTTTCAAATAGATGAAAAAATTACTTAAATCGTTTGCTCTCCTACTTTTTACCACACTAACGCTGTTGAGCTCTCTTAGGGGGCAAGATAGGGTGGTAGAGGAGCTTCTAAGATTGGGTGCCGAACAAAATAGAACTATGGAGCACTTAGATATTCTTACCAATAGAATTGGAGGCAGAATTACCGGTTCCGACAATTGTGAGGTGGCAACCCAATGGATTGCTGCACTTTTAAAAGAGTGGGGATTAGAGGTAGAGGTGATAGAGGTGGGCTCTCTTCCGGTAGGATTTAATAGGGGGCCATGGTGGGGAAAGATGTTGAGCAGCGAAGGGATGGATCTACACTTTGCTACTCCCTCCTACACTTCGGGCACTAAAGGGGTACAAAGAGGGCATGTGGTTATGGAGCCCAAAACCAGAGCACAATTTGAGAGAGTGAAAGGGGTGCTAAAAGGGGCTTGGGTTCTAATAACAGGCGAAAACGACGGATGGGCAATAAATCACTCAAAGTATGCAGATCAAGAACGCTCTCAGATAATTGAGACCAATGAAGCGATTAAGAGGTATAACGACTCTATCACTATTATAAATAGAGAGAATCCCCACAAAGCGGCTAAGCCACTAAAGGAGTATTTAGATGCCCCTGCCCTCTTTTATAAAGAGATGAGAGAAGCGGGAATTTTAGGTACAATACAGTCTGCCAAAGTGCCTATTAAGGTTATGTACGATAGAGCCAACTTAATGGATCTCTCTTTTGACAACCTTCCAAGCTGTCCCGATATTAAATTAGAGGAAAATCAATATAGAGCAATTGAGCAAAAGGTAAAGGAGAGAGAGAATATAATTTTAGAGTTTTTGATAAGAAATAATTTTCGCCCCGGACCAATTAAGTTCCATAATGTAATTGGTTATATTAGAGGCAGCCACTTCCCCGATCAGTTGGTTATGAGTGGTGGACATATAGACTCCTACGATGTAGCTACAGGTGGCGTAGATTGTGGTACGGGAGTAGCTCCAAATTTAGAGGCTGCAAGGCTTCTCTCCCTTGCAGGAGCTAAGCCCAAAAGGACAATTGCTTTCTGTTTTTGGGGAGCAGAGGAGTTTGGCCTGTGGGGCTCCAAACATTGGGTAGCCTCCAACAGAGAGAAGTTGGATAAAATCTCAAATTACTTCAACCGTGATGGGGGGCCTACAGCGGCAGCTTCAATTACTGTCCCTCCTGCAATGTACGATAGTTTTAAAGAGGCTACCGAAGAGTTAAATCGAATAGACCCCACTATCCCTTTTAAACTTAAGATGAGAGAGGGGCCACCCCCTCCCCGACCCACAACGCCGGGTATGTCTGATTACGCTTGGTTTAGAATAGAGGGAGTTCCCGCCATAGCCTTTGAAAATTCCGATCCACACGGTTACGATTTTAGATATCCCGATATCTGGCATACCGAAAAGGATCACTTCAATATGAGTATCCCCACCTATATGGAGTACTCTACATTAGTTACAGCTATTGTAGTTTATAAATTGGCCAACCAGCCCACTCTACTCTCACGCGAAGCTCTATACAGAGAGGCTAAAAAGAGAGATAAAAAATAGCTATCTCCCTATCTATATAAATTCTAACTGTTGGGTGGCGACCCAACCCTCTCTGCCATCCGATATAATAATTTTACTCCACTCTTCGAGTTGCTCAACTCTAATTACTTTTGTCCCTTCATGGAGTATAAAAAGGGTTGAACCAAACTGGTCGGGGGAATTTTTTACACTCATAACAGAGGAAAAAACTATAGCTTCACTGTTGTTATAGTAGCGACTCTTTTGTGTTACCGAAAAGAGAGAGGAGAGGATAAAAACCAATAGAAGGAGCAGCGAGAGAAAAAATAACCATTTTCTCACCCTTCTATTGGGGCCATATCTAAATCCTAAAAAAGATAAAACCGTTAAGGCTATTGCAAATAGAGAGATATAGGCCCATCTGTTGGAGCTAAGGGAATAATTTATTTTTCTAAACCATGACTTTAGAACAAACTCCGGTACACTCTCCAATCTATCTACTGTAAATCGTTTGGCAAATTCCAAATTGTAGAGTATATCGCTATTGGTTGGATTTAGCTTTAAAGCTCTTTCGTAATAGAGTATGGAGCTACCCAAATTGTTAAGCTTAAAATGGCAATTGCCTATGTTATAGAGTAGTTGCCACGATAAAAAACCTCTCTCTTCCAACTCCACAAAGTGCTCTAACGACTCTTGGTAGCTTCCCTCTATATAGAGGTTGCGCCCCCTTTCCCAACTCTCATTATCATTAGCTTCAAGAGTAAAGGAGATAAACAAAAGAGGTAGAAAAAGGGATATCGATTTTAAAAAATTTCTCTTCATTTCGCTTTGATTAAAGTTCCATTGAGAAGATAAGTTCTGCAGCTTTACTGTAGTGTGCCTCCATTTCACCCTCTTCTCTGTTGGGGGCATATCGAGCATATTCACACTGGTTCAGAAGATATATGAGCTTATCTGCCATCTCTTTTGTTACACCTCTTGAATCTAACTCTTCAACAATTTTCTCTTTAGAGATTTCGGAGATATTTAGATTGAGCTTGTCGGAAATGTAACCTAAAAGAGCGGAATATAACGATTGATAAAATAGAGAGTAGTGGTTCGATTTGAGCTCTCTCTCTGCCAAAAGAAGGCGCTGTTTTGCAACTTTTCGAGCTTTACGGTTCCTCATCAAAGCTACATCGCGCTCACGCTTAATTTTGCGAGACATAAGTGCATTGAGCAGCAGGCCAAGAGAGAGGAGTAGAACAGCAGTGGCAATGTAGAGTGGAGAGTATAGAAAGAAGAGGTTGGAACTCTTCCTATTATTGGCTTTGGTAACAATAAATTTTATATCCTCTCCAATACTTTTAACACTCTGTTTGTTGGCTCCAAAGAGGAGACCCCCTTCAGAGGTAGTGTCGGCCACTTTCAAATTGGAAACCTTTAAGTATAAAGGACTGGTTTTTAATATTTTATATCTCTTCTCTCCAATATCCCAATATGAAAATTCAATAGCTTCAAAGTTATACTCCCCAGGAGCACGAGCTATAAGAGGATACTCAAATTTTTTTGAGGAGAGTACTCCACCGCTTTTTGAGTCGGCCACTTTAGGGTCGTAAGACTCAAACGACGAAGGGATAGAGGGGTTGGGAAGCTCTAAAAGATTCAGATTCCCGCTCCCCTTTATTTCGACAGTGAGGTAGAGAGCTTCATTTACAGCTACACTATCTTTTGAAAGTTTAGAGGAGATTGTAAAGTTGCCTACTCCTCCACTAAATGAGGGGGGAGCTCCAGATGGAAGGGGCTCTACAACAACTTTGGCTATAGGAGCCACTACCCTCTTTCTTACATTTTGATAAGAGTCAAAAAAATCATCGAAGAGAGAGCGCCCGCCTCTTGAGGCATCCTTTACCCGAACTTGACAAACAATCTCTGCTCCATCTATAGAGATAGAGCCACTCTGCTGGGGAATGAGTGTATAGCTTCTCAATAGTGTAGCGTCATATATCTCTCCCCCTACATTCTCTCTTGCAAACTCTAAATTTTTGGGAGAGTGGAGCTCTTGAGCCCAAAAAGTGTCGAAAGAGGGAAATTTGACATCTTCAAAACCACTAATAGGCACCTTTGTATATAGCTTGATTGAAAGAGTTAGCGGCTCTCCAACAACCACTCTATTTTTAGAGAGGATAAATTTCAGCAGGAGATCTTCACCGCCCTCCAATGTTGTACCCTCTTTTGTGCCTCTTTTTTGGGATCCTTTTATAACCTCTATTGTAACAGCTTTTGAGGAGTAGCCCTTTCCATCTACTTTAAAGTTGGCCGGGGGGATAGTAAACTTACCTTCGCTCTCCGCTATTAAGATAAAGGTATAGCTGTTTTCTACTGTTTCGGTTCTCTTTCCATTTATAATTTGTACAGAGCTCATTGTAGAGGTAGAGGGGCCTGCCAAAATGGTAAAATTATCGATCTTAGGGGGGGAAAAGGAGTGTGGTTTTGCGCTAATTGTATATTGTAAGCGAAAATTTTCACCCACCTCCACCACCTTGGGAACCTCTACAGTAACATTTACCTGCCCCATTAGGGGTAAAAGGTTTAATGAAAAAAGAAGTGTAAAAAGAATTGATTTTACTACTCTCATATCTTTTGATTACCCATAATTTTATAGTTACCAGTTTTTCTCTCTCTTGCGCGACTCCAATACCTTCGCCTTCTCCTTCTCTACCTTTTGGTGAGTCTCCTGCTCTTTGGCTCTAATGGCTTGAAGAAGCTGCTGCATCGCTTGGGGTGAAAGTGTACTCTGCTGCTCCTGCTCTCTACCTTCTCCCTCCTTATCACTCTTATCTTGATTGGGATCCTCCTTTGGCTCTTGATTGGGATCCTGTTGCTTATCTTTATCTTGATCTTGCTCCTTCTCCTGATCCTGCTGTTGATCTTTCTCTTTATCTTTTAACATTTTTTGAGCATAAGCCAAGTTGCTCTTCGCCTCTATATCGGAAGGGTTTTCTCTTAAAGAGCTCTTATAGTGCTCTATAGCTTTTTCATACTCTTTACGATCTAAGAGATAATTTCCAAGGTTGTAGTGTAGAGAAGCTACTCTATTGGCAGCTGCCTCATTCTCAAGCAAAGGAGCGAGCCTCTTCTCTGCCTCATCGCTATTTCCTCTCTTAAAAAGTGTATTGGCCAAGTTATATGTGGCAGCAATAGAGGAGGAGTCGCGCTCCAACGCTTTCCTATAGGAGAGATAGGCACTCTCGTACTCTCCTCTCTTATACTCTCTATTTCCGCCTCTTACCTCTTTACGATCTACCTGAGCCGATAGTAAAATGGAGTGAAAAAGTAAAATTATTAAAAGAGATTTTTTCATTGCCTTTGCTATTATTTAAAAAAGAGTCTCCCCTTCCGCTCTAATATAACCATTTCTAAAATAAAGAGGAGCAATGCTATTGCAAAAAAGTAGAAGAACTGCTCGTTAAAATCTTCAAAAACTACAGCTTTGTACTGCTCCCTCTCTATGTTTTTTATCTCATCAAAAATTGGATTCAGTCCAAAATCGCTATTTGTTGCCCTTACATAATGCCCTCCCCCAATATTTGCGATCTCTGCAAGAAGTTGATCGTTCAATTTTGTAATTACAATGTTCCCCTCTTTATCGTGTAACAGATCGCCGGAGGGTAGTGGAATGGGCTTCCCCTCTGTAGAGCCAATTCCTACTGTAAATATAGAAATATCAAGCTCTTTGGCATCTTTAGCAGCCTCTAATGCCTCCTCTTCATGATCTTCTCCATCGGTTATTAAAATTATAGCTTTACCCACTCCACTCTCACCGCTAAAGGTGGCCATAGACCTCCTTATTGCAGCAGCCAAAGAGGTTCCTTGAACCGAAACACTATTGGTAGAGAGAGAGTTTAAAAACATCTTCGCCGATACATAATCTGTAGTGATAGGTACCTGCACAAATGCTTCGCCTGCAAAGACAACCAACCCTATCCTGTCGTGCACCATTCTATCGGTGAGTCTCATTACTGCCAATTTTGCCCTCTCCAATCTATTTGGAGTAAAATCTTGGGCCAACATAGAGTTTGAGAGGTCTAAGGCAATCACTATCTCTGCCCCTTTTCCCTCAATCTCTTTAACCCTTGCACCTAATTGCGGTCTGGCTAATCCAACTACAAAAAAGAGAAAAGCTACAGAGAAGAGAGAGAGCTTTATCCAATTTCTTGCAAATGAGAGTGCCGGCATAAGATCTAAAACAAGCCTACGCTCTCCAAGACGATCTATCCTCCTCTTTCTTGCCCTATTTTTAAATCCATTGGCAATAAAGAGAAGAGGTATTAGAAATATTAAGAGAAGATATTGTGGCTGTGCAAATTGTATCATTTTATCCTATTCTTAAGGCAATCTCTTAATTATAACCATTGAAAAAAGTAGCTCTAAAGCAAATGCAACAAGGGCCACTATAGCAAATTTCATATATAGCTCTCTATAGAGGGGGAAAGAGTCAACTACAGTTCTACTACTCTCCATCTTATTGATCTCTCCATAAATTTCCATCATCTTGGTGTTTTCTGTAGCTCTAAAGTATCGTCCACCGGTTTGTGCCGATATCTGCTGTAACAACTCCTCATCTATCTCTACTTTTACCTGTTGTAGTTCCACGCCAAAGGGGGTCATTACCGGAAATGGGGCAACTCCCATAGCACCTACCCCTATGGTGTAAACTCTAATACCATAGCTTTTGGCTATCTCTGCTGCAGTTAAAGGGGCAACTTCTCCCATATTGTTAACCCCATCGGTAAGGAGGATTACCACTTTACTTTTTGCCTCAGATTCTGCCAATCGTGCAACAGCTGTAGCCAATCCGTTACCTATAGCGGTGCCGTCGTCTATTAGACCGGTTTGAACATCTTTCATAAGGTTGATAAGTGTTGCGCGATCTGTTGTTAGAGGGCACTGTGTAAAGCTCTCCCCTGCAAAGATAACAATACCCATCCTATCTGTGGGGCGTTGAGCAATAAACTCAATGGCTATATCTTTGGCAGCACTTATACGATCGGGGGTAAAATCTCTTGCCAACATACTGGTAGAGACATCTATAGCTAAAATAATATCTATCCCTTCGCTCTCTAACTTTTCGAACTGAGATGATGAGCGTGGGCGGGCGATGGCTAAAATTATTGCAGCCAACGCTATCATTCTAAAGAGAAAGGGGAGGTGGCGCAACCTTTTTTTAAATTGTCCGCCTCTACTCCTCCAAGGGACTATTTTAGAGACTCTCATAACAGGCTCTCTCCCTCTAATCTCTCTATATAGATAGAAGAGTAAAAGAGGTATAAGCAATAACTCTAAATAGAGTAGATTTTTATATTCAAAGAAAAACTCCATCTCTACTCGCTATTATTGGGCAACTGCTCCCGGTTCTCTTCAATTTGAGCAATATAGGAGCTATTTATAAATTTGATTGCAACTGGAAGGCTCTCTTCACATTCGGCAGGGTGGGCTATATATTTGGCGAATTTAACCAAATCGGAGAGAGAAAAGAGAGAGGAGAGCTCTTTAAATAGCTCCGGTTCAATTTTCTCAGACAACAATTGCTCTAAAATTTCTGCCGAAGTGCTCTCCATAGTTGGAAAACTATATCTCTCCTGAATGTAGAGCCTTAGGATATCGGCCAAATGTGTAAAGAAGAGCTTTTGGTCATCTAACCACAATTTGCCCTCTCTTAACTTTTCGAGCTCCCGCAGAGCCACAATATGTGCCGGTTCACTCTCTCTCTTCTTGGTAAAGAGCCCCCTCTTAGATCTAACTCTCTTAATTGCCCGGTAGAGAAAATAGAGTGTAGCAACCAATAGAGCTCCAACTCCTACATAGGTAAGTACCTCTTTAACGGTAACCGGATACTCAATCTGTCCTTTAAGGTCGAATGGTCTGTAGGTGGTGGTGTCAATCTCAATAGTTCTAACCTCAAGAGTGCCCGTATCAAAAGTTAAGGTATCTACGCCACCCCCTTCTCTAAAGAGTAGTGCTTGGAACTTAGGTAGCCTGTATGAACCGCTATCGAAAGAGGTTATAATAAATTGACTCTGCAGTTGAAGCGAGTCGCCACCAAGCAGTGTAGTATCTAAAGAGGGCTCACCCACCAACTCTACCCCCTCTACTATTTTTGAAGGTGAGAGAAACTGTAGCCTCTCTCCTTTGCCAATCTTTGCGCCAAATGTCAAAGTGCGTTGATCTCCAATTAAAATAGTATCATTTAGACTCTTCTCCATATTATAGATTTTTAAATAGAAGCATCAGCTGCTTCACATAGTCGGAGTGGGTAGCAATTGAGACTCCCTCAATATTATACTTGGCAAGGAGCTCTTTCACCCCTCTCTCTCCCTTTTCATTCCATTTAATATAACTCTCCCTCACTCTTCTATTTGAACTATCTACCCAGCTCCGTTCTCCCGTTTCGCTATCGGCTACTCTAATAAGCCCTACATTTGGGATAGTTCTCTCCAATTGATCGTAAATTTTAATTACAAATAGCTCATGTCTTGACGAGGCTATCCTAAGGGCATGACTAAAATTTGGATTCCCCTGCTCGTCTACATCTAACATATCGGAGAGTAGAAAAGCTGTCGATCGTCTCTTTATTGCATTGGTTAAAAATTGTAATGCAACAGTGAGATTGGTCCCCTTCCCCTCTGGTTTGAAATCTAAAAGTTCGCTAATTATTCTAAGAAGATGACTTCTTCCCTTTTTAGGAGGGATAAATTTCTCTATCCTATCGCTAAAGAAGAGTGCTCCAACATTGTCGTTATTGGCTGCGGCAGAGAATGAGACAATAGCGGCAATCTCTGTTGCCAACTCTTGCTTTGTGCGTAGAGTAGAGCCAAAGAGTCTTGAGGCGCTCACATCTATCATTAGAATAACAGTCAACTCCCTCTCCTCTTCAAAAACTTTAACATAAGGGGTATTGAGCTTGGCTGTAACATTCCAATCCATACTCCTTAGGTCATCGCCATATTGATACTCTCTAACTTCGCTAAAGGCCATACCCCTCCCCTTAAAGGCAGAGTGGTACTCTCCGGCAAAAATCTCTCTTGAGAGCCGTTTAGTCCTAATCTCAATCTTTCTAACCCTCTTTATTAGATCTCCAGATTGCATCTTAAGGAACCTCCACAGAGTTTAAAATATCGGTAACAATATTTTCTGAAGTTATGTTTTCGGCCTCCGCCTCGTAAGATAGCCCTATCCTGTGTCTAAGAACCTGATAGGCAACAGCCCGTACATCTTCGGGTATTACATAGCCGCGTCTTTTAATAAAAGCATAAGCTTTAGAGGCCATAGCCAAACTAATACTGGCTCGTGGAGAAGCTCCAAAGGAGATTAGATCGCTCAATTTGGCTAAATTGTATTTGGCCGGTGTTCTGGTAGCAAATACAATATCTACAATATATTGTTCAATTTTCTCATCCATATAGACCTCTCTTACCACCTCTCGAGCCCGTATTATATCGTCTGGAGAGAGTAGTTTAGAGGCTTGGGGAAATTGGGAACTGTTACTCATCCTAATTATCAGCTTCTCCTCCTCTTTTTTGGGATAACTCACAACAACCTTTAACATAAAACGGTCTACCTGAGCTTCGGGAAGAGGGTAGGTCCCCTCCTGCTCAATTGGATTTTGTGTTGCCATAACCAAAAAGGGTTCGGGAAGCTTATGTATGGTGTCGCCAATGGTCACCTGTCGCTCCTGCATAGCTTCCAATAGTGCCGACTGTACCTTTGCAGGGGAGCGGTTAATCTCGTCTGCCAAAATAAAATTTGCAAAGAGAGGCCCCCTCTTTATCTGAAACTCTTCGCTCTTCTGGCTATAGATCATAGTTCCAATTAGATCGGCCGGTAGAAGATCGGGAGTAAATTGTATCCGATTGAATTTAGTATCAATAATAGAAGAGAGTGTATTTATAGCTAATGTTTTAGCCAATCCGGGAACACCCTCCAACAATATATGGCCATCGGCCAACAATCCAATTAGAAGATTCTCTATCAGCTCTTTCTGTCCAACAATCACCTTCCCCATCTCCATTGTAATCATCTCCACAAAAGCGCTCTCCTTTTGAATCTTCTCATTTAGCTCTTTAATGTTTACCCTTTCCATATTAAATGATTTACCTATTTTTGTTTAGCTCTTTTAATGCAAATTTAAAGCTTTTGGCCTAAATGCGTTACTTTATCTCTATTAATTACGACGGAACCACCTTTGTAGGGTGGCAAAAGCAACCAAATGGTCCTTCAATCCAGGAGAGTCTTGAAAGGGCCCTCTCGCTCCTTTTGGGAGAGGAGATTTTGGTTACAGGTGCCGGTAGAACCGACAGTGGGGTTCATGCCGTAAATTACATAGCACACTTCGATTCAGATTCTCCAACTATAATCGAAAATCTATCACACTTTATTTACAAAATAAATGCCATAATAGGAACTAAGATTGCAGTAAATAGTATCTACCCTGTCTCTCCTACTGCACATGCCCGTTATAGCGCAATTGAAAGGAGGTATAACTACTATCTCCATACTACAAAAAATCCTTTTCTTGAACTCTATTCACACTATTTTCCAAGAGAGTTAAATATTGAGAAGATGAATAGAGCAGCCAAACTGTTGGTGGGGAGAAGAGATTTCACCTCAATGGCTAAACTTCATTCCAGTAGCAGCAACAACATCTCTACTGTGAGCCGGGCAGAGTGGAGTATTGGATCTCCTCCACCTCCCTTGTGGAACCTTTCGCCCTCCTCTTTAAATGTAGATTTAAGTAAAGATCTTCTAAAATTTGAGATAGTGGCAGACCGTTTCCTTAGAGATATGGTAAGGGCAATTGTAGGTACTCTTCTTAAGATAGGGATAGGCAAAGAGGATGTGGGGTGGATAGAGGAGGTTCTTAGGGAGAGAGAGAGGGGGGCAGCAGGCGACTCTGTCCCTGCAAAGGGGCTCTTCTTTGTAGAGGTTACCTATCCTCCAAAACTCCTCAAAGGTTAAAAGCGGCAGCTACAATATTTGCAGCTCCTGAAATACCTAATGAAGAGGAGTTTAAAACGAGATCGTAGGAGTGTGAGGCTCCCCATTTTTTATCGCTAAAGTAGTTGTAATAAGAAGATCGTCTCTTATCCATCTTCTCTATAAGATCGGCAGCTGCAGAGTGCGACATCTCTCTCCGCTCAATTACCCGCGCAATACGATCCTCTACCGAAGCTGTAATAAATACCGTAAGAAGTGCCGGATAATCTTTGAGAATATAATCTGCACATCTTCCTATAAATATAGCCGATCCCTTTTGTGACAACTCCCTAATCACCTCACACTGTATGGTAAATAGTGATTCGTTGCTCAATAGATAGCCGGCAGAGAGCTGCTCCATTAGAGAAGATCTTAAACCGGCTACCCCTCCCTGTAGAGAGAAGCTTCTCTTCTCGTCTGCCCTCTCAAAAAACTCCTTGTTTAAGCCGCTCTTTTCCGAAGCCAACTCAATTAGCTCCTTATCGTAGAAGGGGAGCCGCAACTTGTCGGCTACCAAATGTGCAATATCGTAACCTCCACTTCCAAACTCCCTACCAATAGTTATTATTCTTTCACTTTTCATAACCGGTGAGTTTTAAGTTTATCTCTCTGCAACTTTCTGTATTGAACCAATAACATATAAATAGAGAGTACCGAAGCGGCGGCATCAGATGCAGGAATACTAAGCCACACTCCCTTTACACCCCATAAGTTAGGGAAAATTATTAAGAAAGGGAGCAAAAAGATTACCTGCCTTGAAAGGGTGAGCATTATAGACTTTGAGGGGTGCCCTATACTTTGGAAAAAGTTGGAGATAACAATCTGAAACCCAATAAGTGGATAGGCTGCGAAAACAATTCTAAACCCCGACACAACAATCTTCTCAAGCTCTCTATCCCGAGTAAAGAGTCTTGAGACAAATGTGGGAAATAGTTCGCCTAAGAGAAAGCCCGAAGTGACAATAACAGTGGCAAATAGAATAGCATATTTGAGCACCTGGTTGACTCTACCAATATTGCCTGCACCAAAGTTATAGCCGGCAATAGGCTGCATACCTTGGTTGATTCCTAAGACAATCATCACAAAGAGTGAGGCAAAACGATTAATAATACCATATGCCCCCACGGCAAGATCACCACCATGGCGAATTAGAGCTTGGTTAAAAACTATAACTATAACACTTGAGACCGAGTGAAGGAGAAATGGAGAGGTTCCTATTAGAAGAGAGTCCTTTGCAATCTTCAAATCCAATTTAAAATTCTCTCGTTTCAATCTAATCTCTCTTCTACTGTCGGTAAAGTGTGCAATCTGCCATATCAAAACTACCAACTGTGAAATTATAGTAGCGATAGCTGCTCCCATTATTCCAAGGTGAAATTGATAGATAAAGAGGGGAGTTAAAATGGCATTGATTATAACAGAGAAGATGGTTGCCCGCATAGATTTACCGGGTGCACCAGAGGCTCGCAAAAGGGCATTTAACCCCATATAGTTGTGTGTAATTACATTACCGGCAGTAATTACACTCATATACTCTTTGGCGTAGGGGAGAGTTTCGTTACTTGCTCCAAAAAAGAGTAGAATTGGCTCTAAAAAATATAGTATTACAACAGTGTAGATTAACCCAAAAATAATATTTAGGATAAATACATTTCCTAAGATTTTAGAGGCGGAGTCCCAATCTTTTTGTCCTAACCTTAATGACATTAGGGTTGCAGCACCAATTCCTACCAGAGAGCCAAAGGCTGCTGCCAGATTCATCAGAGGGAAGGTTATTGCCAAGCCCGAAATTGCCAAAGCACCCACCCCCTGTCCAATAAAGATACTATCTGTTATATTGTAGAGCGACGCTGCTGTCATCGCAATTACAGAGGGTATCGCATATTGCAGCAGCAACTTGAATACATTACCCTCGCCTAAATTTGTTATCGATTTGTCACTCATAAATGAACTACAAATATAGTATAGAAATTATCTATATTTGCCTTTATAACTACAAAACCCACTAAGAGTGGTAAAAAAAAGCAATATAGAAGAGCAGATTGAAGAGGCTGTTAAGGTAATTTTAAAGGGTGGAGTGGTAGCTTTTCCTACCGAAACTGTCTATGGATTAGGAGCAGATGCCTTTAATCCCCAAGCGGTGGCAAAGATCTTTATTGCCAAAGAGCGCCCTACATTCGACCCTCTAATTGTTCATATTTCAAAAATTGAGCAGTTGGAGGCGGTAGTAAAGGAGCTTGACCCACGACTACTCCTTCTTGCCGAAAAATTTTGGCCCGGGCCTCTCACTATAGTGACTCTTAAGAACGAAAAAGTGCCCGATATAGTCACCTCTGCACTACCTACTGTTGGGGTACGGATGCCTTCAAATCCAATAGCTTTAGAGTTTATAGAGCGGTGTAATACCCCCATCGCTGCCCCAAGTGCCAATAGATTTGGAAGGGTGAGCCCCACACTCCCTTCGCATGTAAGAAAAGAGCTTCCCAATGTAGCAACGGTGATAGATGGCGGTGGCTGCGAGGTGGGCATAGAGTCTACAGTAATAGCTCTTAATAAAGATGGTTTCTCCATTTTAAGAGAGGGGGCCATAACCAAAGAGGAACTTCTAAAGCTTCTTCCCCTCTCAAAAGAGGAGAGTGGCAAGAGGCCCTCTTCGCCCGGGATGCTCAACTCTCACTACTCTCCTCAAAAGCCCCTTTATATTATAGAAGAGTCCACAGTAGAGGAGATTGAAAAAAGGATAGCCCTTTTAAAAAGAGATGGAGGAAGAGTAGCTTTTATCTCCTTTACTGGAATCGAACCAAAAGGGGCAGAGAGACTCCTCTATCTTTCGAAGAGTGGAAATCTGAAGGAGGCGGCCCTAAATCTCTTTAAGATTTTACACCTTTTAGAGGACGATGATAGAATCGACTTTATAGTAGCCGAACGCATATTTGGCGGAGGTATCTCAAGAGCTATTATGGATCGGTTGAAACGAGCCTCTTACCGTTACACCTCTAAGGAGTAGCTCCCCTCTGAACAGACTCTATAAATCTTTTAAAGACTCTAATTCCACTCTCCAAATCCTCTATCTTTATAAACTCGTCAAAGTTATGGATGGAGTTGAGTTGATCCTCTGTTACCAACATTGGATTTATACCGTAAACCGGAATCCCTTTAGAGCGGTAAAAATTGTTGTCTGTAGAGGCGGGTAGCAACATTGGAATAACCGAAGCCCCCTCAAATTCCTCTTTTATTGCACTTGCCATTAGGTTAAAGAAGTACTCCGGAACAGTTCCTTTGGAGTGTTGAATCTCACTCAATGGCTCTATTTTAATATCTGGATTTTTGATCGAGTGGGCAATGAAGTCTACAATATCTTCGGTAAGGACTCCGGGAAGGGCTCTGGTATCTAAATAGGCGCACTCGTAGGCAGAACTTTGATTAATTGCAGTTGAGTTGGCACCAAAGGAGGAGAGTGTTATCTTATTGGTAAAAAGATCATTGACAATTGAATTTTTTTTAGCCAAAAAATTCAATGCCCTCTTGAAAATTGGAGAATTTGGCCGTTGCATTAACCTCCCCTTAACACCACCTATAACTTTACCCAAAGAGCGCATCATAAGAGCACTCTCATCTGTTATGATAATTGGACGCTTGGAGTTTATGAGGGTATTGAGGTCTCGAACCATTGTTGCAATAGCATTTGAGTCGTCTGCAATTGAAGCGTGCCCCGCCGAAGAGCTCTCCCACGACAATTTTAACCATAATGACTCCTTCTCTGCTATAGAGATTCCAAAGAGAGGTTTTCCTTTAGTAATAGAACCCAAGAGTTCCGTTGTTCCTGCCCCCCCCTCCCCTATCAATAGATACGGATTTAAAGTCTCAAAAAAATTTTCAACAACAATTGCACTTCCCGTAGCTCCTCCCGTCTCCTCTCCAGAGACAAATAGAATAGTTACATTGTAAGGGAGATCTTCATAGAGGGCTCTCTCTACAAAACTCTTGAGAGCGAAAAATTCAATTATCCCCAACCCTTTGTTATCCATAGAGCCCCTACCCCACACTCTTCCCTTATCTACTACACCACCAAATGGAGGGTAGCTCCATCCCTCAAAGTCGCCTGCAGGCACAACATCTATATGGGTGTGAAAAAGAATATTTGGCCTCCTCTCCGATAGCGGATAGAGCGAAGCGCAAAAATTTACAGCTCCAGGGTGGTCGGAGATATACTCCACTATCAATCCTGCATCTCTACACACCTTAGAGATAAAGTAGGCAGCCTCATTCTCCTCTCCCGACACAGACTCTATTTGAATATAGCTGCTAAGAAGTGAAGCAGGCGAAGTTACAAGAGAATCCCGCTTGGCCCATAGAGGGGTGCAGAGCAAGAGTAGAAGCGTTATGGCGAGATATAAAAAGTTGTTTTTCATCTCTATTCTTTATCTACCTTAAAAGTAATAAAAAATATAGAAGAGAGAAACTGAGTTTGAGAAATGGCGCAATTATTGTAGTTTTGTTATTTATTAAATGAGATAAAATGATCACTTTTTTACTTTTTGCACAGAGTTCCCAATCTATTGAAGCTCTCACCACACTGCCTACTCAGGAGCAGTTGTCGTTCTCCTTGATAGATATGGCTTTAAGAGGCGGTTGGATTATGATTCCGCTCCTTTTTCTCTCCCTTATTGCCCTCTATATATTTGGAGAGAGATGGTGGGCAATAAAGAGTGCCTCTAAAGTAGATGAGAATTTTATGCGCAATATTAGTGACTATATCTATGAGGGGAAAGTTAAAGCTGCATTAAATCTATGCAATAGCCAAAACACCCCCAGCTCCCGTCTTGTAATGAAAGGGTTGGAGCGAATGGGAAGGCCGCTTGTAGATATTCAGACAGCAATTGAAAATATGGGCAACTTAGAGGTTTCACGACTGGAGCGGGGGCTTCCCATGTTGGCAACAATAGCGGGGGGGGCACCTATGCTGGGTTTTCTGGGTACCGTTATAGGTATGATACAAGCCTTTTACAATATGTCACAAGCGGGCAACAATGTAGATATTACCCTTCTATCGGATGGAATCTACACTGCAATGGTAACAACTGTTGCAGGTTTAACTGTTGGAATAGTTGCCTATTTTGGTTATAACTTTCTTACAGCAAGAATAGATAAATTGGTATATAATATGGAGAGCAATGCCATTGAGTTTATGGACCTTCTCCATCAGCCTACCACAAAGGAGGTGGAGCAATGAAGATTAAAAGAAGGGCAAAGGCAGAGGCTTCATTCAGCATGTCCTCTATGACCGATATTGTATTC
Organism: uncultured Muribaculaceae bacterium; assembly: GCA_964512295.1. Classification (GTDB taxonomy): domain Bacteria; phylum Bacteroidota; class Bacteroidia; order Bacteroidales; family UBA932; genus Bact-08. The sequence continues at coordinate 37,425 of CAZEGL010000011.1, forward strand.
CTACTACTTATCTTCTTCTTAGTTACATCTACTTTAGTAAACCCTAATGCACTCAAGCTTCTTCTCCCTAAAAGTACAAACCAGGTAGCAGCCAAGCCTATGGTTAGCGTCTCCATCAAACACCATTTAGAAGAGAATCTCTTCTCCTACCATGTCAATGGCAATATAGTGCCAATTCCTCTTTCGCATCTTGAAAGAGCAATACAACAGGAGTTGGCCAACAGAGATGATCCAACTCTTTCACTCCATGTAGATCGTACGGTACCAATGGAGCAGGTGGTGGCTATAATGAACATTGCAAAGAGAAATCAATTTCGCCTTATATTGGCAACTGCACCAGAATAATGTTAAAAGGAAAAATAGAGGAGGAGAGCACTGTTATTCGATCAAAAATGACAGGAGTAACTTTAACCCTCCTCTCCCATCTACTTTTGCTTCTACTTCTTGTCAATAGCGGTTTTAAAGTGGTCTATCCACCCCCGGTCGAAAGCGGAATAGAGGTTGAGTTGGAGTTTGAGGAGGAGGAGCCCAAGCCCATTGAGAAGAGCCCTCACCAACAACTGAGATCGCCCACTCCCCAGCAAGAGCTCCCCGAACAGTTGGCAAAGCGTTCCGAATCGCCACTTGAAGCAGAGGCAATTAATAGAGGAGTAGAGAGCACCATGGGAGACCATGGCGATATAGAAAAGTATGAACCTCCAAGAAAAAAAGAGATAGATAGAAGGGCGCTCTTCCCTTCACCCTCTCAACAAGACTCTCTTTCTGCCCATTACTCCCAAAAGAGTTCAGATAGTATCCGCACCGGCATGAGTGAAGGGAGCTTAAAAGAGGGTCCCATCAAAAATGAACCCACCGCCAATCTTACCGGCCGCAGTGTAGTAGGCTCTCTACCCAATCCACGCTATGGAGTGAATAAATCGGGAAAGGTGGTGGTAGAGATAGCGGTCGATCAATATGGGAGAGTGACAGAAGCAATAGCAGGTGTAAAAGGGAGCACAGTTCAAGATAAGAGCCTATGGGAGGCGGCAAGAGAGGCGGCACTCAAAGCCAAGTTCAATATGAGCGACAGCGCTCCCCCCATTCAAAAGGGGAGTATCACCTATATCTTTATCTTAAAATAGAGGGCTATTGTTGGCGTAGTGCCACAATAGGGTCTAAGTTGGAGGCGCGTTTAGCCGGTATATAGCCCGACAGGATACTAACCCCTAAGGAGAGAGCCACACCACTTGCTATCCATAACCACGGCATAGTAAAATGGGGGCTTCCGGCAAACAGAGAGGCTACCAAATTTCCAATTGTAACCCCAAAAATTATCCCTATAACTCCGCCCGAAACTCCCAAGGTGATAGACTCAAAGAGAAACTGCCGGCCAATCGCCCTATTGGTAGCTCCCAAAGCTTTTCTTGTTCCAATCTCGCGGCTCCTCTCCTTAACCGAAACCAACATAATATTCATCAACCCCACTGTGGCTCCAAGGAGAGTTATAACTCCCACAATAAATGCAGCTATTGTAACATAGGAGAGTACACCTTCCAAATCTTCTAAAAATGCATTGGCCTTTACAATTCTAAAATCTGTTTTGTCTGTTGGTCTCAATCTCCGAATAGATCTAAGGAGCTGTTCCGCCTCTACCATCGCATCTTCGCTATTGTCGTTAGGCTGAATACCAATAGAGTACCCTGCTATATCTCTTAACAAAGTTGCTCTGGCATAGGGTATAGTAAGCCATACTTGAGAATCTACACTTCCTCCAAATGTCTCTCCTATTGGCTCCAACACCCCTATTATTCTAAATTTAAAGGAGCCGTATCTAACTATTGAGCCAAGTGCCTCTCCTCTCTTAAAGAGAGCTTTAGCCACATTTGCACCAACTACGGCATAAGAGAGCCCCCTTTCAAAATCGTTACTATTAAAATATCTCCCCTGTGCAATTGAGATGGCCATAAATTGAAGATAGTTTTCATCTACAGCCCATATAGAAAAAGTTGGATTAGAGGTTGCATTCTCACTCTCAAGGGCAATATTAACTGCAGCTCTTGTATAGATTGTCACTAAGGAGCTGCTCTCAAAGCTTTCGGTAAAAAGTTGAGCCTGATTATACTTTATAGCTCTTTTATTAATCCTTCTACCCATATTCAAAGGGGGGAGAGATCGCAAAGAGGTTAAAGAGAAAGAGAGAGAACCCATCTTTCCAAAACTGCTCTTCATAACACCGGTTATAGCTTCGGTTGTAGTTAAGATTCCTACCAAAGATGTTATTCCAATTGCTATAATAGCGATGGTGAGAGTCGATCGCAATTTTGTACCGGCAATTGAACGAAGAGAGACCCTAAAATTCTCCGACAGTTTTGTAGCTCTTCCTCTCTTAATAGGTACTTTTACCATAATAAAAAATTAAAATAGGATTATTTACCATATTTGGTATAAATTTGCCAATAAATAAAGATAGATGAAAAAAGATAAAAGAGAGCTCAATTTCAACAAAAAAAGGGAGCCAATTGAGGAAAAAAGAGAAAGAGCACCACGGGGTGAAGGGAGAGGAAGAGCACCAAGAGGCGGCTATAAAAAAGAGGAGGGAAAGGGCAGAATCGGTAGCAGGAGAATTGAGGCGGGCAGGAGGAGTGAGGCTGGCAAGAGAGAGGAAGAGATAAGATTAAACCGATTTATTGCAAACTCCGGTATCTGCTCCCGTAGAGAAGCAGACAAATATATAGAGGCCGGTTTGATAACAGTCAATGGAAAGGTGGTGACCCAAATGGGCGCAAAAGTCTTCCCAAACGACAAGGTGAGATACAATGGAGAGCTATTGAAGGGTGAAAGGGATGTCTATATTCTAATGAATAAACCCAAAGATTTTGTAACTACCCTCTCCGACCCCTATGCCGATAAAAATGTTATCGATTTAATTGAGGGAAAGTGTAAGGAGAGAGTTTTTCCGGTAGGAAGATTAGATAAAAAGAGTACAGGAGTTTTGTTGCTCACCAATGATGGGGAGCTCTGCAATAAACTTACACACCCCTCCAACAACCATAGGAAAATATATTCGGTTACTTTAGATAAAGAGCTCACCCAGCTCAACTTCAATCAAATTTTAGATGGTATAACTTTAGAGGATGGCTTTATTAAAGCCGATGCACTCTCCTTTGTAGATGGAGAGAGAAGCGTGATTGGGATTGAGATCCACTCCGGGCGCAATAGGATTGTTCGGAGAATTTTTGAACATTTTGGACATAGGGTTAAACATTTGGATAGAGTCTATTTTGCCGGCTTGACCAAACGGGACTTAAGGAGAGGTTCATGGCGATATTTAACCGATAAAGAGATTAGTATGTTAAAGATGGGGGCTTATGAGTAATCCAACTTCCAGTGAACATAGAGCGGGCTTTGTAACAATTGTAGGACACCCAAATGTTGGAAAGTCTACCCTAATGAATGCCTTAGTTGGCGAAAAGCTCTCTATAGTAACATCTAAAGCTCAAACTACACGCCATAGGGTTATGGGTATAGTAAATGGAGAGGATTATCAGATAATCTATTCAGATACTCCAGGTATTATTGAGCCCAAATATAAGCTTCAGGAGAGTATGATGGGCTATGTAAAAAGCGCCCTTCACGATACAGATATAGTGCTCTATGTAACAGACTCTATAGAGAGAAGGGCACTGTCGCAAGAGCTGCTCAAAAGATTAAATAGTATGGAGGCTCCTCTTCTTATAGCTATCAATAAAATAGATTTGAGCAATCAAGAGAGTTTGGAAGAGCTTGTAGAGTATTGGAGAGGATTACTCCCCAATGGAGAGATATTTCCTATCTCGGCCACCGAAAAGTTCAATCTCCACTCACTCTTCAATCGAATTTTAGAGCTACTTCCAAAAAATCCCCCTTGGTACGACAAAGAGAGTCTTACAGACCGCACGCTACGGTTCTTTGCTTCTGAGATAATTAGAGAGAAAATTTTTATCCAATATAGAAAAGAGATACCTTATAGCACCGAAGTTGTAATTGAGGAGTTTAAAGAGGAGCCTGAAATCAATCGTATATCTGCTATTATCTATGTTGCCCGTGAGTCTCAAAAAGGAATTATAATAGGTAAAGGAGGGGAGGCTTTAAAGAGAGTTGCCACAATGGCACGATTGGAGATGGAGACATTTTTTGATAAAAAGCTATTTTTACAGATATTTGTGAAAGTGAGTCCCAAGTGGCGGGAAGATAGTGCGAAGCTTAAAGATTTCGGCTATATCCAAGAGTAAACTATTAATAAAAAGATGAGTAATTCCAATTTCAATAATGAGGGGAAGGAGTACACCTATGAAGAGAACTCCGCTGTAGAAGAGAGCAATAGATATGAAAAGCTTATCAATGAGGGAGAGAAGAGGTACAAACTTAGCGGAATGTACAAAGAGTGGTTTCTTGACTATGCCTCATACTCTATTTTAGAGAGGGCTATTCCGGCTGTAGAAGATGGCTTGAAGCCTGTACAAAGAAGGATTCTCCATTCAATGAAGAGAATGGATGATGGTAGATATAATAAAGTGGCCAATATTATAGGTCACACTATGCAGTTTCACCCCCATGGCGACGCATCAATTGGCGACGCTTTAGTACAGTTGGGTCAAAAAGACCTACTTATAGATTGTCAGGGAAACTGGGGCAACACCCTCACGGGCGATGGGGCTGCAGCTCCCCGTTATATAGAGGCGCGGCTCACCCCCTTTGCAAGAGAGGTTCTCTTCAATCCAAAAACAACCAAGTGGACCCCTTCGTACGATGGGCGCGAGAATGAACCTATACTACTCCCCGCAAAGTTTCCAATCCTGCTGGCTATGGGTGTAGAGGGTATAGCAGTAGGGTTGGCATCTAAAATTATGCCCCATAATTTCAATGAGTTGATAGAGGCCTCTGTTGCCCACCTAAAAGGAGAGGAGTTTCTTCTCTTTCCAGACTTTCCCTCTGGTGGAATGGCAGATTGCTCTAAATACAATTGGGGAGTAAGAGGCTCTCAGATAAAAGTTAGAGCAAAAATTGAGAAGATCGACAGAAGAAGCTTAGTTATTAAAGAGCTCCCTTTTGGTCTTACAACCTCTAAATTGATCGATTCAATTATTAGAGCCAACGAAAGGGGGATAATTAGAGTAAGAAAAATTGACGACAACACCTCTAGTGGAGTAGAGATTGTAATACAGCTTCAGCCCGACACCTCCCCCGACAAAACAATAGATGCTCTGTATGCCTTTACCGACTGCGAAATATCTATCTCTCCAAACTCTACAGTTATAGTAGAGAATCATCCCCACTTTATTGGGGTGGATCAAATTTTAAAGAGTAGCTGCCTCCGTACAAAATCGTTGTTGGAAGAGGAACTAAAGATTGAATTGGAGGAGCTTTCAAACTCATGGCACTATAGCTCAATAGAGAAGATATTTTTTGAAGAGAGAATCTACCGTCTTCTTGAAAATAGGGCCAACAGTTGGGAGCAGCAGCTTGAGGAGATTGAGAATGAGCTAAAGAAATATCAAGATCGATTAAAACGCCAAATTAGACCCGACGATGTAACAAGATTGGTAGAGAAGCCGGTTAGAAAAATTTCACGCTTCGATCTCAAGGAGATTGAAAAGTACATTTCAAAAGTAGAGAAGGAGATAAAAGAGGCTCAATCAAATCTAAAAAATCTTACTCAATACACCATAACATATCTTCTCTCTCTTAAAAAGAGGTATGGCCATCTCTACCCCCGAAAAACTACCCTCACAAGCTTTGAGACAATAGAGGCTACACGGGTAGCAGCCTCTAATGCCAAGCTCTATGCCAATCTTAAAGAGGGTTTTATTGGAACAGATTTAAGACGAGACGAGGGGGCTCAATTTATTTGCGACTGTTCCAATTTAGACGATATTATAATCTTCTTAAGAGAGGGGACATTTATGGTAACCAAGCTTTCCGAAAAACAGTTTATTGGAAAGGATATAATTCACTTGGCGGTATTTACCAGAAACGATGAACGAACTATATACAATGTGGCCTATAGAGATGGAAAGAGTGGCCACTCGTTTGTTAAGCGTTTTGCTGTCTCTGGAGTTACCCGTGACCGCGCTTACGATATAACACAAGGAAAAGCGGGAAGCAGAGTGTTGTGGTTTACAGTAAATCCCAACGGAGAGGGAGAGGTGATAAAGGTATTTTTAAAAGGAAAGCCCAAGCTTAAGAAGCTTCTGTTCGAGTTCGATTTTGCCAATTTGGCTATTAGAGGAAGGGGGGTAAAGGGGAATATCCTTACTAAAAACTCAATCCACAAGATAGAACTGAAATCTAAAGGGGTATCTCAATTTGGTGGAGTTGAACTTTGGTTTGACACCGATATCAACAGATTAAACAGCGACTCCCGTGGGGAGTATCTTGGAGAGTTTTCCGAAGAAGATAGAGTACTGGTTATCTGCAAAGATGGAACATTTTACACCTCGGGATTTGATCTTAGCAACCGTTTCCCCGGCAAGATTTTAAAAGTAGAGAAACTAAATGACCAAAAGATCTATTCTGCACTCTATTTCGAAGGGGCAAGCGGCTACTTCTATATTAAACGATTCAATTTTGTAGAGAGCGACGACACTCCCCAACTCTTTATAAGTGACAGTGAAGGGTCCTACCTACACTCTATCTCTCAGGATAATAATCCAATTGTTGAAGTAACTTTTGGTGGTAAAAATCAAAATCGTGCACCACTCTCAATAGATGGTGCAGCCTTTATTGCCGCCAAGAGTTTCAGGGCCAAAGGAAAGAGAGTCTCAACACTAATTGTAGAGAGTCTCAACTTTATTGAAAAAGAGGAGAGAGATGAGAGTGGTAGTGAAGTGAAAGATGAGAATAGTAGTAAAGAGGTAGTAGAAAAGGAGGGCAAAGAGAGTCCCACACTCTTTTAATTAAATTGACTATTTTTTGCAATGATTGTCTCTATCACCGGATTTATGGGCGCCGGCAAAAGTATAGTTGCCAAAGAGCTCTCTAAAAGAGTTAATCTACAAATGGTAGATTTAGACCACTATATCGAAAGTAAAGAGGGTGGAGTATCGGTAAGCGAACTCTTTTCGACCAGAGGGGAGAGAGTCTTTAGAGAGTTAGAGGAAAAAGCATTGGCCGAACTTATTGAGGAGCGGGGGGAGCACTCTTTTATCCTCTCACTTGGAGGAGGAACTCTTCTCTCTCCAAAGAGCAGAGAGCTTATCAAAAACAACACCTTCTGTATCTATCTTATAGCTTCAATAGAGACAATAGCTTCAAGGATAGAGCGCAGTTTCGTTAAAAGACCCCTCCTTACAGACTCCAACAATCAATTTGCTACCAATCGGCTGCAGACCCTTTTTCTTGAGAGAGAATTTGGATACAACTACGCCTCCCATATGGTAATACGGGTAGATAGTCTAACTGTTAATGAGATAGTAGAAAAGATTGAGCATCGGCTTTCAATAGAGTAGAGAGTTCAACTCTATTTGGAGAGAAGAGGTTTAGATAGGCTCCTCCATCATTTTAATATCGATAACCCTCAATTGGATATTTGCTATACCGCGATAGTAGTTTTCGGCTACCGAATAGCAGACATTTACAGGATTTCCCTCTTTTAGATGATCAAAATGTTCCGATCTGTTGAATGCAATAGCAGAGAGGTGTCTATGAAAGTGATCCTCCTGAATCAGTTCAAGCTTCAGATGTCCCGAATCGGCCCCAACCTTTCTCCCATTGCCATTGTCATAAACCTTTTCGGTAATAAAGATTGGCGAGGGATTTCCCGGTCCAAAGGGGTGAAACTGTTTTAAAATGTTTAAAAATCTTGGGGTTATCTGTTTAAAATCTAAGAAGGAGTCAACATTTATAACTGGAATCAGATCTTCGGGGGTTATTCTCTCAGCTACAAAATTCTCAAAGCGCTCTTTGAAACTGTTGAAATTCTCCTCTTTTATAGTGAGACCCGCAGCATACATATGGCCGCCAAAATTCTCTAAAAGATGGGAACAGTGCTCTATAGCCTCATAGAGATCAAAGCCGGGAATGCTTCTTGCCGAACCGGTGATAAGATTGTTTGATTTACAGAGAACAATAGCGGGTTTGTAAAAATTCTCAACCAACCTTGAGGCAACAATGCCCAAAACCCCCTTATGCCAATCGGGATTGTAAAGGACCGTAGCTTTAAGATCCTCAAAGTTCTTCATATTGGAGGCCATCTCTATAGCCTCTTGAGTTATTCTTCTATCCTCAAATTTCCTTTCGTCGTTATGGCTGTTGATAGTCTCCCCTATCTCCTTAGCTTTAACATCACTGCCGGTGGTAAGTAAATCTACAGCCGTTCTCCCCGACTCCATTCTTCCGGCAGCATTAATTCGTGGCCCTATCTTAAAGACAATATCGTCTATCTTAATATCGTGCTTCTCTAAGCCGGAGAGTTTAATTATAGATAAGAGCCCCTTACTTGGATTACTATTGAGCCGTTTTAACCCCTCATAGGCAAGTACCCTATTTTCACCCACAATAGGAACCAAATCGGCCGCTATACTCACAGCCACGAAATCTAAAAGAGAGAAGAGAGACTCTTCCGGAACCCCTTTTCTAATAGCCAATGCCTGCATAAGTTTAAAACCAACCCCACACCCCGACAACTCTTTAAATGGATAGGTACAGTCGCTCCTCTTTGGATCTAATACCGCACAGGCAGTAGGCAGTGTTTCATCTGGAAGATGGTGGTCGCAAATTATAAAATCTACCCCCTTAGAGGCCCCATATTCAACCTTCTCAATTGCTTTAATACCGCAATCGAGAGCAACAATAAGAGAGAAGCTGTTCTTATATGCATACTCAATCCCTTTATATGAGATTCCATATCCTTCGCTATATCTATCGGGAATATAGTAGTCTAAATTGGCCCCCTGAAATTTGCTTAAAAAGGAGAAGACCAAAGAGACGGCAGTGGTGCCATCGACATCGTAGTCGCCATAAATCAAAATTTTCTCACCACTGTCGAGTGCCCTAATTAGCCTATCTACAGCAAGATCCATATCTTTCATTAGAAAGGGGTCGTGGAGCTGGTTTAAATTGGGACGCAAAAAGGTGCGTGCCGCTTGAGAAGAGGTTATATTCCTTTGAACCAAAAGGTTTGCAAGTACCTCTCCAATACCCAAATTGGAGGAGAGTTCCCTAACTATTGCGGGATTTCCCTGCTCTTTAACTATCCAGCTTTTATCAATAGACATATTGTACAAACTTACTCTTTAATTTCTAAAGTTCTCAAAAAAAAACTAATTTTGCCCAACTGAGCAAATTTCTAAATCAAATCCAATTTCCAATGGAGCATACCCAACTTAGTGAACAGGAGTCACTGCGTCGTCAATCACTCACAGCTTTAAGAGAGTTGGGGATAGAGCCCTATCCCGCCCAAATGTTTAAAACAAACTGCACCGTTCGTCAAATTAGAGAGGGGTATAAGGCCGATGAGGCCAACTTCCAAGATATCTCTATCGCCGGGCGTATAATGAGCAGAAGGGTTATGGGAGGCGCCTCGTTTACCGAACTTCAAGATGAGAGCGGCAGAATCCAGCTCTATATAAAACGCGACTCAATCTCCCCTTCCGAAGATAAAAGTCTCTATAATACCGTATTTAAAAAACTTTTAGATATAGGCGATATTATTGGGGTTAGAGGCTTTGCCTTCACAACTCAGGCAGGAGAACTCTCAATACATGTAAAGGAGCTTAAGCTTCTCTCCAAATCGTTGAGAGTACTCCCTATTGTAAAAGAGAAAGAGAGCGAACTATACGACGCATTTACCGATCCTGAGCAGCGCTATAGAATGCGTTATGTAGATTTAATTGTAAACCCCAAAGTGAGGGAAATTTTCCTTAAAAGGAGCACCATTATCAATACAATGCGCTCTAAATTTAACTCAAAGGGCTATTGGGAAGTTGAGACCCCAATACTACAGCCAATTCCTGGAGGTGCTGCTGCCCGCCCCTTTAAAACGCATCACAACGCCTTAGATATACCTCTATATTTGAGAATTGCCAACGAACTATATTTAAAACGACTAATTGTGGGAGGGTTTAATGGGGTTTATGAATTTGCAAAAGATTTTAGAAATGAGGGGATGGATAGAACCCACAATCCTGAATTTACCGTTTTAGAGCTCTATGTTGCCTACAAAGATTATCTGTGGATGATGCAGTTTGTAGAGGAGCTTATAGAGGAGGTGGTTATTGCGCTACATGGTAAAAGTTCTATAGTTGTAGGAGAGAGAGAAATTGAATTTAAAGCTCCCTTTCAAAGGATAACAATGGGCGATGCAATTGGCAAGTGGGGTGGAATAGATATTAGAGGAATGGATGAAGAGAGCCTGAGGGAGGAGTGTAGAAAAGCAAATATTGGGTTAGACCCCTCAATGGGAAAAGGGAAATTGATAGATCTAATTTTTGGACACTATTGCGAAGAGCATCTGATAGAGCCCACCTTTATTACCGACTACCCAATTGAAACTTCGCCATTGGCAAAAAAACATCGAAGTGAAGCGGGTATTACCGAACGATTTGAACTATTTATCAATGGTAAAGAGATAGCAAATGCCTATAGCGAATTGAACGACCCTATAGATCAGCTCGAGCGCTTCAAAGAGCAGTTAAAGCTACAAGAGCGGGGCGACCACGAGGCGATGTTTATAGATATGGATTTTGTTAGGGCTTTGGAATATGGAATGCCTCCAACTGCAGGTTTGGGTATTGGGATAGACAGGCTTACAATGCTTCTAACCAACTCTTCCTCTATACAGGAGGTACTCTTCTTTCCCCAAATGAGACCCGAGGGTGGGCGCACCAAAGAGGATAAATCTAAAGAGGAGTAGTCGATCAATATCACAGAAAATCAAATGGAAGCGGTTCAAATCACTTCGGCAACAAATCCCAATATTAGAGAGTTGATTCAACTCAAAGAGAAGGCTGCCAAACGCAGAGAGAGGGGGTTATTTGTTATTGAGGGAAGAAAAGAGCTTCGCTTTGCAGTAGAGGCTGGATATATAGTGGAATCGCTTTTTTTTTGTCGTAAATTGATAGATGATGGAGAGCTCGCCCATTTTAAAAGCAATAAATTATTTGAGGTAGAGAGCGATCTCTATACTAAAATAGCTTATAGGGGAAAAAGCGAAGGAGTTGTTGCTATTGCTAAAGTTAAGAACCATCCGCTCTCCTCTATAAAATTGAGCAGCAATCCCCTATTACTTATTTTGGAGGGGGTTGAAAAGCCCGGCAATATTGGAGCGGCAGTTAGAAGCGCCGACGCGTTGGGTATAGATGCAATAGTACTATGCGATCTTCAAACAGATTTATACAATCCCAATGTTGTCCGCTCGAGTGTAGGTGGAATATTTACCACTCAAATAGCACTGAGCACTTCACAAGAGGCATTTAGTTGGCTTAGAAGCAACAAGATAAATATAGTATCGGCACAGCTTCAGAACTCTATCCCCTACTACAATGTAGATATGAGTGGAGCCCTTGCCCTCCTATTTGGGAACGAGAAGAGAGGTCTCTCTACCTTTTGGAGAGAGAGGGCAGATGAGAGGGTGATAATTCCAATGAGAGGAAAATTGGATTCTCTAAATCTATCGGTATCTGTTGCTATATTATGCCATCAGGCTATTAGAGAGAGAGTCGAAAAAAGCAATAGTTGTGTATAGATATGCCTTAATAGGAGATAATATCTCCCACAGTCTAAGTCCGGCTCTATTCGAAGCTGCCGGATACCCAAAGGATTTATATAGCTATAATTTAATTGAGAGCAAATCTCTTAAAAAGGCTATCGACTATCTTATAGAGAGGGGATACGGGGGGGCCAATATCACAGCTCCCTTCAAAGAGGAGGCCCCCTCCTACTGCCACATTATAGATAAGAGTGTAGAGATGAGTGGGGCGGCCAACCTTATTACTATTGAAGAGGGAACTCTTAAGTGCTATAACACAGATATTAAAGGCGTTATAGAACCAATCAAAGAGAGAGGTATAGAGTCCTCTAAAGCTTTGGTAGTGGGGAGCGGTGGAGCTGCAGCTGCTGCAATTTGGGCCCTTAAAACAGCAAATTTTCAAGTAACTGTAGCTGCAAGAAATAGAGAGAAGGTAGAAGAAATTGTAGAGCGGTTCAAAATTGAATCTACCACTTTAGAGAGCCTCAACAACAGTAAAATCAAAGAGTTTCCTCTACTAATCTATACCCTCCCCACCCTTATCGAACCACTCTCAACAATTGAACTCAAACAGACCACAATTATAGAGGCCAACTATAGAGATCCCTCTCTTAAAGAGGTAGAGAGCAAAGAGTATATAGGTGGCCGGGAGTGGTTACTCTACCAAGCAGTAGAGGGATTTGAGCTTTTAACCAATCTCCCTCCAAAGATTAGTGAGATGCGAAAGGTAGTAAATAGAGGCTAAATTTTTATCTTTGTCATAAAGAGAGGAGAAGAAATGTCACTCAATAGAGTCTTTTTAATCGGTTTTGTAGGGAGCGACCCCGATCTAAAATATTTTGAAAGTGGTTCTACACTTGCCACCTTCTCTCTTGCAACCACTGAGCGGTTCAAATCGAAGAGAGATGGGGAGTGGGCAGAACAGGTTGAGTGGCACAAAATCTCCTGTTGGGATGGAGTGGCGCAATTTGCCATTGAGAGTGTAAAGAGAGGAGTAAGAATTATGGTAGAGGGAAGAATTAAAAATAGAAGATGGGCAGATAAAGCTACCCAAAAAGTTTACCACTCTATTGAGATTTTAGCCTCCAACATAATACTCCTTGAGGGGGTAAAAAAAGAGGAGCAGGAACCTTCAATCGAAGAGATTTTTGGAGAAGGGCTCCCCTTTGACAATAATGAAATACCATTTTAAATTTAGATATAGAGAATGAAAGTTGATGTAGTATTGGGGCTTCAGTGGGGAGACGAAGGTAAAGGAAAAATTGTAGATCTTTTAGCAGAGCGATACCCTGTTGTTGCTCGGTTTCAAGGTGGCCCAAATGCCGGTCACTCCCTTCAATTTAACAACACCAAAACCGTTCTCCACACCATCCCCTCCGGTATCTTCAGAGAGGGGAGTGTGAATATTATTGGAAATGGGGTTGTAATAGACCCTCTTACATTTAAGGAGGAGTGCAATAAACTGCACTCTCTTGGTGTAGATGCAAGGGAGCGGATCTTCATCTCCAAAAAAGCACATCTTATTCTTCCTACCCATAGAGCTATAGATTTAGCTTCCGAAAAATCGAAAGGGAGCGAGAAGATAGGCTCTACACTCAAAGGAATTGGGCCGGTTTACATAGACAAAATTGGGCGCAATGGACTTCGTGTAGGGGATATCTTAAGTGACAACTTTCTTGATCGATTTAAAACTTTAAAGAACAAACACCGCAATTTTCTCAAACAGTTCAGCTACACGGCAGATATAGATGAGGGAGAGAGAGAGTGGATGGAAGCAGTGGAGTTTATGAAAACTTTCCATTTAATAGATACCGAATATTTTATAAGAGAGCAGGCAGCAGAAGGGAAGAGTGTTCTTGCAGAGGGGGCTCAAGGCTCTCTGTTGGATATAGATTTTGGAACCTATCCCTTTGTAACTTCCTCTAATACAGTTTCGGGAGGAGCTTGTACAGGTCTGGGGATATCTCCCAAAGAGATTGGAAAAGTTATGGGAATTTTCAAAGCCTACTGTACCAGAGTAGGCAGCGGACCCTTTCCTACCGAGCTCCACGACCAAACAGGCGAACTTTTGAGAGAGAAGGGAAGAGAATTTGGAGCTACCACCGGCAGAGCAAGAAGAACCGGCTGGTTAGATTTGGTGGCACTCAAATATGCGGTAATGATCAATGGCGTAGAGAGTTTAATTATGATGAAAGGCGATGTTTTAGATTCGTTTGAGAGTATAAAAGTTGCCACATCCTATAAAATTGGAGATCAAACCACCAAAGAGTATCCGTTTGAGACTCAATCTAATATAGAGCCTATATATGACCAACTTAAAGGTTGGAAAAAAGATTTGACCAAGGTTACAAAAAAAGAGGAGCTTCCCAATGAGTTTATAGAATTTATAAATTTTATAGAGGAGGAGGTTGGAGTACCTATTGCAATTGTCTCACTTGGGCCAGACCGTGAGCAGACCGTTTTTTATAGAGATTTTTGACCGCTACTGGAGAGAGTTCCAATTTTTAACTACAGAATACCTAAAGCTTATTAGATAGAAAAACACACAATTAACAAAATATGAATAGTACAAAATCACTTTTAAGAGACTCATCCCTAATGCGGTGGATGATGTTACTACTTGTATCTCTTACTATGTTTACAGTCTATGTTGCGCAAGACCTTTTGGCACCGCTGCAAACGATGTTAGAGCAGTATAACAACTGGACTGCCTCTGAGTATGGCTTTTTTATGGGTTCTACCTACGCCTTTAATGTCTTTTTGGGTATGCTTATCTTTGGAGGCATTATCTTAGACAAAAAGGGGATTAGATTTACAGGGATAGTCTGCTCCCTACTTATGCTGGTAGGCTTCTCAATAAAGTTGTGGGCAATCACCACCCCTTCTCTTGTAGGGCATACTGTAACTCTCTTTGGTTCCCAGTATAAGAGTCAGGTTCTTCTTGCCGGTTTTGGTTTTGCTGTTTTTGGAATTGGTACAGAGGTGATTGGAGCAACCGTCAGCAAGACAATTGTCAAGTGGTTTAAAGGAAAAGAGTTGGCACTTGCTATGGGTATGCAACTTTCGCTTGCCCGCTTGGGAACAGCGGTGGCACTCTCGATAACCCCAGTTATAGCAGCGAGGGCTAAAGGAGTTGGAACCCCCGTACAATTTGGGCTTGCACTTCTTTTTGTAGGTTTTCTACTATTTATTCTCTACACCATATACGATAAAAAGTTGGATCATCAGATTGAAGAGGCCACTTCAAGTGACAATAACGATTCTGAAGGCTCCTTTACCCTTGCCGATGTAAAGATGATTTTAAAAAGTAAAGGATTTTGGCTTATCTCTATATTGTGTGTGGTATTCTACTCTGCTGTCTTCCCATTCTTAAAATATGCGGCGGGGATGATGGAGTTTAAATTTAATGTAGACCCTAAATTGTCGGGGTTGATTCCCAGTATCCTCCCCTTTGGGACTATTATATTAACTCCTCTTTTTGGAAGAATTTACGATAAAATAGGTAGAGGTGTAGATCTTATGATTATAGGATCTATCCTACTAATCACCGTACATCTTCTCTTTACCATGCCCTTTATTAATCAGTGGTGGATTGCCATTATACTCATGATTCTATTGGGTATAGCTTTCTCTCTGCTCCCCTCTGCCATGTGGCCCTCTTTAGCTAAAATAATTCCCGAAAAACAGTTTGGTACCGCTATTGCTTTAGCCTTCTATGTCCAAAATATTGGTTTGATGTCTGTACCTATGATAATAGGCCATATTCTAAACAAATACAGCGTGGTTGGAACGGTTGTAAAAGAGGGTATTGAAGTTAATAAATATCACTACACCTACGCCACCTCCTTTTTTGTACTACTCTCCTTTATAGCAATTATTGTCTCATTTATTTTGAAAAAGGTAGATATAGAAGAGAATTATAAACTTCAAGAGGCCAATATAGAGAATTAAGAATGGAACTACTCGATAGGATAAACTCCCCCGCAGATCTTAAAAAGCTCTCTCAACCACAGCTTGTTCAGTTGTGTAAAGAGCTTAGGGAGTATATTGTAGATGTATGTTCAGAAAACCCCGGCCATATAGGGGCCAGTTTAGGTAGTGTAGAGCTAACTGTGGCCCTACACTACCTCTACAACTCCCCTGTAGATAAAATAGTTTGGGATGTAGGACACCAAGCCTACACCCATAAAATTTTAACGGGGCGACGGAAGGAGTTTAAAAACAATCGTAAATATGAGGGGATTAGCGGCTTTCCCAAGATGTCGGAATCTCCCCACGACGCTTTTGGTGTAGGGCACGCCTCTACCTCTATTTCGGCAGCATTGGGTTTGGCAGTAGCTGCTCAAATTAAGGGTGAGCAGAGGCGTGTTGTAGCGGTGATTGGCGATGGGGCAATTACCGGAGGACTCGCCTACGAAGGGCTAAATAATGCAGGAGCCCTAAAGAGAGATCTTTTAATTATCTTGAATGACAACCACATCTCTATAGATAAAAATGTTGGGGCTGTACACAACTACCTACTCAAAATAACCACCTCCCATCTCTATAACGAAACCAAACATAGAGTTTGGAATTTGATTCCCTCTAAGAAGATAAGGGCTCTTTTCCAGAAATTTATTCATAGCACAAAGCTTGCACTATTTGGTAGGAGTTCTCTCTTTGAATCTTTAGGGTTCCGCTACTTTGGAGCCATCGATGGCAACAACTTGCCCCTACTGCTACAGAGGATAGAAGATATCAAACAGATAGAGGGGCCAAAGCTGTTACATATAGTTACCAAAAAGGGGAAGGGATTTAAGCCTGCCGAAGAGGACCAAACAATTTGGCACGCTCCAGGACTCTTCGATAAAGAGAGTGGGAAATTAATTGAGGTTGGCGCCCAAAAAGAGCGCTATCAAGATATCTTTGGAAAAACTCTTCTGAAGTTGGCAAAGGAGAATGATAAAATTTATGGGATCACTCCCGCTATGCCCACCGGCTCCTCTATGAACCTATTAATGGAGGAGATGCCCAACAGGGTTTTTGATGTAGGAATAGCCGAACAGCACGCAGTCACATTTTCGGCCGGGTTGGCTGCTGCCGGCCTCCTCCCCTACTGTAACATTTACTCCAGCTTTATACAGAGAGCCTACGATAGCGTTATTCACGATGTTGCCACCCAAAATCTAAAAGTTATCTTCCTTTTAGATCGTGCGGGATTGGTAGGTGAGGATGGAGCGACCCATCATGGAGTATTCGATATAGCGGCATTTAGAGCTATTCCCAACCTCACCCTCTTTTCACCAATGGATGAGATTGAGCTTAGAGATATTCTCTATTCGGTACAGCAGCCCCAATATGGGGCCACAATAATCCGTTATCCTAGGGGGAGCGTTGTAGGGTTAGATTGGAACAACACTCCTACAAAAGAGATAGAGTTGGGTAAAGCAGTGCAAATTAGCGATGGGAGCGGCGTAGCGGTGCTCTCATTAGGGCCGGTTGGCAATGGTGTAAAGGAGGCTATCTCTAAAGTTAGAGAGATGGGAAGAGAGCCTCTCCATTACAATATGCGCTTTGTAAAACCTATAGATAAAGAGGCATTGGATAGAGCTATAGAAAAATGCAAAACCATTATTACAGTTGAAGATGGAGCAGTAAAGGGTGGGCTCTACTCTGCTGTATCGGAATATATCTCCAAAGAGCATAGAGAGAGTTCAATAAAAGTGGTGGGAATGGGAGTTCCCGATCGCTTTATAGAGCAGGGTACTATAGATCAATTGAAGGAGGAGTCTCATTTCGACAACCACTCTATCTATCAAACTATAATTAATGAGTATAATTTTTTGGAGTTTAACCAAAAAGGTATATCTTTGCAATCCCAAAATGAGTAGGAGAAATTTAATTTTGCCGATGTAGCTCAGTTGGCCAGAGCAGCTGATTTGTAATCAGCTGGTCGGGG
>CAZEGL010000012.1:0-51684 GCA_964512295.1 uncultured Muribaculaceae bacterium
CCCAAGTTACCCCCCAAGTTACCCCCCAAGTTACCCCCCAAGTTACCCCCCAAGTCCAAAAACTATTGGAGATTTTAGGGGGAGAATTAAGTAGAGAAGAATTGCAAGAAAAGTTAGAATTGACAGACAGAAAATATTTCAGGATAAAATATCTGCTTCCAGCCATAAAAGAGGGGTTTATAGCTATGACCATACCTGAAAAACCAAATAGTAGTAAACAAAAATACTATTTGACCGAAAAGGGAATGCAATTTTTAAAGATGTATAGTAATGAGACTAAGCGTGGTAACTAAAAGAATAAATTGAGATACTAATCAAATGATATAATAATTAAATGACACATATTAAAATATGAGTTCAATTGAAGATAATATAAATAGTGCGTTCCGTAACCATAGGATTCTCTTTTGGTACGATAAGGGAGCAAAGTTTAAGGAAGAGTTTGAGCAATTTGATTTGGAGGGTGTAGAGAAGATAGAGGTGCAGAACAATCAATTTTTTGTGAAATATCGCCTTATAAATGAGCATAATCAACGCTTTTTACTCTATTTTGATGTTGCAGAGCCCCCTTATGAAGAGAATTGGTTGTTAGATATGCAGTTGGCGCATCGAGTCTTTAATTCAGATGTGGAGTCTATCTTTCTACAAGATCTTGGTTTGGAGTACCATTTTAGACCTATAATAAAGGAGCACTTGGCCTTTTTTGAGAATAAGGTGCGTCGCGCTAAACTCCGGGGGCTACTTGCAGATGGCGATAGTGATAAAGACATTCTATATAAGATGCTGGGGGTGGTATTTGATGTGAGCTTTATTAATTTAGAGAGCTTTCTTCAAGCCTATGCTCAAACATTTTATGATGATAGTAGCCGTATAGAGAGCGATCTGGAGCGGTACAATTTGAACAATTTCTTTTGGGAGGAGGTGGCGCAAAAATTCAATTACAAAGTGGATAGGCCATCAATTTACGATTTCCTTCTCACCATTTTTAAAAGAAATTTTGGCGGAGCAGTGGGGAGCAGAGCGGTAGGTGAATCTCTTCTTTTTATTGACTTTTGGAAAGATTCAATTACTTATAGAGAGGCCTTTAGAGCTCTTTCTGAACGAATAGCCAAAGATCTAAATGTGTCAGATGAGTTAGAGGAGATGAACTATGAAGATCTGTTACAAGATGATCTCTATAAAGCTATAGATTTTAAGATAATCCACAGCATTGCCAAAAAGCTGATTTTTGAAAATATCTCCTTTTCAAAGGTTCAAGAGGTGGTAAAGAAGAGAGAGAATAAATATTGGTATCAAGAGTTGCAAGAGTGTTATGAGGCACTCTATCATGCCTCTTCAATGATCCATAATATCCGTCTCTACCAAGATGTGCGCTTTACAACCATTGAGGAGGGTGCTACCGGCTATGTTAATGAGCTCTACACAATAGATTATAGTTATAGAAAGTTTATATTCAATTATAGAAAAACGCCCTATCAAAGGGTGCTTAGCCAACTCTATGAAAAAGTGCATAAGCTCTATTCCAACGACTGGCTATTGCGTTTTAATGATAATTGGCAGCAAACTATAGATAACACCAGTGGATGGGTGTTAAACTCGCAGTACAATCAAAGCAACTTTTTCTACAGGCAGGTTAAACCATTTATCGATAAAAAACAGCGTCTGTTTGTTATTATCTCAGATGCACTTAGGTATGAGAATGGTTGGGAGCTGTGGCGTGAGATTCAGAGTAAGAACAGATATGAAGCTACATTAGATTATATGATAACCAACCTCCCCTCCTACACTCAGTTGGGGATGGCCAATCTGTTGCCACACGAGCAGTTGAGTATTGTGGCTAAAGATTGTGCTGTTATGGCAGATGGTATCTCATCGGCAGGTGTTCAAGGGAGAAAAAGGGTGTTGGAGCTAAACTCTACTGTTCGTGCCGATGCAATAACAGCTGAAAAGTTTATGGCAATGAGTGCTACAACCGAGGGGCGAGAGTATGTAAAAGGTTATGATTTAATCTATATCTACCATAACCATATTGACCATATTGGAGATGATAAAACCTCTGAGGCTGAGGTTTTTGATGCAGTAGAGAGAGAGTTTGAGTTTTTAGATAATCTTCTGCGTCATATTGCCAATATGAATGGAAACAATATGATTATCACCTCTGATCATGGCTATATTTACCAAAATGAGCCATTGGAGGAGAGTGATTTTGCCGATGCGCAGCTAGAGGGAGAGATTTGGAGAGAGAATCGCAGGTTTGTTTTGGGGCAAAATCTCACCGGCAATAGAGCGGTAAAAAAATTTAATGGTGGTGAGGTGGGGTTAAATTCCGATTTGGATATTTTAATTCCAAAGGGAATAAATCGTTTGAGAATTAAAGGCTCAGGCTCGCGCTATGTGCATGGTGGTGCATCGTTGCAAGAGGTGGTTGTTCCACTTTTAACCATTTCAAGGAAGAGAAAAGATACAACTCAAGAGGTAGATATTGATATTATACAATCTAGTGATCAGATAACCACCAATGTACTAGCAGTTACTTTTATTCAAAAGGAGCTCATTACAGAGAAAATGTTACCGAGGAGCATTAGAGCTTTTATTCAAGCCGATGATGGTACCAGATTGAGCGATATATTTAATTATGTTTTTGATATAGAGGAGGGTAGCGAGCGCGAACGATCGGTAAGAAAGGTATTTCAATTGAGTGCAGCTGCCAGTGGAAAATATAAGGGGGAGCGTGTGAAGTTGATTATAGAACAACCTATACCCAATTCCAATCGCTGGAAAAGATATGCAGAGCATGGATATACCTTAAAGATATCATTTATCAACGATTTTGATTAAGATTATGAGAGATTTAAACAGCAAGATTAACCACTATTTTGCGGGCAAAGTTGTTCGCAAAGATTTGACAAAATTGGTAAAGGGAAATGCAGTGGTGCCAACCTATGTCTTGGAGTATCTTCTTGGTCAATATTGTGCCTCCGACGATGAGCAGACAATAAAAGAGGGGGTAGAGAGGGTTAAAAGTATCTTGGCAGAGCACTATGTGCATCGTGATGAGGCACAACATATAATGGAACAGGTGAGAAGAAGGGGCTCTCATAGAATAATTGATAAGGTAAGTGCTAGATTAAATGACAAAAAAGATAGGTTTGAGGCCACCTTTGCCAATCTAGGGCTTAAAAACATTCCAATATCGGACTCAATAATTAAGGAGCATAAGAAACTGTTATCTGATGGAGTTTGGTCTATTCTTACTCTAGCCTATATGGCTACCGATGAAAGAGATAGCTCTCCATGGATAATAGAGAGTTTAAAACCTATACAAATCTCCAATGTGGAGACCGAGGAGTATAAAGAGATCAGAGATAATTTTACAACAGAAGAGTGGATAGATCTTCTTCTGCAGACAATGGGACTCAATCCAGATGAATTTACAAGACGCTCTAAAATTTTACAACTTACTCGTTTAATTCCCTTTGTTGAGAACAACTATAACTTAATAGAGCTTGGTCCTAAAGGGACGGGCAAGTCGCATATCTATAGCGAACTCTCTCCTCACGCCATTTTAATATCTGGAGGAGAGGTCTCCAAAGCCAAACTCTTTGTAAATAACTCAACAGGTGAAATAGGGCTTGTGGGTTATTGGGATGTTGTGGCCTACGATGAGTTTGCAGGCCGTTCTAAACGAGCCGATCAGGGGCTGATAGATATAATGAAAAACTATATGGCCAATAAATCCTTTAGCCGTGGTACTCAGGTCTATGGCGCATCGGCAAGTATGGTCTTTGTTGGTAATACCGATAGTAGTGTGCCATATATGCTAAACCATTCGCACCTTTTTGAGGCGCTTCCAAAAGAGTATAACGATACTGCCTTTTTAGATAGAATGCATGGCTATTTGCCCGGTTGGGAGGTAGAGAAGCTCAGAAATGAGATGTTTACAGATGGATACGGGTTTGTGGTTGATTACCTGGCAGAGATTTTAAGAGAGCTTCGCAAAGAGGATTGGAGTAATGATTACCAGAACCACTTCGAACTCTCCAACACAATAACTACTCGTGATAAAGCGGGGGTGACAAAGAGTTTTGCCGGTCTCTGTAAAATTATATTTCCAAATAAAAAAGCGAGTGTAGAGGAGCTAAGTGAGCTCTTTGAATTTTCAATCGAGCTACGCCGTAGAGTAAAATTGCAACTACAGAAGATGGACGAAACCTTTGAGGAGGTTGATTTTTCATATAAAACTCATGGTAATCCCAAAGAGAGGGAGATTGTAACCCTTGAAGAGATACAATATTTGGGGAAAGAGAATCTATTTGTAGATAGCGAAAACCAACCAATTAGCTCTTTTGGTAATGGAGTTGAAAGCAATAGCAGTCAATTGGAAGCCAAACATAAAGAGATTTACGACAATCAAAAAGGGGTTTCATATAAAAATCTTTTTGGAGAGTTCTTAGAAGGGGTAAAAGAGGTGAAAATTGTTGACCCCTACATAAGACTCCCTTATCAGATAAGGAACTTAGTAGAACTTATAAATCTCATTGCAAGTTATAAAAAGGCCGATGAGAGTGTTAAGGTGGAGCTAATCACCAATAACGATGAGAACTTTGTTGAAGAGAGCCGCGAACGATTAGCTGGGTTAATTGATAATCTTGCACCAATTGGTATAGAGTTTAACTTTAGTTTTGACGATGCTATTCACGATAGATATATCATGGTAGATGATAGCTGGAAAATATTGTTGGGCAGAGGTCTGGACATCTGGAACAAAACTGGCGGTTTTTTTGATATTGCAGAGACCAATCAGCTCTACAGAACTTGCAGAGCATTTTCAATGACAGTGGTAAAACAGTAATGGCAGAGTTTTAAAAGAGAGATTTATAGTAAAAATAGTTTAGAGGGTTACACAAAACCCGTAACTATTGGAAGTATTTAAAAGCGAAGTTAAAAAAGGAGAATAATGAAGTGGTTAGTGCCACTACCCACTTCAAAATAATAGCTCCTGATAGGAATTGATTACTCTTATTACAATTAGCCAAAGCAATGAGAGATAGAGGTTTCGAAATTAAAAAATATAGAGAAGAGGAGAGAGAGCAGAGAGAGACGGCCAAGGGAAGGAGTATCCCCTTTTAAGAATGAAATTTACCATTAAAAAAATAGAATAGAACAATAGCTTTCCGCACGAAATAGTTGAACAGAGAAACAAAAGCCACTCCCAAATTGTTGTTAGAGTAGATTCAATTTTAGCTAACCTTTAAGAGCCAAATAGATATGTTCAACTTATACAATCCATTAAATAGGGAGATGTTCCAAATTATTGATAATAACGGCAAGGTTATCAATGAGAAGTGGATGCCCAAAATAGAAAATCAAAGGCTACTCAAAATCTATAAAAAGATGCTCTTTAGCAGAGTGGCAGATTTGCAAACTGTAAACTATCAGAGACAGGGTAGAATCTTTACCTACCCACCAAATTATGGCCAAGAGGCTATCTCTGGCGCAGTTGGAGCCCACATTAGAGATGAAGATTGGCTTGTGCCCGCCTTTAGAGAGTTGGGAGCAATGCTTGCTAAAGGGGCCTCACTTAAAGAGATTTTTCTCTACTATATGGGATACGAAGAGGGCTCTAATTTTAAAGAGGCCAACAATCTTCTTCCTGTTAGTGTGCCAATAGCTTCACAACTACTTCACGCCGCGGGGTTGGGCTATGCAGCAAAATATAGAGGCGAAGAGAGGGTGGTTTACGCCTTTGTTGGTGATGGCGGCACATCGGAGGGAGATTTTCATGAGGCACTCAACTTTGCAGCAGTTTGGGGTGTGCCGGTAATCTTTATTATACAGAATAACCAATATGGAATCTCTACGCCTGTTGCTATGCAAACAATCTCCGACTCACTTGCTATAAAAGCTGTTGCCTATGGAGTGAAAGGGATTCAAGTAGATGGTAACGACTTTTTTGCTCTCTATAGGGCAATAGAGGAGTCGGCCGAAGCCTGTAAACGGGGCGAAGGGCCTATCTTAATTGAGGCGGTCACCTATAGAAGAGGGGCTCACACCACCTCCGACGACCCTACCAAATATAGAACTGCAGAGGAAGAGGAGTTCTGGGCAGAGAGAGATCCACTCAAGAGGCTAATGCTCTACCTGCAAGAGAGAGGAGAGTGGAGCCCCGAAGAGGAAGAGAAAATTCTTCCTCAATATAGAGAGGAGGTTGACAGACAATTTATTGAAGCCGAAAATTTTGGAGAGTACCCCAAAGAAGATATTTTCAAATATCTCTATGCCGATATCCCCGACGACCTGGTGGCTCAGCAGAGAGAGTATGACCGCTTCCTTCAGTGGAAAGAGACAAAAATTAAGAAGTAATCTTTAAAAGAGCACTGTTATGAAGATAATGAATATGGTTAATGCTATCAATAATGCATTGGATATAAAGTTGGCAGAAGATAAAAATGTAATTGTCTATGGAGAGGATGTTGGTGTAGAGGGGGGTGTCTTTAGAGTTACAGAGGGACTTCAGCTAAAGTATGGTAAAGAGCGGGTTTTTGACAGCCCCTTGGCCGAAAGTGGAATAGTTGGAACAGCTGTAGGGATGGCAGTTGCCGGGTTGAGACCGGTGGTTGAGATGCAATTTTGCGGATTTATCTATCCCGCTTTTAATCAGATTGTTAGCCATGCAACCAGAATGCGAAATAGAAGTCGCGGAAAATATGGAACACCAATGGTTATAAGGCTCCCCTATGGGGGTGGAATTAATGCTTTGGAGCACCATAGCGAAAGTATGGAGGCAATCTTTGGCCATATACCTGGTTTAAAAGTAGTTGCCCCCTCAACTCCACACGATGCAAAGGGGATGTTAATCTCTGCCATTGAGAGCGACGATACAATTCTATATATGGAACCAAAGAGAATCTATCGGGCAATAAAACAGGAGGTGTCGCAAGAGAAGTTTACCATACCCCTTGGGAAGGCAAATCTTTTATCGCAAGGGAGCGATGTAACTCTAATTGCCTATGGAGCAATGGTTAGAGAGGCACAAAAAGCGGTGGTTATGGCAAAAGAGGCCGGTATTAGTGTAGAGTTGATAGATTTGCGTTCAATCTACCCTATAGATAAAGAGACAATTATAAAATCGGTAAAAAAAACAGGTAGAGTTGTCACAGTATCTGAGGGGCCCAGATCGTTTGGCCTCCCTTCCGAAATTGGCCAAATTGTTTTAGAGGAGGCCTTCCTCCATCTTGAAGCTCCACCGGCCAGAGTTGCAGGGTTTGATGTAATTGTACCACTCCCCAAAGGAGAGCATCATTTTATGCAAAATCCCTACAAGATCTTCTATCAGATTGAAAGAACAGTAAAATATTAGAGTTATGAGATATATATTTAAATTTCCAGATATTGGAGAGGGGCTTGACGAAGGGACTATTGTTGAGTGGCATGTAGATAAAGGTGCTACCGTTAAGATGGGAGACTCTTTAGTAACAATGGAGACAGATAAAGTGGTTACTGCTATCCCCTCTCCAAAAGATGGGGTGATTGTAGCCAAATTTGGTAAAGTTGGCGAGACAATCAAGGTGGGAGCCGCCTTAGTAGAGATTGAGATTGAGGGAGAGGAGAACAAAGAGGCTCAATCGGAGGCTAAAAAGGAGGAGCTTGTAGAGGAGGAGGGGGCAGGAGTAGTTGGAACCTTAGAGGTGGCCTCTAATGAGCTGGTGCTATCGGCAAGCAGTGAGGGGGTTGAGATAAAAAGAGATAAAAGAGATGGAGGTAAAATAAAGGCACTTGCCACCCCTGTTGCCAGAGCTATGGCAAAGGAGATGGGAGTTGATATCAACCTTGTAAAGGGAACTGGGCCGGGAGGAAGAGTTACCAAAAGCGATATTCAAAATTGGGATAGAGCAGCCCATTTAAAGAGCACAAAAATAGAGGCCAAAAGAGAGATAGTAGAGTTGGTAGAGATTGAACCCCTCTCTCAAATGCGTAAAAGCATTGCTAAGAACATGATTCAAAGCAAACAGAAAGCTGCCCATATGACTCTCTTTGAAGAGGTAGAGGTTTCGGAATTGGATAGGGTAAGAAGAGAGTTCAAACTCACCTATCTCCCCTATATAGTAAAAGCTGTTGCAATAACCCTTAAGAAACATAGAGTTCTAAACTCCGAAATGGATTGGGAAGGGGGCAATATGATCTATAAAAAGTATTACAATATTGGAATAGCTGTAGATACCCCTAAAGGGTTGGTTGTTCCTGTAATAAAAAACGCCAATGAGCTCTCTATTAAAGAGATAGCAGCTAAAATTGAAGAGCTCTCAATGAGTGGCAGAGAGGGTAAGCTAACTCTTGAGCAGATGAGCGATGGAACCTTTACAATTACCAGTTACGGCAGCCTGGGGGGGCTCTTTGCAGTGCCTGTAATCAACTACCCTCAAGCAGCTATATTGGGAATTGGAAGAGTCTCCAAAAAGCCAATTGTAAAGGATGATCAATTGGCTATTGGGCTTGTAATGCCTCTCTCGCTAACTGTAGACCACAGGATTGCCGATGGAGGAGAGAGCACCCGCTTTATTAATGATTTAATGGGCTATTTAACCAACCCCATCTCAATGTTGATGGAGTAAAAATTAAGGAGAGTATGTTATGTATGATTTATTGATTGTGGGCTCTGGGCCGGCAGGTTATGTTGCAGCCATTAGAGCTGGACAGTTGGGACTAAAAACTGCAATAATAGAGAGCGAGAGTATAGGAGGTAGTTGTCTAAACTGGGGCTGTATCCCCTCTAAAGCCATTTTGGAGAGTGTTAAACTCTACCAGAAAATAAAAAAAGATGCTACAAAGTTTGGTATCGATGGGATAGATCAAAAGGAGCTCTCCTTTAATTGGAACCGAGCTATAGCCAGGAGTAACACCATAGTAAGAAGGCTCACCGCAGGGGTAGATTATCTACTTAAAAAAAATGGGGTAGAGGTGGTAAAAGGGAGTGCAAAGATCCTCTCCCCCACCTCGCTTTTGGTAGAGAATAGAGTGTTGGAGGGGAAAAATATTATTCTCGCTACCGGCTCTTACTCTAAAGAGATTATCTCTCCAGTTGAAGGGTTGGTAATTGGAGCAAAAGAGCTCTTTACAAAGAGAGAGATTCCTCAAAATATTGTAATTGTAGGTAGAAATCCTGTTGCTGTTGAATTTGCACAAGCTCTTACCCTTATAGGAAGAGATGTTACCCTAATTGCCAATGCTCCCTCAATTATGGAGAGAGCCGATGTGGCCATCAGTAGCTATATGACACAACAGCTCCAGAAAGAGGGGGTTAGACTCATCTTCAACAGCGAAGTTACAGATATTACCAATCTCTGGAGCAATGGAAAGCTCACCATAGAGGGCAATAGCATAGCTGCAGATCTAATAATCAATGCCAACGACAGGATTGCCAATTTTATAGAGTCCGATATAGAGATTGAGAGAGAGAATAATTTTATAAAGAGCGACTCCAATTTTGAGAGTTCGGTAAAGGGGATTTTTGCAATAGGAGATCTAAATGGAAAGGGGCTATTTGCCCATTTTGCTTCGGCTCAAGCGCTTCATGTGGTAAACTATCTCAATGGGGTTGAAGGGGAGTTAGATTTAGAGAAGATACCTATGAATATCTACACCCTACCAGAGGCTGCTCAAATTGGAGTTACAGAGAAGATAGCCAAAGAGAGGGGTTATGACTATAAAGTGAGTCAATTTCCACTCTCTGCCAATGGGAAGGCTCAAACAGAGGGAAATACAGAGGGCTTTATTAGAATTATCTCCGAAAAGAGATATGGAGAGGTGTTGGGAATTCAAATAATTGCTCCAAATGCAACCGATATGATAAATGAGGCGGCAGCCTATATGCAGCTTGAATCTACCATTTACGATATTGCCAACACAATTCACACCCATCCCACCGTTTCGGAGATCTTTATGGAGGCGGGCTTTGAAGCGGTAGATAGAGCTATCCATATGTAGAATGGGGGTAGAGCTTCAAAAATACAATCTGCCCGATCTACCCCTATTGGAGGGGAGGTGTGATGCCCCCTTCATTGTCTGGCAACCTAAAGAGCCTGTTTTAGTGTTGGGGAGGGCAAATAGTATAGAGGGCTCTCTAATGGTTGAGCAGGTTGCAGAAGATGGAGTTAAAGTGATTAAGAGAGCTACCGGAGGCGAGAGTGTCCTACTCTCTCCAAAGATGGTGGTATTCTCTACTAAATTCAAAAAGAGGTGGGAGATTAAAAATAGAGAGTACTTCAATCAAATAAATAGTGCTCTTATTGCCCAACTCTCTAAATTGAAAATAGAGGGTATTGCCCCAAGGGGAATTTCCGATCTCTCAATTTGGGATAGGAAGATAATGGGCTCATCTATGTCGTTTTCGCAGGGAGAGCTCTTCTATCACGCTGTTTTAAATGTAGAGGAGAGGGGGGAGTTAATCTCCCGCTATCTTAAACATCCATCTAAGGAGCCTCAATATAGAGAGGGGCGCACACATTGCGATTTTATAACCTCTCTCTATAGCGAAGGGTATAGCCATATAGGGTACCCCCAACTAAAGAGTGCCATAGAAGAGGCGCTCGCCAATTTTCTTCTTGCATAATATCAATAATCGATAATTTGTTTGAAATTATAGGGCACTTTTGATATCTTGGCACATTAGAGGCAAAAAAGATTGTAAAAAGAGGCAGAATAGTGCCAAATAGTTAAAAACAGATTGCCCAAAAATTGCTAAACAGCTAATATCGATTAATATATGCGCTATTTCAATAGAGTCTTAAAAAGAGTAATACTACTCCCTCTTTTTTTACTCCCCTCTTTTTTGCTTAATGGGCAGGAGACTCCCCCCTCTACTGTAAAAAATCCCCCAATTTTTGTTGAACTTTTTGCAGGAAATCGCGCATTGGCCTATCAAGTGACAATAAATAAGAAGTTCCAAAGCGCTCCAAAATTTGGATTTTTTGGTGCAACCAATCTACAGCCGGAGTGGGGCAATAGTGTTATAGAAGACTATATGCTACAAGGGAAGCTCACCTATAGTGTTGTTAAAGGGGTAGATCTTGCCGGCGGTTTTATTTGGAATCCGGTAGATGGAATCCGCCCATCGGCAGCTGCCACCTTCTCATATGCTACTCCCAAGGTGGTGGCCATTTTCAATCCAAGGGTAGATATTGCCAAAGATCCAAATTTTGAGCTATTTTCTATGTTGGAGTATAAACCCAAACTTTCCAATAAACTCACTCTATACACCAGAGCACAAGGTATATATACACACAATTTTGGCTATGGGGACCACTCCCGAAGCTATATAATGGTTCGTGCCGGCATAAGCTACAAAGATTTTACCTTTGGAGCTGCAACCAACTTCGATTGGTATGGCCCCACAAAAATTTATAAAAATAATTTTGGTGGATTTGTTGCTGTAAATCTCTTCTAAAAAAAGATTGTTCGGCTCTTGATATTAAATATAAACTATAGATAAGATGAAAGTTAATATTACCAACAGTTTAATAGTGGTAGCACTTATCTTTTCACTTCTATTTTATGGTTGTTCAAACAGCACCAAAGAGTTAGAAAAGAAGATAGATAGGCTCACCGCCTTAGTTGAGGATTTGGAGCACAACCACGATGTAGTGGTAAAAAATATAGACGATGTACAGCTTCGTCTTATGCTCGAAGATGTTGCTTTTATAGATAAGGTGCGTCTTTCAGGCCCTCCCCGCTGGAGAGCCAAAAATAAAGAGGATCGTTTTGCATCTAATCCTCTACGCTTTTTTAGCTATATTTTTATACCCCAAAATGCAAAAGAGGGTAAAAAGTACCCCCTTATTGTGCTCCCCCACGGAGGGGTACACTCCAACTTCCGCACCAACTACTTTGGCCATATTGTTAGAGAGCTTATAGCACAGGGCTACATTGTTGTATCGCCCGAATATAGAGGAAGTAGGGGATATGGGAAGTCGGTTTACCAAGATATAGATTACGGGGGGTTAGAGAATGAAGATGTCCTTGCAAGCCGCGATTATATGGTTGAAAACTATTCTATTGTAGATGAAAATAGAGTAGGAATTGTGGGTTGGAGCCATGGGGGGATGATCTCTCTTATGAATATCCTTCACTACCCCCAAAAGTATAAAGTGGCGTTTGCCGGTGTACCGGTAAGCGATTTAGCCAACCGCCTTACTACTCACGACAAAGGCTATAACGACTATTTTACAGCCCCCTACCACATTGGAGAGAGCTTAGAGGAGAACCCCCAAGAGTATAAACGCCGTTCACCCTCAAATTATGCCCACCTACTTAAAAGACCACTTCTTATCTACACCAACACCAACGACGAAGATGTGCATGTAGAGGAGGTTGTGGTTATGATAGACTCTCTAAAGGCACACAACAAGGAGTTTCAATACAAAATATTTGAAGCGATGCCCGGGGGGCACTATTTCGATATTATGGACACCAATGAGGGGAGCGAAATTCGTTTTGATATATATAAGTTTATAGGGGAGCAGCTAAATCCCCCTTACCCTTTTGTATCGTTTAAAGAGATGCGCCGCATTTCGTACCGTTACGCCAAATAACTGTAAAATCAATTTATAAATTTTTAAAAAAAAAAGTGATGTTTAGAAATTTTAGTAATCTTTTTGCCACCTTAATTGTGGCGGCACTTCTGTTGCTTCTACCCTCCTGCAACAATGTAAAGGAGATGAAGAGCGAAATGGAGAGTTTGCGCACCTTGGTTAGAAATCAAAAACATACCCACGATGTGATTATCAAACGGGTAGATGACCTTATGTGGCACGAACTATTGGGCGATGTTGCCTTTGTAGATAAGGTTCGTCTGGCAGGCCCTGCCCGTTGGAAGCCCAAAAAAGAGGACGACCGCTTTGCTGCCAACCCTATACAGTTTTACAGCTATATTTTCATTCCCAAAAGTGTTAAAAGGGATAAAAAATACCCTTTGATAGTGCTGCCCCACAGTGGAATACACTCCGATTTTTCTACCTACTACGCCCATATTGTTAGAGAGTTCATTGCTCAGGGCTATATAGTAGTGTCGGCCGAGTATAGAGGAAGTACCGGCTATGGTAAAAACACCTACGAAAATATAGATTATGGTGGATTAGAGAATGAAGATGTTCTTGTAAGCCGCGACTATATGGTAGAGAACTACTCTATTGTAGATGAGTCTAAGGTGGGCATTGTGGGTTGGAGCCACGGAGGAATGATCTCGCTAATGAATATCTTAAATTACCCCCAAAAGTATCAGGTGGCCTTTGCAGGTGTTCCTGTAAGCGACTTAGAGAGCAGGCTTGGCTCGCACGATGCACGCTACAACGCCTTCTTTACCGCCAAATACCATATTGGAGAGAGTATTCAAGAGAATCCTGCAGAGTATAAGAGACGCTCCCCTTCGTTCCACGCCTCTAAATTGGAGAAGCCACTACTTATATACACCAATACCAACGACAACGATGTATATGTAGAAGAGGTGGTTGCAATGATAGATTCGCTTAAAGCACATAACCGCGTTTTTCAATATAAAATTTTTGAAGATGAGCCGGGTGGACACGGTTTCGACCGTATAGACTCTAAAGAGTCGAGCGAAATTCGTTTTACTATTCATAAGTTTTTAGAGCAATATCTAAACCCTCCACACCCCTTTGCTTCCCATAAAGCTATGAGAGAGGCTGCCTACAACTTTGCTAAATAGTTCCCATTTTTCTATTTGAAATAAACATTTGTTCACTACATTTGTGGACAAATGTTTTTTTTAATCACAATCCAATTGACTACATGGAAAAGATAATTGTAAAAAGAGAGATTGAAGGGGTGAAAAATATTGTTGTAGTAGCCTCGGGCAAAGGTGGTGTGGGCAAATCTACAGTGTCGGCTACTCTTGCCACTTCACTTGCGCTACAGGGCTATTCGGTGGGCCTTTTAGATGCCGATATCTATGGGCCGTCGCTTCCTCTACTCTTTGATATTCAGCACGAACAGCCCGAAATAAAAGAGATTGAAGGGAATACCGTTATTGAGCCGTTAGTAAGGTTAGGGGTTAAGCTTATGTCGCTCGGTATGTTTATATCGCCCGGCGAGGGAGCTCTCTGGCGCGGCCCCTTAGCTGCCAATGGTATGAAGCAGATGATAGATCAAACCGCTTGGGGCGAGTTGGATATTTTGATAATAGATACCCCTCCCGGTACCGGCGATATACATATCTCTCTTTTGCAAGAGTATAAAATTTCGGGGGTGATAATGGTTACCACACCTCAAATGCTCTCTATAGGAGATGTAGAGAAGGCTATGTCTCTATATAACAATAAAGATGTAGGGGTTCCTATTTTAGGGGTAATTGAGAATATGTCTTGGTTTACCCCCGAAAAACACCCCACCGAAAAATATTTTCTCTTTGGTAAGGGGGGAGGAACAGCATTGGCCAAAAAATTTGGAGTAGAACTGCTCTCTCAAATACCCCTAAGCGAAGAGCTATGCAATGAGTGCGACTATGGTAAGCTGCTGCATGCTATAGAGTTGCCACAAATAAAGGGCTCTTTTTTAGAGGTGGTAGAGAAGATTCAGAAGGCTCTGTTTTAAATTGCTATCTTAGCTCTATGGGAAGTTTGGTTGATAGATTAAAAGAGGATATAAGATACCAAGAGGGGATGCAGGGGTGCATAAACTGTGGTACCTGCACGGCGGTGTGTCCGGCAGCTTCGGTCTCCAACTACGACCCTCGCGAAATAATGGATCTGGTACAAGAGGAAGATGAAGAGAGCTTAAGAGAGCTCTTAAGTTCAAACTCTATTTGGCTCTGTGGGGAGTGTCTCTCATGTAAAACCCGATGCCCAAGAGACAACACCCCCTGTTATGTAATTCAAGCTCTTAGGGCACTCTCAATTGAGAGCGGGCTCTTCCGAAATAGCGAAGAGGGGCTCAAACAGAAGGAGCTTGTAGATAGGTTGGGGCGCCATATGTTAGATCACGGCTACTGCATCTATTTCGACGATCTCAACATAGAAATGTATCCCGAACAGGGGCCTGTGTGGGAGTGGCTTAGAGAGAATCGCCACTCTATTCTAAAGAGGTTGGGGTGCAGCTACCAAGAGAGCCGCCCCGGCTCTCTAAGGGATATTCCCCAAGAGAGTATAAGCGATTTGAGAGCTATCTTTAGAGAGAGTGGTGCGATTGAGCGTTTTCAAACAATAAGTGAAGAGTTCCCCAACTACAATGAGTGAATTGGCTTACATACCAAAAGGAAACAGGGAGTGGCAACGCTATCAGAAAGAGATTGCTTCAGACCACTACTATCTGGCTCGAAGCTGTATCCGTCAAAATATCTTTCCAAAAGCCGAAGATCTACTGATAGAAATTTTAAGAGAGTATCTAAATAAAGATATCTACGACGACCCTCGTCAAACTACCTGCACCGGTATAGCCTACCACTCGGGAATAATACCTTTAGAGACCACTATGACAGTGGTGGCTCGCCAATTTGCACTAATGAATGAGGCGGGATACGAAAATTTTGCAGTCTCATGCGTCACCTCTTTTGGTATCTATGCCGAAATTTTAGAGAGTTGGCAACACTTCCCTCAAACTCTAAAGAAGACACGGGAGTTGCTCTACAAAGCTACCCGAAAAGAGTTTGAGATTCCTAAAAATATAGTGCATACCAGCGACTTGGTCTTCAAATTTAGAGAGGAGATCTCAAAGAGGCTGCAGTATAGATTGGTAGATGCAAAGAGTGGCGAACCGCTTAGGGTTGTAGACCATATTGGATGCCACTACGCAAAAATATTCCCCCAGCATGGTATTGGTGGAGCTGAGTATCCATATGTTTTGGCGGGGCTTACAGACCAATTTGGAGGAGAGCAGGTAGATTATCCCGAACGGCGCCACTGTTGCGGCTTTGGCTTCAGGCAATATCTACTTAGGAGCAATAGAGGCTATTCGGTAGCCAACTCAAAGATTAAATTTGAATCTATGCAGCCCTTTGAGCCTCATTTAATAATTGCCAACTGCCCCGGCTGTACCTTCTTTTTGGATCGCTGGCAATATGTGCTTGCAGAGATGGAGGGTAAAGTATATGGCCGGCAGGGGTATGGAATTCCAGTTCTCACCTACGAAGAGCTAACTGCCCTACTGCTGGGGTACAACCCTTGGGATATAGGGCTGCAACTGCATCAAGTGGCGGTAGAGCCGCTATTGGATAAAATTGGAATCCAATACGATCCGGGCAATAAATTTGTTGGTGCAGATGGCCAATCTCTACCAAAGCCCAAAGAGCCGAAAATTCTAAAACAGTGATTTTACTTATAACTATTTTTGTATTAGGCTATATAGCGATAGCCTTAGAACATAAACTGGGTGTAAACAAATCGGCAATAGCGTTGGTGATGGCCGGCTCTATGTGGGCCATCTTTGTACTCTTTATTCCCGAAAGTGCAACAGTAGCCCACTCCACAGCTTTTAAGGAGTGGCTATCGCTTAACCCACTCTTAGAGTCGTTACCTACACTCGAGCTTTCAAGAAGATTTATAACAGATTTTCTACTGCTCGAATATATGGGAGATATCTCTTCTACCCTCTTTTTTCTAATAGGGGCTATGACCATAGTTGAGTTGATAGATGCCCATGGTGGATTTAATCTTCTTACCGATAAGATCGACCCAAAGAACAATAGAAGATTGCTTCTATTTATTACTACCCTCACCTTCTTTTTGTCGGCAGTATTAGATAACTTGACCACAGCTATTGTAATGGTAACATTGGTTAGGAAGATTGTTCCAAATTACAAAGAGCGATGGGTTTTTGCCGGAATGATAATAATTGCGGCAAATGGAGGGGGCGCTTGGTCGCCCATTGGCGATGTTACAACTATTATGTTATGGATAAAAGGGGCTGTTTCATCGATACCCCTTATTAAGAGAATTTTTCTACCCTCTCTCTTTTCGGTAGCTATACCGCTACTCTTTGCTCTTAGGCTCTTAAAGCCCAAAGAGCTTGTAAAGAGAGAGCTGTCGCCCGAGCACGAAAAGAAGATAGCTATTGGCCGTACCGAACGAAAGATAATTTTAGTATTGGGGGTAGCCTCTCTCCTCTCTGTACCCCTCTTTAAGTTTGTTACAACGCTACCCCCTTTCGCTGGAATTATAACTGCATTGGGAGCAATTTGGATCTATACAGATATTCTCTACAGCAATATTAAGGTGAGTGAAACCTCTAAATATAGAGTGACTAAAGTACTCAAACAGATAGATACCTCTACAATCCTCTTTTTTCTTGGTATTCTACTTTCGGTAATGTCGTTATCTGCTACAGGTGCCCTTACAACTGCCGGCCAATTTTTGGTTAAAACATTAAAAGAGAGCAATTATATTGCAATGGCAATTGGGATACTCTCTTCTGTGGTAGATAATGTCCCTTTGGTGGCAGTGGCAATGGGGATGTTCCCAATAGTGGCCGATGGGGCCCCCCACCTTATAATGGACGGCTCCTTCTGGCACCTGTTGGCCTATAGTGCCGGAACGGGCGGTTCGCTTCTTATAATAGGTTCTGCAGCAGGAGTGGTGGTAATGGGTTTGGAACGCATCTCTTTTGGATGGTACCTAAGACACATTTCACTCCTTGCATTGATTGGATTTATCTCTGGGATAGCTCTCTTTCTTCTTCTAAACTAAAAGGGGTACCTTTGTGTTGCTATGGTTATGGTGCTGCACTCTACACTATTCATACTACTTGCGCTACAGCTCCTGCTTCTATACCCCCTGCAGGGGTGGAGGCAAAGGAGAAGAGTCGATAAGATAGGAGGCTCTTTTTATGTAGATAGAAAGAGGCAATACCTTATGACAATTTTGATAAGCTGGGTTGCACCTATTGCAGTACTCTTTACCTTTTGGATTACAAAAACCCCACTCTCCCACTTGGGATTTCGCCTCCCCTCCTCTCACATTTTTAATGTAACACCCCTGCTATACACTATAGCAAATATCTCTGTTCTTCTATATATTTTGGTCCTTGCAACAGCAGCCATCCTTTTTAGACTCTATCCAAAACTTAAAAAGGGTTATGTTGCAAAAATCCCCTCTATCTTCATACCACTGCTCCCTCGTAACAGTTCGGAGAGAAGGTTATGGATAGTACTCTCTTTAACTGCCGGGATTACCGAAGAGATTCTCTTTAGAGGTTATCTGTTTTTTATAATACCGCTCCTATTTAAGACAACAACATTGTGGCCGGCGGCAATACTCTCTACAACTCTCTTTGCAATAGGCCATCTCTATCAAAAATGGGAGGCTCTCAAGCCTTTAGTGGTAGGAGCTCTCTTTACCTTTATCTATTACTCCACCGGATCGCTCCTTTGGATTGTAATTCTACACACCCTTCAAGATGCCTTTGCAGTGGGGATGTTGCGGGAAGAGAGCCAAAGGGATAGTTTAAAAGGTGACGATACTCCCTAATTATTTTTAACTTGCAGCAACAAAGAGTCTATTATGGATAACTATTTCAATATATCATACAGCTCAGACAAATATCAATATACTATGGGTAAAACCTTCTTAGATGAAGGGATTGCCGATAGAGAGGCCACCTTTAACCTTTTTTACAGAAGTGCCCCCGACAAGAACAATTGGGCGGTGGTAAGTGGTATAGAAGAGGCGCTTAAGATGGTAAAGGGTATTGGAAGCGAGAGTGAACACTTTTTTGAAAAGTTTCTTCCCGGCCAAGAGTACCAACCTTTTAGAGAGTATCTCTCTAAGATGAAATTTACAGGAACTATCTACGCAATGGAAGAGGGCGAAATAGCCTTCCCAACACAACCTATTATAATTGTTAGAGGGCCGCTAATTGAGGCACAAGTTTTAGAGACTCCCCTACTCTCTATAATGAACCACCAGATGGCGGTAGCAACAAAAGCTTCGAGAGTTACACGAGCCACACCAAAGCCGGTGAGTGAATTTGGTTCGCGAAGGGCACACGGTCCTTGGGCTGCCGTATATGGCGGTAAGGCTGCCTTTATAGGTGGGTGCCTCAACAGTTCCAATATCACCACCGGCAATATATTTGATATCCCATCTTCCGGCACAATGGCGCACAGTTTTGTAAATGCCTTTGGCTGCACTATAGAGAGCGAACTAAAAGCATTTATAGCCTATATAAAGAGCCATCGTGGCGAACCGCTTACCCTCTTGGTAGATACCTACGACACCCTAAAGAGTGGTATTGGGAATGCAATTGCAGCATTTAAAGAGGAGGGTATAGATGACAGCTATACAAATAGTTATGGTATAAGATTAGATAGTGGCGATTTAACCTATCTTTCACAAAAGTGTCGCCTGGAGTTGGATAAAGCTGGTTTAACAAAGTGTAAAATATTTGCCACCAATGCTTTAGACGAATATCTAATAGCTGAATTGGAGAGGCAAGATGCTCAGATAGATGCATATGGGGTGGGCGATGCAATAGCTACCAGTAAACATAACCCCTGTTTTGGAAATGTCTATAAACTTGTAGAGATTGGAGGAGAGGCTGTTCTAAAGCGTTCCGAAGAGAAGAGTAAACTAATAAATCCGGGCTTTCAAAGAAGTTATAGAATTATTGTAAACAATGTTTTTAAAGGAGATGTAACTACTTTAGAGGGCGACTCTTTAGCACAAAAGATTGAAAATGGAGAAGATATTGTAATCCGGCACGAATGGGATGAGACAAAGATTACAAAATTTAAGGGGGGAGAGTATAGCTTTAGGATGTTGCAAAAAAAGGTGATGGAGAGGGGAGAGATTGTTACTACATTTAAACCCTTAATGGAACGAAGGGACTATTATCTTAATAATTTAGCATCATTCAACCCCACTCAAGTTAGAATAATTAACCCCCACTTCTACAAAGTAAATATTTCAGACGATCTATATAATTTAAAAAGTAAAATTATCAACTCTCTTATAGAGGAGATTAAAAGGATTAATGGAAATGAAAAATAGTGCTCATATTGTAGTAGATATGCTCTACGATTTTATTGATGGCTCAATGGCGTGTCTAAACTCTTTTGAGGCTGTAAAAGAGAGTGTAGCCTACATAAATGCCCACCCTACAGAACAAATTTTTTATATAGCCGACAACCACCCGGCCAATCACTGCTCATTTAAGGAGTTTGGCGGTATATGGCCACCCCACTGTGTAGAGGGCACCCATGGCCAAGAGATTCACAACAGTTATTACAAAGAGTTGGAAAATCCTGGAAATAGACCCCAAGCCTCAAATATTTTAACTAAAGGAGAGAACCCTTTAGAGGAGCAGTACTCCGGCTTTGAAGCCAAAAGTAGCGAAGGGAAGAGCCTCGAAGAGTATTTGCGCGAAAGGGGGGTAGAAGAGATACTCCTTACAGGAATTGCTACCGAATATTGTATTAGAGCGACCGCTTTAGATTTGCATAATGCCAATTTCAAAGTCTCTATCTTAGAAAAAGGTTTGGCCTATGTCGATCAAAAAGGGCATTCTGAAACAATTAAAGAGCTAAAAACCAAAGGAATAACAATTATATAAGTCACTTTGGAATATTTTTTGTAGCTTTGCAGCTTGTAATATACAAACTTGCTTGTGTCCAAAGCCGTCAATATAGTGGGGCGCATCTTGTTGTCACTCTTTCTCTTGACTCTATACTCTGTGAGTGTAGTATCTGGAAAGGGGTTGTTCCCACTAAAAAACACTCTCCCATCAAGAGATACTCTTCTTTTAAGAGATACCTTAATAACAACAGATTCTCTCAAGTTGAAAGGTACCTTTAGAGTAAGAGATTCGCTACAGGTAGCCGATTCGCTAAAATTGGTTGACTCGTTAGCGATAAAACTACCGCTGCAAGGGAGAGAGCGCCGTGATAGTATAAGGGCCAAAAGAGATAGCATAAGATGGGAGCAGCCAAGAATTTTGGAGAGCTACGCAATACCAGACTCTATGCGCTACAAGAGGATGGTTCTTTGGAACAACGACACAAGGTTCAACAATATCTCTATGGTTGAGAACGATACAAGCTATAACCACTTCTTCCAAACTCTTCCATTTCTAAATAGCGATGTGGGGGCAACCCATCTTGGAGTGACCGGTTCTGCAGTAAAGAGCCACAACTATTTTTTGCAGGAGCGTTTTGCAATTTTTGAACATTTTGAACCCTACCTCCCCTATAGCTATCTACCCGAAACACTACCCTACTATAATGTGAAGAGCCCCAACACTCAATTTGGATATTGGGGAACTCTTTTGGCCAATACCGATAAAGAGGAGAGTAATATTAAGTTGATGCATACCCAAAATCTTTCGCCCGAACTAAATTTGTCGTTTCTATATCGTAGATATGGGGCAAATGGGCAGACGCAAAGAGAGAGTACCGATAACCGTACGGTGCTCTTCTCTACCAACTATTTGGGTAAACGCTATCTGTTACATGCCGGCTATATCTATCAAGGTGTAAAAAGAGATGAGAGCGGCGGAATTATAGATGATAGAATGGTATTAGATACAACTTTAGAAGATTCTAAAGATTTGGAGTATATCTTAAGGAATGCCAGTAATGTTTTAAAGAGAAATAGCTTCTATCTGTCGCACTCATATGGAATTCCTATAAAGTGGGGTAAAAAAAGGGGAGATACTCTGCAGATAGAGAGTAATTTACCGGCCGACTCTTTAGCAGTTTTAGAGGAGCTGAAAGCTCTACAAGATTCTCTCCCTTCATCTCAATTGGGTAGTCGAGAGGGGGTTACCTCTTTGAGTGAGGGTACTGTAACCTATTTTGGACACTCGTTTGAATATAGTTCCTACCACAAAAAATATATCGATCAGATTGATCTCTCCGACACAAAGGCAAGGGAGTTTTACAATAACCGTTTTCTGCTCTCTCAAACCAACAGTTTCGACTCTATTAGGGTGAGCTCTCTTGAGAATAGGGCATATATTAGGATTCAACCGTGGGCACAAGAGGCAATTGTCTCTAAATTGGATGGTGGTGCCGGCTACCAGATAATGAATATCTACAATTTTCAACGAAGTTTCTACACCTCAGGAAGAGATAACGACACCTACAACAATCTCTATCTCTACTTTGGTGCAGAGGGGAGGTTTAGAAAATATTTCCAATGGGATGCCAATAGCCGATACTATTTGGCCGGCTACTGGGGGGGCAATCTCTCTTTTGATGCCAATATCAAAATTTCACTCTACCCCAAAGGGCACTCTCAAGCTATTACCATTAGAGGCTCTTTTGAGCTGGAGAATCGTACTCCAAGTTGGTTTGCAACTCAATATCACTCCAACCACTACAGTTGGGTTAACAACTCTTTTCACCAAACGGTAGAGAGTAGAGTAAAGGGGCAGATAGATATTCCAAAGTATAAACTTGCTCTCTTTGGTGGATATTCGCTCTTGTCGCAGCCAATCTACTATGGTATTCAAGGGCTACCGGCACAATATAATGGAACAATCTCTATCCTATCGCTCTATGCCCAAAAGAACTTTAAGTTGGCATTTTTACACTTCGACAATAGGGTACTCTTCCAACTCTCTTCCAATAACGAGATAGTGCCGCTTCCCAAGTTGAGTGCCAATTTACGATACTACATTGAGCACGAGGTGGTGCGTGGTGTGCTTAGTGTGCAGTTGGGAGCCAATATGGCTTTCAACACCGCTTGGTATGCTCAAGCGTACAATCCGGCATTAGGAATTTTTCATAACCAAAATGAACGAAAAATAGGCGATTTCCCATATGTAGATCTCTTTGCCAATCTACAGTGGAAGAGAACCTCTATATTTGTTAAGTATTTAAATGTTGGGCAGAGTTGGGCCAATGGCGACTATTTTTCTGCACTTCACTATATTAGGCCCCAAAAGGTGGTACAGTTTGGTATTCATTGGCCATTCTACCTCCATTAGTATGAACCAATTTCATATATTATGAAATATTATATAAAGAGCTTAATTGCATTTTTCTTTCTTCTGCTACACCCCATATTCTCAAACTCTTTTGAGGAGCGGGATGAGCTTTATAACAACCTCTCCAACCATATTGGCGAGCTTAAAGGTGCAATAAGCGTAAAAGGGACCTCCTATTACAATAGGAGCTACCCGGTAGGATTTCAACTTGAACTTCTTAATAGATTTGGAGAGCACCAACATATAGAGATGGAGATCTCTATCTCTAAGAGTGATATTTTGGA
This sequence comes from uncultured Muribaculaceae bacterium, assembly GCA_964512295.1. Lineage (GTDB taxonomy): Bacteria > Bacteroidota > Bacteroidia > Bacteroidales > UBA932 > Bact-08. Next base: position 23,214 of record CAZEGL010000012.1, read on the forward strand.
AAAGCTACTCTCAAAAGAGATAGATATTGCGGTAATCAATCCCTCTACAGACTCTATTCCAGATAGGTATCTCCATCAGATAGTTACAACTACCCCTATAGAAGATGGTTTTATTTGGGTTACCCGTAACGGCGAAGATCTTTTTCAAAAGAGAGTATCCAGATGGCTCAACCACTTTGCCTGCTCAAAAGACTACCGTATGTTAGAGTCTAAATATTATAGATTCTACCACAATAGTGCAGAGTTGCAGAATAGGATATCGCTCCTCTCTCCTTATGATCAAATTATTAAGAAGCATTCGGCCAAAATTGGATGGGATTGGCGATTGGTAGCCTCTATAATTTATCAGGAGAGTAAATTCAGAGTTGGTGCAAAATCGCATAGAGATGCAACAGGGTTAATGCAGCTACTTCCATCTACCGCTGCTATCTTTGGGGTAGAGGATCTCTATAGCCCCGAAGAGAATATTAGAGCGGGAACTCAATATTTAAAGCGGCTCTCTTCCTATTTTAGAAGCGACTCTATAGATTCGCTCAATCAAATTAAAATTATATTGGCAGCCTATAATGCAGGAGAGGGAAGGGTTGAGGATATCTTTAGAACCGCAAGATATAAAGAGCTCCCCACCAACAACTGGGACTCTCTAAAGGTGGCAATAGGCTATATGGGAGAGGGGGATCTTCCAGAGGGGGTGGTAAAATATGGCAAATTTTTGGGGAGAGAGACTATTACCTATGTAGATGAGGTGATGGCCCGTTACCAAAATTATAAAGAGCATATTAAAAAATAGCTTATAGAGGCTATGTAGTTCTATTACAATCCTCTATTTTACTCTTAAGCTTCTGTCGGGGCTCACTTTGGTTATAAATATTGAGGTGAGTAGCAGCAGTGCTATTATAGCAACAAATGAGAGAAATGCCACTGCAACTATTTTACTCCAGTTGAAGTGGATTGGCACAAAATCTACAAAGTAGTTGGAGGGGTTTAGAGGAATTATTTTAAGATACTTTTGAAGTAGTGCAGAGAGCACTCCTACGCTCCCCCCTACCCCCATTCCTATAGCAAGGAGGGAGGCTGCTCTTGATAAAAAGATTTTATGTATCTCTCTATCTCTCATTCCTAAAGCTTTAAGAAGCCCAATGGTAGAGATTCTCTCTAAAAGGAGTATCAATAGAGTAGAGAGCATATTAAAGCCGGCAACAGCTATCATAAGAGCTATAATTATAAGCACATTAAAATCCAATAGATTTAACCAATCAAAAAGATGGGGAAAGAGTCTCTCTACAGGGGTTGCAGTTAAGTGTTCTACTGTGGAGCTATTTTCTAAGATTCTCTCTACTTGAGGGAGAGTAGCTTCAATGCCCGCTCTCTTGGAAAGGTGTATCTCAATTGAAGAGGCTGCACCACTCTCCCACCCGTTTATCTCTTCTACAACTTTTGCCGAAACAAGTGCAAGGCTCTCCTCTGCCTCTTCTAAATGGGCATTGAAGAGTCCCGATACAATAAATTTTTTAGCCTTTATTGAGTTGCCGATAAAGTAGAAGAGTAGTGGATCTCCAACTCCTACGCCCAATTTAGAGGCAATTTTTAATGGAAGCAATATATGGGGGGCGGCCAAAGTGTCGGAGAGAGATGGGAGTTTGCCCTCTTTGACAGTCCCTTCAAAAAAGCTCCAGTCGAAGTTGCTCTCTACCCCCTTAAGCAACACTCCATGGATAGCATCTCCCTCTTTTATAATTGCTCTTCTATAAAGATTGCGATAAACCTCCTTAACTCCCTCTATCTCTTGCAGTTGCTTTATAGTCTCCGGAGAGGGGTGGATTGGATACTGTTCGGTAGTTACCTCTATACCGGGAGCACCCACTGCAATGTCGCCCATAAGGGCAGTGGCTCTCTCTTTTATCTCCCATTTAAATCCATCTGTAATGGTTATTGCTAAAATCATAACCAATAGACTTATCCCTACAGAGATAGAGGCAATGGTGGAGTTTCCCATAGAGAGAGAGCTCTTTTTTTCGCTCCACAACTTTTTATTTATCAAGCTGCTTATCTTCAATCAAAAAAAATATTATATTTGTTGCCGTAAACCATTACTTAACCTAATCTTTCTTATCCTCTGCGGTTCTTACAGGAATCACGGAGGATTTTTTATAGATACCTTTTTGAACCCAATAGGCCCATTGCACGCTTTATCCTTTCGCCTTTGGAGTTCAACTCCTCTATGGTTAATATATAGTAGAGCATCTCCATATAGATTGATACAAGTGCCCGCTCCTGCTCTAAGCTAAAACTTTTGGGGTTGTAGGTGAGTTGTAGATCTGTAAAAAATTGACGGAGGGTATCCTCTCCAAAGATCAACCCCTCTCTAAAGATATTTAGATAAAAAAGTATCTCTCCTTTAGGATTTAAATAGACAGGAACAAATCCACCCAAGAAACAGAGCGGATATAGTGGGATACCGCTCTTTTGTGCAATTAGAAGATATATGATGGTAATCATCACCGGATTCCCACCCCGTGACAGTAGAGATCTATCTATTAGGGCATACTCTATATTTTCAATTCCTATATCGTTATGGTGGAATTTAAATTTCTTAAAAAATAGATAGTTATAGATATTTACCTTCTCTACGGCACTCTTTTGATCTGTCAACTCACCCACCACCTCCTCTACCAACTTTTCTAAACCGTTAGAGAAGATAGTGTAATCTACTAAGGGATCTACCAATTTGGTAATCCAAAAGAGAGATTCGTCCAATTTGGGTTGGGGAGCCTTAAAGAGCTCTTCGAGCCGCTTGTATGTAAACTCCCACTTCACTTCGTTTAAGACAGACTCTACATATTGAGAACTCTCCCTGCTTCTGTACGAGAGTTCCCGCTCTGCAACTTGGATAGACTCTTCACCCCTCTCGACCATTCGGCGCACTACAGCATTTTTCACCACCGGATCGGGGTCTTCCATTAGTATTATTAGAGATTTAAGTTCATTGTCGATTGTCATAAACGCTCTAAACAATTTAAAATTAAGGAGTCTATATAGGGTTGATAGTCGGTTACACTCTCTTTGGCATAACGGTTTGCAATAATTAGACAGATGGTTGCTGCCCGGTGCCCCATTAGCTTGGCCAATCCTGCAATAGCGGCCCCCTCCATCTCAAAATTTGTAATTTTATAGTTGTCATATCTAAAGCTTTCCAACCTCTCCAACATCTCTTCCATAACAAGGGGGAGTCTAAGAACCCGCCCTTGGGGGGCATAGAAGCCGGCGGCCGAAACAGTAAGCCCCTTGATGGTAAAATCTTCCAACTTCTCTATAAGAGAGGGTGCCGCCTCTACAAAGTAGGGTTTAGGCAAAATTTCATTCCACCCCATATGTTCAATAAAAGCTCTCTCCATATGGCTGTTAGAGACTTCGTCGCGATTGCCGTACCAATTTAAAAGGGCATCGAACCCTGCAGAGATATGCGATAGAACAAAAGAGCCCAACTCTATTTGGGGCTGAATGGAGCCCGAAGTGCCAATCCTTAAAATGTTTAACTCAGTTAGTTCGCTTTTAACCCTACGGCTCTCAAAATCGATATTGACCAAAGCATCCAACTCATTCATTACAATATCGATGTTGTCTGCTCCAATACCGGTAGAGAGGGCAGTAATTCTCTTCCCTTTGTAAACTCCTGTAGAAGAGTGGAACTCCCGTGAGCTCTTCTCAAATTCAATAGTGTCAAAAAATTTAGAGACACTCTCTACTCTTCCCGGATCGCCAACCAAGATAATATTGTTGGCAAGTTGTTCAGGAGTAAGGTGGAGGTGAAAAATAGAACCGTCGCTATTTAAAATCAACTCCGATGGGGCTATTCTCTTCATTGTACTATTATTTCTCATTAGTGCGAAATTAACTATTTGTTTCCTATTTTTGTGCCAAATAGAAACGATATGATACAAAGAGTTCAATCCCTTTTTTTATTGGCTGTAATCTCTCTACAATTTAGTATGCTCTTCGTAAATATGGCTACCATTGGAGAGGAGAGTATAAAATATACCAACTTTGTCCACTTGACTATTATGATTGTAGTAACGCTTCTACTCTCTTTCTTTACTCTTTTCTTATATAGGCACAGGGTTTTACAGCTTAGGCTGTCGGTTATAAATATAGTTATATTATTGGGGCTTCAGGGGTTAATTTTCTGGAGCTTGTTTAAGAGGCCCCAAGAGGCGTTTTTCTCTGTTAGCACAACTGCTGTCTTTCCTGTTGTGTCGGCTATCCTTACAATTCTTGCATTTAGATATATAGCACGCGATATAGCTATGTTGAAAGCTACTTCGCGACTCCGTTAACGGTTTTCTCCCTTACAGTACTTTTTAATTACAAAGTAGGCATCAGATACTCCAAGTTCCCCTGCTTTGCTCATATCTATACACCCCTTCTCTTTATCTTGAAGGTAAATATGTACCAAACCTCTATTGTAGTACGCCTCTGCCAAATTTGAGTAGAGTTCAATCGCTTTAGAATATTGTACAATTGCTTCGGGAAGATCGTTGGAGAGGGTATAGAGGTTGCCCAAATTGTAGTAGATATAGGGCATCTGTGGTGCAATGGCTACTGCCCTTTTCATGTCGTGTATCGCTGCCGTATAGTCGTAGTTTCTAACTTGAGTATCGGGGAGTTTGGCCCTTGTTGTACCGGTATTATCTAATGTCAATACTCTAACATTACTCTCTATAGAAGAGATAAAGTCTATCATCTCCGATTGTAGCACCCCCCTGTTTATATAGTAGAAGGGTTGGGAAGGCTCTCCCTCTATTGCCAAATTGTAGCACTCCAATGCTCTATTGAACTGTTTACGGTTACTCTCTAAGACAGCTTTAGAGAAGAGTACACCTCCCAACTTATTGAAGGCTAAAAGGGAATCTACCTCTGCCAAATATTTGTTGGCAAATGCCAAAGAGCTGTCTGTGGGGTGGGCATCAAATCTCATAGCAACCGGAAGAGAGGCTACAAAATTTTCTATCTGTGAACTTCGGTAACTTTTATCTAAAGCTGTAAAGGATTGTATCTCCTCTGCCACTCTAAACCTGTAGAGAGGTTTTAGCCTAATATCTATATCGCGATATTGGAGTAGTTCATCATTGAAATCTTTTTTTGCAAAGTCGGCATCCAATGCAAGTAGAGTATCAAATTTTTTTGTTGTATCGGCAAGAGTGGCGTAGTAGGTGGTATCTTTGCTCCGCTCCCTATACTCTTTCACCTTCTCTTGGGCTGTGTTGTAATCTGCACGAGCCGAATTGAACTGCCCCAATTTGTTTTTTACAAAGGAGCGGTTGAGGTATGCATTGGCAAAATCGGGGTAGAGGTTTATCGCCTGAGAGTAGTCGTCCATAGCGTCTCGGTAACGCCCCAATTCAATAAAAACAGAGGCTCTATTGTAGTAGGCAAGGACGTTGGTAGGGTTGATCTCAATAACCCTATTGTAATCCTCTATGGCGTTGTTGTAGTCGCCAATTTGTGATCTTATTAAAGCTCTGTTGTATAGGGTAAGAGCATTGCCCGGCTCATACTTTAGAACACTCTCTAAATCAGAGAGAGCTCTCTCTATCTGCTTTTGATTATAATTAACCAAGGCTCTATTGAAGAGGGCAAAGGTGTTGGTAGAGTCTAAACGGATTGCACTATTTAAATCCTCTACAGCTAAAGAGTCTCTCTCCTGCATCATATAGACTCTGGCACGACGGATATACCCTTCGGGGTCTAATATATTCATAGAGATAGCCATATTGTAATCGGAAAGGGCTTTTAGCGTATCGCCAAGATAGAGGTAGCTCGCCCCTCTATTTAGGTAGGCGTCGCTCTCTTTGGGCTCTCTTCGTAGGAATTTGTCAAACTCTTCGATAGCTTTGTCGAACTGTTGCGAAAGGAAGTAGGTGACCCCCTTGCTAAAGTAGAGGCCCGTATAGCCTGGGCGCAAATCTACAGCCTCTTCCAAATCTTTAAGTGCCAACTCATATTTCCCAATTCTGCTATGTGTTATTGCTCTATAGTGGTATGCAAGAGTGTAGAGCGGATTTAGCTCTAATGTTTTATCGAAATCGGATTGGGCACCTAAAAAATCTTCTAAGTTATATTTTGCTATACCTCTAAAGAAATAGGCCTCATATAGAGTAGAATCTATTCTCACCAAAAGATTTAACTGTACAATTGCCTCTCTATATCTTCCATCTATTAGAGATTGTCTCCCTCTTAAAAAAAGGTTGTCTCTGTCGTACTGTCCTTTAAGTGGGCTTAAAGAGAGTAATAGTGCTATGGTGAGTAAAATTTTTAAATATTTAAAAGCTCCTGCTGCTCTCATTTTAAATTTAAAAGATTATTTTTGGACAAATATAGTGAAAGGTGGGCGCAATTGGTGTGCAGTTGCATACAAAAGATTACCCAACCCTATCCTCTATTTTTTTTATAGATTCCAATGTTGTTTATCATACTCTCCCTTTTACTCTACTCTACCCCCTATCTACAAACCGACTCCTTAGAGAGTCGATTGCCAAGTGAACCCCAACCCAAAATAGGATACAGGCCGGTTCTTAACAAAGAGCGGGCAAAGGAGAGTCTCACCTTTATTGCCAACGACCTCACTTTGGGGCGCGAGAGTGGGAGTAGCGGCAGTTTAATTGTAGCCTCTTTTTTAAGGTCAAGACTAAGATATTGGGGTGTAAGACCATTTTATGGAGAGAGTTTTACTCAAAGTTTTATTGTAGAGGAGGGAGAGAGAGAGGTTATTGGAAGAAATATTATTGGTATTCTACCCTCATCTCTCTACTCCGAACGCTATATAATTGTATCTGCACATTACGACCACCTTGGAGTTTTAGGTGGTAACATCTACCAAGGTGCCGACGACAACGCTTCGGGGGTGACCGCTCTGCTGCTATTGGCCGAATGGTTTGGACACCAAAGATATCTAAGAGAGGGACCCACTATAAATATAATCTTTGCCCTATTTGATGCAAAAGAGAGAAATATGGCAGGCTCCAACTATTTTGCCAACCATTTGGGGGTAGAGAGTTCCAAGATTGTGGCAAATATAAATATAGATCAGATTGGAAGTTCGCTCGCCCCCCCGGGCAAAGAGAAAGACTATCTTCTATACACCGCTTCAGAGCAAATTAAAGAGAGGGCAAAGGGGGTGCTCAATAGTGTCAATAGCAGGATGGAGGCCCCACTCTATATAGATCACACATTTTATGGAAGCGACTCTTTTTATCAAATTTTTGCCAAAACTTCCGATCAATTCTCTCTATCTAAAGTTGGTATTCCAGCTATTATGTTTACTTCGGGTATAACCCAACACACCTATAAAGTAACAGATACTCCCCAATATATAGATTGGTCTCTGCTCCTTAAAAGAAGCGAACTTATCTACTATTTTATTTGTGAATTGATAAAGTAGGGACGGAGCGCTTTGGCAGTATAGCTCTCCTGCTGCTCTACCATCTGCTGTGGGGTCCCCTCAAAGAGTATATATCCCCCCTTCTCTCCCCCTTCGGGGCCCAAATCTATTACCCAGTCGGCACTCTTTATAATCTCTAAGTTGTGCTCTACAACCAAGATGGTATTTCCTCTGGCAATTAAAGCGTTAAAAGAGTTCAAAAGTTTTTCTATATCGTGAAGATGGAGTCCGGTGGTGGGTTCGTCAAAGATAAAGAGGGTTGAGCCGCGGCTACTCTCTTTGGCAAGGAAAAAGGCCAATTTTACCCTCTGGCTCTCTCCCCCCGATAGAGTGCTACTGCTCTGCCCCAACTCTATATAAGAGAGTCCCACCTCCATAAGGGGATTAAGTTTTTCTGCTATTCGATGGGCGGCGGCATCTTTTTGGGCTGCAAAAAATTTGATTGCCTCATCTACTCTCATCTTGAGTATATCGTAAATATTTTTACCTCTATATTTAACCTCCAAGATATCGGGCTTAAATCTCTTTCCGCCACATGAGTCGCACACCATCTTTACATCGGCCATAAACTGCATCTCAATCTTAATTATACCCTCCCCTTCGCATTGGGGGCATCTCCCTCCATCTATATTGAACGAGAAGTGAGAGTGGCCATACCCGTTGGCTTTGGCATAGGGTTGTTCAGAGAAGAGTTTTCGTATTTCATCATATATTTTAAGATAGGTTGCGGGGTTGGAACGAGACGACCGCCCTATTGGGTTTTGATCTACATACTCTACAGAGCCAATCTTAGATATTGCTCCTCCCAATTTTTGGTGTGCTCCACCCCTATCGCCTAATGTGTTGATCTCTCTATTTAGAGCAGGGTAAAGGATTCCACCCACCAAAGAGGATTTTCCCGAACCACTCACTCCACTCACTACGGTGAGCACCCCCAAGGGGAATTTTACATTCAAATTTTTAAGGTTGTGGTGGGTAGCACCCTCTACAGAGATATAGTCGCTCCACTCTCTTCTTCCGGGTGGCATAGGTATCGATTTTAAACCCGATAGATATTGTAGCGTTATACTCTTGGAACTCTCTCCCTCTTCCAACTTATGGTTGGGACTCCCTATAAAGGTTATCTCTCCCCCCCAACTCCCGGCAAGGGGGCCAATATCTATAATGAGATCTGAGGCACGCATTATCTCTTCGTCGTGCTCAACAACCAAAAGGCTGTTGCCCATATCCCTCAACTCCTTCAATATTTTTATTAGATTGGAGCTATCTTTGGAGTGTAGCCCAACACTTGGCTCATCTAAAATATAGAGCGAACCGGTGAGGTTGCTACCAAGGGAGCCGGCAAGGTTCAATCTTTGGCTCTCTCCTCCACTTAAGGTTTTTGAAGAGCGGTTTAGGGTAAGATAGCCCAAACCAATCTCAATCATACGGCGCAACCTTACCTCTATCTCTTTAACTACTCTATCTGCCAAACGCTCCTGATAGGGAGTTAGAGTGAGGGTTGTAATAAAGTTGTAGAGCTTTTCAAGGCTCATCTCAAAAAGTGAAGCGATATCCTCTCCACCCAATTTGACATAGAGAGCCTCTTTGCGTAGCCTCTTGCCATTACAGGTGGAACAGACCCTTTTGCCCGAAAATCGGCTTATCATATAACGGTTCTGAATTTTATATTTGTTCTCCTCCAATATTTTGAAGAAGCTCTCTATCCCTACAACATCTTGAGTACCTTGCCACAATAGGGTACGCTCTGCCTCGCTCAACTCATTATAGGGGCGGTGGATTGGAAAGTTTAAAGAGGGGGCAGCCGCTATAAACTCTTTTTGATAATAGCTCATACTCTCACCCCGCCAACAGGCAACACACTCTTGGTATAACGAAGTTGAGGGCTCAGGGATTACCTTGTGGGGATCTATCCCAATTTCTAACCCGTACCCCGAACAGGTGGGGCACGCCCCAAGTGGATTGTTACTGTTAAAAAGCTCTTGAGTGGGCTCTTCAAAGAGTATTCCGTCTCGTTCAAAGAGTGTTGAAAATCGTTTTAGTTGGTACTCCCCCTCTTTTTTGTATGCTACATATAGGCTCTCTCGCTCTCTTTCTCCTGCAGCATCTAATGTAAGGGCTACATTTATAGAGTCTAAAATTCTCTCTCTATTATCTTGATTGTCGTTGCTAAAGACCCGGTCTATCAATAGATAGGGGGGGCTCTTAAAGAGCTCTTCGGCACTTTGCAAGGTGTTGGAAAAGAGCTCCTCTATTTGAAATAGTTTACCTTCATACCAGAGACGGGAGTATCCCTGTTCCCTTAGAAAAAGGGCTCTCTCTACCCTTTTTGCTCTATCCCACTCTATAGGTGCCAATATATAGATTACCTCTTCACTCTTTTGGGAGAGGATGAATTTAACTATATCGGTGGTAGAGTCTCTCTCTACCCTCTCCCCTGAGATGGGAGAGTAGCTCTCTCCAATTTTGGCATAGAGCAGGCGTAGATAGTGGCTTATCTCAGAAACAGAACCTACTGTTGAACGAGAGTTGCTGCTGCTAACCCTCTGCTCTATTGCAATGGCAGGAGGGATACCCGATATCTCATCTACATCGGGTTTACTCACCCTTCCCAAAAATTGGCGGGCAAACGACGAGAGGCTCTCTACATAACGCCTCTGCCCCTCTGCAAAGATGGTATCGAAGGCTAAGGTAGATTTTCCCGACCCGGAAACTCCGGTAATTACTACAAATTTGTTTCGGGGAATTGAGAGATTGATATTTTTTAAATTATTTAATCTCGCCCCTTTTATAACTATATCTTCAGACATTTGATATCCTTTTAACCGATTTTACCCCCTTTATCTTTTTTAATTTGGCCATAAGGAGGTCGAGCTGTTTGCTGTTTTTAAGTGCCAACTCTAAACGGGTTGCCATCTCTCCCCTCTCTTCATTGAGTTTTAAACCTCTAAGAACTATTCCCAACGATTCGACAGCTGCTACAATATCTTGTGTGCCACTATTTTTGTCATATTTCACCACCTTAATGAAGGCTTGAAAAGAGCCTTTTTCACCATCGCTCTTCCACTTTAATTTTTGAATTCTATATGGGTAGTTGGTGAGCAGTCTTGCTGCATTTGGGCAACTGAAGCGGTGAATTTTAATACCCTCTCTAATGGTTATAAAGCCAAACACCTCATCTCCCATAACCGGGTTACAACATTTGGCCGGCTTTACAGCTATATTTTTAAGAGAGCCGTCTAACTCTATATAGTTGCTCTCGGGCAGGGGCTGCTGTGGCTCCTCTCTCTTTGGTAGAGGAGGGGCAATCTGCTCCAACCCCTGTAGAGTTGTACCCTCTCTTGCCTGTAACGCCCCCTTAATGGCGGCAGGCTCCAACTCCTCTTTTGATAAGGCGCTATAGAGTTCTATAGCTGTTTTAAAACGAAATTTCTTTAATAGAAAAGAGATTGTATCGTCGTTAAAGCGAAATTTCCAATTTCTAAGCCTTCTCTCTAAAATCTCTCTACCCAACTGAGCCTCCCTCCCCTCCTCTTCGTTTAGTTTTTGACGAATTTTAGATTTGGCTTTAGAGGTAACTACAAATTTTAGCCAGTCGGCATTGGGCTTCTGATTTTTACTCGATATAATCTCTACCACATCGCCCGTCTTTAGCTTCTCTCTTATTGAAACAGCCTTTCCATTTATCTTTGCTCCCGAACATTTAACACCCAAATTGGAGTGAATATCAAAGGCAAAGTCTAAAACAGAGGCTCCTGCCGGCAATTTCCTAAGATCGCCATTGGGGGTAAATAGAAAAATTTCATTGAGTGTACGGGTCAGCTCTTTATATCCTTCGGCTACCATACCACGCTCTAAGAGATTTTTAACCCCCTCCAACCACTCGCTCATCTCCCTTTTGCTCTCTACCCCTTTGTAGGCCCAATGTGCTGCAACCCCCTTCTCTGCTATTTGGTCCATCCGTTTGCTCCTAATCTGCACCTCTACCCTATTGCCCTGCGGTGTAGAGACTGTTATATGGAGCGATTCGTAACCATTCTCTTTTGGAAGAGTTATCCAATCCCGCATTCGGGTAGTATCGGGGTTATAGAGGTTGGTAACAATAGAGTAAACCTTCCAACAGAGCTCTTTTTCGCTCTCTAAAGGGGCATCTATTATCACTCTCACAGCATAGAGGTCTGCCACTTCGTCGAACGAAATCTGCTGCTTCTGCATTTTTTTATAGATAGAGTAGGCCGATTTGCTTCTACTCTTTAATTTATAAGAAATTGCAGCTCTCTTCAACTCTTGTTCCAAAGGGTGGGTAAAGTGTTTGAAAACTCTCTTCTGCTCCCCTTCGGCCGCTTTTAGCCTGTTGGTAATGAGTCGGTAATTATCGGGGTCTCTATAGCGAAGTGAATAATCCTCCATCTCGCTTTTAAGATTGTAGAGGCCAAGTTGGTGTGCCAATGGAGCATATAAAAAGAGTGTTTCGGTAGCTTTTTGCAACTGTTTTCCTTTAGGGAAGTGGTGAAGGCTTCTCATAACCTCCATCCTGTCGGCAAGTTTAATTAGGGTAACCCTTGGGTCTGAGGAGTAGCTTAAAATCAACTCTCTATAGATTCCTGCCTGAAGGCCGGTATCTTTTACTTTAATTTGAGAGATTCTATTTAACCCATCAGCCATCTCTACCACTTCGGGACTAAAGAGTTTATGATACCTCTCTTCTACTCTTCCGCTCTCTCTAAAAGCCTCATGTAAAAAATAGGCTGTGAGGGCGGGTGCAAAGAGCCCTATCTCAAAGAGAATAATTTCTGCAACAGCTGTCACATGCTCTATAAAGGGAGCTCCATCGCCTCTTTTGTAGGGAGAGAGTCTCTGCCAAGCAATCTTAAAAGCTTCTCTGCACTCACTCTCCTCTTTTTGAGGGAGTGAGTTTAAAAAGGCCTCTAACTTTGCAGAGAGTGAGAAATTGCTGTTACCCATTGTAATAGTTCTATCTAATCTGTTCGGCCAATTTTTTAAGAGCCCACATCTCATCTCTAAATTGGGCCGCTCTCATAAAGTCCAACTGGCCGGCCGCCTCTTCCATCTGCTCTTTGGCAAGTGAGATAGCCTGTTGCAACTCTTTGGGATTGAGTTTTGCCATAACAGGATCCATCAATAGAGGGTTTTGCATCAATTGTGGTTCTCCGTAATCTTTAACCCTTCCCAAAATGTTTACCGGCTGTTTTACAATTTGCCGGGGAATAATATTGTGCTTAGCGTTGTATGCAATCTGTTTCTCTCTTCTTCGTTCAGTCTCGTCTATTGTTCTTTGCATTGAACCGGTGATGGTGTCGGCATACATAATCACCTTGCCATCTACATTTCTTGCAGCCCTTCCTGCCGTTTGGGTAAGAGCCCTTTCACTTCTAAGAAAACCCTCTTTATCGGCATCTAAAATAACTACAAGCGATACCATAGGCAAATCCAACCCCTCTCTTAGCAGATTGACTCCAATAAGAACATCAAAGCGCCCCTCTTGAAAATCTGTTAGAATCTCTACCCTCTCTAAGGTATCAATGTCGGAGTGTATATAACGGCTCCTCACCTCAACAGAAGCGAGGTAGTTGTCCAGCTCTTCGGCCATCCGCTTAGTGAGTGTGGTTACTAAAATTCTTTCGTCTTTAACAGTTCGCTGGCGAATCTCCTCTAATAGATGATCTATCTGCCCTTTGGTTGGATGAATTTCAATTGGGGGGTCCAACAATCCGGTGGGGCGTACCACCTGCTCCACAATAACCCCTTCGGATCTCTCCAATTCATACTCCGCCGGGGTGGCACTTACAAAGATTCGCTGCCCCATAATCTCTTCAAACTCTTCAAATTTTAGGGGGCGGTTGTCGGCTGCGGCAGGCAATCTAAAACCATACTCTATCAACACCTCTTTTCGGGATCGATCCCCCCCATACATTGCCCTAACTTGGGGGAGTGTCACATGGCTCTCATCTATAAAGGTAAGATAGTCGTCGGGGAAGTAGTCTAAAAGGCAAAAAGGGCGCATCCCCTCACCTCTTCCGTCGAAGTAGCGGGAGTAGTTTTCAATACCTGAACAGTATCCCAACTCTTTAATCATTTCTATATCAAACTCTACCCTCTGCTTAACTCTTTTAGCTTTAAGATACTCCCCATTTTGTTCAAAGTAGTTGATACGCAATTGTAGATCTCTCTCTATTTTGGAAATAGCCAATGAGGTACGCTCTTTTGTGGTTACAAAAATATTGGCCGGATAGATTGAAACCTCCTGTTGCTCCCTTATAATTGAATTTGAGAGAGGGTCAAATAGGTAGATAGATTCAATCTCTTCTCCAAAAAATAGTACTCTAACCGCTTGATCGGAGTAGGCAGGATAGATATCTAAACTCTCTCCCTTCACCCTAAAGAGTCCGGCTCTAAATTCAGTATCGCTACGGGAGTAGAGAGCATCTACCAAAGAGTAGAGCACTCTATTTCTGGAGATCTTCTCCCCCCTTTTTAGCTTAATTGTATTGGAATGAAAATCTTCGGGGTTCCCAATACCGTATAAGCAAGAGACACTCGAAACAACTATAACATCTCTCCTCCCCGATAGGAGTGAACTTGTAGTAGAGAGTCGCAGCTTCTCAATTTCGCTGTTGATACTTAAATCTTTCTCTATATAGGTATCGGTAACAGGCTTATACGCTTCGGGCTGGTAGTAGTCGTAATATGAGACAAAATATTGTACACTATTTTCTGGAAAGAAGGAGCGAAATTCACCATAGAGCTGTGCTGCCAATGTCTTATTGTGGCTCAAAATAAGGGTGGGACGCTGTACTCTCTCAATCACATTGGCCATAGTGAAGGTTTTACCGGAGCCGGTAACACCCAAAAGGGTGGCAGCCTCGACCCTCTGATCCATCAAAGAGACAAGACTCTCTATAGCCTCGGGCTGGTCGCCTGTAGGAGAAAAATTTGAGTGTAGTTTAAATCGCATTATTCTACAAGAGAGCTTCTTACTTTACCAATATACTCTTCTACCCCTTGTGCCACCTTCTCCATCAATTTAGCTCTAAAGGTGGGGTCGAAGAGCTTCTCTTCGTCGGGGAGAGAGCTCATAAAGAGGGTCTCTACCAAGATTGAAGGAAAATCGGTGGGTGAACACAATCCAAAATTGAAATTTCCAACCATACCATACTGCACAACGCCAAGTTCCAACAGTTTGTTCAAAACAGCAGAGGCAAAGGGGCGATACTCTATATGTTTGTAGTAGGTGCTACTCCCCATTGGATTAAGAGGATTGCCTCCTGAATTGTTATGTATAGAGAGGAGCAGGTCTATATTGCCCTCTCTAAATATCTCTACCCTTTGGGCTATAGATAAGTCGGTATCGTCGCTTCTACTCAGAACCACTTTGGCACCCCTCTTCTCCAATATTCTCTTTAGTCGATTTACCATATCTAAGTTGAGCTCTTTTTCCAACATCCCCGAAGGGCTTATAGCTCCAGTGGCGCTTCCTCCATGGCCTGCGTCTAAACCTATCGTTATTCCCTCTAAAGGGCGCTTACTTCTGCTATAAAGAGCTTTAGGGGTATGCTTTACCGAAACAATTAAATTGTTCCCCTCATACTCAACTCTATAACCCCAACTATAGCTCTCTTTAAGATCCAACTGCAGGGTAACTACATCGGTTGCACTCTGATATATATCTAAAGAGCTTATAGCCTTAAGGTTATTGTATTGAGTAACCCAATTGCTATTGTTATAGGCGTTGTGAAGTTCAACTATAATTCGATTGGGTAAATTTTGGGTATGGATAATATAGGGTACCCGCTCATTTAAAAAGATCTTAACTCTATCTTCCCCTCTATTGGCAATAGCGCTACAAGAGTTAACAACCGATTGGGCAGGAGTCGCACCTAAAGGGAGCTGCTGTGCAAAACGCTTTTGCAGATAGGCGGCTCTATTTTGAGAGAGCTTCACTTTATAGAACTCCCCCTCAATCTCTAATAGTTCCATTTTAACCCCTTCGCTTATAAAGTTTATCTTGTTGCCTCCCAAGCGGTCGCCAGCTGTAGAGGAGTTGAAGAAAGCACCACTATCGGTAATAATAACGGGTAAAAGTGAGGAGCCTCTATCACTTGAGGCGCTCTTCTCTTTAGAGGTTAAAGTTGGTGGTTTATAGAAGATAGAGAGAGTGTCGTTCACCCGAGTGCCCCTATTGGTCACACTAATCACCACACTGTTGTGCCCCTCTTTAAGCTCCAATTGAGTACCAAAAGAGCCTGTAGCGTACTGCTTTATTTTTTTTCCATCTATATAGATGGTGGAACCCCGTTCTGCACTGCCAACTATATAGTGTCTTTTGGAAGTGACGCTATCTTCTGCCCCCCTAACCAATTTATATGAGAGCGACTCCTGCCCCATGGTAAGAAAAGGGGTAAAGAGTAGGAGTAATATTATAGAGAGTTTATATTTTTTCATGGCCCATTTTTTGTTATTTTAGCAACTTACAAAGTTAATAAAAAATGAAACTCAACACTATTCGTCAAAATTGGACTATTGGCCTATTTATAATGGTAGGGCTGATACTGCTTGGTCTCTTTATCAACCGTGGTATTGTTGCTATCAAATCTTATGAGAGGGTAGTAAATGTTAAAGGGTTGGCAGAGATGGAGGTAAACGCCAATAAGGTTATTTGGCCTGTTGTTTATAAAGAGATAGGCAACGACCTTTCTGCCCTTTATAAGGCAATTAATATAAAAAATAAGAAAATTATAGATTATCTGCTTGAAAAGGGGCTCTCTAAAGAGGAGATTTCACTGTCGGCTCCCTCAATTATTGATATGAATGCCGAAAGGTACCAGAGTCAACCCTCCCCTTACCGTTACAATATAACAACTGTTATTACAGTCACTTCGGAGCAGGTAGAGTTGGTGCGTGAGATTATTGCCGGACAATCCGAACTGCTGGCCCATGGGGTGGCACTTTTGGCCGGCGATTACCAATATCGCACAGAGTTTCAATTCACACTCCTTAACGACATTAAGCCTCAGATGATTGAAGAGGCAACAAAAAATGCAAGACTCTCTGCCCAAAAGTTTGCTCTCGACTCCAAAAGCAGGTTGGGGAAGATAAAACGGGCCAATCAGGGGCAGTTCACTATCTCCGATAGAGACGACAACACACCCCATATTAAAATTATAAGGGTAGTGAGTACCATTGAGTATATGTTAAGGGATTAATTTAAAATAGTAGAGTAATGGAAATTATTTCGGTAAATGCAAGAGAGATTTTAGACTCTCGTGGCAACCCCACAATAGAGGTAGATGTTACACTCCTTTCGGGAGCTTTCGGGCGAGCTTCGGTCCCTTCGGGAGCCTCTACAGGGAGTAACGAAGCTTTGGAGTTGAGAGATGGCTGCAGTTCCAGATATTTTGGCAAGGGGGTACTTAAGGCGGTAGAGAATGTTAATAGTGTAATTGCCCCGGCAGTTGTAGGGATGAACGCACTTTCTCAAAAAGAGATAGATCGCACTCTAATTGAGTTGGATGGTACAGAAAATAAATCTAACCTTGGTGCCAATGCTATGTTGGGAGTGTCGCTTGCTGTGGCAAAAGCGGCTGCCCACTACCTTCAACTTCCCCTTTACCGTTACATTGGAGGGGTTAATAGTGTCACTCTCCCTATCCCAATGTTCAATATTATAAATGGAGGTTCACACTCCGATACAACTATTGCATTTCAAGAATTTATGATTCGTCCGATAGGGGCAAAACGATTTAGCGAAGGGTTACAGATGGGGGCAGAGGTGTTCCACACTCTTAAAGATATATTAAGCGAACTCTCATACTCTACAGGGGTAGGAGATGAAGGGGGCTTTGCACCCAAGCTTAAGGGTACAGAAGAGGCTTTAGATTTAATAATTGAGGCGATAAAGAGGGCAAACTACACTCCGGGTAAAGATATAACTCTTGCACTCGATTGTGCAGCCTCTGAATTTTACCGCAATGGAGTTTACGACTACACAATTTTTGAGGGTAAAGAGGGGGCAAAATTGGATAGTGCAGCACAAGCTCAATATCTAAAAGAGCTTACAGAGAGGTACCCAATAGACTCTATTGAAGATGGAATGGCCGAAGATGATTGGGATGGCTGGAAGCTGCTCACCAATCTTATTGGCTCCAAGGTTCAGATTGTAGGAGATGACCTATTTGTAACCAATGTAAAATTCCTAAGAGAGGGAATTGAAAAGGGGTGTGCAAATTCCATTTTGATTAAGGTAAATCAAATTGGTACGCTCACCGAAACTTTAGAGACAATAGAGGTTGCGTACCGTAACGGCTACACCACAGTCACTTCGCACCGTTCTGGAGAGACAGAAGATTCTACCATTGCAGATATTGCTGTTGCAACAAATTCCGGACAGATTAAATCGGGGTCGCTTAGCCGCTCCGACCGATTGGCCAAGTATAACCAACTGCTTAGAATAGAAGAGGAGCTGGGAGATAGTGCCCAATATGGCTACTCTAAATAGATTGTAGCGGCAACTCTATAGAGAGTGTGCAAAAAATAGTTTACTCCACTTTGGCTATGAACAAATGTTCATTACCTTTATGGAGTAAAATTATTTTAATATGAAAGTTGTAATTACATCAAGCGGCAACTCCTCTTCTTCAATGATAGATAAGAGATTTGGCCGCGCCGCCTATTTTGCACTCTTCGATAGTGAGAGTGGAGAACTCAAATTTATAGAAAATAGCAGTAGAGAGAGTGTAGAGGGTGCCGGAGTTGCCTCTGTACAAGAGGTTGCTTCTCTTGGGGCCAATAAAATTGTGGCTTGGGAATTTGGCAATAAGGTAAAAACTCTTCTCTCCTCAATGGAGATTGAGATGGTCACTATAAATGAGGAACTATCAATAGAAGAGATAGTTGAAAAGTTGAAATCGGCCTCTCTATAGAGGTTACAAAGAGCATATTATAATTATGAAGCAGAAATTTGCCGTCCCACTTAAAGGGGCTATTTTATCTTCCCATTTTGGCCATTGCGACCAATTTGCAATAATCGATACAGAACAGAAAAAGATTGTTGGAGAAACTTTAAAAACTCCTCCTCCCCATGAGCCCGGATTACTTCCAAAGTGGCTCTCCCAGATGGGGGTGACCCATATAATTTCGGGAGGAATGGGAGAGAGAGCGGTAAATCTTTTTAAGGAGAGAGGAATTGGAGTCTCTGTAGGTGCCCCCCTAATAGGTGCAAGAGAGTTGGTTGAGAGCTACTTAAACAACTCTTTAGAGAATGGAGAGAACTGCTGTGACCACTAATAAAAATTTTAAAGTGGCTATTGCCAGTGGCAAAGGTGGTACAGGAAAGAGTTTTTTCTCTGTAAATCTCTTCTACACACTTCTAAAAATGGGCGAAAAGGCAGAGCTTATAGATTGTGATGCCGAAGAGCCCAATTCGGCTCTATTTTTTGACCTTAAAGAGAGGGGCTCTCAAGAGGTAACTCAATTGGTGCCTGTGATAGATCACCGGCTCTGTACCTACTGTGGAGAGTGTGCAGAGTGGTGCAGCTACAATGCTATTGTGGTGGTAAAAGATAAAAAGGTAGCAACTGTAATGGAGGAGATGTGTCACGGGTGTGGCGCCTGTAGTGTAGCGTGTAAATTTGGAGCTATTAGCGAAAAGGTTGCCACCTTAGGAAAGGTGACCAACTTTGAAGAGCGCCAAAGTGGGGCCAAATTGGTTGAGGGGAGGGTGTTGGTAGGGGTCTATACCCCAGTTCCGGTGCTAAAAAGAGCCATCTTAGAAGCTGGCGCACCCATCACCATTTTAGACTCACCCCCCGGCACCTCCTGCCCTTTTATACATACAGTAAATAGCGCCGATTTTACACTTTTAATTACCGAACCCACTCCATTTGGGCTTAACGATCTTAAGCTCTCCGTAGAGATTTTGGAGGGGATGGGTAAAAAGTTTGCAGTTATTATCAATAGAGGGGGAATTGGCGACAGTAGAGTTGAGAGCTACCTAAAAGAGAGAGGAATTGAGCTTTTAGAGGTGATACCCTTTAGTAGAGAGGTGGCAAAAGAGTATTCGTTAGGAAATATGGTAGTTGAACAGATTCCAAGTGTAGCGACCATTTTTGAGACTATAGCCCAAAAAGTAATTGAAAAAAAGGGGGAGTATAACAATGAGAATTGAAGTAGCAGTTGTTAGTGGTAAAGGAGGAACAGGAAAGAGTTCCATAAGCTCTTCATTTGCAACTATGGGCGAAAGGGTAGTTGTGGCAGACTGCGATGTAGATGCTGCAAATATGCACTTGATACTCAACCCCAAAATAGAGGCAACTGCCCCCTATCTTTCGGGAGAGGAGGCTTTGATAGATTCTAAAAAATGTACCGGCTGTGGAGTGTGTGTAGAGCATTGCCGTTTTGATGCAATCTCCTACTCCAATGGTGTTTGTGTTGTAGATCCAATAGCATGCGACGGATGCAAGCTCTGCTATAGAGTCTGCCCAGAAGAGGCTATTACAATGATACCCAACGATAAAAGTAAAATGTTATGGGGCTCTTTCCGTTATGGAAAGATGGTTTACGGTAGGTTGGAACCTGGAGAGGAGAACTCCGGTAAATTGGTGGCAATGGTTCGTGAGAAGAGTAGCCAAATAGCAGAAGAGAGTGCCATTAAAAAGGTTATAATAGACTCTCCTGCCGGAATAGGGTGTTCGGTTATTGCTGCAATATCGGGGATTACACACTTGGTTATAGTAACGGAACCATCGCTCTCTGCACTTAGCGATTTAATACGCCTTCTAACTCTAATAAAGGGGTATAAATTTAAAAAAGGGGTGATAATCAACAAGTGCGATATTGCACCTATAATTTCGGAAGAGATTGAAGAGATTTGTGCAGCAGAGGGGATCCCTATTTTAACCAAAATACCTTTTAGTAGAGAGATAGTTGAGGCGATGGTAAATGGCAAAAGTATTGTGGAGTGGGCCCCCCAATCCAAGATATCCGATAGTATAAAAGGGGTGTGGGATAGTTTTCTTTAGCTTTCACTACACCATTTAATTTTGAAATTCAACCAAAAATCCTTTAATATTCAACCAAAAACTTTAAGTGATGAAACAGAAACGGATTGTTGTAATTGGCGGTTCTGCTGCCGGCCCGAAAGCAGCTTCGCGCGCCCGTAGAATGGATGAAAATGCCCAAATAACCATTATTCAAAAATCTAAGGAGCTCTCTATGGCATCGTGCGGCTACCCCTACTATGTGGGTGGTTTTTTTGACGATAGAGATCAGCTTCTATGCTCACCTGCGGGTGTTGTTAGAGATTCCCGTTATTTCTGGAATGCAAAGAGAATTGAGACTAAGGTAGAGTGTGAGGTAACCTCAATTGACCCTAAGAAGAGAGAGGTAGTTTACACCTCTTTGGAAGATGGTGCAGAGAACAGAATTTTATACGACAAGTTGGTTATTGCCACGGGAGCAACTCCCAGAATGCCCTCTGTACCGGGAGTGGAATTGGATGGGATAACTACTCTGCAATCTATGCATGATGCCGATTTTCTTAGAAAAATCAAAGATGAAGGAAAAATAAAGAAGGCTGTAGTAATTGGAGGAGGATTGATTGGTATAGAGACTTGTGAAGCTCTTCACTTGGCAGGAATAGAGATTACCTTGGTAGAGATGTTGCCTCAGCTGTTGACCTTCTTAGATATGCAGATGGCCAAATTGGTAGAGAACTATGTCCGTACAAAAGCCAATGTTATTTTAGAGAATGGGGTCTCTTCATTTTTGGGAGAGGATGGAAAGTTGGTTGGGGTAAAACTTCAAAATGGCACCGAAATTCCCTGTGAATTGGCGGTGGTGGCTATTGGGGTAATTCCAAATGTAAAATTGGCAAAAGAGATAGGAGTTAAGATTGGCGAAAGAGGGGGAATAGTGGTAGACCAATATATGGAGAGCAATATTCCCGATATCTACGCCGTTGGAGATTGCGTAGAGATTAAAAACCTCATCTCTAAGAGCTCTGTACATGCCCCTTTTGGCGATTTGGCCAATCTGCAGGGGCGGGTTGCCGGAGAGAATATTATAGTTGGAAACAGAAAGAGATTTGAGGGTACAATACAGACCGGAATATGTAAAGTGTTCGACTGGAATGTTGGCTCTACCGGCTTATCGGAACAAAACGCAATTCGCAACGGAATTACAAACTACGAGATAGTCTTTAACTCCAGCTTAGACAAACCCGGCTTTATGCAGGGGAAACTTCTTATAACAAAATTAATTGTAGATAAAGGCGATAGAACAATTTTGGGAGCGCAGGTGTTGGGGCCGGGAGATGTGGGAAAACAGGTGGCAATATGGGCTATGGCTATTAAGGCAAAAATGGGTGTAGAGGAGATGATAAATGCCGATCTCCCTTACGCTCCACCATTTTCATTAGCGATAGACCACTCTATTGCAACAGCCCATATTATGCAAAATAAGTTGGATGGGTTAATGGATGGAGTAACTGCTTTGGAGCTCAAGAGTAGATTGGATAATAGAGACTCTATTACCCTAATAGATGTTAGGAATCCAGATGAGTTTGAGGAGATGCGATTAGGAGTTGGCGAAGTTTTAATCCCATTGGGGCAACTGAGAGGTAGGATAGGCGAACTTCCACAAGATAAATCCACCCCAATTGTCACCTGGTGTAAAATTTCTCTTAGGGGCTACGAGGCAGCTTTGATTCTTAAGGCAAATGGCTATACAAATGTAAAGGTATTGGAGGGGGGAATTGTGGCGTGGCCATTCTATAGAGAGAGATAGAAGAGCTCTAAAGGGCAAGATCTAAGATGGTAAAGAGGGCGTAGAGTATAGAGGCTACGCCATTGGCAGTAAAAAAGGCAGCATCGATTCTACTTAGATTGCCACCCGAGACAATTTTATGTTGCCACCACAAAAGAGAGATAAAGAGAGTGGCACCAATAGTGTAGAGCACTCCCAAAAGGGGTGCTCTGCTATTTACTACCAGTGGGAAGAGAATAAGCAAAAGAACTACTACCAAATGAGTGATAGAAGAGATAATTAGTCCTTTTTTAATGCCAAATTTACCAGGAATAGAGTGTAGCAAATGTTCTTTATCGAACTCCACATCTGCTAAAGAGTAAATTATATCAAATCCACCCACCCAAAAAAGGACAATAAAAGATAGGATTACCATAGGGAGATCGAATCGGCCACACACCGCAATAAAAGCTCCCATAGGAGCTATTGCAAGGACAACACCCAATAGATAGTGGCTAAAATAGGAGATGCGCTTCATATAGCTATAACCCAATAGAAGAGAGAGAGCGGGAAATGAGAGTATAAAAGCGAGCCGGTTGATATGCCACGCTATAAGAAGGAATATTAAGATGTTTGCCACAACAAAAATAGAAGCTTCCATTACCGATATTTTTCCGGAAGGGATCTCCCTTTTGGCAGTTCTCTTATTTAAAGCATCTATCTCTCTATCTACTATTCGGTTGAAGCCCATAGCACTATTGCGTGCAGAGACCATTGCTCCCAAAATAAGAAGGGTAATTTTCCAAGAGAAGGTGCCCCCCCCTCCCGTTAAAGCCCAACTGTAGCCAATAAGGGCAAAGGGCATTGCAAAAATTGTATGGGCAAATTTTACAAGCGACATATAGTCGCCAATTTTTGAAAATATCTTTACTCTTCTCATCTTAAAGAGGCGCCGTGCTTCTTCTCAAATGTGGCTAAGAGCTTTGCCATAATCTCATCTACCCTACTGTCGGTTAGAGTTCCACCTCTATCTATAAGGGTAAAGCTTAAGGCGTACTGCTTTTTATCTTGAGCTATCTTAACCCCTTTATAGATATCAAAAAGAGCCACCTTTTGTAGAAAATTTCTCTCGCACTCAAAGGCACTCTCTCTAATTTGGGCATAAGTGGTATCTAAATCTAAGAGTAGTGCAAGATCGCGTGTGACAGAAGGGTATCTTGGCAGATCACTATATTTTATTCTCTCTTTGGAGAATAGCCGGTTGAGTAGATTCCAATCGAGTTCTGCACCCCAAACCTGCTGTTTTATATCGAAGGGTTTGAGAATTTTTGGAGATAGCTCCCCAAAATGGCCAATAGAGAGCTCTCTTTTAGACTCTCCTCTAACACCCTTTGTTGGCAGCAGCAGTTCAACTCCCTCTAAAAAAAGCTCTTGCGATGCGGGGGCGGTGTTCAAATTGTCATACACTACACCAAACCGCTTTAGGAGGCTCTCTATATACCCTTTTAGCATAAAGAAATTTGTAGCGGAACCTCTTCCCTGCCATGCCCTCCTACCACTGCCTGTTATTAAAAGGGCCAACTTCTCGCTCTCTTGATAACTCTTTAGAGAGTTTTTATCCTCTCTACTTTGGAGATTATCGGGTTCAAATGTGTAGCTATTGCCAAACTCAAAGAACTTTAGGCTATTATTTTGTCTATTTATATTGTGAGATACGCTCTCCAACCCTCCAAAGAGAAGAGTTTGGCGCATAACATTCAAGTCGCTGCTAAGGGGATTTTGTAGATAGACAAGCCTCTCTTGAGGGTAGATAGAGAGGTTTGTATAGTAGTCGCTTTTGGTAAGAGAGTTATTTAACATCTCGTAGAAACCATTAGAGACTAACAAGTCTGAAGCAACACTCTTTATTTTCTCTCTATCGGGCTTAGTTTGTGGGGTAAAGGATGAGCGAATCCTTTGGGGTAGCTCTATTGCGTCGTATCCGTATATTCTTAAAATCTCCTCTATAACATCGCACTCCCTTGTAACATCTACCCTATAGGAGGGCGACTCTACCCTTATACTCTCTGAATCGCTCTGTAGGGTTTTGAAATCTAATAGAGCTAAAATTTCCTCTATTTTCTGCCGTTCAATCTCCTTTCCAATAAAAGTTGCTATCCTATTAAAGTTCAATTCTATAGGCTCTCTTATAGGGAGTGGTGAGTCAAATTTGAGAATCTCTCCATAAGGGGTTCCTCCTGCAATCTCCTCTATCAAGAGGGTAGCTCTCTTTAGGGCATATTCTAAAATAGAGGGGTCGGCACCCCGCTCATATCTAAATGAGGCATCGGTCTTTAGAGAGTGCCTCTTAGAGCTCTTTCTAATTGATACAGGGTTGAAGTATGCACTCTCTAAAAAGAGGGATGTGCTCTCCCAGGTAACACCCGACTCCTCTCCTCCAAATATACCTCCCATACAGAGAGGCCTGCGGCTGTCGCAAATCATAAGATCTTCTGTAGAGAGCGTTCGTTTAACACCATCTAAGGTTATAAACTCCTCTTGGGGATAGCCTCTTCTTACCACCACTTTTGAGCCCTCTATCTTCTGTAAATCAAATGGATGTAGAGGATGTCCCGTTTCATGGAGCACAAAGTTGGTTATATCTACCACATTATTTATTGGGCGAACTCCAATTGCTGTCAAAAGAGTTGAAAGCCACTTGGGAGATGGAGCAATTTTAACACCCTTAATAGTAACACCCCAATATTTTGGAGAGCCATCGGGGGCCAACACCTCTATAGAGGCGGTAGTATCTCCAGCCTTGGGTTGCTCCAATTTAAAACTCTCTACAGAGGGGGGTGTAAAATTTACTTTATAGTTGTGAAATTTGAGATATGCATAGAGATCTCTTGCAACACCCAAGTGTGATGCTGCATCTATTCTATTTGGGGTAAGGCCTATCTCAAAAACGGTATCGCTTGCCAATTGGAAGTAGTGGGCAGCCTCTATCCCTATCTCTGTCTCTTGGGGTAGAATCATAATTCCATCGTGAGACTCTCCCACCCCAAGCTCATCTTCGGCACAGATCATTCCTAAACTCTCCTCCCCCCTAATTTTGGTGCGCTTTATTTTAAAGAGCTCTCCGTTGGGAAGAGGAAGCTGCGCCCCTTGCGTTGCAACCATCACCTTCTGGCCTGCCGCAACATTGGGGGCTCCACAAACTATAGAGAGGTGGGGGCCACTTCCTATATCTACTTTAGTCAAACTTAATCTATCTGCAGAGGGGTGTTTGGAACACTCTACTACCTCTCCTACCACAACACCCTTTAAGTTTCCCGGTACCTGCTCTATCTGCTCTACCCCTTCAACCTCTAAACCTATAGAGGTTAGTATCTTCTCCAACTCTTCAATAGAGAGATCAAACTCTAAATATCTTCTAAGCCAACTATATGAAATTTTCATTTATACTATCTTATTTTTTGGTAGGTGCACTAAAATAGCGACTCTACAAATAGTTTTTTATCAAAAAGTTGAAGATCTTCAATCTTCTCTCCAACTCCAATAAATTTAACAGGTATTTTAAATTGATCGCTTATCCCAATTACAACTCCCCCTTTGGCGGTACCATCCAATTTAGTAACAGCAAGAGCAGTTACATCGGTTGCTCTGGTAAATTCACGCGCTTGTTGAAAAGCATTTTGGCCGGTGGAGCCATCTAAAACAAGTAAAATTTCGTGTGGGGCATTGGGTACAACCTTCCCCATTACACTCTTTATTTTGGTGAGCTCATTCATTAGGTTTACCTTATTGTGAAGCCGTCCTGCCGTATCTACCAAAACCACATCGGCTCCACTACTTTTTGCTTTTATTACAGCATCGTAGGCTACAGATGCCGGGTCGGCACCCATTTTCTGCTTAACAATAGGCACTCCCGCTCTTTCGCTCCAAATGGTGAGCTGCTCAACTGCAGCAGCCCTAAATGTATCTGCAGCTCCAAGTACCACACTCTTACCGCTCTCTTTTAGACGGGCAGCCAGTTTTCCAATGGTAGTGGTTTTACCTACTCCATTGACACCCACCACCATTATAACCAAAGGGCTCTTAGAAAAATCGAAGGGCTCCTCCTCTTCTCCTTTTTGGCAGAGCAGATCCTCAATTATCTCTCTCACTTTAGAATGAAGCTCCTCTATATTTAGAAACTTCTCTTTGGCAACCCGCTGCTCAAGTTGCTCAATAATCTTTAAAGTGGTATCTACTCCAATATCGGAAGCTATTAGAGCCTCCTCTATCTCATCTAAAGTTGAGTCGTCTACTTTAGATTTTCCGGCGACAGCTCTTGTGAGCCTATCTAAAATACCGCTTTTACTCTTCTCTAAACCCTTTTCAAGGGCCCTCTTCTCTTGATCGCTTTTTGAAGAGAATAGTTTAAAAATAGCCATAATAGAACTTTGAGTGGCAAATATAAAAAAAAGAGCCGATAGATTTAAGATATCGGCCCTTTCTAATAGGTATATCAAATCAATTTAACTCTTTTTGAAGAAAGAGTCAACTTCATCTACCGAAACCATCTCCTCCAAAAATGTATAGGGGGAATTTTTATCTGAACGCACCATTCGTATGCACTTAACTTTTGTTCTGTTTGCACCTCTAGTACTGCTAAAGGCAGCTACCGATTTTTTTGCCATCTTCTATAAAGTTATTATTTTATCTCGCGGTGAAGGGTAACCTTCTTCAAGTAAGGGTTGTACTTCTTTCTTTCAAGCCGCTGAGTGGTATTTTTTTTATTTTTAGTAGTAATATAGCGGGAGATACCGGGAACACCACTCTCCTTCTGTTCGGTACACTCTAATATAACTTGTACTCTACTCTCTTTACTCTTTTTTGACATAGCTGTATCTCCTTAGATTACATCAATTAAACCTTTGGCAATAGACTCTTTTACAACTGCGCTAATGCCTTTTTTATTAATGGTTCTTATTCCGGCCGCCGACACCTTTAAGGTTATAAAGCGTTGCTCTTCGGGCAACCAGAAGCGTTTGGTTTTAAGGTTGGGAGCAAACTCCCGTTTGGTCCTGCGCACCGAGTGGGAGACATTATTGCCCACCATTCTCTTCTTACCGGTAACTTGACAAACTCGTGCCATCTCTATATATAGGTTTTATAATTTTACAAGAGTGCAAATATCGTAAACTTTTCTCTCTTTCCCAAAAATTTATAGAAATTTAAAGATTCTACTCCATCTGATATTTGAAGGAAAAGATCTATAGCTCCCCTTAGAGAACCAAATGAGAAAGGGGGCGCCTACAATATGCGATTCGGGAACAAAGCCCCAATAACGGGAGTCTAACGAATTGTCTCGATTGTCGCCCATCATAAAGTAGTAGTCCATTTTAAAGGTATAGAGCCCCGAAGGGTCGCCATCTATTACCACTCTACCCTCCTCTATCGCTAAACTACTCCCCTCATAATTCTCTATAATGCGTCTGTATAGGGGAAGATTCTCTAATGTAATCTCAACACTACTCCCTTTTGAAGGTATCCAGAGGGGGCCAAAATTGTCGCGGGTCCATCTATAGGAGAGAGTATCTGTAAAGGGGAAGAGCATAATATTGGAGTCTGGATAGTCGGGGGGATAGCTATCTACTATTTGTGAAATTTCTAACACATTATTTAAAGTAGAGAGTTTTTGGGCACCTTTTTTTGTGAGGGAGAGGTGTGGATAGGATGAAGTTCTCGATTCAAAATAGATCTCATTGGGATTGACCTCCAACTCTTCGAATAGACGGCTATTTATAGTAGTGCCGTCTGTTACCACTCTATAGCTTTTTTGTAGGCCATCCAGTAGAGGTTGTGCAACTCCATTTGCATAGACCACTCCATCTACTATTTGAAGGGTATCGCCTGCAATAGCAACACATCTTTTTACATAGTTGTCTCTCTTATCTACCGGTCTTGCAACTAATGGCCCCCAATATTTTATACTCTGCTCCCTTCCACTCATCCTTACATGGGTGTAGTAATCTTCCGTTGGAATACGCTTTAAGATAGAGTCGCCATGGGGAAAATTGAAAACCACAATGTCGTCTCTCTTAACCGAAGAGAACCCTTTTAATCTACGATAGGGGTTTTCGATCCATCTTAGGTAAGACTCCCCTTTGGTAAATGGAAGAACATTGTGAACTAAAGGGAAGGAGATAGGAGTTTGTGGTACTTTGGGGCCGTAAGAGAGTTTACTCACAAATAGATAGTCGCCTGTTAAGAGGCTCCCCTCCATAGAGGAGGTGGGTATCATAT